>JAAVCP010000099.1 GCA_014802265.1 Bacteroides sp. | reverse complement strand
CCTCCGCACGCCATACTTTCAACGAGCAAGCAAAACTTCGATAGTCGATAGACGCATAAAAAAATGTCGCACGATGAAAACGAACAACAACATATCAGTCAGACGAGGCAAAGCATCCATCTCCAGTCTCAACCGCATAAAAAGGGTTGCCAAGTGGATAGCAATTCTTATCGGCTCAATCATCGGATTGGCGTTGTGGGCGTTCATCAGACCGATATTCCGAGGCGTGGGTTGGGTAATCTCAATCGTAACCGCCCTAATGATAATCTATTGGTTAATAACCCTCTAAAAATTACGACTATAGCTACAATGAAATCAAATGACTCAGCATTAGCGGTTATGCAACAGATGTTGCAGGAGCGGTGCATCGCAGAACCCTCATTCGCTATCAAACTTGCAAATCCATCCAAAAGCATGGAGGGAGCGATTTTTGTTCAAATTTTCGGCCGCCACAGGCGGCATCTTGTATTCATACAAAAATTATAGGTCGTAATAGTAATAATTATATTATTTACTAACCTATTTATCGCAAATAATGATTTTCAAGAGTTTATTTACATGCAAGAATCTGTAGTCACTATTCTTAATACCAATAAAAAGTTTTGTGAGTGTAGTTGGTTGATTTTTAGGAGTATAAATAAAGAACTTTATCCTTTGTCCGATGTTATAATTTTAAATCATAAATAAAATTTATATGGAAGCAATACATTGGCCTAAAGAATTTACTCCAGGGTTTACCGACAATTTCG
Source organism: Bacteroides sp. (assembly GCA_014802265.1). GTDB lineage: Bacteria > Bacteroidota > Bacteroidia > Bacteroidales > Muribaculaceae > Lepagella. The sequence goes on along the minus strand of JAAVCP010000099.1, from coordinate 4,964 downwards.
TGTCGGCCGAAACCTATGTGGCAGGACTTACTGCCGAAGAAGTTTTCCCTTATCTAACTCATGCCCATATATGGCACGAGTATTATGATGGGGCAAGTGATGTCAAACTCAACGGAAGTGATGAAAAACCTGAACTCAAAGAAGGAACAAAGTTTTCGTTCAACATCATTGGCTGGGATGTAACGGCCGAGGTCGTTGAGTTTGTCGAACCAGCCAAAGACCGCCCCGGACGTCTATCATGGCATGGCTGGGTTCCCGGTGACGAGAACACCAGATTTGATGCTCTGCACGGTTTCCTTTTTGAGAATCTGCCTGACGGAAGAGTTCGTATTCTAACACAGGAGTCGGAAACAGGGAAACCTGCCGCAGAACTTGCTAAAATCCATTCGGCAGCATTGCTCGTAGGTTTTCAGGCATGGTTGGACGGCATGGTCGATTTTGCCAGAAGGAAAGTCACTTTGGATTAACTGTCTGAATCAGTCGATAACATCATATCACCAATATAAATGTAATTATCTCATGTTATTATGTTGACAGGCATTATGGCAACAGGGTGTTCAGACAAGATACCTCAGCTGGGCAAGAACTCCATTGATGAGGTTATCAATGCCATGACCTTGGAGGAAAAGGTACATCTGATGATTGGCACAGGTGGAGATCTGGATTCCGAGATACCATCAGCTGTTGTAGGCAAAACCGAGAATATCGTGCCGGGAGCGGCAGGAACCACCTCTGCCATTCCACGCCTCGGAATTCCGTCAATAGTACTTGCGGACGGCCCGGCAGGACTTAGAATCGACCCGACAAGGGAATACGACACTTCCACGTATTATGCCACACACTTCCCGATTGGTACTTTGCTTGCATCGACATGGAATGTCGATCTGGTAGAGCGAATAGGCAACGCCATCGGCAATGAGGTGCTTGAATACGGTGTTGACGTGTTGCTTGCGCCTGGCATGAATATTCAGCGGCATCCCCTGAATGGTCGTAATTTTGAATATTATTCGGAAGACCCGCTGGTAAGTGGAAAAATCGCATCCGCATACGTAAGGGGTATTCAGAAGAATGATGTGGGAACTTCGGTCAAGCACTTTGTGGCTAACAATCAGGAGACGAACCGTACTGCGGTGGATGCCATCATATCTCAACGCGCACTGAGGGAGATATACCTCAAAGGGTTTGAGATAGCGGTAAAGGAAGCTAAGCCATGGACTCTTATGACCTCATATAATCTTGTCAACGGCATATACGCACCTGAAAACAAAGAACTCGTGACCAGTGTGCTGAGGGACGAATGGGGATATGATGGTACTGTAATGACCGACTGGTATGGCGGCAAAAGCGCACCCGCTATTGTCAGCGCAGGTAATGACATGATTCAGCCTGGCTATGGCAAGCAGTATGATGATATCATTGAGGCAGTGAGCAACGGAACACTACCAATGGAGGACATCGACCGCAATGTCAAGCGCATACTTGAGCTTATAGTAAAGACTCCGAGATTCAAGGGATACAAGTATTCCAACAATCCGGATTTAAAGGCTCATGCCGAGATTACCCGCCAAAGTGCGACAGAAGGTATGATCCTACTGAAAAATGACAATGATGCGTTGCCGTTTGGCAGCAAAATAAAGAACATAGCCCTCTTTGGTGTGACTTCATACGATTTTATTCCCGGAGGCACAGGTTCGGGAAATGTAAATGGATCCTATACCGTGTCGCTTCTTGACGGGCTTGAAAATGCAGGGTATAAGTCGGATTCCGACTTGAAGGCGATATATGACAAACATATTGCTGAGGAGAAAGCACGTCCGGTAGTCGCCGACACCAATGCGTTCTCAAAATGGCTACCACCGACACGTCCTGAGGAATTGGACTTTGACGCGGAGCGGATCAAGGCATTCGCATCGGTCAACGACGCCGCCATAATCACTATAGGAAGATATTCAGGTGAATTTGTCGACCGTACAACTGACAACTTCAACCTTTCTCCCAAAATGTCTGCATTGATAGCAAATGTCTCTAAAATTTTCAGGGAGAACGGCAAGCCTGTCGTCATGATTCTTAACGTGGGCGGAGCGATGGAAACCGCTTCATGGAAGATGAAGCCTGATGCTATCCTGCTTGCATGGCAAGGCGGTCAGGAGGGAGGCAACAGTGTCGCCGATATTCTTAGTGGAAAAGTCAATCCGTCAGGAAAACTCACGATGACCTTCCCGTTAAAAGTTACTGATCCCTATTCGTCAATAGACTTTCCTATCGATGTAGCCGCAGACGTCACTAATTTCCTTGATTTTGATCGCAAGAGGGAAAATGTCCGAAATGTTGACTATACACTATACGAGGATGACATATATGTTGGCTACCGCTATTTCGACACTTTCGGAGTCCCGGTATCATATCCGTTCGGATACGGACTTTCCTACACGACATTCCGCTACACCAACGGCTCGATTGATTTCGATGGGAAAAACTATATTGTTAAGGTCGATGTATCAAACAGCGGAAAGGTTGCCGGAAAAGAGGTTGTTCAGCTATATGTCGCGTCGCCGGATGCAAAGAAACTGAATCAGCCGAAAAAGGTCTTGAAAGCATTCGCAAAGACAAAACTCCTGAATCCGGGTGAAAGCGAAACCGTAACCATGAAAGTAGCGGCTGAAGATTTGGCATTCTTTGATGAAGAGTCTTCAGCATGGGTAGTAAGCCCGGGCGAATACGGGTTTGAAATCGGAGCATCTTCACAAGATATCCGCGCGACCCTTAAAGCCGACGTAAAGTGTTCAGAAAGGAAAGTAAATGATCTCCTCCGCCCTCAGCAATCCATCAATATCCTGAAGAATAAGTGATAAAGTAACCCCTAAAAGGAAAACATGAAGAATGTATTGATAATATCATCAAGTCTGCGTCCTGTAAGCAATTCTCATATTCTGGCAGATGCTTTTGCCCGAGGAGCAAAGGAGGCAGGAAACAATGTGGAAATGGTCAGTCTTAGAGGAAAAGATCTGAAATTCTGCATAGGATGCCTGAGCTGTTTTAAGACAGGTAAATGTGTCATAAAGGATGATGCGCCGGAGATAGTAGGTAAAATACATGATGCGGATGTCGTTGTATTGGCTACACCCATTTACTATTACGGGATCAGCGGTCAGTTGAAGACGCTCATTGACCGTGCAAATCCGCTCTATCACGGAGATTATAAGTTTACTGATGTATATCTTCTGACCAGTGCGGAATCATCAGACCCGGACGCCATACAAAAGCCCATAGTCGCTGTCCAAGGCTGGCTGGACTGCTTTGAAAGAGCCCATCTTGCCGGTACAGTCTTTGCCGGAGGTGTGGATAAACCGGGAGAGATTGAAGGACATCCTTCATTGGAAAAGGCGTATCAAATGGGCAATGCGATTTAAGTGATATTCTGAAACAAATCGGTGTGTCAAAACCTTGATTTTGGCACACCGATTTTTATTTAGAGGTTTTAATCTGAGAGTAACGGTGTATTTTTCCTTTACGCTCTTTCTGCACCCCTCTTGCATATTTTATCTCAGGATAGCCGAAACCTACGATTAGGCCAGTATAGTGATCTTTGGGTATTCCAAGCATTTCACGAGCATTTGGTGCAAGCTCGTTAAGCACTTCCGAGCTATAGCTCATTATAACGGTACCCAAGCCGTGTGCATTGCATAACAATTCAAAATAGGCAGTAGCAAGAATACAATTAGCCTTGCTGTCTTCAGCCCATTTCCCGACACATTTCTCGTGGGCTATAAATAAGTGAGGAGCGCCACAGAACAGCATATCATCTTTCCGAAGGCTTGCCTCGGATTCTTTCATTTTCTTATAGAAAAAGTCGCTGAAACTATGCGTGTAGATATGCTTCGAGGCTTTCTGTTCCATCACGTTGTAGGCTTCCTGCCATATTTCGTCAACCCGGGCTATGTCATCGATCACAGTATATTCAACCCCCATTGAATTTCCACCCGTAGGGACAGCCTCCATTGCGGAAAGAATACTTGTTATTATCGCAGGATCCACATTCTCTGCAAGAAACCTGCGACATGACCTGCGGTTGGTGACAAGCCTTTCCATGTATTCACCCATTTGCTCCGGCACCGGTGGTAAAGAATCCTCCGGCTTTTTCCCGAAAATTGATATGGCACCCTGTGGGCATACTGCAAGACAATGCTGACATCTCCAGCACCCCCTCCATCCGAACCGTTCAAAAGGAATCATCTCGGGATAACCGTCATCACCCCATTTCAATACTAATCCTGAACATGTGTTGATGCACTTTCCGCATTTAATGCACTTGGTTTTATCTACCTTGAAATTAGTCTTTAATTACAACATATCATCTGATTAGATATTTACTAATAAATCGATATTTAACTTTAACAGCAAAATACCATGATTTTTACCTGCGCGTTATTATAGGTTTCGTGTCACACTATGTTTTCACCGCAGTGTTTTAATAACTTTCATCAGAAGACGGATAAGTAATATTCTTTACTTGCCCTACGTAGTCCGCCACAGAACCGGTGATGGTTTCCCCGATATGCCCGAAATAGCATGAACTTGGGCTTGAATCCTTCATTCATTCCAAGCATATCCTGAACAACCAGAACCTGTCCATCGGTATCAGAGCGAGCCCGATACCGATTGTAGGTATAGTGAGAGCTTGTGTAACATGGGCCGCCAATTTTGCCGGAATTTTTTCAAGCACAACAGCAAAGCATCCCAATTCCTGGAGCATACGAGCGTCGTTCATAAGCCTTTCCGCCTCTGTATCGCCCTTGCCTCGAACTCCATATCCTCCAAACTTATATAAATAAGATCCTGTGCAATATTTAATAGAAATCGCCCCGGTTACAGCTATATCATTGCCCGGGGCGATAAAAAACGTCAGTATTATAATATCATTCTGCCAGAAACGGAACGACGCAATCCCAGACAGCCTGGAAGTT
>JAAVCP010000098.1 GCA_014802265.1 Bacteroides sp. | reverse complement strand
GTCAATTTTTCGCTTTTTATACCCAAAATAAAAAAATGTAGTTTTAAGAAAAGGATAACTTCCTGAAATACAACTATAAAAATTTCCCCGATTCGTACTGAACCGGGTAAGGGAAAATATGCTCTTATCTTAGTTTAAATGTCGGCTTTCAGCTTTGCCACTTCTGGCGATATGCTTCCTGCATGGGTCAGCAATTCTTTTCCCGACAGAGTAATATAGATAAATCATATTGTAACAGACAGATATGCGTTATGCTCCTGTGCGATAAACTCTTTTAATGATTGTATTGCCTTTTTCTTAATGGCAGAGACGAAAGTCTCAATCAGAGAGTAATCAATCTCACCCGATAAATCAACCGGAAGTGGAATTGATTCGTGCTTTACACGATTCCAAGTTGCTTTCTTATCGTAGCTAAAGATTGATTTGATGGACTTTTGTATGGTGCAAGCTATAAAGAGGAGTGAGTTCACTGTGTCGTTGTGTGTTTTCGCTTTAATTAAATAAGCGTCCCACAACACTCCCGTCCTTTGGGGTTGCGCGTAAACATTCCCAGTGGCTATTGCTCCATTCTGTACAATGTCAATTGTCATTTCAGAAGAATCAAAGATGTCCGATTTGCCATAATACATTATGCCGTTGTCGCCGTGTTTAGCATTGACCAAGGGGATAGTGAACTTTTCATTGGGAGTTGTGGAGGTATCTCTTCTCTTGTCAAACGCTTTGTTTTTTAACTCAAGTTTATCATACAGAGTTCCCATTTTGAAGTGTTTCCACTCGATTTTGCCGGTCTTAAAGAGAGAAAGTGCTTCTGCCTCAGATTGAGAAAGTTCGCAGTTGTCGAAGCCTGCCTCGTAGAGGTAGGCTTCGAGTTCGCGTATACGCGACTCTTCGAGTTCGCGTATACGCGACTCTTCGAGTTCGCGTATACGCGACTCCATAAAGTTATAGTCTATCTCCCCATCTGCTCCAATAGGTATAGATATGACACACTCGTATAGCTTGGGTATTGTAGCCATTTCATTATAGGCAAACAATTTAGTAAGATAGCCCATTTGAGCAACCAAAAATAATCCAACTTTTTCATTCTTTATGATAGAGCCAGAGAATGAAAATACATGATTGTGGGTTGCTAATTTATAAGGGAATGACCGATAGTAAGCATTCCCAAAGAAATCGATAGTTATTGTATTTCCGGGGAAAACTCGTGCTAATCTACTTGTTCTGCCTTTGATACCTTGGTTTGTGATACCGGAGTTTATGAAATATTCGCCGACGCCGTCAATGTCCTTGTTTTGAATATCGACATCGCCAGAGGTTGCTTGAAGAATAGACCCTATTGTAAAGTGTTTGTAGCCGCCCTCGGGATCAGGCCATGACCGAGGGCTTACTGTTTTCCCAAGCCTACATCTCCTTCATTTTTAAGCACCTCACTTACGCGCCACGAAAGGTAGTCTTTGACTACTTTCTGGAAATCTTCGATAGATGGTATGACATTGATTTGTCGATGCTGTTGAACAGTCCAATCGTTACCGTCTAATGTGATATGGTCTTCAAAATAAGTTTCGCCATCAACGAAGTAGTGGAGGTTGCCGTTGTTAAGACCTTTACCATGACGAACGAGTTTCACAACCTCAGCATACCGTTCTTTTGCGTGGTCGGTATCACGAAGATTGACACTTTGACTTGATTTTTTACGGTTCTGACGAGTGTAACCGTCATTTGAAAAATCTATGAATTTAACGATTGATTCGGTGCTATGCGGTTCCCCAACACGAAAAACGTATATAGCGGTTTGAACACTCGCTTTGCCGCAGAAAATATCGCTCATACGTATAGAAGCAACAAGGGTGTTGTTTTTCAGAATATTTTCGGTATAGGGTGTTCCATTACCGCTGCCGGCATTTTCCTGAATCAACACTGCAGCCATACCTCCGTGATTCATCAAGGATAATGCTTTCTCTACGAATATGAAGCCTTTTCCCTCGGCTGAATATGGAGGATTGAGAAGAAAGACGTTAGCTGGAAATTCTTCGCCTTTGAGTTTGCCTTGTTCGTAAGTACCTTCAAATTCAGTGAGCGAGTTTCCTTTGATTATATTTGCGCTACCATCCTTCATGAGAATCATGTTAAGGACAGCCAACATATAAATTTCCGACAATTTCTCGATGCCGAGAAGTTGTTCCATTTTTATCTTGGCGATTTTAGCTTCTTGTTCTGCCGGACTCTTGATTTTATCTTTAGCATCAGCAATCATCTCGTGCATTGCCGAAATAAGGAAACCTCCAGAGCCAGTGGCAAAGTCCCACACGTAACTATTCATATTAACGTTACAGAGTTTAGCCATAAGCTCTGTAACATAGCGAGGGGTAAGAACTACATCATTCTTATCTCCATCGGGGACATCTACCCATGCATTGAGGACATTAAACATTCGCCCTGTAAAGTCCAAATTATGTAGTTCTCCGGTAAGGAACGGAATGATATTGGCCTTTACATCGGCATACGTTGTGTGAAGTTTGCTCTCACCATTTATTGGGCGGTAAAGCGAACTGTTGTTGAATACGCCCTTAAGTTCGGTTTCAATAATCAATCTTTTTTCGGTTGGGAGGTCTTTAGCTTGTAGATATTCGGAAATACGACTCATGATGATTGCGCCGTCGTTTATCTGCGAGCCGAGTTCCCCTCTCAAATCGTCAACTTTAAGAGGGCTAACTTTACCCTTAACGCCGAGACCCGCCATTACCAAACCTGCAATAAGTTTAACACGAGAACCTACGACGATATCTTGCTCGTCGTGTAGTTTCTGGTTAATCTCCTTGAGTTTACGCTCTATATCATCTTCGAGTTGAAGTTTCTTCGCTTCAATTTCTTCTTCCGTCAAGGAAAGGTCTGTGATATTGTTGAGAAGTTGGTCTAAGTTTTCGGGAAGAAGAAATGAAAGATCAGTATATTCGGAAATCTTTTTAGGAACAAAAAGATTATTTTTGCTTACATAGTAAGCGCCAATCTCATATTTGATTGTGCCGTCAACAAGATAAAATCCGTTAACGCCAACAGCGATAACTTTATCATAAGATTCTGTATAGTCAAGAATGGCTTTAGCATAATGAACAGCACCATTGACGGCAAAGCCTGCTATATTGGTATATAGCGGTTCGCCTTTTGCATTAGTGTTTAGGATTTCTCCATGTTCATTACATTTGATTAAATCACCTTTACAGCCTTTAACCTCAATCATAACCGGTATATGCTCCATCTGAGGGGTTTCGATGAAGCACTGAATATCGGGAAAGTTCCTGCCATCACCACCTTTTTTACTTGGAGCTTTACGCAGTGCATTGCCAATTTCATGGTTAATCTCCTCGGTCTTTGTATAGTAACGAGTGGCCGAAAGTTGGTGCTTACACCAATCTTCAACCTTTTCTTCTATGCTGTGTTTTGACTTCTTTGCCATATTATTACGCGACTTTGCCGGTTTCTATTTCGGATTTGAGGAATTGGAATATATAGACAGCGCCCTGATAATAGAGTCCGCATTCGGGATCGTTGAGCTTGGCGAACGTGGTTGATGAATATAGTTCGTCAAGGGCGCGGTGTATGTCCCACCCATATTCTGCCATAAGCATTTCAGCGAGTTCAGCCGCAAGGCATTCTATTTGAAACTGTATGTCTTGTGTCATAGATCAATGCGTTTTAAGAGGTTTACGGCTTTTGGGGTGCCAAAGAAGTATTGGACAGCATGGTCACCCTTAAATCTCAGTTCTTCAACCAATACTGAAGCCGACATATAGCCCATTATGAAACGGCGAATCTGAACACCAACCGTATCGTCGGCAATAGGTCCTATAACAATATCATAAGGATGAGCCGGAACATCGGAGTTATTCTTTCGGTTCATCACGACAAATTCCGCCCACTTTTCGGAGTAGTCAGGAAAGACCTTTATGTTCAGCTCATTCTTTATGGCTTCGTCTTCATCAAATTCAAAACAGGATAAAGTTGGAGTCCCTTCGTTGAGAAATCGTGTTGTTCGAGCTGCCATATCCATAGCTTGGTCGCGATTTGCATTGAGATAGAAACCTTTTCCGAAATCCTTGCCACGCTTACTGCGAGAGAGGTCAATTTGCTCAACGGCTACATTTGAGCCGTGATAGAGTCGTTTCATATCCGACCTCCTTCCCGTTGGCAAATGACTTGTAGGTCTGAGACGGCATCGTCGATGGAGAGGGTATGTTCGGCGGCATAGCAGTCGAGAAGGAAATCAATGCCGGTGAAACGGCGCAGATATGCGTAAGCCTGCATATTGGAGAGGTTAAATCGCTGTGCGAAAGCTCCGACGCACGCCACTACATATTCTATTTTGTTAAATATTTCTTTCTTGTCCATAACTATGCTTTATTGCTTACGATCAAGTCTTTAACATCAATGTCAAGTAATTCTGAAATTCTCACAAGCGTATCAAGGGAGGGTTGCATTTTGTTGGAACACCACCGGGAAACCGTAGCTTCATTTTTACCGACCTGTGCAGCAAGCCATTTACCGGTTTTGCCGTTCTCAACTAACGCAACTTTTATCCTATTTATCTTCTGTGATTCCATTTCACTTGCTTTGTTTACCTATTACAATACTTTGATGTTAAACGCAAATTTAGCTATAATTTCCCATATGACAAAATATTCTCTCATTTTTGCACTGAAAATTAGTACCTTGGATGATAATTGGAGTTAAGCCATGCTTCGATTTCGGCTTCGTCGTAGATTACTTTGCCTCCGATTTTGTAGTAGGGGAGGATGTTGTCGTTGCGGAAGTTCTGGAGGGTTCGACGGTGGAGCGAGAGTCGGTGGGAGAGTTCTTTGTCATCAATGAAGGTCTGCCCATTGAGTGAACTGCACCCCAAAAGTTAGACAAAAAACTTTTGGAGTGCAGTTTGCTTATGAAACACTCAGCTAAAGAAAAACTAAAGTTAATCTATCGCATACAGTCAGGGGAGTCCCTCAAGC
>JAAVCP010000097.1 GCA_014802265.1 Bacteroides sp. | reverse complement strand
GAATTATATAAAGATACAAATTCTATATTACGTAAAATAACATACGTATATCTTTATTATAACTAATTTATATTTAATATTTTAATGACATATTACGTAAACGCACTTCCGAATTATGGGTTAATCCCTCCATATATTTGATTTCTACATTCTTGACATCCTGTCTGAAAGCCTCAAGGTTAGGATCGAGATTGACTTGCGTATATTTGTAGCCGTTATTACAGAGAGTTAAATAAGAAGTAATGTAGATTCACGTTTCCTTAATAAAGGATATAAAAATAAATTACGATTCTCTTTATCCGAATTTAGCAGATGAGCGTGAAAACATTTTTTAGCAGGATGGGTGTGACTGTCAAATCATGGCTGTCGAAACTTTCGTTTCGTACAGGTGTAATCGTGTTGGCTATGTGCATACCATTCTATATAATATCTTTTGCACAGATGGCACTCCCGATCTCTACATCATTAAAAGGGGTGTTGTGGGTAATCTTTTTCGGACTTGCAAAAACTGCACAGTATGGCGGGCTTACTATTCTCGGTGCCAGGGGAATCAAACGGCTAAAAGCCTACTTGCAAAGGGATAAGAAAGGGTAGGAGATTAGGAAATATTATATTTTCAGACTATTGCGTATTAAAATTATGGAAACAAACCTTCATGATTACATTGTATTTTCTAATGATCCGGGGCAGATAAATTCACCGGCATTTTATGATTGTGTGGTTCATCTTTTGTGTAGATGTGGCTCAGCCGTATTGTGCTATAATGGGCAGAGTTTTGAAATTTCAAAAGATAGGATCGCGATACTTTCACAACCCCGTCTTGTAAGGGTAGAGCAGATGTCGAAGGATTTTAAGTGTGAATATATAGCTGCACCCGATAAGTTCCTTCATAATCTTTTGCCTGCCAATAATTATTCAATTCAGGGATGTGTCAGCTTATTTTCCAATCCTATAATTGAGGTGAGTGCAGATAACGCGGAGAAATTTCGTATGGATATGGAAAGTATAAGGTGCAGGATTGATGACATTGACCATCGGTTTTACAGCGAGATGATAGGAAGTCTGTTGCAGACAATGATATATGATTTGTTTGACTTTCACACACGACACAATGACAATATTCTGACCACTGACCGTGTCGGCTACCTTACTACTCAATTTTTCGCTATGATAGAAGCTGGACGCCCCAAGACACAGCGAGAAGTGGCTTATTATGCACATGAACTTAATGTAACTTCTAAATATCTCTCCGATACGATAAAGCGGGTGACGGGGCATAGCATCTCCTCCCATATCAATAAGGTTGCCTCTTCGATAATAATCGAATATCTCAAAGATAACCGGCTATCTATAACGCAAATAGCTGACGAGATGAATTTCGCATCTGTCAGCTATTTCAGTCGTTACTGCACTAAGCATATCGGCATGTCGCCGACTCAGTATCGTTTGGCTGGAGCAAAAAATATCAACGCCAACCCATGAACATCTTTACGACTTCCGGATCGTGATGGTCAAAGAAAAGACTCTTGCCGGTGTCGAGCTTAGCTATCTCAGCCATATCATCATCGCTGAGTGTGAAGTCGAGAATGTCGAGATTTTGCTTCATACGCTCGATGTGAACTGACTTCGGTATAATTATGACACCACGCTGAGTGAGCCAACGGAGAGCTACCTGTGCCACTGACTTATTGTATTTCTTGCCAATTGCCTCAAGCACAGGATTGGTAAAGAAATTGTTGCGCCCTTCAGCAAGGGGACCCCAAGACATAATCTGACACCCAAGTTCCTCCATATATTTCTGCGCTTCAATCTGCTGATTAAAAACGTGGGTCTCCACTTGATTTACCATAGGTGGAATTTCAACGTTGTTTGCCAAGTCAATCAGGTGATCGGGATAGAAGTTGCTGACACCAATGGCACGGAGTTTCCCTTCCTTGTAAGCTTCCTCCAATGCGCGGTAAGCACCATAGCGGTCGCAGAAAGGCTGATGGAGCAGCATCAAGTCAATATAGTCGGTGCCAAGTTTGCGCAGGCTTTCGTCGATAGAGGCTTTAGCTTTCTCATAGCCATAGTTGGAAATCCATACCTTTGAGACAAGGAAGAGTTCCTCACGAGGAATGCCACTTTTTGCAATGGCTGCTCCCACACCTTCCTCATTATGATATGCCTGGGCAGTATCTATCATTTTATAGCCTACACTCAGGGCATCGCTTACGCAACGTTCACACTCGGCGGGGTCAACCTGGTAGACTCCGTAACCGATAATCGGCATCTCAACGCCGTTATTTAATTTTACTTTTTCCATAACGTAAATATTTTTAATTATCTTTTTGTTTTCAGATGGTCAAGCAGCTTGGCTAATGCTTACCTGTATAATAAGTCTTGCTTATTTTATACTACAAATATTTGTCAGCGATTGCTTAATCATCTGATGATTAATTTTACTACTGCAAAATTACAATAAAATTTTAATTGTAATATTGCACAAATAGCGGTGAAACTTTCACAATTTAACGAATTCCTTAGTTAGGCATAGATATATCCTATTATGGAATCCAGTAGTATGACGGTTTCTTCCGGTGGTTAACTACCCATTTTTCAAAATCTGACATTTCGGTGATTCCGTCAGCTATAACTGCTTCATAGTATTCCACTCCATGATAATCTTTGCCGGCAGGTGTCGCAAATTTCAATCTGATAATTGTGTCTCTTTGTTCCGGTGTCATGACTTCCACTATTCTGTCTGCCATTCTTTCAAAATAGCCATCATACTTAGTACCCTCTTCTATATGGATAACATCAAATTGCCAGATTTCGTTCTCATACTTATAAAAGATATGCCAGGCAATACAGTGTTCGTCTGTATGTAACCCGTTGATACATTTAATTTCAGTAACGTTAGGGTTTTGGGCAATGAGGGCAGCAATAGCGAAACTGCTCTCTTCGGTAATTCCTTTAGAATAGACATGCAGGTCGATATCGCGGTGAGATGCTAACACGCCCATACGCAGGGATCCTATAAGATTAACACGGCAGCCCTGTTTTTTCCATATCTCGGCAATGCCTGAGTCTTGTAGCACCTTTTTAGCTCTCTGTTGGTTTACAAGAGCCATTTCTCTGATTTCATTTGGATTCATCTTTGTTGCAGTTTGATAAATCTACAAAGATAATACTTTTTGCCGAAACAGAGACTTTTATTGCTTCAGGGCTTTTATTTTTAATCTACTAAACTACTGAAGCATGTTTATTATAAGTAAGTCGTAAAAATTAATTTATACTAAGCCGCATGGGCACTTATCTGCCTTATTCTATGCTTGTGATACCTGATATTAGAAGATAAAATTATTCAAAATCATTTATCCGTACAAATGTACGACCACTTAAAGTGCATCTATCCTATTGAGACAGAGAAATCAGTACAAATCCCTTGCCGTCCCAACCTATAAGCTGGTTATCGTCGAGGGCTGCGATGCGGTAAAGAGGATATGGTATGTTGAAATATCGGTCGATCACTTTACCGTTCCAGTCTATCTTGTAGATGGTCGGAGCGTATTTGTCGGCATCGGAATACCCACAACCCCAATGCAACCCATATATGTAATCGGAGGTATATGTTAAATCCACGGTGTGCAGACTATTCATAGCCTCGAAGTCGGCTTCTTCAAGAGTATTCGGGTAGAAGGTGTATTCTCCGATTTTTACCGATTTGATTGTCTTGCCGTCGGTGTCGAATATCTCGATGACCGGGTGAAATTTATAGGCAAAAGCGAGCCGGTTGTGTTTGTCAGAATAGACCATTTCCCCGGCGTTAGGCATCCATGACTGTAATTCGCGAGAAATGTTAATCTGTCTGACTGTATCAATTTTTGATGTGGTAAGGTTGGCGGTCATGGCATATTGGCGACCTCCGTTTGGCTCTCGTCCGATAAAGACATACTTGTCCGGACCAGTAGTATATACATCCTGAACGTAATGTGAAATGGGAAAAGGCACAGTGCTGTTTCCGTCCATCAGATACTGCCGTGTCCTGACAACCGCTGTATCGTTCTCGACGGTAAAAATTTCGCAATCGTCCTGCCCGACAACGTGGATTGCGCCATTATCGGAGATAAAAGGATAAGGCATATAGGAAGCATAATATCCGTCTTCTCGGGTACCCATATTTGCGCTTATATTGATTGTTTTATAGACCTTATCAATAAGTGCGCGACGAAGAAGACGTTGACCGTGTCCGTCTTCACTTTCAAAGACAAACAGCAACGTATCACCGGATACTTTCATGTCCGTTACATGCCTTATCACAGGTAAAGGCTCCCCGGATATTTTTAGTTTTGCCGTTGTGGTAGTTGACTGTGCGTTGACACACCCTGACATGAATAGGGTGAGTGCCATTATCTGTAATATCTTCATTTTATTTCAAGAGGTTTATATGGAATTGACATTTGGGTAGCATCATTGTTATTCATCAGTTTACCGTCTTTGCCCATAATACGGACTCTACCACTGTCACCACCCATTTCTGAAATCATAAAGCCTACCGGGGACTTGAAATAGCGGACAAGAGTCTTTTCGACATCGGTTGTCGAGCATCGTTTATCGTTACCGTCGCGGTATGAGTATTCCATTATTGGAGAGTTTGTGCTCTCAAATCCCATTGCCTCCCAAACAAACTGTTGCTCAGTATCTTCTATTTTTAGAATCAGACCGGGCAGATCTCCAAATTTGTAAGGTCCGAAGGGCAAAGGAATCTCAGTCGTAAACCAAGCTGTGTATCTGCGTCCGGCAAATTCCGTAGTTGCTTTACGACACTCATAGCCCAAAATCGTGTCTGTTTCCTCATCGATGAAATTCCATTCCAACGATGGAACAGAATCAGAATATACAAAGAAAGCAGATACGGACAGACGATATTTCAAATCAGCCTTATCACCTCGAATTGGTCTGATGATTTCCAAAGGCCACGGATTGCCTGACACATTGGAATAAGATTCAGCACCGCGTCTGACTTGTTCGGTCGCCACCGAATCAAAGTGGTTTATAATGTCACTGTAGTCCTTGACACTGTGTTTCCCAATCTGTACAATCCGTGTGTCATTGAAGGCATCCATTTGATCTGGATGGAATTTATACTTCAATGAATATGTTACCTTGTATCGGGCAGTATCGACAGGAGTAGATTTGTCGATAATCCGGGAACATGTTTCTTGTGCTGATACTTCTATACAGAGTATGGCACAGATGATTAGAATTAACTGTTTCATTATCTGTAAATTTTTAGAATATTCTGAATCGGATTTTGAGTAACACACTGCGAGGGCGTATGTTATAGATTGCCTTTGACTCTGTGAGAGCCGACAGGCTGGAATATATATAGGATTTACGGTTGAGGAGATTGTCGCAAGACAGCGTAAAGCAGAAACGCTTTATTGTGTATTTTGCCTCGGCATTGAGTAGAATGAATGACTTGTCGCCGTCGTTGAAGTTGTTGTTGTAATGGTAGAGCGATGTGTTAAGCGTAATACCTCTGGGAATCGTAAAATCAAGCGAAGCCTTGTTCGTTACTGTCCGCAGCCACGGAAAACTGTCATATCCTTTCTGTTGTGTTGCTGACTGCGAATAGTTGCCTTGATAAGTCATGCCCAGCCATTTGAACGGTGTCAGGCTGATGTCGGCATTCACTCCTATACTGTTACCGGAGTAGCGCAACACCTCGTCCTGAACGAGCAGCGGACTGTCATAATAGGAGTAATCAACCGAGACTCCGATTTTCAGGCGTCGCCAGTCGAACCCCTGGCTTGCATGGATTTTAGCCGAGATCATATCCCCATTCTCCGATGTACGTTGGCTGATGGTGCGCTGCACGATACCGTCGTAATAGGAGCCGTAAAGCACTTCAGGCGACTGCCTGTTCCAAGAAACCTCCGCTCCGGCGAAGCTCATTGAAAGAATGTTCTTGAAATCATAGCCTAATGAGTAATGTTGGTTCATACCCTCGTACAGTCCTGCTACATCGTAAGCCGACAACTCACGGTAAGATGTCAGTATGTGCCCGCGATAGAGTGTTTCAATCGATGGGGTCATGTAGTTCAGCATTGCTGTCGCTTTAAGGTTATGGCTGCTATTGAATTTGTATGTGAAATTAAGCGAAGGCTCTACCCGGAAACGGCTTTTGTCGGTAATGTTACCGTCAAGTCTGTTATTCAGCCGGAACAGCCGATATTTAAATGGTAGGTAGAGCGAGGCATGGATTTTGCGGGTACTGAACATCACTTCTGCTCCAACACCGGCATCGAGATAGTCGAGCGTCAGGTCATTGTCCGTTACGTCAAGTCGGCTATCGAGAGAATTGTGATGATAGTTGACTATCGCCGACGGGTGCAATGTGAAATTGCCAACTTTGAAGACGGAAAGCAATCCCGCGCGGTTCTCGGTGGATATATTGCGGTAATCCACATGTTGATAAAGCATATCGTCGGGTATAATATCGGGGAACAGATTAGGAGAAACAGACAGGCTGTGCGGTCGTTTCTCCAAGTTGACAAGAGATGTAATCTCAAATCCACGGTCCGAGGAATTACAGTGCGTCATATGAAATTTATTGAGCAAGCGGTATGTGTGGGTCTTACCGATCTGGCTCACGTTGTCGCCTCCGGCTACAATACGACTGTCGGCATCGGTATTGCTCCAATCAAATTTAAGTTGCTCTTTGAGGTAGTTTTCATCGCCGTTGTTCATATATGTAAGGTCACCGTATGCTTTCTGCATACGGGCTGTGCCGTTCATCATTTCGTCAACGGTGTTCGCTCCGCCATCGGGCAGAAAATTGGTAGTCGTCGAATGGCTCTGCCTCGTGTCGCGGTCGTTCAGATATGCGGTATTGATACCAAATTCACCCGATTTGCCTAAGCGATATACATTGTTGAATGTGGCGTTGTGCGAGTGGTTGAAATAGTAGAAACGCTTGTCAATACCTGGAGCCGACGGCATGGAGATGGTCGAGATATTGCTTGTACGCGAATAATCATTGTCGAAGGAATACAGTTCCTGCGACAAGTCCTCGCCGGTATTGTTGCCCTTGTATGTGGCGAGAAACTGGCTGTTGCGGCAAAAATATGTTGCTATCGCAGAGTTGTTCCACAGTCCATTATCTCCATATCCCCCTCCGATTGTGGCAATGAGGTTGAACACGCCTTTGACTCCCTCTTTGAGCCGCAGGTTGATTGACGCCTGTTCCTCCGGACGCAGCCCTTTGAGAGCCTTGATGTCCTGATGGTTTTCAAACACCTGCACTGTGGCGATGTTGTTTGGGTCGATATTGTTGGTGGCAATACCATAATGACCTTTCATAAGGTCAAGACCCTCGATGTAGAAATTCTTGATAGGTTTGCCCTGATAGGACACTTGTCCGGCATCAGACACTGTTATGCCCGGCATTTTCCTCAAAACATCCGCTATCGACTGGTCTGTCTGCGAGAGGAAAGAGCCTACATTATAATTTATTGTATCGCCGTGCGAATAAACTTTCTTTGACTTTACGACAACCTCTTTCAGTTCGACAGCACGGTTCTCCACCATGATTTCATAGTTATCGGTTCGGTTTGGCACTGTAATCTGTGTCGGGGCAATTTCAATACTCGACGCTTTGAGAATAAGGCTGTCGCACTCGCTTTTAACCGACATTTGGAACTTGCCGTTATCATCGGTGAAGGCAGAAGCCAATATCGTTTTAGGTGCATTAGACGGTGAAGCAATCACACTGACAAAATCCACAGAGCCACCGTCGGTATTTTTGATAACACCGCTTATTTTGCTTTGGCTAAAAGATTGAAGCACAAAGCAAAGGAATATTATCAATGTCAAAAACGCCTTTCTCATAATGGTAAGGAATTGACCGGGAACCAATGATTTGGCTCCCAGACACGTGAGATCTGCAATTTATAATATTATTGTTTCTCCAGTTGAATAGGGATTACGAACCGGGCTTCTATCGGTCTTCCATTATCGGTAATCTGCTTGAACTTTATACCATTGAATTGTCGTTCTATGGCGGCAACTATTTGGCTTCCGTCAGAATCATTCGTCAATACATCCTTGACGTTACCATCTTCATCCACTACAATCTCGATATTTACTTTTATGTTTTTATCGGATTCAATTGTTTCAAGTGAGTGTCTGATAATTTCTGCCAACACAGTCTGATCCTCAAAAGGATTTGGAATCATGATTAAATTTTCGGAATCTTCCTTATGTGCTTCTGTCCATACATCCGTTTCATTCACTACCGGTGCTACAGAGGCTGCTTGCTCAGGATTATTTAGTGTAAATAGTTCTTTGCTAAGACTATAATCGGCTATATAGGAAAGGATTTTTTCAGAAGTCGGAGTGGCAACTATCACTTCGGATATGATAAGTGCAGGAACAACAAGAACAGCAATCATCATCGGCTTTCTTGAAGAAGTTTTTTTACTCATTATCAGCACTCTCTTTCGGAAACTTCTTTTATCTGCGGCAAAACTGTTGGATAACGGCATGACTCTCATACCCATTGCCTTTGTTACTAACAATCGCTGGTAAGAGTATATGTCAATGCCCGACCTGATTACAGCCGAGTCCGCCTCAAACTCATGGTTTAGCTTCATGAGTTGCCTTGTCATCCATGCAAAGGGATTATACCAAAGAATGATACAGAAAAGGTCTGCGAAAAGAACATCAATCCAATGCCGCCTATCAGTATGTGCCTTTTCGTGTATATGTATGTTATCGGTAATATCAAATTCTAAATCTCGAAGGAAAATATATTTGCCCCAACTGAAAGGAGCTGTATGCCTATCGGCAATACGGCAGATTGTATATTTGCCATTTTTAATCTTTTCGCTTCTCACTATCATTATGAGTAGTCGTACCAACGATATTATTTCTCGGCAAAATAGAACAAATACCCCCGAGAAATAGACAACGAGCAGAATAGACATCCATGGGAAGGTAGTTGTCGGATTACTCTGTCGAGTATAATCCGTTGCATCAGTCTCGATGAGTTGTGGATTTACATTATTTTCCAAATCATTACTATAAAGAGCCCCGCCCAATGTGGACGTTATAACATTGGCGTCAAAAAGAAATGACATGGAAAGACAGAGGAGCAAGCAACAGATTATGACTACCCTGTTGAAATTGAAATAAGAGCTTCGATTCACAATTTGATGCAATACCGGGTACAGCAACAATATGATAACCGAAGCGGTTAGAGTATATGAAAAAAATCCACCCATATTCAGTCTGTTTTGTCCTTACGTGAATTCTCCACTTCATCGAGGAGACGCCTGAGATCTTCTACCGGGATATTGCCGTTTTCCACAAACGAAGAAACTACACGAAGATATGAGTTCTTGAAATATCTCCCTATTATTGAAGAAAGAGATTTTCTTCCCATGTCTTCTTCAGCAATGAGTGCATGATACTGATACGACTTACCTTTCTGGGTATGACCTACATATCCCTTCTCCTCAAGAGCACGGACTATAGTGGAGATAGTATTGAAATGAGGTTTGGGATCCTCATAAAGCTCTACTATCTCTCTCACATACAGCGGACCTTTCTTCCAGAACAGTTCCAGTATTTCTTCTTCTTTAGCAGTCAGTTTTTCCATACATTTCAATTTATACTGCAAAGTTATAACTATTTTTCATAGTTATAACTATAAGTAATAGTTAATTAGTGTTAAAAAAATTAACACTGATTATAAGATATTAAAGACTAAATCATTAAAGCGGACTACGATCTTTTTATTTGGGAAAAAACAATGATATAGAAGTCGTTGTTTAAACTAATTCTCCTTATACATCAGCTTACCTCTGTGGCAGACTGAATATCAGGGTAGGGAGAAACGCCGTACTACCAATGCCCTCTTTCTGTCGGACAATCAGGGAATCCCGCTGGCGATGTCCGAGCCACAGGCAATCATGCTGACCTCTATGAGATAGAGCAGAGAATCGGAGAACTCGTCGGACAGCTCGCCAATGCAGGCATTGCCGTGGACGGACTCTTCTGTAACCTTGATGCCGGATTTGACGGGAAGGAACTCTGCAGTGCCCTTATGAGCAACGGCATTGTACCCAATGTGTGTCCAAATCCTAAGAACGGAGGGGGAATGTATCGGGGAATGGGTCTATGACGAGCTGATGTACAGGCACAGATGGAAAATAGAAAGGACAAACGCCCGGTTGGATGGGTTCAAAGCCGTTCTCACACGGTTCGACACCACAATATCCAGTTGGAAGGGGTGGAACTTCCTTGTATTTATCGTTATTTTCCTTAAAAATTTCACAAATCAAATTAGTTTAAACAACTTCTCCGTAAAGGATTATTGGGGAGACTTGAAGGTATATCCTTAACTTTCATTTTTAATCAGGTACTTTACCAGCCATTCCGAGACTATTTCAACCACATAATCCGGACTGAAGTTATACGTATGATTCTCTCCTGGGATAAGAATCAGCTCACTATTCTTCAGAACGTCGTGATAACGTTGAGCGTAGGTATAAGGGACCACCACGTCAGCCATTCCGTTTATGATTAGCGCAGGCCCTGTATATCTCTAAGCCGTCTCATATATCGGCAATGTCATTGCTGTCTGTATATAAGGACGTCCTATAGAATGGCCACCGCTCACCTCATAAGAGTCCTTGTCTAGATGCCAAGGATCAAAATGTCCCCCATGCGTCATACCTCTAAGTGCATCGTCACGAAGGACTGAGGCAGCTGACAAAAGCACTTCGCATTCAATCTGGGGATAGCCACATTCCCCGCTGACCATTGAAGTGACGACACCACCTTGGGAATGACCAAGTAGGGATATGTTCTCCGTTACAGGCAACTGCCGAACATAAGCCACTACATTGATCAGATCTTCAATCTCATTGGGAACGGTCATGTTTACGAACTCTCCTTCGCTCTGTCCACAACCGTTGAAATCGTAGCGCAGCACGCCTATTCCGTTTTGATTGAGTCTTTCTATGATTGGCTCAAAAAGATGGAAAGTCATGTCTCCTCCAAATCCATGGGATAGAATTACCATCGGACATTTCTCACCTTCCCTAAGTTCAGGAAGCGAAAGCTTTGCAGCAAGTCTGCCGTGAGAACCGTTGATAAAAAACAAATCTCCGTTAGAAGTAACTTTGGGTACAGGAACAGTTTCGTTCGGCAATATATTTTGTGAGGCAGATGTTTCTGCTGTAATTGTATTTGTCCCGGCCATTGATAATGCTGTCATGCTCGTTAATATTATTTTTAGTAGGTTTTATATCAATATTATAACAAATTTCAACCATTTCAGTTCAGTGATAATACTCAGGTTATACGACCTCAAAATGTAATTTGATCATGACACACATCTATTGACAGAGATGATGAATTACAGCAGAAATATAGTTTGAAATATTCAGGAGGTAACTTTATACTGACATCTTTTCAGCTACCACCTCATCTACAAGACGTTTGCCGAGTTCACGAGCTTTCTCAAGATCTTTAGGAAAGTGTTCTTTATAGTATGCCTGTTGTGATTTCACAAACTGTTCGGAGAATTGCAGTCCTTTATAGTCGTCAAAGGCTGCGGTCTGAACCATGAATAGACTCTCCCCATAACCATACACAGATTTAGAGGCGTCTGCGAGGTGGCCGATAATCTTAGCTTCACCCGATGCCTCGAAGTAGTCCACCGGAGAGTTCATCGTGAAGATACAGCCAATGCGTTTGGGATTGACCACCTTGAAATCGGGACTGTATGCGGCATTATTGATATAAGACAGTTTCGGGAAGAGAAAGCGGTTCATGAAGGCCATTGTTTCGGAGGTGGGATAGTAGAAATATACAGGGCTTCCTACAATCACCACATCGGCAGCGCGTGCTTTCTCCAGAACCGGTGACAGTGAATCCTTAACACAACACATAGGATTTGACTTGTCGAATTCGTCACGCTGACAGCGATAGCAACTATAGCAACCTTTAAGGTCCTTAATCTTGAAAAGATTAATGATTTCTGTTTCTGCACCGGCATTCTCGGCTCCTTCCTTTGCGGCATTCAATGCTTTAGCCGTATTATGGTTCGGACGGGGACTGCCGTTGAGAAGCAGTACCTTTATTATCGTTTTCTTTTCTTGTAACATAAGTAATGTCTTTATTGGTTTAACAAAGAAACAATAAATAGAAGGTAAAGGTTTTACCCAAATTCATCCAAATATTATCTATTCACAAACAAAATCAGATATATGGATGTTGAAATAATGGAATCAATTATTTATTTTACTCCATGACGAGAATTGAGCAAACATCGGTAGATAATATCCTGACAATATCTGATGAACCCCGCAGAGGTATTTTTATAAGACCTGAAGTCGGGTTCATCAGAAGTACCAATAATCTCTCTGAGACGGAATACCGCAAGATAACGATTTTCAAGGCATTGGACTACCAGGTAGCTATTGTCAATAAAGGAAGTATCAAGGTAGAATGTAATATGCAACCCCTCACGCTCAATACAGGCGATATACTTGTCTGTTGTCCCGCTACGCTTGTATGTACCAAAAGCAGAACTTCTGATTACGATACGACTGTCATATCCCTTCATGCGGATGCAGTGAGTGGAATCCCGTCATTTGGTTATAAAATACTCAAAACGAATGGTTCGGAAATCCCATCGTACTACGTATCAATAATCGAAAGCCTTCTGAACGAATATAAATCGACAGGAGCCGCTATCTTGGCGGTTCAGTCATTCATCGTTTATCTGGTGGAATCGAAAGAGGAAGAGACTATCAGAGACCAAAGGATTGACCGACGAAGTGAGATTTTCAATTCTTTTGTGAATTTATTGAATGAGAAAGGACTCAGCCATCACATATCCGGATATTATGCAGAAAAATTAAATGTTTCCCTCAACTATCTTAATGATATCGTAAAGGGAAAAAGCGGAAGGACGGTATATCAGTGGATAAACGATTACCTTATCACAGAGGCGAAAGCAATATTACTCCATACCACCAATAACGTGCAGCAAGTTTCTGATATTTTGAATTTCCCAAATTCAGCCTTTTTCTGCAAATTCTTCAAGACTCATACTGGCTTGACCCCCACACAATTCAAAAAATACAAATAACTTATCAGAGTTTCCGGATCTTACAGCAATATCATGCATTAAAGATGGTGTCCGCAATCTCATAAAGCTATCGTTATAAATCTCGGCACACACTTACACGTCAAGTCATATTCCATGTGGCGTCGTTGGTCTTCACGCCTAGTTTTACCCCTGATACCCTCCGCTCAGATCCTTCGTATGAGAACCCGCGCTTTTTGAAAAACCCACCGCTAAAGACCTATGAAGACAGGAATAAAGTTCAAGCCCTGCAACGTAGGCACTGCCGAGGCGCACAACCGCCGCGACAGAGCCTACTGCGAGGCGGTTGCCCGGAAGTTGGGGCACACATACTTCTGGGACGAGTACCGCCACCTCAACCGGAGCTGGCGCAACCTGTCCTACGCCAAGCCTCTGCCGGAGCTGCTTGAGGACATGAAGGTGCTTGTAAAGCAGAAGACGGGAAGAGCCATGCAGTGCAAGCCCGTCATCACCACCGACCGTAAGACAGGAAAGAAGAAGGAACGCTCCGGCTGCTCAGCCATTCGTGAGGGTTGTCCCCCAATTAAGCCGGACACACGGATCGAGGATTTCGAACCGTTCATCAAATGGTTGGAGGGCTACGGCATCAGCGTGATAAGCATCGACCTTCACCATGACGAGGGACACGCCGACCCCGACACTGACGACCTGAGGCAGCCCCATCACGCGCACATCATAGTCGACTGGCTCAACCACGAGGCCGGGAAGACCGTCAAGATAGACAGTAACGTGTGCAAGGAGATGCAGACCGTCCTTGCGGAAAGCCTCGGCATGGAGTGAGACACACCGAAGGAGGACACTGGGATCGAGGGGCTGTCGGCTATCGAGTACAAGGAGAAGATGGCGACGGCTCATGTGAAGAAGTTGAAGCAGGAGCAGCAGGAACTTGAAAACCGGAAGTCCGAACTACTGAAGGAGCAGGCGACCAAGGAAACCGAGATAGCCGAACTTGAAGTCCGGCGGATCGAGAAGCATAAAGCCCTCGATGCAGAGAGCGGCAGCGCGTTGAAGAGTGACCTCGCCAACATATTCGGCAAAGGGAAATATGCGGAGATACAGCGTGAGAACGTCCGGCTGCAGTCCGAGATCGAGACCACCAACATTGAGCGTGACAAGGCTCGGATAAGGGTTGAGGAAATGGAGGAGCAGGTGGCGCAGATACCGAGACTTGCGGAGGAACGCGCCCTAATCATCTCTTCTTCCCTTCAGTCACGGTATGACGCGCTGGCTAAGGAGTACCGCAGTCTTGAAAGCACGACCGCCACGAGGATTGAGAGGCTTGAACGTGAGAAGTCCGACCTTCTCGCACGGCTTAAGGCTATGCTCGATATGTTGCATGAGAAGCTTAAGGAGGCGGTAAAGGCGTTTATGGAGTTCTCCAAGTCGGTGTTAGTGTTAAGGGAGTTGAGCATACGGCACAGGGACACGATTGTGGAGTACCTTGCCGACAGTCCCGATGTCAGGAACGCCGCCCACACCTTAAAGGTGTTTGCACGTCCTTTCCTTGATAACCGACAGTTCGACAAAGGCAGCAAGGAGTTGGATCGCCTCACCTCCAATTTCCCTTCTGTCCTGGAGGAAGTGAACCAGACGCAAATCCGAGCATTTAGACGATAAGACTAGCTTGATAATAAATGCTTAGACAGTATTGAAGCGGAGTAGGTTTTCAATCAAGTTGAAATTAAGGCAGAAAAAGAGAAGTCCATAACTTGCTGATTTTAGCAAGGTTATGGACTAAATATTTAATACAAAAAGTCACAAATTATTTCTCAAAATCTATCTGGTCTATGTGCATCATCAAAGTATTCATAATCATCATATTCATATTTAGGGGAAGAGTGATCGCTTGAACATTGAGAAACCAGCATAGAAACTCCTCCACCCAAGAAGACACAACCTACAACGCCAAGCAAAATGCTATTACGAATAACATATAAAATTGCTCTGATCTTATTTCTGAATGTTTTCTCTCTTAACGTTTCAGTGATGAAGTGAGTTTTAGGGTCTTCGAGCTCATCTTTTCTTGCAAAAAACTCGTTATAATTATCTTTACATAAAAGGAACCAATAGGAAATAAAACCTATTAAGAAGCCAATAATGCATATTATTATAAGTGTCGATTTTTCCATTGTACAAAGTTACATTAAATCAGTTACATATCAAAGGAAAACTTCAAGATCGTTGACTTTGAAGATACAACAGTCACGGATTTTGCGACATTCGCCGGAGGAAAGCAACTTGACGTTGCGCGGAACTCGAAATCTGGCTGGTTTTCTATGTTTGGAAGCATAGCGACGTTGTCGGTTACAACCGAGTTGAAATTGAGGTCGGAAAAAGAGAAGTACATAACCTGATGAGATTTTTCAGCGAAGTTATAGACCTTATGACGGTTGCGAAAAGACTCGATAAATTAAGCTAATGGATTGTAGTGTTCTTTGATTAAGTCAGTGTCCACTAAGTCATCTATTCTTGTGGATATAAGATATTTATAAATATGTTCAACACTATGCAATAAGTGTGAATCGTTTTTTTTACATTTATTGAAAACACCATCCCAAATAAGCCTAAATTCATATTCATTAGAATATGAATTTACATACTCATAAACTTGTTTACTTTTATATTGAAAAAGTTGTTTTTGGAACTCTGAAAGACCTTCAATCTGTTTATGTATATATTTAACAATTATATTGTGCAAGTTGGCACAATTCGGAAGCCACCAGTTACAATTTCTAAATATGAAATTAATTTTATCGATGAGTGTTAAATCTTGCCAAAAGTTATTTAAAATTTCTCTAATATGAGAGATGGGGAAACCATGAGTATATAGTTTTTCAGAAAGAAGCTGTTTGAACCTTAAATAACAAAAAGCAGACGCTTCCTCGTCCTGTTCTACAGCATTAATAACTTTATCAACAATTTCAGTTACCAATTCAGCGCGAGCTTTCCGTAAGATTGAAGGTTCATACAACTTCCCAGTCTTAAATTCATCAAGAATTTGAACCAAATTCGGGTAATTGTCAATATTCCACATATCAGTTTGCCATTATGTATTCTCCACTTGCAATAAGGTGGGAGTTGCATTTAGGGCAACTCCCTTCAACCGGATTCCAATTACTGAGCATATCCGACTTATTACACTCTGGACACGTTAGAGTCATCCCTTGTTTTGCCATATCGAAAACATTTATAGATACAATTTCATTGCAATTATGACACCTGAAGTCATAATATTCTCCATCCATAAAAGTATCATGTCCAAGTTGATTTGCTTGAACCTCATACCCACATTTGGGACATTTGTGAAGCTGTAGTTCTGCCATATATAAAAGTTTCTGCAAAGTTACGAAATTTCAGGGACATATCAAAGGGAAACTTCAAGATAGTCAAGATCGTAGACTTTGAAGATACAACAGTCGCGGATTTTGCGACATTCGCCGTGGTAAGCAACTTGACGTTTCCGACGTTGCCCATCCTAAGTAAAGATTGTATCGAAAGGATCTACAATTCCGGAAAGCGAGCCATCAGGATTAATCTATGCTGTAGTGAGCATATGTCGGACGAGTCTGATAAATGTACTACGGTGAGGATATCGGCATACCACCAAGTAAATTTGACGTAGTAAAGTTAGTAAAGAATTTGTATTCATATTCGGTTGCTGCAAGATGTGTTTTTGTCAGACTTTCGCATGGCTTCATACCAACTAAAAACACCCTTGCAAGTGGAAACCCCTCGACCCGATTTATTCTGGGTTTAAGCGCACTTTACACCTTTCTTCTTCGTTATAGTTATATAACTACAATATCGAAATGAAAGAAATCTCCCAATTCATACCTGAACTTAGTTCCGTCTGCAAGATATATTCCGGTATAATCTCCGGAAGTGGCATCGCTTGTGAAGATGCCTTGACATTGGTTGCTTTTATCAATTCTTTCCCTTCTGTCCACAATGTCGAAGCTGTAATAATGGACTTGGTTCTGAAAGTGCCAACGGAGCGCATGGAGATTGTTCTTAAAAGTCTGCATACCGATTTAGATAGAATTGTAACGCTATATAAGGATAACAGCATCTACTATGATCGTAGGGATTTGAGATTTCTTTGGGACAAACCGTTGTCGTATGCCGATAAAGATATTGATGCCCAGCAAAAGAAAACACAGGCAGCAAGCGACGAACTGAAAGAGGCATCAAATTCGTATGAAATGACTCCGTTTAACGGAATGTCGAAAGATGAAGCAGCCGTATTGGAACGAAGGGTGGACAAGCTGACAGCAGAATACCAAAAGGAGAAAGCGAAGCTTCAAAACTTTTACGCGAAGCGGAAAAGACTTGAAGAGGAAAGATGGAGTGTTCCGATAGATATTTTTAAGCTGATATATCTCAAATGTCATGATCTCCTCCCCATAGTAGAGAAATATTATAACAAACCTGTAGAAAAAAACAAAGAACAGTCCGAACGGACTGATTTATATTTATCAATATCGCTTTTAGCGTCCGTCCATGAGCTTTGCAATGGGCGGCAATTTGAAGATATGGCAGCTATTGATTTTTTCCATGCCTTTAATCTACATCAAACCTCCAAAGACTTGGAGGTTTGCAAGAATGAGAAAGTAAGGGTTTGCTACCTCATCCATCAGCTAAGCAAAAAGGTTGATAAGGGTACGCGCAGCGAGTGGATCGGAGCTATGCTCCGGAATACAGGTATTGAACAGGAATACTACCATTCAAAATATCGCGAACCCATAAGCGATCCACCGAGCAAAAAGAACAAGGAGTTTGTAGAAGCCTTGAAAGAAATCCTCGGCTGAAACTTTACTTTATCATCGTACCTTATATATACGGCTCTAAACTAAAGTGGGTGTAGAGCCGTATGCCTTCTTTTTGGAAGGAACAAAAGAGAAAATAAAAATTTTTTATTCTCTACTTTTCTCCCTTGAAGCCACCAAACAAAACACCCAATCTCACGCCCAAAACTGGGTGTAATTTATTTAATCACTTGATTATCAAGCTTTATTGCGGAAAGACAGGGTCTTTCCAATATTAGTTAAGCGCCGAATAATCAACGCTTTAAAGTCTCAAAATATCGTTGCGTGACTTTACCGTGACGGATTGTTTCCAACAATAAAATCGTGCGTGTCCTGCCTCTGCAGGGGCCGTGAATCTGAGGTCGGGTACAGAGTTACAAAATTTTTCTGGTTCCCACAAGTTTATATTGCAATCAGTAATGTTAAAAATTGCACTGAATCAGTAACATCCATGTCCTATATTCGTATGCCGTAAGTCAAGTTTTAGAGCAAATATTCCCCGGAGGTACTCTAACCTTCGGGTCTTAATTACCTCAATAGCAATGTCCCCAAAGAGCATACACTTTATCCGTGACCAATCCGTAACTCAAAATATCATGATGTCCTGCGTCATGAAAAAACGGCGGCCACAAACAAGACAAGTCAAGGACATTGATGTGGCTATATCTGCCGACCGAAGTGCTTTAGAAGCTTCTCTATACCCTCTCTATGCTTCTTCGGATTCTTCTTTTTAAGTGCAGCGATGTTTTGTTGTTTCCACCTCACAGACGGATATTGGCTTAAATCCCCGGCACAGCACTTCTCCCAATCCGGCGAACCATCTTCAAACGAAACAAGAAAGTCCTTGTCAATCTCATCAATTCCGTTATTAACGACTTCTATAAGGTTGTTTCGTGAAGCTTCATAGTCTTCGTATGAAAATGGTTCGTCAGTCATACCTTCAAACTGACTCTCCAACGCCTCACTTTGATTGATTGGATTGGGATCTAATGATTCCACGATGGGTTTATCGCTTCCTAACAGACAGAGCATGAATCCGGGTTTAACCTCCGCAAACTCCTCATCGGTGATACCACGGCAGTCAAATAGATCGCGTGGATGCTGACGGCCCAGAGCAGCGGCAATCTTACCTCCGTAGAGCTGAGACCACGAAACGATATTGGCATAGCAGGTCATACTAAACTCCTTTTTGGCTTTTTCACATAACTGTATTTTTTCCGTGTCACCGATTATTCCTCTCTTAGTACCGTTGACTTCTATTTTGACGGTTGTCCCATCCTTTGTACAGAGCAGTTTCCACACATCCTGTTTGTGAACAACACGTATTCCCGGCACAGCTTTTTTCTATCGCAGATTTAAGAGATGCCAGATGAGCGTTGATAGACTTCAAACTTGCGTCTCTATCGGCAATGGGGATATAGGTCAGGTCTATGTCAACCGAATAGCGGCTTAGATTCCTATGGAAAAGGTTTATGGCAGTTCCGCCATGCACCGCGAAATCCTTTATTCTGAAAACCAGAGGCATTATTCTGATCAGGAGTGCCACCTGACTGCGGTATGTCTCATTCATAATCATTGAGTTCTTTAGGTACTGTTATCTTATACTTGGATATGTATGAGCCGTTTTTCACAAGCTGGAGTTTTGATTCAGTTAACCCCATTGAAGCAGTGTCAAGCATGTCAAACCAATAATGTCCTGCTTTTTCAGCCATATAAAGGAACATCCGTTTCACACTTTGGCTTGAAGTATTCTCCAACGCTTTCTGGACTCCCAACGGGTCAAGTGATGTCAGTTGCTCCATCAGATAGTATAAGTCCATATAGTTATAATGGGAAGGAACCAGATGCAGGCACTCAAGGAAAGCTTGTTCGGGTGTGGAGATTGTAAGATCCATATTATCTTTTCTTACAACCTGAGTTGATGGATTATTGAATATTCCGGTCGAGAACGGGACAATGTTCATATCGAACCTGTCGCTTTTCACCCACTCCTTAGGCTTAACCGGGTCAAAAGAAACCATCAGTTTAGGCTTTCCCATAGGTATATAATGACTGAAGCCATGAAGTTCAAGAGCGGAGTGGGCGGCAATCCTTACAGTATTTTCAGTCTGCTTATTGTAACTGTATACGGCTGCCAATGCTGATAACCTTTCATTTTTTCTGAACATGACACCAGTGGTAAGGGATTCCAGCCATCCGGATTCCCTGTACCTTTTCAGAAGTTGAGCGGAATAACCCATATTCCTCAACCATTCTGAGAAGAAAAGTCCTCCGTATATTCCTTTGGAGAGAAGTTGGTTGATTTTTGAACCAGAAGATATATTCACAGTATATTTTTCGCTTGATATTTCAACTGCAAAGATACAAAGATAATTTTATATACGCAATATTTGGTTGGGAAATCAACCGGAAGATATACTCAAAGTATATTAATACGCATTTTTTACAACTATGCAAGTACAACATCAAAAATATTCATCTATAAAACTAACGGCTAAGGCATTGGTATCGCAAGCGAACACGGCGATTGTGAGGCTATGCCGACTACGGCGTTTGGAGCGAGTCCTGCTCTACCGCAGACCGCATCGCCTGAACATTAAGAGGGGGCGGAACACCGAGCGACTGATGGCCTTTGCAGGATGCTCCGCAAGCTACGCCGGACCTGCCTGTCCTTTCAGCCGCTCCGTGTTCTTAACGCCCTCTCCATTTCAATTTCTTTTGGAGCCGTTGCGCCACTCTCCGTTTGGCAGCAGTCCACGGGGCGAGACAGTGATAAGCCGCCTCATACTTCGTCGCTTATCACAGACTTGCCTTTCCGGGACTGTGCAGTTCCATTTGTTATAATGATAAATGGAGAATTGGATATGGTCGTCCAGCTTCATCAGTTTCATCTCTTCCAGTCACCTTGAACCCTTTCGCCAGATAGAAATTCAAAGCAGATATGTTCTGCTCATTCACATCTACT
>JAAVCP010000096.1 GCA_014802265.1 Bacteroides sp. | reverse complement strand
GGTTATTGAGCTTTGTTTGGCGACAGCAAAATAACCGAAAAGGACTGACTTCTGCAAATGGAATCAGTCCTAATTTTATATCTCCGCAAAATTTTTTATCGGACAGCAATAATTTTTAAGATATGAAAAATGAGCTATGTTTATTGCTGTTAATCCCAAAATAATATAAAATTGAGGGTATGCAGTTCATTACAACACACCCTCAAGGTTTAAACTCATTAATTATGATAGAAGAACGCGGTCCCCGTTCAAATTAAATAGGCATTTTTCAGCGAGCAGCAGATATAACAGTCTTTTCAGTCGACTGACTCCCATCTGTATAGATGACACGTTTGATGTAAATACCATTGGTAGGATTAGATATTACAGCACCTGACAGGTTGTAGAAAATCACTTCCTTCACTTCCTTTGTGAGTTCAGACTTTTCAACCCCTACCGAACCTAAATCTACCGTAATCAAGTCAGAGGCATAAGTAGTACCATCATCAGCAACATAGAAAGACTGGAGACCGAAAGACTCAGCATCAGAGAATTTAAACGTTATGATATGAGATTGATTATATACAAAAATATCATAGAAGTTGCTTGAAGCATAGGGCACATCAGTAGTTGGCTCACTAAAGAGAGAATACTCATCAGGTTCAAAAGTGAAGAGCTCCCCATCCACGTAAAAGTTATAATACATCTTGTCTGTGCGAAGCAAAGCATCATTTACATTGGTATTCGGAATCATCCAGTTAACAGTACCTTGATTAGTTTCAGGATTAAATGGAGTATAAGCTCCCAAATATGGGTTCTCAGGAGCAGCATTTAACATTTCAGGGGTTTGCTCCCAAAGCATGGGATTCTCAGCCAATGCCATGTAAGATATAGCATCTCTATAATTACTTACACAAAAACACTCACCCGGGGCACTATAGATTTTTGTTTCAGAATCATACTTCATTGTTATCTGGTCTATCATTTCATATGTGTTCCAGCTATCCGGATCTGTAGCAGGCACAACTTTGGTCGCCAGGAAGTAATAAAATTGGTCATATTCATTCTTACCCATATATTGCTGGGAGGGAATCACGATATCTTTCTCCCTTGTAAGTGTACCCTTAATCCAATATCCTTCGATATAAGAAGTGAAACCATTAAGATAGATGTCATTACCATCAATTTTCACCTCAAGGAGATGTGCCGTTCCATTTGTATCAAATGCCCAGTATTCAGAAACTAAATCAGTGGGAGGAGTAATAGGAGTCTCATTCGGCACAATATCCCAGTTCTCAAAAGAGTCTCCAAAACCGGACCATACTTGCAAAGCATGTGGATCGTTCTCATAGGTCATGCCTACAAGATACTTTGGATTAACACCGTTTTCAGTGTCAACGGTGTTATAATCATTTCCAAGATTGAGCTTTACGTTTCCCTCATCATCTACGTCATAAACAAGATAATTGTCTTCGGGATAGCATATCATATAGTATTTCTCACCATCTTGCTCCACTTCCTCCATCTTATTAAGGTACATATAGGCGATTTCACCATACTCATCATAATATGCACCAATACACTGAGGCAACTCCACAGTAATCTTCCCATCAGCATAGGTTCCCACAGCATAGCTGCCAGTGGTGTATGTTTTTACGGGATCAAGGATGTAGACTTTAGAATCTTCCGTCCACACCATGTAGTTATATGCCGTATTACCCGTTAAGTAGAACAAACCCATCTGAGATCCCCAGAAGACCCAACCATCGTAAGACTCTGTATAGAACTTCGTTTCACCCTCCGGAGCCTCGTAGATAATTTCATTGCTCACTTCCGAAGTTTCCATAGGAGCAAGCAGTTTCGGTATCCCCAAAGGTTGCGCCGACATTGCAGAACCAATCAGTAAAGAGCCTAATGTAAAATATAATTTTGTCATAATAATGATTTTTTCGCCTATTCCCGTATCAGCGTTTTATCAATTAAAGATGGCACGGGAAAAGATTTTTTCAAATCCTACCATCATATTTAAGGGTTCATATCATTATTGGGTGCAAAATTAATCTTTGACAACATGCAATCAAATGATAAATGTCAATAAATACAATTTTTTTGATAAACCAGCGTGATAATTTTTATAATTTATTACTAATTTTGCAACACTCAATCAAAAAGAGTAGTCTCTTTTGTAAGATTCTCATCAACCAATATATATAAATATGGATTTACAAACTGCTATCAACAAAATAAAACCCTTATCTGACTCAACATTCTCAAAATTATCCGAAATAACCGAAGTTAGATTTGTAAAAAAAGGAGAATGTATAATTCAGCAAGGACGGCTTGACAAAATTTTTCTTTTTATAAAAGAAGGTATCTTTCGGTTATGGTTTATTGCCAATGGGAAGGAAAGAACTATAGGGTTTGGTTGCGCAGGCGATCCTTTTACCTCTATATCTACCTATTGGGCAAATCAACCGTCGTTGTTTTCCTTTGAGGCTGTAACTGACGCCGAGGTTTATTATGACCCAATGCGACATAAAAAAACTCATAGATACAGATAAGGAATTCTCTGAGTGGATGCTTACTTTCTTATTTGAACAACTTAACGCGCTATATACAAAAGAAGTTATTTTCGGCACCTATAATGCTACAAAAAGATTTGAAGCATTTGTATTAAATCGTTCGGACATATATAAAAGTGTCCCTGCAAAATATCTTGCCCAGTATCTCAATATAGCACCTGAGACACTGAGCAGAATTCAATCAGCTATTATAAAGAATGATTTAAAATAACAGACTTCAAGATAAGCTACATCTCCAATTTCTGACGGGTTTCGGTAGGGGTCTCTCCGTATGCCTCACGGTAGCACTTTGTAAAATAGGCAGGAGTAGAGAAACCAACCTCATAACCGATCTCGCTTATGGTCTTGTCGGTGCCGGTCACAAGCGTGCGAGCCTTCTTAAGCCTTAGGTTACGCATCAGCTCAACAGGAGAATAATTGGTTAGTGCCTTCATTTGCCTGTAAAATTGGGTGCGTTCAAGCCCTAAGGCAGACGCAATACTGTCAACACTCACGTCAGGATTCCCCATCTCATTTTCAAACAACTCAAGGAATTTTGCATAGAAAGCATTCTCTATGTCAGGAGATTTAACCACTTCTTTCTTAATCTCCTCATTTTTCTTTGACTGTGTAGCCTTCCCAACAGGAGTCTGCCACAATTCCCTTATTCGTTTCCTATTATTTATAAGGCTTGCAATACGTGACTTCAGTACCTGAGCGGAAAACGGCTTGGAAAGGTAGCCATCAGCCCCGCTGTCATAACCCTGCGCCCGCTGCTCGTCAAGGGAACATGCCGTCAGAAGCAAAACAGGAATATGTGAGGTAGAGGTCTCCTCCTTAAGCACACGACAACATTCCAATCCGTCCATGCCCGGCATCATGACATCGCTTATTATAAGGTCGGGCACATACTTGGAAGCCTTCTTTATCCCCTCACCACCGCCGGAGGCAGTGATGACATTATAATCTGTACTCAACAATTCACTGACCATCTGCCTGATGTCGCGGTTATCATCAATCACGAGTACAAGCGACTTTTCAGAATCAAAATTAAGCTCCGTCTCAATGTTATCGAGCTCAGATTCAACAGCCGATGCCACTATCGTCTTATTTACTGACTCAGCCGTCGCAGCCACATGCCTTATAGGAAGCGTAACAATAAAAACAGATCCTTTCTTCAGTTCACTCTCAACGGTAATTGTGCCTCCATGAAGCTCAATAAATGCCTTTGCCACAGATAAGCCGATTCCAGAACCTTTAGGATGAATACGGTCAACCTCAAAGAACCGTTCAAAGATATTGCCTAAGTCACGTTGGCTTATTCCTTCACCAGTGTCAGTGACTTTCAACACTAAATTTTCTCCCGACACGGCATACGACACTGTAATAGAGCCGTTATCACGTGTGAACTTAAACGCATTAGAAACCAGATTAAAGAACACACGCTCCACCTTCTCCACATCTACAGCCAAAAGCACGGGGGAATTCCCGTCAGGCTCCTCCAATGTGAATTTTATGTCACGTTTCCTTGCTACCTCCTTGAAAGAGTCCATCCAATCGCCTATCACTTTCCTGAAATCTATCTCCGTCAGATGTAAGTCAAGTTTGCCATTCTCATATTTTCTAAAGTCAAGAATCTGATTTATCAGCCTGTTAAGTATTCTCACATTCTTATTGGCAATTTTCATCAGGTTATGCTGCTGAGACGTAAGATTAGGAGCATCTACAAGCTGTGCCACCGGTTCGGAAATAAGGGTGAGGGGAGTGCGCAGGTCATGACTGACATTGGTAAAAAATACTAATTTCGACTGCGTTGCCTCCTCAAGTTTCACATTGAGTTCCTTCTGCTTGTCGCGTTCCTCTTCCAAAAGATGGTTTTGTGCCATGAGTACCACCTGATGACGCTTATTCATCCAGAAAGTGCGCAACAACAGGAACAATACCCCACTCAACAATATAAGGATAACGATACAGGCATAAAAAAACGACATCTGAGTGGAGTGTATCTTCCTATATTCATTCATCTTACCCTTCAAAACAGCCAATTTGTCGGTCTCGGCATTAAGGCTCTCATTCTGAAGAAGCAATATGTCGGCATTTGTATTGTCTACAGCGGAAGCAACAGGAAGAATTATTTCCTTTTCATAAGGTTCTCCCTTTAATATGTGTAGCGCGGTCTGAATCAAACGGTGTCCCTCGGTAGGATAGAGGAAAGTGGCATCGATCACGCTGTCCACCACTGCCTGTATGCCTATCTCTGGAGCAGCGTCCACTCCTATAATCTTTATGTCGCTTCTGCCTATAGCCTCGGCAGCCTCTGAGGCTCCGATTGCCATACGGTCATTATGGGCAAAAATGAGTTCTGTCTCCGGAAAAATCTTAAGCAGCGAATCAGCCAAGGGGATTGCTTCTTCCTTATTCCAATTGGCAGGGACGCTGGCAAGTACCGTCCCACCGTTTGACACAAATTCTTTTGTAAAACCGGTATGCCGGTCTTCGGCAGGTGTGGAACCCGGCAACCCATATATCTCTATTGCCTTTGGGTTGGGACCAAGAAGATGGAAAGCATAATGGGCAGCCGACTTACCCAAAGCAATGTCGTCAGCACCAATTCTTGCAGTGTAGGAGTTAGAATTGATATTGCGGTCAAAAATAATAACAGGCATCCCTGACGCATACACCTCATCAACCACAGGGGTAAGCGCGGCAGCTTCATTGGGCGACACAATTATTATGTCGTAGTCATTATCTACAAAATAATGTATGTCCTCAATCTGCTTACGACTGTCGTCGTTGGCAGAAAGAATCTTCACTTCCACATTGTCGTGGAGCATGACTTCGCGGTTGATCTCCTCGTTCATCTTTTTCCGCCAGTCGTCTTCACTGCATTGTGAGACTCCAATTCTGTATTTTTTTTCACTTCCACATGATGCGACCGACAGCATAGAGAAGACAGCAATAAGAATAATTATGAGTTGTTTCATGTTTAGGTTTGTGATATTTTTCTGCAAATATAATCATTATCCTATAAAAAAAGATGTAAAATCTATAAAATATTGCAGAATCCAACATTTTTAACATCCATTGCATCAATTTTTATACCAGAAATGATGTTATAGTAGTAGTTTTGCAGCGTGAAAACCAGATGGCTTCTCACCACAGCCCTTTGATAAGTTTTCCAAAGCGGAGATAATACTCAAGGTAAAAAAGACAACGCACCAAGTCAGCAATCCGGCAGCGGTGATTAGTAAAAAGCAAAGGCTATTTATTAATTATGAAAATGTGAAGACAGATGTCAGTGTAGGTTACTATGATTATTGATTGTTAATTACTGACGCCGGACTGCTGACTTAGCGCATCAGAAATGTTTTTAGGTTCACATTAATTAATTTTGGAATAAAACAAAATACAATACAATGAAAAAAATAACTGACCGACTGACCGCCGCCATAATGACAGGAATGGCGCTTATTGCCCCGGCTTATGCCCAGGCAGGAGAAGGAGTAAAGGTGGAACACCTTGGCATCAACAATACTCTCGTAAGAGTGACAGGAGATAAAAACTTCATCATTCTCCCTATCCAGGAAAGTATTGACGATGCGAAGATAGATGTTTTGGTTGATGGCAAAGTGGCAGAGACTTTTTATGCCAGACTTGCACAATCGAAAACAGATTTCACAGTGCCCTACGACCTCTCAAAATATAAAGGACACAACGTCATCCTAAATATTATAGCAAACCATGGACGCCAGAATATACGTGAGGCAAAAGATGCCGTATGCTGGCAGGTAATTACATTGTCTGACACATTCGACACCACAAACACGGAATTTAAATATCGCCCGTATTATCATCAAAGTCCGGAATACGGTTGGATGAATGACCCTAACGGAATGGTCTACGTCAACGGGACATGGCATCTATTCTATCAGTGGAATCCTTACGGATCAAAATGGCAAAATATGACATGGGGACACGCCACTTCAACTGACCTTATCAACTGGGACCACCACGGAGCAGCCATCGTGCCTGACGGACTCGGCTCCATATTCAGCGGCAGTTGCGTGATCGACCGTAATAATACTGCCGGATTCGGCAAAGACGCTGTAATTGCCCTCTATACTTCAGCAGCAGCCAGCCAGATTCAGAGTCTTGCCTACAGCAACGACAACGGCGCGACTTTCACCCCATATAAAGGCAATCCTATCCTTACTCTTGAGAGCGAGGCACGCGACCCGAATATGTTCTGGAATGACAAGACTAAGGAGTGGAATCTTATTTTGGCTCATGCCTTAGACTACGAGATGCTTCTCTTCACCTCCCCGAATCTTAAAGACTGGACCCTTCAAAGCGCATTCGGTAAAGGGCTCGGCTGCCAGGACGGTGTGTGGGAATGTCCCGACCTGTTCGAGCTGCCTGTTGACGGAACCGGCAAAAAGAAATGGGCACTTATATGCAACATCAACCCCGGGGGACCTTTCGGAGGAAGTGCCACACAATACTTCATCGGTGATTTTGACGGAAAGAAGTTTGTGGCAGATACAGATGCCAACGGAAATGTGCCGACAAAATGGATGGACTTCGGTAAAGACCATTATGCAACTGTAAGCTGGAGCGATACCCCTGCCAACCGCCGCACAGTAATCGGTTGGATGAGCAACTGGCAATATGCAGCCGACGTGCCTACCACACAATTCCGCAGTGCCAATACTCTTCCACGAGAATGTGAACTTTTCTCTCAGCCTGACGGTCAGATATATCTTGCCTCTGTTCCCTCTCCCGAACTTAATGCTTTGCGTGGCAAAGTAGTGGCGTCAAGCGGTAAAAAGACCCTAAGCAACAAAGCTGCCAACTTCTCACTCCCTTCAGAAAAAAATGCCGCTTGTGAAATTGTGGCTGATGTGGATGCCAAGAATGCTTCTGAGGTGACATTTACCATAAGCAATCCTAAAGGCAATAAATATGTGATGACTTATAATGTTAAGCAACACACCATCTCCTGCGACCGTCGTCAAAGCGGAATCGTAGACTTCAGTGAGAATTTCCCTGCCGTGACAGTGGCTCCCACATTTGAACAGAACGGAAAAATTAATCTCCGCATATTCCTTGACAGTTCAAGTGTTGAGCTTTTCACCAACAATGGCAAGTCAGTGCAGACAAACCTTGTTTTCCCTGATGAGCCCTACACTACATTTTCTGTAAGCTCCAACGGAAAAGCTATTCTTGACAATCTCAAGATATATGCAGCAAAATAAATTTAGCAGTTAGTTTATCCAATATTTTTAACAATTATAAGCCCCTATAATATATGACAAGCGCAATGGTTTCAGATAAAAAGAGCTCCCTGCTACAGATGCTCCCGGTAATGCTCTGCTTCTTCACAATGGGTTTCGTAGACCTTGTTGGCTCTGCCACCAACTTCGTGAAGGAAGACCTTAACCTCGACCCGGCTCAAGCCGGCTTTATCCCCTCTCTTGTGTTCTTCTGGTTTCTTATCTTCTCTGTGCCGACAGGCATCCTGATGAATAAGATTGGAAGAAAGAAGACAGTTATGCTTTCTCAGCTTCTCACCCTTGTCTCTCTCCTTATACCCATTTTTGATTCCAGTTATGTGACAATGCTTATAGCTTTCTCCCTCCTCGGCATAGGCAACGCAGTGATGCAGACTTCTCTCAATCCTCTTGTGTCAGGGCTTATATCACCGAGCCGTCTGGCTTCAACTCTTACATTCGGTCAGTTTGTAAAAGCACTTGCCTCTTTGCTCGCCCCCTATCTTATGGCGTGGGGTGCTGCAAGTGTAATTCCGACTTTCGGTCTTGACTGGCGGGTTGTTTTCCCGGTTTTTGCGGCTGTCAATATTCTCTCTGTAACTATGCTTGGCGCCACACCTATTCAGGAAGAAAAGCCGGATAAGGTTACAGGCTTCATGGAGTGTGTGAAGCTTCTGAGCATACCTTTCGTGTCACTCTGTTTCGTAGGTATCATGTGCCATGTTGGTATTGACGTAGGCACAAATACTTTTGCGCCACAAATCCTCATTGAGAAATTCGGTCTCACCACCGCAGAAGCAGTTATCGGAACACAGATTTACTTCTACTTCCGTACAGGTGGTTGTCTTGCCGGTTCTTATATTCTGACCCGTGTTCCGGCAAAGGCTTTCTTCGCCTTCAGCGTAATCTGCATGATTTTAGGTATAGCCGCCCTGTTTATTGCCTCTTCTCAGTTGGTAGTGCTTATCGGTATCGCCCTTATAGGTTTTGGCAACTCTAACGTGTTCTCCGTGGTATTTGCACAGGCTCTCAACCGCCAGCCTAATGAGAAAAACGAGGTATCCGGACTTATGATCATGGGTCTTTTCGGTGGTACAGTCTTCCCGCTCTGCATGGGTTTTGCACAAGGTGGAATGGGAGTAGCAGGTGCCGTAGGCGTTATGGCAGTCGGAGTGCTTTATCTTCTCTATTTCGCCAGCCAAATTAAGAGCGAAAACGTTAAATAAGAGTATAAACTTAAAAAATTAAATAATCATGGCAAAGAAAATAGTAGTCGGAATGGGAGAAGCGCTTTGGGACGTTCTCCCGGAAGGTAAAAAAATCGGTGGTGCTCCTGCCAACTTCGCATATCACGTATCACAGTTCGGGCTTCCAAGTTGCGCTGTCAGCGCAATTGGCAACGATGCACTCGGCAAAGAGATTCTTGACAACTTTAACGCCAAAGGTCTCAACGTGCTTATTGAAACCGTGCCTTATCCCACCGGCACAGTGCAGGTAGAACTGGACCCGGAAGGCATTCCGCAGTATGACATCAAGGAAAACGTAGCTTGGGACAATATACCGTTCACAGAGGCTCTTGAGAATCTTGCCAAAGAGACAAAGGCTGTATGCTTCGGCTCACTGGCACAGAGAAACATAGTGTCAAGGGAGACAATCAAGAAATTTATTGATGCCATTCCCGAAGATAACGACCCACTTATCATATTTGACATCAACCTCCGCCAAGGTTTCTTCACAAAGGAAACAATCGCTGAATCAATGGAGCGTTGCAATATCCTCAAAATCAATGATGAGGAATTGGTAGTGATCAGCCGTCTGTTCGGTTATCCTGGTATTGATCTCCAAGATAAGTGCTGGATTCTTCTTGGCAAATATAATCTGAAGATGCTTATCCTCACTTGTGGTGTCAATGGCAGCTATGTCTTCACTCCGGGTAAAGTTTATTTCCGTCCAACTCCCGTCGTTGAGGTAGAAGACACCGTAGGTGCAGGCGACTCCTTCACGGCAGCCTTCATCGCCAGCATTCTGAAAGGTAAGAGCGTGTCAGAAGCTCACAACTGCGCTGTTGAGACCTCAGCTTTCGTATGCACACAGGCAGGTGCAATGCCGGTTCTCCCCGCTTCCCTTACAATCTAAGCTTCTCACAGCCTAACATAAGCAGGAGGGTGTATCAAAATTCGGAATTTTGATACATCCTCTCCCTTTATCATAATCTTCCGTATATTGCCAGCTAATTAAAATTAATTCAGCTGACAGCAGAGCAGTGAATCCATGGGTTCACTCACAGAACCCATGCGAGATGTTCATAATAACAGACTCAACCCAATACGCTTGCGGGCAGCATCTATCTCAATTACCTTTACCTCTACATGCTGACCAAGCTTCAGCACATCTGACACCGCATTAACACGCTTTCGCGACATTTGAGAGATATGGATAAGTCCGTTTTCCTTAATTCCCAAATTTACAAAGGCTCCGAATGCCGTAATATTATTCACCAATCCGGGAAGCACCATCCCCTCACGTAAGTCATCAAAGCTCTCAATTCCCGGTACAAAGGTATCGTTGTCGCCATCAACACGCGGATCACGTCCCGGCTTACGCAACTCAGTTATTATATCCTTTATTGTGTCGAGTCCACCCACACCGTCAGCAGCAAATTTCTCAGCATCAATACTTCCAAGTAATGCCTCATTCGCCACCAGATCTGATGGCTTTACCTTCAATGACTTCGCTATGGCATTTACAATCCTATAACTTTCCGGGTGAATACCTGTGTTATCAAGAGGTTGTTTCCCACCCGGCACACGAAGGAAACCGGCTGACTGCTCGAAAGCCTTATCACCAAGACGAGGAACCTTCTTCAGTTCCTGCCGCGTTGTGAAATCGCCGTTCTTTGCGCGATAGGCAACTATGTTGGCAGCTAATGAGGGTCCGATGCCAGATATATAAGACAGCAATTTCTCAGAGGCAGTGTTGACATCAACACCAACTGCATTAACACAACTCATCACCGTATAATCAAGGGCATCTTTCAGTTTCCCTTGGTCAACATCGTGCTGATACTGCCCCACGCCAATAGATTTAGGGTCTATCTTCACTAATTCTGCAAGAGGGTCAATAAGTCGGCGACCGATTGAAACCGCTCCTCTGACAGTCACATCTTTATCAGGGAATTCTTTCCTGGCAATATCAGATGCAGAATAGACCGATGCCCCGTTTTCACTGACCACAAATATCCGCTCCGGCTTGAATATTCCGCTACCTTTGATAAAACGCTCCGTTTCATGTGAAGCGGTGCCATTACCTATTGCCACAGCCTCCAATTTATATTTTTGCGCCATATTCTCAACAATCCGCTGTGCGCCGGCAAAATCATTCTTCGGCGGCACAGGATAAATCACGGAGTCATCAAGGAGATTCCCCTGAGCATCAAGAGCCACAACCTTACATCCTGTGCGATAACCCGGGTCTATGGCAAGCACCTTCAGTCCCTTCAATGGAGCGGCAAGGAGAAGCTGACGCAGATTACCGCTGAATATATCAATAGCAACACGGTCTGCCTCCTCTTTCATCTGTGCGGAAATTTCATTCTCTACCGACGGGCGGAGCAGTCGCTTCGATGCGTCAGTCACTGCGTCTTCAATAACCTCAGCACAAGCACGAGTCGCCTGACGTGGTACAAATGCACGTGCCAAAGCATTCTCAAGGTCATCGCCAATGTCGTTGAGTGAGTATTTCACCTTTATTAATCCCTCGCGCTCAGCACGTCGTAGGGCAAGATATTGGTGAGAAGACATACGCCTGACTGTCTGCGAGAAATCACTGTAAGATACATACGGTGAATCTTTGAGTTCCTCCTCTTTCCCCTTTGCCACAGTGCAGACTATTGATGCACTTCGTTGATAGGTGTTTCGGGTAATATTTCTCAGTCTTACAGATTCCGATGCCAATTCAGCGATTATATCAGATGCACCGGCAATGGCATCTTTCTCATCTTTAGCCTTATCTTTACCTACAAAACGGGCTGCTGAGGCATAGCAATCGGTTGATTTACCCGACATTATTAATTTAGCAAGGGGTTCAAGCCCTTTCTCCTTGGCAATGGTGGCACGTGTACGCTTCTTTGGTTTGAATGGGGCATACAGGTCTTCTACTTCTGTCATTGTCTCTGCCTCATCAAGCTTCTTCGTGAGTTCCGGAGTTAGTTTACCGGCTGTCTTAATAGCGTCACTTACAAATTCCTTTCTTGCCAACAATTCCCTAACCGTCTTTAATGTAGACTCTATATTCCTGATTTCTACCTCATCAAGCGAGCCTGTCCTTTCCTTACGATAACGACTGATGAACGGCACTGTCGCCCCCTCGTCGAGAAGTTCTATCACTGCTTTCACTCCCTCCGGTCGAAGTCCGGTCCGGGCTGCTACGCTATTTATTATTTTTTCCATCTGTTGATTCATATTTTGTGACTACAAAGTTACAAAATGAAATGATAATTTTAAGTATTTGATATTACCATATAACCTTAGATAAAAAGAAAAGTGAATCGATATTCAAAGAATGCTGCAATGTCTCAATGCCTGAAGGATAGAATTTACAATGAAAAACGTCCGGTTTCACAACCAGACGCCTCGTGCTTTTCCATAATACTTTCTAACTAACCTAACATCATGAAACGATTTTCTGATACTATAACACTGCCCCATGAGAAAAAGTTTTGATGAAATAAAAATTTTTTATCCCACAAGGTGTATTAAATGAAAAAAGCGTCGGGTTTCACAACCAGACGCCTTTATTTTTTCCATAATACTTTCTAACTAACCTAACATCATGAAACGATTTTCTGATATTATAACATTACCTCCGGGAAAAAAGTTCTGATAAAACGAAATTTTTCAATTATTAAAATGAACCAATCCATATACACTCCACGTTTCTAAGACAAATACCCACTTAATAATATTAAAATACGTATTTATGAAAGCACATTTACATTCCTCAATGCTCTTCGGATTTCTTATGGTATGGTTAATATCGCTTCAAAGCTGTAATAACAATAGTCAAATAGTGTGGTGTCCGGAGACTGTATGGTCCTTTCCCTTGGAACTTAATGGCACGATGATGGCTTACGACTTTAAAAACTCTGACACTGTTGTGCCATGGTCCAACGATATGAAGCCAATATTTATCAATTATATGGCGCGTCACGGAGCAAGATACCTATCATCTGAGAAAAAAGTGGAACGACTTCGCTCCGAACTGACTGAAGCTGCCCAAAAAGGAAACCTCACCAAAGCCGGGGAGGAGTTTCTTACAGTCATTCAGATGACTGACTCAGTGACTGCGGGAAACTGGGGTGCATTAAATATTGTGGGAATGGAAGAGGAACAGCGGCTTGGAAAAGAGATGTATTCTATAGCTCCCTCACTTCTGAAATCCGGCAAGATAGAGGCACGTGCTACATACGTTCCTCGTGTTGTTATGACTATGTATGAGCTGTGTCATGAACTTGCCCGTTCTTCCTCCGACATTGAAATTAGCACAATGGAGGGAAAACAATACAATCCACTGTTACGATATTTTAAAGTAGACTCTGATTATGCTAATTATATTGAAAACGGTCCCTGGAAAAAAACATACGATGAATATGCATCACATACAATACCTGTTACCCCTGCTGCTAAATTGTTTCATACTTCACCCGATGATAAGAAACTAAGAGAGCTTGTTATGGACATGTATGGTGTGCTTCAATCGCTCCCTGCTTCCGGACTCTACGCACCGGTAAAAGAATGGTTCTCACAAGAGGAGTATACTGATTGCTGGAAAGTAGATAACCTGCAACACTATTATCAGAGATCAATAAGTAAGTTTTCTGATATTGCCGCCCGTTCTGCCACTCCACTTCTAAACGACATAATAGAATCTGCCGATCAAGCTATTGCCGGAAAGAGTAGCTTAGCCGCATCGTTAAGGTTTGGACATGCGGAAACTGTGATTCCTCTCTTTGCACTTATGCGACTGCCGGGCTGTTATGCCCCTGACTGTACGGCTGAGAACACAGCTGAAAATTGGAAAGACTGGGAAGTATCGCCACTCGGCGCAAACCTACTCATGGTCTTGCTTAAAGATTCTAA
The DNA here is from genome assembly GCA_014802265.1 of Bacteroides sp. Taxonomy (GTDB): domain Bacteria; phylum Bacteroidota; class Bacteroidia; order Bacteroidales; family Muribaculaceae; genus Lepagella. The sequence goes on along the minus strand of JAAVCP010000096.1, from coordinate 6,188 downwards.
AGGAAATATCAACGTGGCACTCAGGCTAAACGGAAAATGGGTAGATACTGACGGAGAAAAGATTATTCCTTGGAGCAAAATGAAGACCTTATGGCAATCTTACATGCAGGAGTAAGCATCTTGTAAATTTTAAGTATTTCGTAGCAAACCATTTCCTTGTTTTAGCTGTTAATTTTATAAAACACAACCCTTAATCATCAAGTTTATCATTGACAATTAATCGTTTACGATTATTAAAATTATATAATATGGAAAATACACAGCAATCAGAGAATGCTCTTTTCAACAAGGCAAAGAGCGCACTTATGGAAGACATGGAAGCACGTGAAATCGGAGCAATAATATGGGATAACGCCACAGCCGGATTCCCATATCAGCCTGAGATTCTTCATCGTTCGAAGAAAGATCCGGAGAAGACACGTGTGGCAAAAATCATGGGATTGTATCGTTATAACGGGGTGCTTTACCTCATTGAAGAGGGACGGGCACCAATAAAATTCAGTGAATTTTGGAATCCTGACACAGAAGCCGCACCTACGGTGGTGACTCTTACAGAGTCGGAGGCAGTTAAAAAACTCGGAGACCCCGAGGCAGTAAAAGGATACACTACCCAGGGATCTCTCGAAGAATGGACCGCTATTGCCGATTGTTATTTCCAAGCCCTTAATCAGGACTGAGTTAACAATTTATCGGTCTTTATACATTGATTCGTAATATTTCTCGTATTCTCCGCTGGTGATTCGATCCATCCATTCTTGATGGTCGAGATACCAGCGGACAGTTTTTTCTATACCTTCTTCAAACTGAAGGGAAGGTTCCCAACCAAGTTCACGCTGAAGTTTACGGCTGTCGATGGCATAACGCATATCATGACCAAGACGGTCAGTCACGTATGTGATCAATTCATCACTGTAGCCTTCCGGATTACCGAGAAGGCGGTCAACTGTCTTGATGATAACCTTAATGATATCAATATTTTTCCATTCGTTAAAGCCTCCGATATTATAGGTCTCGGCAACTTTGCCGTCATGGAAAATAGTGTCGATGGCACGTGCATGGTCTTCCACATAGAGCCAATCACGCACATTCTCCCCCTTGCCATACACAGGGAGTGGCTTACGCTTACGGATATTGTTGATAAACAGTGGAATCAGTTTCTCAGGGAACTGATACGGTCCATAGTTGTTGGAGCAATTGGTCACGATTGTCGGCATCCCATAAGTATCGTGGTAAGCACGCACAAAATGATCGCTTGATGCTTTTGATGCCGAATAAGGTGAGTGGGGATTATATTTGGTAGTCTCAAGGAAGAACTCAGTGCCGTAGGCATGATGATGCTCTGAAGAGGCAGTCGTGGTAAACGGAGATTCTATGCCTTCCGGATTCGTCAGTTCCAATGCACCATAAACCTCATCGGTTGAGATATGATAAAACCGTTTACCCTCATATTTCTCAGGGAGCGACTCCCAATATTCCTTGGCAGCCTGAAGCAATGCCAATGTACCCATCACATTGGTGCGGGCAAAAGTAAACGGATCCTTAATCGAGCGATCGACATGGCTCTCCGCTGCCAAATGGATAATGCCGTCAATGGCATATTCATTTATTACACGACGCATCTCATCAAGGTCGGCGATATCTGCCTTCACAAAGGTATAATTGGGTTTATCCTCAATATCCTTCAAGTTTTCAAGGTTGCCGGCATAGGTAAGCTTGTCAAGGTTGACAATGTGATAATCCGGATATTTATTGACAAACAGTCTGACAACATGACTGCCTATAAAACCGGCACCGCCGGTTATCAATATATTACGCTTCATTATTCTTTCAGATTTTTAATACATGTTTTTAAAGATGAAGTCCAATAAGGCACCCTTATTCCAAAGGTCTTTTTAATTTTAGTCTTATCGAGCACAGAGTAGGAGGGACGCACCACAGGCGATGGGAACTCATCGGAGTGGCAAGGCTGAATGTCACACTCGGTTTGTCCGGAATACTCGGCTATCATCTTTGTGAAATCATACCACGAGCATACTCCCTCGTTAGAGAAATGGTAGATACCCTCGTTACCTTCATATTTTCTATTCTCAAGTATATCAAAAATAGCGTTGGCAAGGTCAAGGGCATAGGTGGGAGTTCCGACTTGATCAAACACCACTTTAAGCTGAGGCTTCGTGGCAGTGAGCTGAAGCATGGTTTTCACAAAATTTTTACCATACTCAGAATATAGCCACGCCGTGCGGAAAATAAGTGCCTTACAACCACTCTCGGCAACAGCCTGCTCACCATGCAACTTAGTCAACCCATACACACCGGTAGGATTGACAGGTTCTTCCTCGGTGCGAGGTGTGTTGCCAAGTGAACCGCCAAACACATAGTCGGTTGAAACGTGAATCAATACCCCATCGTTTTCCTTGATTGCCTCTGCAAGATTCCTCACTGCCCCGGCATTCAGTTTCTCGGCAAAATCAGCATCTGTCTCGGCTTTATCCACATTCGTATAGGCAGCACAATTTACTATTGCCTTTACATCATTATCCTTAACTATAGCCCTGACCGCTTCCTTATCGGTGATGTCAAGCTCAGCAACATCTGTAAATATGTAATTGTCTTTGGAATCAATGGCAACTTTGCGCATTTCATTCCCAAGTTGTCCGTTGGCTCCTGTTACAAGTATATTCATATCTTGAGTTTTTCTATCGCTTTGGTTATCCAAATATTTCACTGTGACTACCGGTATCAAGCAATAAGAGAATCAATTTCTCATCATCCTGCTGCCATATCAGCAACCAATCGCCCTGAATATGACACTCCCAACAACCGGCATAATCACCTGATAACTTATGGGGGCGATGTTCCGCAGATACAGTGCCTGTCTCTATTAATTGCCAGTAGACATCATAATATTTATCTACTTTCATGCCTCTCTTAAGACATTTCTTAAATGCCTTATCAAACTTCTTAGTAGTGTATATGGAATAGCTCATTTCATTAGATGTGCCATTAGTTCATCAACGGAATTGAAAGGACCAGACACTCTACCGGCACGCACATCCTCAAGCGCTTCGTCAAGTGAATTCTTATGTTTCTTCTCCGGGTTGTCAATCGTAACACCCTTAAATGCCTTTACCACCTTCTTTAATGTGGGGAGAACAGAAGGATCAGCTATGTTTAATACAAGTTGTGTCATATGGGGTTTATAATTTAAAAAATTACAACTTATTAGTAACTAAAATAATCGTAACAAAAAAGTTACCTCTTACAATAAATCCCAAAGCCTCTATTTAATCCTGCATAGTAAAAGGAGAATCAAAATCCTTAAGCAACGGATTATGCAAATCCTTGTCACTAAGAATGGCTTTGGAGGAATCTATCTGCCAGTCAATGCCGAGTGTCTCGTCGAGTATTGATATTCCGCCCTCTGCTTCACGGTGATAGTAGTCGTCACATTTATATTGGAATACTGCCGTAGGACTCAATACTACAAAACCGTGGGCAAAACCGTGGGGAATAAAAAGGGCATGATGATTATCTTCTGAAAGCAATGCTGCCACGTGTTTCCCGTAAGTAGGGGAACTGACACGTAGGTCTACTGCTACGTCAAGCACTTTCCCTCGGGTGCATCTCACCAGTTTAGCCTGACAGAAAGGGGGTCGCTGAAAATGAAGCCCACGCATCACTCCGAATGTTGACTTCGACTCATTATCCTGCACAAAGTTTACCTCATAACCTAACTTCTCGTCAAGCTCCCGTTTTGAGTAACTTTCAAAGAAATACCCACGAGAATCATTAAAAACACGTGGCTTAATCAAACAGACGCCCTCTATTTCGGTTTTTATTATTTCCATTGTGGTTTATTCTTAACTTAGTCAAGATTTCTATCGCCGGTGCGCTCAATCTCATCAACCACTTTCATTAGATACTGACCATATTGGTTTTTCAGCATAGGTTGTGCAAGCTCAATCATTTTCTCCTTAGTAATCCAACCCTGACGATAGGCGATACCCTCCAGACATGCTATCTTCAAGCCCTGACGCTTTTCAAGGACCTCTACATAAATCGAAGCCTCGGCAAGCGAATCATGGGTGCCGGTATCAAGCCATGCAAACCCTCTTGGAAGAGTCTTAACTTTCAATTCCTCATCAGAAAGGAATGTCTGATTGACTGTGGTTATCTCCAGCTCACCCCTTGCGGAAGGTTTGATTGTGGCTGCAACGTCAACCACTTTATTTGGATAAAAATATAGTCCTACCACTGCATAGCTACTTTTGGGATGCAACGGTTTCTCCTCAATTGAAAGACAATTTCCGTCTTTGTCAAACTCCGCTACCCCATAACGCTCCGGATCATTGACCCAATAGCCGAACACGGTGGCTTTCTTATCTTGTTCAGCAGACCTGACTGCCTCCTTAAGCACCCTTGAAAAATCAGGACCGTGAAAAATATTATCACCTAAGACAAGACATACAGAGTCATCGCCTATAAACTCTTTCCCTATTATAAAAGCCTGGGCAAGACCATCAGGTGAAGGCTGCTCGGCATAATAGAGATTGATGCCGTAGTCGGAGCCGTCTCCTAAAAGACGTTTAAAACCCGGTAAATCCTGAGGGGTGGAAATAACAAGTATATCGCGGATACCTGCGAGCATTAATGTAGAGAGAGGGTAATATACCATAGGTTTGTCAAACACCGGCAACAACTGCTTGCTGACCCCTTTGGTGATGGGATAAAGGCGTGTGCCTGACCCTCCTGCGAGAACTATTCCTTTCATGGCTAAAAATTTTCTTTAGCCGCAAAGGTAAAGGAAATTCCTTAATTACACAAATAATTTACCTCCTCTCTTATTTTTTAGTGAAAAAAATTTGTGATTACCAAATGAAATGGTTAACTTTGCAGCGTCTTTTAGATCGTTGCCCTTATCAGCAACTTGATTTGAAGCACTCGGATTGTCTTATGGTGTAATGGTAGCACTGCAGTTTTTGGTTCTGCCTGTCCAAGTTCGAATCTTGGTAAGACAACTCTTCAAAAGCCTCAATCACTTGATAATCAGGTGATTGAGGCTTTTTGATTTATATGATTCAAACAATATTTGCGCCACGATTTACCCTTCTCGTGTGGTATTCACACAACATTTGAGGAACACAAATCTTGGTAAGACAACGTAGGAACCCATCAACCAATTAATTGGTTGATGGGTTTAATATATAGACTAATAATTAAAATACTTATGACAACAAAAATAATACCGGCATCCCCGGAGCATGCCCCCTATATTGGTAAAGCTATTATTATGGCTATAGGAGAGGAACTTACCAACCATCTTGCGGGCGAAAAGCATACACCGGAAGACGTTGAGAATCTTTTCACTTCTTTGGCTCAACGCACTGACTCGCAATACACCTATCTGAACTCAATGGTAGCAGTAGATGAAGATAATAATGTGGAAGGAGTCGTAGTGAGCTATGATGGTGCCCGTCTGTACGAGCTACGCAAAGCATTCTTTGAAGAGGCTGAAAAAGCTATTGACCTTAAAATAGAGGGTACACCTGATGCGGAGACAGGACCAGAGGAGTTTTATCTCGATACTTTGGCTGTATTTCCTGAGTATCGTGGTAAAGGAATAGCAACCAATCTGATTAAAGCAGCCGGTGAACGGGCTGCCTCGGCAGGCAAACCTTTAGGGCTGTTAGTCAGTAAGACTAATCCCAATGCACGCCATCTCTATGATACGCTTGGTTTTCGTCCGGTTGGAGAACGACCTTTTGCGGGTGAGGTTATGAATCACCTCCAACTTAAACCTGATGTCACTGAATTAAGATAAAAAAGAAAATCACACATGAGTCCAAAGTCATTGATATTTGGTTTTATGCTACCCAAGAATTACATAAAGGTTGTCTGATTTTAATAATGCAACTCCCCCAATAATCTATTGGTAATAAAATAAAAAGCCTTAGAATCCCTCACAGGAATCCAAGGCTTTTTTTATTCAATAATCTTAGTATCTCTAAATAAGAGATTTTGATAAAAAAATAATATACTTAAAATCAGGTGGTTATAAAGGTGAAATTTCTGAATTGCTAAACAATTTATAATTTTACCTGCTTTTTAGGTAAAAAATATTAAAAAATAATGCGTATATAGTGTTTATTTCAAAGAATTTTCATAATTTTGCACATAGATTTTAAAAT
>JAAVCP010000095.1 GCA_014802265.1 Bacteroides sp. | reverse complement strand
GTTATGAAAAGTTCCGTCCTTAGCAAGCTAATTCCTTCACACATCATAACCCCGTTCGACTTGCATGTGTTAAGCACGCCGCCAGCGTTCATCCTGAGCCAGGATCAAACTCTCGAAAAAAAATGTCTGATCTCCGGATCAAAACAAGCTTGGCTTTTTTGATATCCGTGAAGTAAGTTCCTTCGGAACTAACTTCAAATACTTGGTTGTATCGTCCGATACTCTCTGAAAATTTTCTCTTAGAATTTTCAGGGTTGCATTACTGTTTATTTGTCAAGGTTCTGTGCTGCGTATCTGTCGTTGTTCAAACACGCAACGTTGGTATATTATCATACCGGAAGCCCGCAGTCAATATCTTTTTGAAAAATTTTCTAATTATTTTTTCAGGCCAATATTATTTTGAGCGGTAGAGTTTTATTTTATCACTGTTTTTTGTCTTTTGTCAATATCCCAAATCCAAAAATTTGCAGCACTCTCGGCTGTAAATTTTTCTACAAAATCTTGTTTTAATCTCTGTATCCCTCATATTCCATTGAGCGCATTTTACAGCTCCCGTCAAGTTTTCGAAATTCTCCGTACCCCACAAAATGCAGTCCGCACTTTTTCATAACATTACCCGAAGCAAGATTGGGCTCACAATGACTCGACGCAAACCTTTTAGCCCCGAAATTTTTATGGGCATAATTAATCATCGCCTCTGCCGCTTCCGTGGCATATCCCATTCCCCAGCAATCGTATCGCAAATTATAGCCGAATACCCATCTGTCGGATTCCTGATCCGGTCCAATGTCGCCGCTTCCAATCAGCTTTCCGTCCGAAACGCGTTCGAAGCCAAAGTGGTACGTACTCGCCTCTTGACTGATGAACGTCAGCCACTTTCTCACCTGTTCGATCTCTGTATATGTGGTATAGACCATATACCTTGTCACACGTTCGTCACTGACCCATTCAAATACATCATTTGCATCTGAGACCGTAAGCGGACGCAATAACAAACGTTCCGTTTTTATTGTAATGTCATGCATCGTTTTCTTCTCCTTATAGAACTCACTGTCATGCGATATCCTGTCACACGAAACAATTAATGCCCTTCTATATTATCCCGAAACGGCGCCGAGGTTTCCAGATAAATCGAAAAAGTCCCATCCTCTTCTTTCTTTATAACACAGCATTCATTTTCAAAATCGTAATACGCTGCCATCGCTTCTTCTATTTCACTTTCGTTCATTTCGGTTGAAAATATTATCGTAGACATGCATTCCACATGATTCCCTGTTCCCGATGAGTTCCCCGTCTCAGAATTAACATTAATGATCTCAAGATCTGAAATTCCTTCTGTCAAATCAGCCTGCAGTTTCTTCGTCTGCCGATCAGTCGCCGCATGGTTCACGGACATGCCGACAATTTCAAACACTATGACACCCAGTATTAATATGAACGGCAAAAACAAGATTGCCATGCCGATTCTTTTGAACCACTTCATAATTTTCTCCTGCAAAATGTCACGCAAAGAATCTTTGCAACCGCTTCTTGCCTTCCATAAAATTATATCTCACTAATGATGAGTAAACAAATATATATTCTTTTCCGAAAACAATAAAAACCTATTGACTGTAACGGAACGTCATAGATTATAGTGGTTATATCAAGAACAGGGAGGTCCACCAACATGATGACTGTAAAAGAAATATCAGAACTGACGGGTATCAGCGCGCGAACGCTTCACTATTATGATGAGATCGGATTGTTTACTCCGACGGAAAAAAGTGAGGCAGGATACCGGCTTTATGACGATAAAGCCCTGGAGACATTGCAACAGATCTTGTTCTTCCGCGAGTTCGATATTCCTCTCAAAGAAATCAAGGCTATTATGGAAAATCCTGCTCTTGACAAAAATCAGATTCTGCAAATGCAGAAGAAAATGCTGGTGGCAAAGAAGGAACGTATGGAACGTCTGATCGCCAGCATCGATGACATTCTGAAAGGAGAAAACAAAATGGATTTTACAATTTTCAGCAAAACTGAAATTGAAGAAATGTTTCAGGCTATGTTGGAGCATATGCCGGAGGATATGAAAGACCTGGCGGTCAAAGAGTTTGGGAGCGCCGAGCAGTGGAAGCAGCACTATATGGAAGTCGTTTCCTCAGAAAAAATGCAGAAAAACTATGCCAAAGTAGTTGAATGGTACGGTGGGAAAGACAACTATTTATCTGCCATAAAAAATCCCGTCAGCAAAGAAGTTGCGGAAAGTTATAATAAGCGGCTGGAAGCGATCTTGGAAAAACTGATCGGCAAGCATGACTGTCCCGTGGACTCTTTCGAGGTAAAGGAGATCGTCGGCGAATACGGTTTTGCGATGAAGCAGTTCAGCCAGACCAAAAACGAGCAAGAGATGATGCTTGCCATCGCACGCAGCTACCGAGACGGGGTATGGAAATCAAAAATAGAGGCGAGATACGGAGAGGGCGCTGCCGAATTCTTTGCCCGGGCAATCGAAGCATTTTACGGTCAATAAAGAGGTATTAGAAAAACGCTTCCGGCATTTTCAGCGCCGGAAGCGCTTCTTATACTTCATCACGACCCCGCCGACTGATAATGCCGCATCCCGAACCGCCATGCCGCATAACACAACAGCAGAAAACCGACTGCTCCCAACGGATATATTCCATAGTACCACTGATGGGTGCGTCCTAACAAGTATTGTAAAGGATAATACTGCACCAGCGTGTACGGAATAATGTATGTGCAGAAGCTCAGCATTTTCTTTCCATAAATATCAATCGGATATTTCCCATGCTCCTGCGCGCCATATGTTAAAATATTAACCAACTCAAGTCCTTCCAATGTAAAAAAAGTAAACGCCGCCCGCAGCAAAAAGAAACTGGTGAAAAGCATTGTACCACCAAACAGCATGAGAACGACCGTCAAGCTTCTGCCAAATGTCCACTCAACCGGGCTGACAGCCACACCGTATGCAAACATGACAACCGCTTGAAGAATCAGCCCGATTCTATCTATCCGAAACTTACCGCCAAGAAGCTGTAGAATCGTGCTGCATGGTCTGAGTAGGATCCGGTCAAATTCCCCCTGCCGCACAGTGCTTGCAAATGTCGCGAATCCGCCGCCGATACATTCCGCCAGTGCAAAATCCATCTGTATGATAGAAAAACAAAGCAACACTTCCCCGAATGTATACCCCTTCACGTGCCCGAACCGCGAAAGCATGAAATACACGCCCAGTATCCCGTTAAAAGACAGGAGAAACCTCCCGATAACCATCAGAAAAAAAGACATTTTATACTGCATCGTACTGCACAGTGCAACAGATAAATAGTGAAAATATAATTTTGTACTCTTCCTTATTCTCTCGCACATCTTTTCTCACCCTCCCTGCACAACGATTTTCCGCTCCGCAGCCTTGCACAGTACTCTTCCTGACACAACGAGCGTAATCAGCCAGAAACATTGCATACCAATACTACGAAACATCTCCGTGCCCGCCAGCTCTCCGCTGTAAATCAAAAGCGGTACGTTGAACATTCCCGCAAACGGAAGCAGTTCTACGACCTTTCTAACCGCGTTCGGCATAAACGGAAGCGGAATAATTGCGCCGGACAGAAAATCTATCATAGAGGTAAAAAGCATTCGCAGCCCCTGCGGCGATATCGTAAAGAAGGCCAGAATATAAGTGAACATGCAAAACGCCACTGTCACTCCAAGCCCCAGCAACAGCGTTATCACAAACAGGGCGAAATGCACCGGACTCTTCGGAAGCATAAGGCGCAAAGGCCGCGGCAGAAGAAACGCGACTGTCAACAGAGGTACGCATCTCAGTCCGGCACCGGCAACCCGTGCGGCAACCGTTTTCGCAAACCACATATGATAGACGGAAACCGGTCTGCATAATTCATACGCAATCCCTCCGTTTACAATGCTGTCAAAAATATCTTCGTCCGCATTCCATGTCGTAAATGCAGAGAAAAACGCCTCCCGAAGCCATATGTAGGAAACCGTTGCAGAAAGCGCCATGGGATAAGCCTCCGGATCGGACTCCTGAAAAGCCATAAATGCCAGACACTCCATAAGCCCCCACAGAATCTGTGTCACCGCACCGCTGACTGCCGCCACACGATACTGCAATCCCATATTGAAGCGAATTCGGAAAAAGGAAAAGTAGGTCTTGTATTTTTTCATTTAATTATCTCCTCTCAATCCATGGAGAATGCAAGCTTTTCGCATCCTCCCAGACTTGACTTAGTTGCACATAGACTGTGTACTGTACAGTCTTAGCGCAACTTCAAGTCTTGTTACAGAATGTCTAACTTCTGATAAAGGCTGGCAACAATGTGCTCAAGGCTCCCGTCATTCTGATCGAATGCGTCCGCTGCATACATGTCACTTGCAGTTGTCCCTTCATACTTCTTCGCCGCCTGCCCATGCTCTGCCGCCAGTCTCCGCATATCTTCCAGCGTTCCGTCCATAAGCACCCGTCCTCTTCCGATCAGGATAATACGCTTGGTCAGCGCCTCAATATCCTGCATGTCGTGAGTCGTCAGAATAACGGTAGTCTTATGCTGCTGATTCAACTGCATAATGAATTCCCGCACTGCCAGTTTTGACACCGCATCCAGACCGATCGTGGGTTCATCGAGAAACAATATTTTCGGGGAATGCAATAAAGATGCCGCAATCTCACAACGCATCCTCTGTCCGAGCGATAATTGTCTCGTCGGCATTTTCAGAAGCTCCTGCAAATGCAGAAGCTCCGTCAATTCCTCCAGATTATTCTGATATTCATATGAGGGGATAGTATAGATATCCTTCAAAAGTTCAAAGGAATCAATCACGGGAACGTCCCACCACAACTGCGAGCGTTGGCCAAACACCACACCGATCTGCCGCACATGCTCCATGCGATTTTTCCATGGTATACGTCCGTCCACGAGACAATTTCCACTCTCAGGGGTTAAGATCCCGCTTAGAATTTTGATCGTAGAACTTTTGCCTGCTCCGTTGGGTCCGATATAGCCCACCATCTCTCCGTCCTGAATGGTGAAACTGACATCCGACAATGCGCGAATGATTTCCACATCCCGCCGGAACAGCGCTTTGCAGGCCTCTTTCATGCCCGCGTTTCTTTTTGCTACTCTGTACGATTTACATACATGCTCCATCGTAATCATATAGCTTCCTCCTGGTAGTAATATTTCTGCTTTCGCAGATGAAAATATCTTGCCAAGTAGGTCCTGCCTCTCCGGTGACAGCCGGAGAATACCTTATTCACTTTACAAGTCCGCGCCTGCCGTTTCCGGAGGCGGACTTTCATTATAGCTTGATGGTGGGTGGGGTGTCAAGGGCGGAGCGTAATCTCCTTATAAATCCTTAAAGTGCTTCCGGAGCAATGGACGAAGAAGAATATAATATGTGGTTGGAAGATACCTTAAAATTGTTTAATGTGCCAATTGAGGAGTATATTTGATTGACATACATTGATAGAAAACATATAATTCAATAAAAATACGAAGGAAGCCTGCATGAATATTGACCTTACAAAAACTCAACTGTATCTTGATTGGCTCAAGGACAAGTTATACCTAAATGCTATAGCTCCATCTGCAAAAAACCGTATTATTTATAGAGGACAAGTATATCGCTGCAAATTTGGTATAGGCATAGGTAGTGAGGAGTGCAAAGAAAGACCTTGTGTTATTCTCCAGTATAACTCTGCCAATAGAACGTCACCCAATACACTTGTTGCGCCTATTACACATACTACTTCTACTTTGCCCATCGTGGTGCCGATTGCAGATAAGGTTGATTCCTCTGGCAAAGTCATTCTTGATGGCAATGTATTATTAGGAAATATTACTTGTGTAAGTAAGGCCAGACTGGGAGACTATATTACTGACCTCACACCAAATGAGATGAAAGCAGTTGATAATGCAATCTCTATATCTCTGAATATAAATCATTACTACCAGACATTGCAAAATGACTTTAATGATAAATTGCGGTACATAGAAAAATTGAGAGAGTCTCGATCCAAACTCCAATCCGATTTGATTACTCAGCAGACTCAAATTGCTGAAATTCAATCTTTATTAGATAAATACAACTTTTCAGATATATCAAGTCTGGCAGCATATTTAGAAAACATTCTAAAATAAGTGTAGACAAGCTACTTTTTTCATGCTAGTATAAAGGTACAAGAAAGGTACTCACGAGCGGGGTATCAGTATAGTTATTCAAGTAAGGGAACTACGAGTGAGTTCCCTTTACTATTGTCCATACATAATATTTTTTTCAAAACATATAATATTATTACAATTTTTCTTTGGACGGGTGCCGAAGAAACTATTGTAACCAAGTAAAGGAAGTCACGAGCGGGCTTCCTTTTACATTTTTTTTAGTTCCGATTCAATAAATTTTCTAAATAACTGACCAAAAGTTCTTTGTTGTATTTTTAATTGTTCCCTGAAGAACCAATCACTTGAGAGTAATATTATCCGCCGGAACGCTTTCATTTCTTATGAAGACGTAAATTCACTTTCGGAATAGAATCCATTTTCATTTTGATTGTCTCACTTATAAACTCCGCATCGGATTTCGCATTTTCTAATCCGACAACTTCATCATCATTCGTAATGCCCCAAATCAAAGTGCCACCAAAGCTATTAGCAAATGCGCTGACACTTTTCAGCCAATCCTTTACCTTCTTTCTTGCAACACTACGCTTTTTATCATATTCGGTTGCCTCTCCGGTGACAGCCGGAGAATACTTTATTCACTTTACAAGTCCGCACCTGCCGTTTCCGGAGACGGACTTTCAGAATAACTTGATGGTGGGTGGAGTGTCAAGAGTGGGACGAAAATGGACTGCCACATAGTTCATATTGCATCTGAACATAAGAATCGCCCCGACATATTACTCTTGTATTTCCAGTGTTTTTAAAACCATTATTTTCATAAAAATGTCTGGCCTTTTTGTTATCTTCTAATACCCACAACTGCACTTTCTCTCCACCTAATAACTTACTTAAATATATTACAACCTGCTTACCGAAACCTTTACCCCGATGTTCTGCGAGTATATAAAAACTTACTATTTCATAACCATCCGATTCCTTCATTACTTTGACAACTCCGACAGCTAACTCAGCTTCGTATAACAAATAATAGAAAACATCTTTATTGTTACAAGACTCTAAAAACTCCTGTGTCCTTTTAGCCGGTGTGTCTGAGTGTAAATATTCCGGAGGAAACACATTCTCATAAGCTTGTTTCCATGCAGTTGAATGGACTAATCCCACTACTTTCGCGTCGTTTATCCCTGCTCTTACAATTTCCATAGCTTTTCTGCAAATAGCCTTTCTTATATTTCCGTCTGAACCAAACGACCAAAAATCATTTCATCTTGAAAAATTGTACTCCCTTTTCGGGAAAGTGTTCCTGTTGCTCTCTTAAGAGAAATTTACATCTATTCTTTCTCTGCAAAAAAAAGATAAAATTGAATATATTCCCAAAATGGCATTTTCATCGTCAATTGCAGGTCTTTCATTAGTGTTATGGCTATATACTGCATCATGAATGTTATAGCAGTTCATATGATGTAAAAGTGTACATGCTGTACTATAAGCTGTATCTATATGACCATCACCGCCACCAACTAATATAACTGCGCCCTTTTTAGATTTTGTGATCGGCTCTTCCTTTCTAAAATATCTGGCGCAAAAATATGTTTGAAGTCTGCTTCCAACATCTAATAATTTTCCAGTCAATTCCGAAAAATAGAGTGGTGAAGCAATCAAAATATTATCACATTCCTGTATATATTTATAGATTTCTTGCATTTCATCATTTATTGCGCATCCGCTATTTTTCCAACAATACCGACAATCCAGGCAAGGTGAAATCTTACACCTGTAGGCATCTACGATTCTATACTCTCCTGCTATTTTTTCGGTGATTTTATTAATAAGACTGCTAGTATCACCATTTATTCTTGGAGATCCATTTAATATCAGAGTTTTCATTGTAATCTCGCTCTTTTGTTTTGAAATTCGCTCACTATACCGCTCTTTTCTCCTCCTTCTTCCCACCTCTGTCCGGGACCCAACGCCATTTTCCCGATATATAATCTGGCTTTCCCTGTCATATATAACCACCGGAATCCCTAAAGCCCTATTTTTTTCCAATTCAATTCTTACTGCTTCATTTGCACACTTAATAACTGTTTCATCTGAAATATATTCTTCTCGTTTCATATATGCTTCTTTTCATTTTATCCCCATTGTCCAGTTCAAGTAACTCAACCTATGTACACTAATAATTCCGGATATGCATCTTTATTATCCCTGATCAGCCATCTCTTGAAAGCAGCAAATGGTGAACTGTCCCTTAGTTGCTGTTGTAAAAGACATTTCAAATCTTCCTTTTCTTCATCTTCCGCTTCCTTATATTCGCGGACATATTCCTTAAATTCTGAAAGTTCTTTCCTTAAAATTCTTCTCAATATTGTAGCCTCCATTTTCTTTTGAGGCGTAGAACCATAATAAACTTCCTGCAACAGCCTTACTGTATTTCGTGTTTCTATTCTGCAGTCCAGCATATCAAAAATCAACTTCTCATCCGTTCCAAAATATCCTTTTTTTCGAAAGGCAATCAGTTCCTCGACATTCTCTTTTGTACAGTCAATAATGGGATCAAATTTATCAAGCTTTGTATTATTACAATGTGCACAGGCTAAAAAGAGATTATTCCAATCATACTTTAGCTCTATATTTCCACGATGCGGGATTAAATGTTCAATTTGATAAGAAGTAATCTGTTTATTTTCACAAATGTAACATTTTCCATGAAACATTTCTTTTAATGCCGCATTTACTTCGGGGATATTATAGGAGCCATTTTTTGATTTTTCTTTTTTCAGGGAATCTATTGCTTTTTGAGATTTTTCTGTTACTTTGCGTTCCACTTTTATCATAATTGCTTTCCTTCTATATCATAAAATATATCTGTTATTTCCGGTGATAATCCTTTTGGAATATTCCGGAATTCACTTCGGAGTTTAGCCCTCTCTGCATGTTCTATCTCCGTTAAATCTGATTTTTCTTTCAGATACTTATATCTGTTAATTTTTTCTTTTAATTTATCTGAATATTCATCCGCTCCAAAATACCCCTCTGCAAGAGCATCCGAAGAATATGCGGATAAATCTTCTAATTCTATGCAATTCTCCAAATCATATACTTTGGCATTCGAGAGTGAATTCAAAATATATGGCGAATGTGTAGTAACAATAAACTGAATCCTTGGGAAAAATTCTGTTAAAAACGGCATGATCTTCTTTTGCAGAGCAATATGGAGATGAGTTTCAATCTCATCAATCAATACAATTCCCTCTATATCATACTGACTAATTTCATCACCTAAGAGCCAGTTTTTATCCATTCGTAAAATCAAATCCGATACAATTTGAATAACCGAAGAATATCCATCTGAAAGAGTCTCAAGACCAAAAGGAATTCTGCCGGATTCATGGATCTTAAAACTATACTCTTTATAGTCGTATTCCAAATCAATCGTATCGTTATCCAACAAAACCCGCAAAGCTTCCACAAATCGGTCAAACCACCCCTGAATTCTATCTACAGTCACTATATCGCCCTCATTTCTTGCATATGACTGCTGTGTCTTCAAATGCACCATATATTTATGAAGAAGTTCTCCCGGTTGTGAATTAACTGCATAAGCATTACTCAACTTGATGTCTTCAACTCCCTGAGAGCGGACAATTTGTGTTTTTCTATTCGCCGGGAAATATGCTGTTATAAAGTCGCCCTGAGCATATAAAGACTCTATATGCTCACTGTCGTTGAGTAAAAGCTTCACTCCATCTGCATATTGTTTTACTTGTTGCAAAACAAACGCATTATCGTTTTTTATTTCATATTTCTCTGTTTCTGTCTCTGCATTATTTATGTGTTCTTCTATTTCTAGCGATTGAGGAATATATCGTTCAATTAAAGCTTTGAATTGTTTATCATTTATTGCCCGTAAATACTTTTGCAATGCCATGAGTAAAGAAGTCTTTCCAGATCCATTTTTACCAGTAATAATCAAATGCTGCCTTTGCTCCGAATTTAAAGGGATAACTATATTGGATAAATGTCTTAACTTATCAATACAAATTTCAGTAATATAATGTTCCATTTTTCTACTCCTTATCGAGGTTTTCTATCATTTATTATATTTCATGCTTTTATATGATTCAATAACTTCCTTTTTCACTGTTACATATTCATAAATTAAGGATTTTCTCTATTGTTAGTTATTTAGTAAGATATCTATACACATAGAACATTCTTCTCACTAACCAATCATCAGCTTTGTGAAAACTATCATCCATTTCAAGTATTCTTAACATCTGATCTTTCTTCTTATTATCTTCCTTGATTGTATCCAACATTTTATCAGAGTAATACCTTATCCAATGAATATTAAAGCGATTATCTTCAAAGCAATCTTCCGAGAACCAATAATCAAACTCATCATTTATTCCTATATATCGTTCAAAAAATTCCTTATCATTACATTTATTCTCAACCAACAAGATAATACCTGCTCTAATAATATCATCATCTGAATATGCACCATAGGATCTGATTCCCCTCTTTTCAAAATTCCTTTCATTGATAATTTGATCAAAGGAGACCGTACAAGCATTATATATAATTTCTACATCTTGAATTTTGGCGTTTTTATATCTTTTATATATATTAATAACTGAAAAATCCAACAATGAATTTATCTTAGCTTGTGCCGCCGAACTTAATAAGAGAAAAATATCGTTCATAGCCTTTAAGTGAGCGTCGTCAAATTTGTCTTCCATTACCATTTTTGAGATATGTGGCATTGAATTTTCTTTTTTACAATCAAGCAACAGTTCAGTCACTTTTACAAAATCTTCGCATTGCTCATTACTGATATCCATAAGCCACTTTTCTACATAATTAATAAGCTTATCCTCATTTATTTTAGCTATTGCGATATAAGATTCCATAATATGCACTATTTCAGGAAAAATAATTTCATAATTTTCAATTTCTTTCATCAAATCGAAAATTTTTATCACTATATTATCTTCAGTAATATAATATGAGCATAATTTCAATAGCCTTTTAATTTCAAATGATTGCTCTACCCACAGAAAAATTTTTTCTCCACTTACTGTTTTATCTTCACCCAAAAGTTCCTTATATTTATTAAGTCGTTTTATCAAATAATTCGTGAGTAACTTTGTATCATTTTCGGATAACTCTGCTATATTAAAAGCATGAATCCTAACCAAATAATC
>JAAVCP010000094.1 GCA_014802265.1 Bacteroides sp. | reverse complement strand
TTCGGGCTTCTTGATGAAGAAGTCTTTGAGGTCGTTGTCAATAAATCCGATGAGCTGGCGCATATATGTGAATTTTACAATCTGAAATCAGCAAGTTGAACTTGCGAAACTTAAATCAAGTAATAAATACCGGTTTCAACCACAAATTATCCGCAAATATATCAAGATAATTAATCTTATGATTGAGCTGCCAAACACATTGGCTTTATTCCCATATAAAGGTCTGAATTATGAAAAACGGACTGGAGATAAGTAGCTATTAAAAATTAGATTGTCTTCGGTAAGAATTAATGACCAGTATAGAATATAGTTTGAGGAGTTTGTAAAGGAAGGTGAAACGTTTACTACTATATGTAATAGTGGAATTAAGCAATCATATAAATAAAGGGATTATGACAGTTACGAGTAATAACGATACATCATCAAGAGTATTTCAGGAGTTGATGAAGGCAAACAAAATAACTCCGGCTTTTCCTACTCATCTCGGTGAAATTATTAAAGACGAAATTGAGTTCAGAGGTATTTCCTAACGTAAATTAGCCCGGCAAATGGGTATTCAGTATTGAAGGAAATACTTAATCTCCACAGACCTCTCACCGAAAAAACAGCTCTACTTTTTAAGGCAGCTTTGGATATTGATGCTGACCCTTTGATGCAACTGCAATTGAAATATAATATGCAGGCTACCCGGAAAGACCCATCATTTATTGAACGTCTAATAAAGATTAGAAATATTGCGTCAGTTTTATGATGAGGCAACTCTAAGAAGAAACCTTCTTAATATTTGTACTGCCCGGTATACTAGGAAATCGATATTACCGGGCAGTATTTATTTATTTGAGAGCAACAGTGAGTTTGAGAGCATTGTCTTCTACTTGAAGATCTTTAAGAGATAGATTTTTTACTATATCCTTAGCTCTCTTGATTTTGGATAGATTTACGTGAATCTTTCGGTTTTCACCGATAGTAATACCCTGGCTCAGTTCGGGGAGTTTGCTTGTGAGAAAATTCAGTGTGCCGGAGATAATCATATCGAGAGCCATGCCGCCGCTGTATGTGAAAGCCAATGAATCGCTTTTTACCTCATCAATATGAATATTCACACTGATACGCACATCCTTGATGATAATTTTCTGCGTAAACGTTACGCAAAACTCCTTCTCTGAGACTTTTGAGAAACTGACGTCTTTCTTGTAATGCCGACTGATATAGTCGTGCATCTCGTCAAATGAAATGTATCCTACCATATAACTTTAGATTTTTATTTAGTCTACTAAGACAGATTTTGGATTTCTTCGGCTGATAGTCCGGTCATTTCCTGAATGAAATTTGGTTCAAGACCTGCCTTTAGCATTTTTAATGCTGCTTCACACAAAGCCTTCTCCCTGCCTTCGGCGCGTCCTTCCTCCCGTGCACGGTCTGCCGCAAACAGTATGCCCTTCTGAGTGTCACGCAGCTTCTCCAGAGACTGGCTGTAGGCTATCGTCTCATCTTCCCTGAGGTGGCTGCTGCGTGCCGCCTCAAAAATCTCCGCGAAATTACCCTCACGGTATGCCAATGACCTGTTATCCATTTTATCTATGTTTTTTATTAAGAACAACGCCTGCTCGATATCGGTTCGGCATTCCTCCCAGCTCCCGGGTAGTTCCCTAAGTGAGCAAAGCAGTATGTGAACCTTGTCGGTCAGGGGCTCCATGGTATCTCTGTCCACAAGCATGACATCTCGCACAAGCTTATTCGACATGTGACTGAAGTTGAAGTCCGTCACCGCAACCGCAAACACCGGCTCAAGCGTGTAGTCCCACCCAGCCTTACCCTGAGCTGACACCATCCTGGAGGCATAGAACGTGATCCTCTCCTCAAACGGCGGCGTGTAGATGTTCTGCATCTCAAGTATAAAGTGATGGTCGGTCTGGAGTCCACCTTTGTCATCCTTCGCCTGATAGGCGGTAAGGAAGGGAGAGTCTGAACGCTTGACGGAAGAGGTGCAATATACGTCATATACTATCCGCTTACCCCCTTTCTCCGGTGGTAAAATCTCCTTGTCATGGTAAGTGACATCGGTCACGGTCAGTTTGCCCTGGAATAGAGCGTTAAGGAACCTAACAAGCGCTCGCTTGTTGTGAAGGCTTCCGAATACGAACTTGAATCCAAAGTCGGTCTGTAGGTTCAGATAAGGGGTCTTAATATCAGCCATGTGAGAGGTATCTTTTGTGTATGCAAAGATATATGCTTTTTCCCTAAAATACAAATTTCCGTATCGTTTTAATTACGTAAGGTAGAATCTGCGGATACTTATGAAGCATTCAGCCGACTGACACCGTTATCGTGGACGGCGGCTTAACAACGGATTCGAATTTGTGGTATGGACAGACTATAGTCATCTCATTCCTTTGTCGAAGTTCAAACTGGTGTGATTATTATCCAGATAAGGTCAGAGGGCACCTTGCTCTATAAGAGTGGCGATACGCTCAATGATGGCATCTTCCTCGTTTTTCTCGGGATGGAATCCTGCCTTCATGTTCATTCCGAAGAAACGCCCGAAAGTTTGCCAAAACCCGGCACGAAAAGAGCCAAGAAAAGCTTTCACAATGCTGTAAGAACTTTGGTCGGTCTCACGGTTGATAAGTTTAAGTAAGATCTTTCCCTGTCCCTTGGTCATGGTTTTCACCACCGGCTTATACTGCTCGAAAATATCCTTCTCAAGCTGCTTCAAATGTTTCTCACGTTTTTTCTTGTCAGGAATGGTCTGGATATACTCGTAGGTCTCGCAGAGAGTTGAGAAAGCGAGTTTGGCATATGGAAGTGTCTTACGCACATCGCGTACTGTGCGCCAATAGAATTCCTCCTGTTTCTTATTTTTGAATTTCATCGGAGGATAGACGTAGACATCGCGTATGATAGTCATGATAACCGAGTCGCCATATTCGTCAACGAAACGATAGAATCCTTTGTAAGCAGTGACCTTAATTTCCGGATTGAGAGTAAGGGGAGGTTGCTTGTTTTCGTCGGCATACGACAGCAACACTCCCGAAATAATCAGGAAGAGAGTGAGCATCACCTGTGTATGTCTTTTTTTCATATCAGTTGAAAGTTGAGGGGTTAGGAGTTTCATTCAAAAGAATGAGCAGCGTTTCTCTGCCGAAGCGCATGAGTGGATCAAGGATGGATATTTCTGATGAAATCATGGCTCCCAATTCTTTGCCACGGGGTATGGCTACCGGAGAGTCGGAAACTGAGTATTGAGAGAGGGGAACCGAGTCCGTGTCATCACCAAAAAGAAAAGTGACTATCGCTTCATGTAGTCTTGAATTGAAACGGGAAAGTGATTCTTCCCCGTAGGCATAGACCTCGGTAAGCACCGGCATAAGATGCTGAAAATACGGCGAGCGTCCGTATGCGGCATTTAAGGCACCCTGATGCACATGCCGCCAGTTACCATGTTCTGACAGATTAAGCTTCATTAGGGCGGTCGCCTTTTTCAATTTCGCGCTGCCCCCTTCCACCGGAAGACTAAGAAGGATTTCACCTGATGCCCCATTGATGAGACACCGGGTGAATCCTTTCCCATTTATATGGTGGGTATGGTTGGCAAATACCTCCGCCTCCTCACGGCTCATGCCGAGAGTCAAGGCGTGAAGCCACGAGGCATACCACCCGACAGAAGCTGCGTAAGGGATCATTACTCTAATCAATGATTAATGATAAGCCATTAAAGATTAGACACCTATATTAATCTTTATTAACTCAGTCCCCCTTTGTTGGGATTAGCATCACGAAGGATACGATTGAAGCGCACTTTACCATCAAAGAGACTTCTCTCCTCATCAAACGAAACTATTATGAACATTGGAGAGCCTACGATATGATCTTCCGGCACAAAGCCCCAGTAGCGGGAGTCGGCAGAACGATCACGATTGTCACCCATCATCCAATAATAGTCCATTTTGAAGGTATAGTAGTCAGACTGCTCACCGTTAATATAGATTTTGCCATCTTTCACCTGAAGGTTATTACCCTCATAGATGCGGATAGCCCTTTCGTAGATCGGGAGGTTGTCAAGAGTGAGGTGAAGGGTTACGCCACGCTCAGGAATCCAGAACTCACCCATGTTGGGACGTGTCCAGCCATAAGGAGCATACAGAGGGAACATTCCGGAAAGATCGTAGAAATAGCTCTCGCTTTCTTTCCGAAGCGGACCAATCACCTCGGGCCAGCTCTCCACCACTTTCTTCATCTCTTTGGTGAGCGGCACATCATAGAATCGGAAACCTACACCGTTGCCGTCAACAGGCATCTCGCCATGGTCGTCGGCACGCACTCCTATCTCCTTCCATTTCTCTTCGGGTATTATGCCGCTTACCGGAATTATGTAATTATATTGCACATGTTCCGGTTCGGCTATCGCTTCGCCGTTGATAAATATGGAGTCGTTGCGGATTGCCAATCGCTCACCCGGCAAACCGATTGCACGTTTCACATAGTTTTCGCGGCGGTCAACCGGACGCCACACAATCTCACCAAACACCTGTGGGTTAGACTCTATATACTCACGCGGATTCTCAATTCCATTGCGGCGAAGGTCGTAAGAGATCTGATAATAATCAGGGTTTTGTATTTTCAGAGTGACGGTATCACCTTGCGGATAATTGAAGACCACGATGTCACCGCGCTCAATTTTTCGCAGCCCCGGAAGACGGTGATATTCAAGTTGCGGGTTGTCTATATAACTCTTCGTGTTGATAATGGGGAGAGTGTGCTGTGCAAGGGGGAAATGGAGAGGAGTCTGTGGCACACGTGGTCCGTAGATTGTCTTGTTTACCCAAAGGTAGTCGCCTACAAGCAGCGATTTTTCAAGACTTGACGATGGGATCTTATAATTCTGACCGATAAATGCAAAAATGATATAGACCAAGACAAGGGCGTAGACAATTGCATCTACCCATCCCATCACTGTGCGTGTGGCTCCCTTTGTCCCTTTCCACCATGTCCAGGGTATATAGCCTGTGATATAGATGTCAATGAGGAGCAGCCAGATTAGCGCGAGCCAAGGATTGCCCATCCATATCACCCATAAGAAGAATAGCACGCTGACTATGCCGAAGCGTATCCATCGTGTGGCTTTAGTTTCCCTAATTCTCTCTTTGAGAGTCTTCATCCCTTTTTTTGTGGGATCTGCCTTAGGATTGGCAGGGTTAAAAGGGTTGTTGCCGGGCTGTGTATTGTTGTTTTGATCGGTCATTGTATTTTGTTTTATACGAAAAGTCCTTGAGTGTGGGTCACGTCAGAAAGCATATCGCCGATTGTGAAGAACCCTTTCTTTCCTTTAAGCCATTCAGCTGCCATTACTGCGCCTACAGCGAATCCGCGACGGCTTTTTGCCTCATGGGTAAGGGTTATGGTGTCTGCCTCAGAATCCCATTTAATAATGTGAGTTCCGGGTATTTCCCCTTCACGCACATGGTCAACCGGAAGTATGTGGTTCGGCGTCTCTTTCCCCGGCTGAGGCTCCTCCCATTGGTCTATTCGGGTCACTTCTTCCACAATCTCCTCAGCAAGGGTTATGGCAGTGCCCGACGGGTGATCAAGCTTATGTATATGATGAATCTCAGTCATTGAGGGAGCGTATTCGGGGAAATCATTCATCACTTTTGCCACATATCTGTTGAAAGCCATAAAAAGATTTACCCCGATTGAGAAGTTGGACGCCCACATCAGTGTGCCGCTTCCCTTCTCACACATATCCTGTATGTCAGGGAGGGAATTGGTCCAGCCTGTTGTGCCAACCACTACGGGGACTTTTGCTGCGAATGCGGCAAGTATATTGTCTACCGCAGTGCCGGGGGTGGTAAACTCTATTGCCACGTCTGCGCTCTTGAATGCGTGGGAATCAAAATCGTCGGTGTTGTCAGCATCGATTATGCACACGATCTTATGACCGCGTTCTTTGGCGATTTCTTCTATGAGATGACCCATTCGGCCATAACCAACTATTGCTATCTTCATAACCTATAACATTAGGAATTAGTAATCAGGAATTAGTAATTATAGCAACTTGCAGAGAAACTAATGATTTAATAAATAAACCTGAAAAAAGTGATCCTCATCATTAATTAATTACTAATTCTAACATTGCCTATTAGTACATAACGAAGTAAAGGCATGATTTATTTTTTACAAACTCACTCTTTTACTTACTGATTTTTGTCTTATTTAAAGAAATTCACTAACTTTGAGCGAGTTTTGGCGAGAGTAAGACTACCTGCTTACATTATACGTGACTTTCACTCAACAAAGAATAAAAACAGAAATTTATGGAAAAGACATTGAACCGACTTCTTGTCATCTTCCGTGAAATGGTTGCCAATTATAAGGAGAGAGGAGCCATATGGAAGAACATACCGCTTGGAAAGGAGGCTTTCGAGCTGATGAAATCATTGCCTCCAACTGTTAAAGGAGAATTTAATACTCCGGCTGACAAGGCACACCTACTCAGTCAGATGCTTGATCATATGGATGAGGAAACCACCCCTCGGTTTGCAATCGGGGTGCGTGAATATATGCACAGTCTTGACCCTAAAGATGAGGACAACAACAGAGAGCTGAAGAAATTGCGTGACTATATTGATTTAGACTTTCCAATGCCGGAATATTGCAAACGATATCGCCGTCATCTGAAATTTGACCCTATTGAGCGCACTGAGCAATGGGAGGAAGTGATCTATGACATTGAGAAGGAGTGTCACAAACGTCTGAGAGGTGTACCCCGGAGAATGGGGTTCTGTTTTGCCCACTGGTCGACAAAGCATGACGTACTCAGCAAATATGGGATAGATTGGAATTCCCCGAAACGCATGAATCCCAGGGTAATATTCGATTAACAGTAAAATTATAATTACGTTATATCGGGTAGATATTGGCTCCCAATAATCTGGCCGATATAACGCATATGCTAAAGATTACGCACACATTAAATAAGATTGCATTTGTTGATGTCTCATTTACTAAATATATAAACGGACGATCAAACAACCATAGTTTCCTTCATTTCGGGTTCATAACCGCTTGCTCCAATCCAAATACCCAAGAGTAGCAGTAGAACCTTGTGCCCCATCTTCGTCAACCTCAAAATTTGCTCCATGAATAAAGCATGTTAGATATATATAAGGGAGACTGGGTAGCCACCATATTAGTGAAATTATTCTCAAAAGCTTTCTTAATTCCTACATTTTGCAGAGATTCCATCAGATTATTGTTGACGGTTGACTTAAACTTAGGGATTGACACCTTAAACATATGTGTATAACACTGGGAAGCCCACTCAGTCTTCTATCTCGTAAGTTTTCAAATATCGCATCAAAGTCAGAATTTTCTGATGGCATAACGATTATAAACTTAAAGTTACCATTGCCGTATGTCACTTCTGCGGCAGTCAGATCACGCCCTACACTACCATCTACCTTTTGCTCTGGCTCCATAAAAGCGGTCTGTATTTTACACCCGATTGACTATGGAATTCTCGCTCTTGAGTCAAGTCTTTATCAACCTTGTCTGACCATGTCCATTTGAAGCAGAGGGCATTGATAGCGGCAAGGTGTATGTCTTCCAATGGCCTTGTAAGGAAAGAAGCCATGTTTCCTTGAGTCACGTCACTGACCTATTTATTGATCAGTTCCATTGACTCTATTCCGGAGGGATTTATTTTTATCTCACCAGCATCGAATGTCTGTATCATAACATTTGCAAATGCAGCCTGCAGGATGATTGAAGGCTCATGCCATATTGAATTCTTTGAGAAGAAGGAGTATTGATTGTCTACAACTGGAAGTTGGCTTATCAATATTCGGCAGTATTCATTAAGTTTCTCCATTGTTAATTTTTTCACCCTGGAAGCTACCTGAATATCCACCATTTAACAGGTCGATAAACTCTTGACCAGTTCCTGGTCACCACCATTCAACAGCACTGTCATTGTGGTGATGACACTGATTGGAAACAGATCACATTGTCCGGATTATTGTCACAGATATCTTTTAGAGATCCACTGCATCTCGTGTAATGGGAGTCTCAATATAATTAGTATACCTTGAGGACTCAAACGGTGCATCCTATTCTTCTGCAACGCTTACTTCTGGCTCTACCACAGAGGAACCGGAGCAAGAGCCCATAAAGAGCAATGCAAGCACTGCCCCCCAAATTGTTGTTTTTCATACTACAAGTATTATTATGCTAATGATTGTTGTTAGCATAGGTTGAGAGTCAAATGCTATCTGTGAAAATACACTGATATCTTTGTTATTTCCAGATTATCAATATCGTTGGCAAAGTTATAAAAAATAATTCCAATTTTACAAATATTTATGTGGATAATCTTAACTTATATACTTCTGATTTCAACCTGTCTCACCTTTAGGTAAAAGTAATAATGCCGTGCCTACTGACGATTTAATCGGCACGGCATCGCTTATGAATAAAATCTGTCATTAAAGATTGGCTATGCGTCCGGATAAGATGCATGCGCCGGTGCTGAACTCACGTACAAAGAACCAGAACGGATGGTCAACTTTTATATAGACAGGAGCCTCATCATCGATGAGGGCGGAATTCCTAATCTCATCATCTGATACGCTGGCTGCCTCAGCTCCGGTCTCATCAATTGTAAATTTTGTAGCGTGTGCATACTGTATCATGACTTCCTGTAACCCATCATCGAACATACTTACATCAGTCTTAACCAGACCATATTTTCCGACTGCCTCAAACATCCTGCTTATATCATACTTACCGTTGACAGTAAATTTTGGAACAGTGGCAACAATCTCATGTGTCGTTGCAGATGCAGAGAGTGTCTCAATATCAGGAACAGACAGAGCATTCCCCTCATCTGTTACTGTTGATGTAGGCACTATGATTTCCATCTGGAGTGCCGAATTTCCAAATGGAATTGTAAACAGCTCAAATTCTCCATCATTGGCATATAGTCCTCTATATGCTGCTGATTGCATCATGTCTACCATTCGTTGACAGTTGTCACCATAGAACTCTGCCCGTGCTGTGTTTGTCAGGTCAAAGATATTTTCTTCCCAGAGTGCATGGAAATAAAGAGCATTAATCAGCAGTGCCACTCCCTCTGGCGACTTTTGCAGGAAATTAGGGATAAGTCCGTTGGTCTTGCCTTTACACCACCCGTTGATTCTGTCGACAGTCTTTTGATCATCAAACGTTTCATATAGGACTGGTGCGTCATAATAATTAGAGATAATCGAGGCATAATCCTCCCTTAGACGCTTATTGGCACCTGAGTCAACCCATACCGAGTTAGCCAGTTGTAGTTTGGCAAGATTATCTGTCTTTGGGAGTTGCTCTAAAAGAACCTTACATAGAGAGTTGAGGCTGTTTAGGTCCTCAGTGCCTAAATATTCAGTAAATGCTTGTCGTTGTTCTTCTGCCACTCCATTGGCTACCATTGCGAGGAGCATTGCCATTGATATTGGAGAAGCCACCACGTTGCCTTCTTCTGCCGCCTTCGGATGAGTGGTGGCATAATTTACTATGTCAGCCGTAAATTTGCCATAGAATCCGGTAAGATCTGAGGCCACAGCGCGAGTTGGCTCTGTCAGCTCTATGCTCACTCTTTCTCGTGGAGTAAGGTTTTGACAGATGTTGTCATCCTTAGAACAGCTGGAGAAGATACTGCCTAATAGTAATACGGTTGTCCAGGTTTTGAATAGAATGTGTCTCATATAACAGTTATTAGATAAATACTTATAATATTTGAGGAATTTTCCTATCAATAGTTCGTTAAATTTACGAATCTGGGGAATATACTTAAAACATATAATCTCTTTGAAAACCAATAAAATAATTAATATAAAATTTGGTCAAACGACCGAAATTTTTATATCTTTACAGCTACAAATAAAGAGATACGATTATGATTCATCCGTTTTACCAAGTACATTTGATTATCTCCTCGCTCTATACGGATGTAAAGATACGTAAAAATTTCAAAAGCTTCATCATCAAGACCATAATTTAATTACTTTCTCTCATACATCTTGTGTCTGAGATTAAAACATATATCCCCAATTCTCCAATTCTCATACGGTGAATAATAGATATAATTATAACTACTATCTTCTCCACCCCAGTTCATGCTTATAGAGCTTTGGGCTGCTGATGTGGCTTCTACTTGTTTCGTGTATGCATAAACAATAATATTACCATTTTCATCTTTAAGATCTGCTATCCATGGGTCTGTAGCTCCTGCTGGCAGAGGATCCCTTACAAGTCCATAAGTATATCGATATGTGGACACAATTTCTCTGTACCCGTCTACTAGAAAAACATGCCCTTTCTCTTCAGTTGGTGTACCATCCCTATTCATATCTGATCTCGCACTGCATATGACAGGATATCCGTTGGCGAGCGAACTCCTAACATTAATATAATTAAAATCAGATATGGTGAAAGTATTATTTTTATAGACGGAATTTAGATACCTGAGCTCATCTTTCTCACTGGTGGAAGATCCAGCTAATCCATAGGTTGTGTTAATTGACCTCCCAATACTACCTATCAGCAAAGCAACCTCGTCAATACCCGGGTTAGTGGAGTCTTTGGCCATTTTATCCCAATTGGTCGATGTCACAACCGGAAATGTGTAATCATAACCATCAGAAGTTGATATGGCATAAGCAGCACTGCTGGTAGGTATGCCATCCTTATAGTGTGTAAAATATAGATACTGGGCAATGGCAACAGCTGAACACCCATTGGGAGAATGCTTGAAAGTATTATCGGCCTTATCTAAACAATATTTGGAATACTTGTTCCAAGGCTCTAACTGCGACCATTTTGTAGATGTTAAACTAGGATGCCAATCTATACTTTCTGATAATTTTTTAATGTTTATAAGTACCCAGTGTCCTGGCGGAACACTCCCGGAATTAATCGTAGTCCTCTCATTGCTATCTACATCCACAAGAGCCATTACATCAGCATGCTCTATTTTTTCCTCTGGAACTGCAATAGGTCCCCATGACGGGTCAACGTTGTAAGTATCTTTTTTCATTAGTTGCCTTATTAAGGAGGCATTCTCCTCAATCAGAAAATGCAGTTGCTCCGGGAGATTTGGATCATTTATATCAAACCTACCCTCATCAGACGAGAAAAGTACCATCTCGGTGGCGTGGCTTGCAGAGTATATTTCCCAGCCATCTTGATATTGGGCTACGTACATCACCGTGTCGCCCTCTACTATGTATGGGGTAAGGGAGAACTGCCCGGAGGCTCTTGTAGGTGGCTCTCCCTTGGTGTAACCCCCAAAGTGGTTGGTGAGAATGTTGACTGCAATGTCATGCTGAATCCCGGTCAGCTCTTCTATTGGCGTAGACGGCAGTGATAACTCTTGAGCCGGTTCATCGTATGAACTCTGGCATGATGTAAGAAATGCAAGCATTCCTAAAAAAGGAATAAATTTCTGTTTCATGATTATAAAGAATTAAAAGTTAATAAACGTTAGTGGTGAGTAAGGTGACTCATTATGAAATGTAGAGTAAGCCAAAGAAGGTTTACCCTCGTTGGCACTAAAAAGTAGTAGGAACCGGTAATACTTGCAAAAGTGACTACCGGAAACCTAATGCTTATAAGCGTTAGAAATAGATCTCGGCACCGAATTCACGACCGTCAGGAGTAGTGCATATGAGATCATACACTCCACTTAGAGATGGCAATATGATCACCAGATTCTCGAGGGTTGCGAAATCAATCAATTCAAAGTCTCCGTCTGTAAGAGTTACCTGAACAGATTCAATTCCTTCCGGCAGAACGAACTCCATGTACCCTTCGGTGTAAGTGCATTCTATGTATACACGCGATGGGATGTTAGGGCGTTTTGATAGTTCTTTTTTGGGAAACAGTACAATCCTTTTCAGAGTAGGAGCAGGATTATTCTCTCCTTTGTTTGTTATTATCTGCTGCTACACTTATAGAGGGTAAACAGCAAACAAGCACGATTAGAAATTTTTTTAATAGATTCATAAATTAAATATTTTGATTATCGGTTGCAAAGTTAAGACATAAAAACGGTTCTGGCACTATTTTAGAGCCAATTTCGTTTGGTTTTTGCTGTTTATAAACTCATGTAAATCAGCTATTTAGTTAAAAAGACAAATTTTTTGTTTGTCTTTTTAACTAAATAGCTGATTTACAACAAATTATCTGATTTATAAAACCAGATAATTTATAACATTCTGTAAATAAATGTGTTATTATAGATATGGCAAGTATCTGCTGCCTTTTTCTTGGCCAAGGAGTTTGATTTTATCCTTAAGGCGACGCTTGCGGTTGTAGACAGCATCAATTTTATCCTCCTTAAGGAATAGGGAAACTGTGGGAATGGAGAACCGCAGAACGGAGAACAGGAAGAGCCTGTAATCGGCATCCTTCAGGTCAGGGAGATCAGCCCGGAAATCTGAGAACAGATTGTCATGAAGGGTGTCCACCTCATTCCCAAGTTCTATGACTTTATCACTTTGAAAAGACAGGTCATCAATCAGCCTTGTAACTGCGTCGGCAATCTTTCGCCTTACCACCTTGGCATCCTTACTACACAGTTTTATTTTTGCCAGCTGCTCCAGCAATTCATACTTTGTAGAGGTAAGGTATCCTATTATACTATCAGTCCGTTCCCTTTCATTTCTGCTCCTGATAAGATTCTCGTTTGCCCTATCTAATTCTTTCATGCCGGTGGCAAACTCTTCCTTAGTTCTGTTTAGAGTTTGGCGGGTATAGTCCAGATCTTTCTCACTTTGGGTAAGTATCTCTTTGGTCTTGTCAAGAGTTTCCTTTGTCTGACACAGATCCTCATTAATTTTATTAAGATCATTCGTCTTCTTAGATAGCTCCTCCCTGGTCTTGCCAAATTCCTCCTTAATTTTATTCAGGTTCTCTCTGTTGATTCCAAGGTCTTCTATTGCTTTCCCTAAATCTTTCTCAAGTTGCTCCGCAAGCAAAACCTTTTTACTGATCTCATGCTTTTGTCGGCGGTAAATATGCACAATGACATAGATTAGTAAAGTTGTCGTCACCATAAAACCCACAATAAGAAGCCATCTCTGCAACTTGGTGGCGTTTAGCTCAGCTTCCGTGATTTTTTTATTCATCTCAAAGTAATCTGAAAGGAAACCGGTAAGATTCCGACTCATGGAAGTTCTCAGGATAGAATCTGAAGCACTATCAACGTATTCCACCTCTCCAATGGCTTTGTCATATTGTGCGGCATTTCTATAAATTACATATCGTATACTACTTTTTGCTCCTGAATTAGCATTTGGTAGATTATCCAATAATCTGAGAGCTTTTTCTTTCATTCCTATATGAGCTAATACCAAACTAAGATTTAATGAATCCATCTCCTCAGCAAATCCTCCATCACTTAATTCCAGAAGAAGAGGATACGCTTCAGAATACTGCTTATCACTAATAAGTGCATAACTCTTAAGCTGGTTAGCACCATAGAATAAATATGCATCTTTAGAAATTATCGCCGAGTCAATAAGTTGCTCAGAAATAGAAATGGCTTTATCATTTCTATCATTATTTCCATAAGCTCTTCCTAAATCATGTAAAGCATAATTCAAATAAGGTTGCCTGCCGCTCTTCTTTATATACTCATATTCTTTCTTTGCAAAAGTCAACTCTTCCGCTCGATTATAATTTTCTCCGTATATATCCGATATTCCCCTGCAAGCCATTCCCGCCCAGAATGAGCTGTCGTTTTTCTCGGCAAGCTCCTTAGCCTGATAGAAGCTGAGGAGTGCCTGTGGGTATCTGCCGTTGTGCTGCTGCACCCTGCCTCGGTAGTAGTTTGCCACCATAAGACATCCGGCATTGTTTTTTGAGTTGTAATAGTCAACTGCCGACGATATCAGTGAGTCATTGGTTGGTTTGAGGTAATTCTTATCCATTGCCATAGTTAGCAGAAGGGCATAACGTGCCCTCTCCTCACCTTTGGCAAGGCTGTCGGGGGAGACAGTTCCAAGAACAGACAATGCGGAATCGGGCATTGACCACATCAGGCTTTCAGCCAGATCAAGTCGGGTGGAACTTGCGGAACGTCCATGGCAACCGGAGAATGTGAGGGCAACCAGAAAGAGGATCAATATAGGTATGAAGCGAATCATAATGTCAGTGGAGAACAAAGTTGATTTTAGTCACAAAATTAGAAATTTATTTTGAAAAATCAGAATTATTGATTAATTTTGCCACACAATAACAGGCAATATTAATCTGATATAGCCTATTTTTACAGTTTAATGATGTCATTTTCAGCTATTAAGGATCGCTATCCGAGAGTCGTTGCCACGCCGGGCAGGACGATGGGATGGCGTGTATAGCAATTTTCACCAACATTTTTTATTCAAAATCAATCGACAGCCCGCATTATGTCCTGATGCATCATGCCTGCTGATGATTGAGTGCACATTGACATGTTGGTTCCGCACCGGAGGAAAGGTCTTCCGGAGAAATTGAAAATGTAAAATTTAAACTTAAACTGTAAAAATATATGAAACAAATCGATAATCCTTTATCACTTTCATTGCTACAGGTCAGTGTCTACGGTGCTGACAGCGTGATAGCAAAATCTTATCTCGGAGTGGAGTTGTTTGACAACCGTCACGACTTCATAGTGGGATCCAATCAGTCAGGCGTTGCCGTGCTGATGATGTTTACCAATGAGCGTGCCCTTGTTACCCCCACCGAAGGAGTAAGCCACAACGTGGCAGTCTCTCTGATCGATATGACCGGGAAATATCTCATCACTTCCACAGTGATTGAGGTAAATATGGGGAGATATGACGAGATGACCAACATTCGGGTTGATCTGCCATTAAAGTATGCCGACATCAACCCTGACCACACCTATAAGGTAACGGTAAGAGATGAATGTTCCCACCGCCTACTTGGCGAGCATGTAGTGCATGTGTTTGACGAAAACCGCTGCGGGAAACATGTGACAGACTGGTTTGAAGTGATATTAGCCGGCATGTCGCCGGAGTATACCCACTCACTTTACAAAGCCCTATATGCCGATACGATGAACTACTACACGGTACGTTTCAACCTACGACCCACATTCAATGAGGAGCCTTTTATCATGCCGGAGATGGAGATAAGGATCCACTATCCCAACGGAGAGGTAGACTCACGCTTCTGCACCCCGGAGTGTGACGACTTATACACCAACCAATATCATGTGGAGATACCCTTCCTTATAAGGAAAACGAACCTGGGGATCTGCTACGCGGAACTTATCTGCATGGATTATGCCTTGGCAGGGATAGTGTTCTGTACGTGTGCCGACACAATTATCGGACCATGGGAAGGGAAAGGGCTTGAATGTCTTGATGAATATTCGCTTTCTGCAGCCGCAGAACGCTACAACATGCTTTTGGCAGCAGAGAAAGCGGATTCTACCGACGACGATTATGAATCGCTGACCAACGAGGAGTTTGACCACTTGCTTGAAGAGATGATTGCCACGCAACAAGAACCGGAAGAAGAACCGGACGACCCGGAAGAACCCATCCCGGAAGTTGCCGAAGCCACAGAGAGAAATTTTATGGAAGCCCTTGACAGGCTCACGGGACTCATGTCGGTAAAAGAGAAACTGAGTGCCTATGAGAAGCTGATGCGCTTTAACAAGATGCGTGCTGACACGGGGCTGCCGGTAAGTGCGTTCCCACTCCATGCCATGTTTTTAGGCTCACCGGGCACCGGGAAAACCACCGTGGCAAAACTCATGGGGAAGATGCTTCACGAAGCGGGGGTATTGAGCAAGGGACACGTGGTGGTCAGGGAACGCGCCACACTGCTCGGTCCGAACTATAGCATGGAGGAAAGCAACACACTCGCTGCCATTGAGGAAGCGCAGGGAGGCATTCTTCTTATTGACGAGGCATATCAGCTTTACCAGCCTAAGGATCCGCGTGATCCGGGGAAGTTTGTGATTGAGACGCTGATGAGCTCGCTTGCTGATGAGTCAAAGCGTGACTGGATGCTGATTCTCGCCGGTTATCCTGACGAGATGAAGCGCATGTTTGAGATGAATCCGGGGCTAAGGTCACGTATCCCGGATTCCAACGTATATATATTCGAGGATTTTTCGGAAGCGGAACTGATGGACATTGCGGAGCGGTTTCTTGAGGAATATGGGTATCACCTTCTTCCTGAAGCCGCAGAGGCTTTGAGAATAAGGCTTGCCCTTGATTGCTCACGCCGTGATAAGAATTTCGGGAATGCACGCCATGTGATCAACATGATCCAGACGGAAATTCTTCCGGCAATGGCAATACGTGTCATGGCAAAAGAGGATATCAGCTATAATGCCCTGTCGGTGATATTGCCGGAAGACATACCATCAACCAAGCGCAACCTCCGTTCCACCACCACGCCGCGTATAGGCTACAGCGTAATAAATTAATATAAAGGTCCCCGGAAAGCCGGATATATAACTTTCCGGGGACATACCATTACAAATCAGTTACTTCACGGCTTCCAGTTCAATAACAGTGGAAGTGTTGTGATACCATGTGAAGACATCGAGACCCACTTTCATGAGATAATCGCCGGTAAAGACCCTACCATTGTTGGCAAACGCAGACTCTGTGGAGGGCATAAGATTAATCTCCTTCACAAGATATTTCCTATCCGGGTCAAGTCCCTGAAGTTTCACCTTCGGCAATTTCTCCTGAAAACGTGGAGAAAGGTCGTAGGCAAACAACACAGCCATGTTTTTCGACTTGTCAACATATTCAACTGCCGCATGGTTGCTTTCGTAAGGTGACACGAGACGATATTGGTCGCCGTCCATCACCGCCGGCTGAAGACGTTTCCAGTTAGCCACAGCCTGTTGGCAATAGGCAAGCTCATCAGCACTAAGCTCATGCAAGCCAATGTCAAAGCCGAGTTTGCACATGGCTGCGACATCAGTACGGAACTTGACAGACGTATTCTTATTCCAGCTTGTCACGTGGGCTGCCATAGCCTTTGAGGGAAAGAATTGTGAAAATCCCCACTGGATATAAATGCGCTCAACAGGATCGGTGTTGTCAGAACACCAAAACTCTGTGAAATACTTTAAAGCCTCATAATCGCAGCGGGCACCCCCTCCGGAACAAAGCATCATGGGCACATTCGGATATTTATCTTTTACCCGCTTCAACACATTATAAATTCCTCTCACATGGTCTACATATAGCTGACCCTGCTTATCCTTGGCATATGGTGAATAAATATTGGTGATAGGGCTGTTGCAATCCCACTTGAAATATGCCACATCGGGGTTCTCGGTAAGAATATCATCTACCACACCAAAAACATAATCCTGCACCTTCGGGTTGCTCATGTCAAGGACAAGCTGGTTGCGATAATAATATGTGTCGCGGTTTGGCTGCTCGATCACCCAGTCAGGATGCTTCTCATAAAGCTCACTTTTTGGATTGACCATTTCCGGTTCAATCCAGATACCGAACTTCACGTCGGCTTCTTTCGCAGCGTCAACAAGGGCGGGGATTCCACCGGGGAGCTTATCATGGGTCACTTCCCAGTCACCAAGACCGGCATGGTCATCCTTGCGGGGATATTTATTGCCAAACCAACCGTCATCGAGAAGGAACATATCTACCCCGAGATGTTTTGCCTCCTTCATCAGCTCTGCAAGTATCTCCTGATTAAAATCAAAAGCCGTGTTTTCCCAGTTGTTAAGGAGAGTGAGACGCTGACCCTCACCATCTTTCAACTCATACTTACGCGCCCAGTCATGGAGATTACGGC
Source organism: Bacteroides sp. (assembly GCA_014802265.1). GTDB lineage: Bacteria > Bacteroidota > Bacteroidia > Bacteroidales > Muribaculaceae > Lepagella. The sequence continues at coordinate 16,760 of JAAVCP010000094.1, read as the reverse complement.
TGCCCTGGCTTGTGCCCTCATAGCTGAGTGTGAAAATAAATTCCGGTGTCGTGAACACCTCGTTGGCTTTAAGTTCATAATTAGAGGCGTATGGGTTAATTCCGGGAATCACGCGCAGATTGCCCACATTATCAATCTCAAATGTAAAACGAAAGTTGCCGGTCCAGCCGAGAGTACCCATAAGCACCTCCCCGGTGTGTTCCTTAGCAGGACCATTAAGCCCGATTTCAAAGAAAGGATGCGTGTGCATCGCCGCACGGCTGCCAAGCTTGGTGTCGATAACTTTCTTACCAAACTGAAGTTGCTGTGTACTCATCTGTGCCTCCTTTGCCCAGTCGCTACTGAACTCCGTGAGCCAGTATTCCGGCTCGTTGAAATAGAGCATTGCAGAGGCGTATTGGGAGAGGGTGATGGGTTTCTTCTCCTGATGAGATATCTCAGTCCATGTCTTTATGACATTCTCCTTGGGGTAAGCCACATAATTAAGCGTTACACTAACAGGATACTTATCATCTTGAAGATTAATCCGGGTATGCGTGCCTCCGGGCACTGCCTCCTGAGAGGAGTCCACATAATAAAGATATGTGGTCATGTTGCCGTCAGCATGGGTTATGCCAAGAGCCGGTTCGAAGAAATCCTCATTTCCAGAGGTGGAATATGCTTCCCAGCCACGTGTAGAGACTGAACCGTCGGATGCGGCATGCTGACTCCACGGCAATTGCTGCAGATCCTCATCATGAAGAAGCCTCGGACCGAGATAAGTCTGATAAAGACGATTATTGGGACCTACTTGAAGCACGAGGTCAGTGTTGTCTGTCGCAATACGGATCACTTTGCCTGCTCCGATCTGCGCACCTGCCGAAAAAACTGCTGCCACTGAGAGGGCTGCTGATAACAATACTTTCATGTTATTAATTTTAGGGGTTTTGATGTTGGATTTAATTAAAAAACAATCTTTTTTACCTTAAAGGTACACCTGACTACAAATATCTGCTGAATTTTATTAATTTTGCAACATGAATAAGCTTGCAAATATTATAACGCTACTCGGATTGCTCGTGTTGATAACGCTGTGTCCTTTTACAGGTCATGCAACCTTCAGCCACGGTTCAGATTTTTATGTCAGTATGCTTGATTCCCTTTTAGAGAAAAACGACGACATAAAGAAAGCCAAGTTGTCAAGGATAGCCTATTTCCATAATAAGGCTGCAAATGCGGTGACACTTCACGACCGTTATATCGCCAACTCGGAACTATTCGAAGAATACTCAACATATAATGCCGACTCCGCACTTAAATATATCAGCCTGAACGTTGAAATAGCAGACAAATCCGGAAATCCCGAATGGATTGCCCGTACGCGGATTGACAAGTCAAACCTACTTGCCGGCACCGGACTCCTCAAAGAGGCTGAAGATGTGATAAAAGCTCTCAATCCCTCACATCTACCCCGCGAACTGCTACCCGCATATTACGGGCAGATGATATTCCTTTACAGCCATCTCGGGAATTATGCCGGAGGCGATGCCAACGAGTATTATACAAAAGAGAGGGCTTTCAAAGACTCCATAATGCGTGTAATCCCCCCTGACCACAAAGACTATCTGTGGTATAAGGGTTGGGACATACTCGGCACTGACAAGACTGATCCTACCCTGATACCGGCATTGCTCAAGAAAGTGGAGGGGTCGCAGCTAAATTCAAGAGAGGATGCAAAAGACTTCTATATACTTGCAAAACTCTATGAATGGCAGGGCGACCGCGAAAACCACCGGAAATATATGACCCTCTCTGCCATCTGCGACGTAAAGACCGCCAATGCCGAAATATCTTCCCTGGAAGACCTCGCAAAGATAATGTTTGACAATGGCAAGGGCGACATAGACCGCGCTTATTCTTATATCAACTACAGTCTCAACAAAGCCCTATCCTACCCTAATCGCGGCAAGGCATTCGGGATTGCAAGGACACAAGACAAGATAAACCATGCCTACCAGCAACGCAACCGGGAGCAGGAACAAAGGATACACACTTTCCTGGTCCTGGTGTGTATCCTCGCCGTTATCCTGATATTCACAACAGTAGTGATAATCGTGCAGAACAAGAAACTCAAACGGCAAAGGACAAACCTCGACGCTGCTAACAAGGAGCTTAACACCCACCTCCATCAACTCTCACAGACGCAGCAGCAGCTTGCCGATGCCAACACCCAACTGACCCAACTTAACACCGACCTATACAAAAAGAATGAGGAGCTCAACGAGGCAAACTATGTGAAAGAGGAATATATCGGCTATATATTCACTATCTGCTCAAACTATATCGGCAAGCTGGAGGAGTTCAGAAAAAGCATACACGTGAAAGCCGTGACAAGAAAATATAAGGAGATAGAAACTTCCACGGAGAGCCATGACATCGTTAAGAAAGAATTGAAGGAGTTTTACAAGTCGTTTGACACCGTATTCCTTCATATCTACCCAGATTTCATCAACGACTTCAATGCCCTTCTCCAACCAGACAAACAGATAATACCCAAAGAGGACGAGCTGCTCAACACCGAGCTACGGATTTATGCCCTCGTCAGGCTCGGCATTTCCGACAGTGTAAAGATTGCCGAGTTTCTTCACTGCTCACCACAGACCGTCTACAACAATCGCTTCCGCGTGCGCAACAAGGCAATAATACCCCGTGAGGAGTTTGCCGAGACCGTAAGAACCCTCGGGAAGTTTATGGATTCCCCCTCTTAGATTCTTTACAAGGGTTGCCGAAAGGATTAAAGAGGCTTACTTTTTTCATATGTTTCTATTCTAATAAAATTCTGATCTTCATTAGGTTGGCATTTACTCTATCTTACCCTATCACTTTACCACGGCATACATTCTGATTTTTTAATATATAACTTTGCACCGCAAACAAAAATGGATAACAACAAGACACGACAACCAAGCGGCATCGCTCTTTGACAGCATTAAAACACAAAAGCAATACCAATAATCAAGCAATCTCAATAATCTATAAACTATAACCTACATGAAAAAAAAGTTAAATCTTTTACCATTGGCTCTATTTCTGGTCATGGTCATCACGGGCAGTCTTGCAAGCTTTGCGGCTGACATCACTGCTTCCGGAACGGTTCTCGACAATGAAGGGGAACCGCTTATAGGAGTCTCCGTCGGTGTAAAGGGGATGCCGGGCAAAGGCACAGCCACTGACATCAACGGCGACTTCAAGATTCAGGTGCCGGAAGGCTCCGTGCTCGTGTTTTCTTATATCGGGTGCGTAACCCGCGAGCTTAAAGCCGCTGCCGGAATGAATGTGGTGCTCGAGGAAGACAGCTCAAGCCTCGATGAAGTTGTGGTGATCGGATATGGCGCTGTGAAACGTAAAGACCTTACCACTGCCGTCTCCACCGTGGGTGAGGAAGCCCTGGCAAACCGTCCGATAGTCTCGGCAGCCCAGGCTCTTCAGGGAAAAGCCCCGGGTGTAGCCGTGCAACAACCAACCGGTGCCCCCGGCGGCGGCATGACCGTCAGAGTGCGTGGCACAACCTCATTCAACGGCTCCAACGAACCTCTCTATGTGGTAGACGGTGTGCCTGTGGACAATGTGAACTTCCTTTCACCCGGCGACATTGAAAACATGCAGATCCTTAAGGATGCTTCTTCTGCCGCAATCTATGGTTCTCGTGGCGCCAACGGCGTTGTGATCATCACCACAAAGCAGGGAAAATCCGGCGACGCAAAGATTTCTCTAAACATTCAGGGTGGTTTCACAAATGTGGCAAAAAAGCTGGATGTGCTCAACGCTGCCCAGTATAAAGAGCTTATGGACGAAATCGGTCTGGTAAAACTTCCCGACGGACTCACTGACCAGACAGACTGGTTTGACGCAACCTACCGCACCGGTAACACTCAGACATATCAGCTCTCAATCTCCCAAAATTCAGAAAAAATCAGCTACTACCTCTCCGGAGGCTACCAGAGAGACCGAGGCATCCTTAAAAGCTCCTTCTTCCAGCGTTTCAACTTCCGCGCAAACATTGAAGGGAAAATCCGTCCCTGGCTCACTGCAAAAGCCAACATGGTCTATTCAGATTATTCCTCCAATGGCGGCGGCGCAATGGGCACTGTGGGTAACCGTGGCGGTGTGATCCTCGCCGTGGTCAATACTCCGACCTACGCCCCTATATGGGATCCCGATGACCCGACACGCTACTACAATAACTTCTATGGTCTCAACATGCAGAGTCCTATTGAAAATGAGGCGCGCCAGGAAGCAAACAGAAGCCGTGAGAACCGTCTCATCGCATCAGGAGAACTCTTATTTAACCTTGCAAAAGGCTTGACCTTCAACACCAAGTTCACAATGGACCGCCGTCACGGCTGGGACACATCTTTCCTCGATCCGGAGAAGACTACATGGGGACGTGAGCAGGGTGGCACAGCATACGACGGCAGAAGCTACAACACAGTGCTGACATGGGACAACATCGCCAACTATGACCTGACATTCGGCAAAAACTCACTCGGCATAATGGCTGCCACATCATGGACCGATTCCAACTACTCCAACAACTGGATAAACGGTCAGTATTTCAGAAACGGTACAATCCAGACTCTCAATGCTGCCAACAAAATCAGCTGGACCGGCACAGGTTCCGGTGGCTCTCAATGGGGTATCATGTCTTATCTCGGGCGCGTCTCATACAATTTTGATTCCAAATATCTCGTATCAGCCAATATCCGTTATGACGGTTCTTCAAAACTACACCCTGACCACCGCTGGAAAGCGTTCCCCTCAGTGTCTGCTGCATGGAGAATCTCTCAGGAAAGCTGGCTTGAAAACGCCTCATGGCTATATGACCTCAAACTCCGTGCAGGCTGGGGAAAGACAGGTAACCAAGACGGCGTGGGCGACTATGCTTATCTGCAGCGCTACAACATCAACCGCATAGCATGGTTTGAAGACGGCAACTCTACAGCTGTGCCGACAATCAGCCAAGCCAATCTCCGCACACGCGACCTGACTTGGGAAACCACCACACAGACCGGCATCGGCGTTGACTTCGCCGTGCTTAACAACCGCCTTGAACTGAGCGCAGACGTATATTATAAGAAAACCACCGACATGCTGATGTGGGTGTCGCTCCCCTCAGGCTCGGCAGCAGCAAGCTCAATCCAGAGAAACGAGGGCGAGATGACCAACAAAGGTTTTGAGTTTGGAATCACATCACGCAACTTCACCGGAGCATTCACATGGTCAACCAACCTGAACATGTCGTTCAACAAGAATAAGCTCACTAAACTCGAGCTTCAGAAAGTGTACCTCGATGCCGTGACAAGCGAGACTGTAAATGAAGCCGTGGTACGCAATGAACCGGGACGCTCACTCGGCGGATTCTACGGATATGTGGCACAGGGAGTAGACCCTGAGACCGGACTTATGATCTATGAAGATATCAATGGCGACGGACGAATCTCATCTTCTGACCGCACATTCATCGGTGACCCGAACCCGGACTTCACCTTCGGTATGACCAACACCTTCTCTTATAAGGGCTTTAACCTCAGCATCTTCATTCAGGGTTCTTACGGCAACGACATCTTCAACGCTTCCAGAATGGAGACCGAAGGAATGTATGACGGCAAGAACCAGACCACAGAGGTGCTCAAACGCTGGCGCATTCCCGGACAGATCACCGACATGCCGAAAGCAGGCTGGAACATGCGCAACTCTACCTACTTCGTGGAAGACGGCAGCTATCTCCGCATTAAGGATATCTCCCTGTCATACGACATTGAAGGAAAATGGATGAAGTCGCTTGGCATCACCCGTATACAGCCCTACTTCACTGCCTCCAACCTCGTGACCTTCACCCACTATTCCGGCATGGACCCCGAGGTGAACCAGTGGGGCAGCAGCGGCGCAGTGCAGGGAATCGACTGGGGCACCTACCCCCATTGCAAAAGCTATGTGTTCGGTGTTAACATTGACTTCTAATAAAGTGAAATAAATTATGAAATACCAGTATATTATATCCGGAATGCTCAGCCTCTCACTCGCCCTGACTTCATGCGGACTCGACTATGAGCCGGTCAGTGACTATTCCGACGTGACAGAGGGAGTAATCGACAATAAAGAAGATGAGATTGTCTATCAGAACCGCGCAGACGCTGAAAGTGCGCTGACGGCTCTATATGAAGACTTCAAAGGGAACCAGAACCAGCTGCAGCTTGACTATCTCCTTATCGGTGACGTACACAGCGACAACGCATACGCCGGCACAACCGGCAGCGAGGTGGTTGACCCTGCCACCAACGACCTTAACGGCACCACCCTGTGTGTAAACCGCGACTGGAACTACTATATGCTTCAGGCTGCGAAATGCACGAAATTTATAGTGGGTGTGGAATCAGTGGCAGACAACAGCCTGACAACTGATGAGATCAACACAATGCGTGCCCAGGCAGAGATACTGCGTGCCTTTATATGGTTCCGCATGGTCAGAATGTGGGGTAATATACCTATCGTGACCACAATCCCAAAAGACATAACATCTGAAAATATCGCGGAATCATACGAAAGCTACTTCCCGGCACAGAACACAGAGGCAGAGGCATACCAGTATATCCTGAAAGACCTCGAAGACGCAATAAAGTATGCCCCGGAAGGGAATGGCGACAAGACTCGCTTCAGTAAAGACGTGGCACGCGCAATCCTCGCAAAAGTTTATGCCGAGCGACCCGTGCGCGATTATGAGAAAGTCATCCAATATGTAGATGAACTGACTGCACGCGGATATGCACTGTGCCCCGAATATGGCGACCTTTTCAACATTGACGGCGCAGTCAAAGATGGCTTCTCAGCAACTCCGCTTTATACCAACACCGTGGAATCAATCCTGGAGGTGCACTACCCTGTCGGTTCAGGCAACTGGGCATCATGGATGTATGGACGCTGCCTTGAAGACTGGGACAACAGCTTCTCATGGGCTAAATGGATCACACCCTCACGCGACCTTTTGTCGGCTTTTGATAAAGAGGGAGATACTAAACGCAAGGAGCAGACCGTTGTATATTACGAGTGCGCCTGGAGCAACTATTATCCTTCAGACAATTATGCGTTCATGTATAAGGTGCGTTCCGGCTACAGCAATGTCTTCTTCCTGCGTTATGACGACCTGCTGCTTCTTAAGGCAGAGGCACTTATCAATGGTGAGAACGTAGATTTGGAAGGAGCGGCAGCAATCATTAATCAGATTCGTGAGCGTGCCGGAGTGGCAAAGCTCACCTCCGCCGAAAAGAGCAACAAAGAGAGTATGCTGAAGGCATACGTCAACGAGCGACGCCTCGAGCTTGCATGTGAGGGTGAACGCTGGTATGACCTTGTGCGTCTCGGTCTTGTGGAGGAAGCCATGGAAGCCGCACAGCGCAATGATCCGGGAAGACTCCCAATCGCAGTGCCTTACACAGCCAATTCATATCTGTTGCCAATTCCCCAGGATGTACTCGACACCAATCCCAACGTGGTACAGAACCCCGGCTATTAATTCAACAGACTAATTCATAACAATTACATGACAACTATTAAAGTGACTATAGCATCTCTATTCGCTCTTGGTGCAATGATGATTTCTTGCGGGAGCGACAAAAATGACACTCCCCAGCCTCAGCCGACAGCCCCCGAGGAGACAAAGACGGAAGACGTGAGAGTGCTGACCACTACTGCCAACCGTGCGAAAGACCTTACCGAAACATGGACGGCATTCAGCACCACCGACAACATGTCGCCCTCCACAATCAGGCTCACCCCTGATGAGACCTTCCAGACCATTGACGGATTCGGGGCTGCCATCACCGGCTCAACTGCCTACAATCTGCTGAAGATGTCTGACAGCGACCGCCAAAAGTTCCTGAAGGAGACTTTCTCTCCAACGGAAGGCTACGGCATGAGTTATATCAGAGTATGCATCGGCTGTTCCGACTTCTCACTGAGCGAATACACCTGCTGTGACAAGGAAGGGATTGAAAATTTCGCCCTGACCGACGAGGAGACCAAATATGTTATCCCCGTGCTTAAGGAGATATTGGCAATTAATCCGTCAATAAAGATCCTCGGTTCACCCTGGACAGCTCCGCGATGGATGAAAGTCAACAATCTTACCGATCTCCAGCCCTACAATTCATGGACAGGGGGGCAGCTTAACCCGGCTTACTACCAGGATTATGCCACTTACTTCGTGAAATGGATTCAGGCAATGAATAAGGAAGGCATCAAAATCTATGCGATGACCCCCCAGAACGAGCCCCTCAACCGTGGCAACTCAGCCTCAATGTTTATGGGCTGGGAAGAACAGCGCGACTTCATCAAGCAGGCTCTCGGTCCTAAATTCCGCGAAGCAGGGATCGACACCAAGATCTATGCCTTCGACCATAATTATAATTATGACAATATGGCAGACCAGAAGAGCTATCCCACCAAGATATATGCCGACGCAGACGCTTCCCAATATATCGCCGGGGCTGCCTACCATAACTATGGCGGCGACGTGAACGAGCTGAACACCGTGCATGCAGCCAATCCTGATAAAGAATTGGTATTCACCGAATCTACTGCGGGCGACTGGAACGACGGAGCCAATCTTCAGAAACGCCTTGTCAACGACATGGAGCAGATCACCCTCGGCACTGTCAACCGCTGGAGCCGTGGCGCGATAATCTGGAACCTTATGCTCGATGCCCAGCGCGGACCCAACCGCCCCGGCGGCTGTACAACCGGTTTTGGCGCAGTAGACATTTCCGATGACTATAAAACCATCAGACGCAATTCCTTCTACTACATCATGGCACATATGTCGGCTGCCGTTCAGCCGGGTGCGGTAAGGATCGGCACAAGAGGGTTCTCAACCAACGGGCTTACCTACTCAGCTTTCAGGAACCCTGACAATTCTTTTGCCCTCGTACTCAGCAACAGTACCTCCAATGATGTGAAAGCCACTGTTGACGACGGCTCCCACCATTTCCCGGTGAGCGTCCCCGGCAACGGCATAGTCTCTCTATCATGGAAATAACCCAAAATCTTAACAATTCACTAAGAACTATATGAAACCATATAAATTATTTGCCATGCTGCTCGCATCGTCTTCGCTGATCACGGCGTGCAGCGACGATGAGATGGCACCCGGCAATCCTGTGATGGACGTGACAGGCAACCTCGGGGAGGCTTGCTTCGGCGACTCACTCTACTTTGCAATAAAAGCCACTGACCAGGAAGTGCCCCTTTCAACCATTCATGCCGAACTTTACTTCGGTGATGAAATGGTGAGCGAGAAAGTTATCCGCACAAAAGTGAGCGGTGAAACCTATGAGGGGAGAATCTACGTGCCCTACTACGCTAATATTCCCGACGGCAAAGCCACCCTGCGCCTCACCCTTCAGAACATTCACTTCACTACTTCGGAACAGATCTATAATGTCAACGTTACCCACCCCGACTATCAGTCGCTCATTTTCCGTGCCGAGACAGGTGAGGAATATGTGATGCAGCGTGAGCAGCAGTATGTCTACTCCGTTACCCAGCGTTTCCCGTCTGAAATGCGCGGCGTAATCGTGGCTCCCGCCCTCGGTGACAACGGCAACGAGATAGTATTCGGATATGAGAACAGTGAGATTAAGCCCTATGCCGACGGAATGATACCATTCTCCAACTCAACACCGGGGCGCTACACTATCTCTTTCAACACATTCTCTTTCGAAGGCTCACCGTTTGTCACCCTCACCATCAACGGGCAGCAACTCGAGGCAATCGACGAGACAACTTCCAAGATAGATATGACGCTTGCAAAGGGTGACACCCTCACCCCTGAAGGCTTCCCTGAATATGCAGAATGGTGGATCAACCCCGACTACTTCACAAAGAATGAAGACGGCTCGCTGACCTTCAACGCATATAACGGCAACTACCGCATAATCGCCGACACCAAGCTCCGCTATTTCCGTGTCTACAAGCTCAATGGCGACCAGCCTGCAACGCTTAACACTGACGGGACCGGCGCACTCTGGATAATCGGTCAGGGAATCGGTCAGCCATCACTCTCCAATGAAGTGGGCTGGACCACTGAAAATGCCATCTGCATGGCTCCTACAGGTGATAAGACCTATCAGGCAACCCTTATCGGAGGCAAGACCGTGGCAGTAGACAATATCAACTTCAAGTTCTTCGGTCAGATGGGCTGGGGTGTAGAACTGACAGGCAATGACCTCGTGTCGAAATCTGATCTCATCGGCGTGGGTACAGGTGACAACGGTCATGATAACGGCAACCTCTTCCTTGAAGAAGGCGTAGTGCTTCAGGACAACGGCATCTATGTGATAACCGTAGACCTTACACAGGGTATCAACGACGCTATAATGACAGTGGATTATAACGGCGAACAACAGTTTGAGGAACGCCCAATCTACATCAACGGGCAGAAGATGGACACCTCCGACAATGCACTGTATTCAGCTGTCACAGAGCTTACCCAGAACTCTAAGATCACATTCAAAGAGTTTAGCGCACTCGCCGATCTCTATTATGACCCCGACTATTTCAGCTTTGATGAAGATGCCTTCGACATTACGTTCCTTCCCGTTGACGGTCATTACAATATTATCCTTGACAAACTCAACGGTACCCTCAGCGCAAAGCGTGTCAATGCCGACGGTTCGGAGATGACTCTTCAGGCTGACGGTTCAGGTGCCCTTTGGCTCATGGGCTGGGGTGTAGGCTCACCGTCGCTCGACAGCCAGTTTGACTGGGTACCGGGGAAAGCATACTGCATGGCTGAGGTTTCTCCCAAAGTGTATCAGTTTACAGGTATAGCCGGTCCTGAGCAAGGTTCTGTATATGGCGAGCGTCTGCGCTTCGACTATCTGTCGTTTAAGTTCTTCCATCAGGACGGCTGGGGCGGCGAATATCCCACTTCCTCACTGACTTTCACCGACGAAGCAAGCAAGCTCATCAAGGATGCCGGCAACTTTGAACTTGCCGACGGAGTGCAGCTCGAACAGGGAGCAACCTATGTGATGACAATTGATCTCTCTGCCGGAACTGACAAAGGCACCTTCGACATCGTGAAGAAATAATTGCCCCGGCAGGTTTAAACCAAAGGTAAAAAAGATTGTAAATAAAAAGAAAGGTCGGTGTTTCTACGCCTGTATAGTCGGTGGAAACAGCGGCCTTTCTTAATAAATTTTCTTATAATAATACTTTTTAGCTGTCACCTTAATCATGCTGAGATTATTGATCATACTCGTTCTTCTGGGATCGGCGGTCATCTCTTCGGTTGCCAAAAAGATTTCCATTAATGATGGCTGGCAATTCAAAATGGGAGACGACACTGAATGGACTGCCGTTAACCTCCCACATACCTGGAACACCGATGCTTATACAGAGAAAGATTATCGGAAAGGGAAAGGCATCTACCGACGTGTCCTCTCATTGACTCCCGCTGACGCCGGACGTAACTTCTACCTTCGGTTTGAGGGTGTATCAAAAAGTGCAAATATACGCATCAACAATAAGGAGGCAGGTCACCATGAAGGAGGCTACACATCGTTCATAATCCCTGCCACCGAATATCTTTCATTCACCTCCCCAAATGTGATTGAGGTGGAGGTAGACAATGACAGAGCCGACATCCCACCCTTCTCGGGAGACTTCACATTTTTTGGCGGCATCTACCGTGATGTGTGGCTGGAAGATTACCCCGATTCCCACTTTTCTCTTGACCATTTTGCTGCTCCCGGAATAAAAGTAACTCCGGTCTTAAACAATGGCAAATGGGTAATAGACACTGATCTCTCATTAATAAATGAAGGCGACCGACAAGAGAAACTTACAATTGAACTGAAACTTTACTCCCCTTCCGGAGAACAACTTAAGTCTGTATCAAAAAATATAGCTCTGAAAGCAAATTCCACTCAGGATCTATCATTGTCTTTCCCTGACATTCAGAATCCCCACCTATGGAGTCCGCATAATCCGGAGTTATATCGCGTTGAGGCACTGCTGCTTGATTCCAACCGAAACATAGTTGATCGCCTCACTACCGACACCGGGCTAAGGGAATTCGGATTTGATGACGACGGCAGGTTCATTCTTAACGGCAAGCCGTTGAAACTTCGTGGGATATGCCGCCATCAGGACATGAAGCCCTACGGTCCGGCTCTCCGTGACGAAGTTCACCGCCGCGACATGCTGTCAGCAAAGGATATGGGTGCCAATTTTATAAGGATATCGCATTATCCTCAAGATCCGGCGATACTGGAATATGCCGATAAGCTCGGTCTGCTTGTATGGGAGGAGATTCCGGTGATTGACATTGTGCCTGATGACCCCGGCTATGCAAATAATGCGGAAACGAATCTCCGTGAGATGATAGCACAGCACTATAATCACCCCTCAGTCATAATGTGGGGCTACATGAATGAGATCCTTCTCAAAGCACGCAGGGAAAACCCGTCTGACAGTGCATTTGCCTCAGTGTTGCGGCGCACCCATGACCTAATTGACCGTCTGGAGAAAGTTACACGGGAAAGCGATCCGTCGCGCCTCTCCACCATGGCATTCCACGGCAGTGACGAATACATCACCTCCGGCATAGCATCAGTAAATGATGTCAACGGCTGGAATCTATATCAGGGCTGGTATGGCGGCGATCTCCAAGGATTTGAGAATTTTCTGTCGAAGGCTCGCCATGATAATCCCTCTAAGCCGATAATTGTAAGTGAATATGGTGCCGGATCTGACAAAAGGATCCATTCACTGTCGCCCGAACCGTTTGACTTCAGCATAGAATATCAGCAAAAGTATCTCGAGCATTATATCCCCGTGATCGAAGATAGTGCTTTTGTTACAGGAGGGGCACACTGGAACCTCATCGACTTCGGGTCTGCGCTGCGTGAGGAATCTATGCCAAGAATCAATAACAAGGGGCTGCTGTATGCCGACCGCACTCCGAAAGACGTATATCATTTTTTTAAGGCATCATGGCGCGATGACATTGACCATATACACATTGCCTCACGCGACTGGCAGGTAAGAACCGTGGTGTCAGACTCGGCAACCGTAACTATGCCCGTAAAAGTATATGCCAACACCCCATGTGTTGAGCTGACAGTGAATGGTGAGAAGTTCGGAAAGAAGAATGTTGAGAATCACACGGTGATATTCTATGTTCCCCTGCATAAAGGTAAGAACACACTCATTGCGGAGGGTGGCAATGCCACAGACGTATATGACATTGAGCTTAATATAGTGCCTGAGACCCTTGCTGCCGATACTGCCAACGGAGTTGAATTAGCCGTCAATGTAGGGAGCAACTGTTCCTATATTTCACCGGTCACCGGGCTTACATGGGTGGAAGACCGTATCTATTCCCCTGGGAAATGGGGAAGGACAGGGGGTAAAAATAAAAGAGTCACGGCTGAAATCAAAGGCACGGAAGACCTGCCGCTGTTTCAAGCGATGGCAGAAAATGTCGAAGGTTATCGGTTTGACGTGCCTGACGGTGACTATGAGTTGGAGTTAGGATTCGCCGACCCGTCAGGCAACTCCCCTGCCCTCGCATACATGCTCGGTCATGAGTCAGTAAAAAATGACGCGGCAACCCGTTTTGCAATCGTAATCAATGGCAAGACAGCTGCTGAGAGTTTCTCCCCCTCAGAACTAAACGGAAGTAAATTCGCATCTATAACGAAATATATAATCCCTTCTGCTGACAACAGCATAGACATTAAATTCATACCCATAACAGGAACGCCGTTCCTTAATACGATAAAACTGCGCAAATTATGAAAAGATACATAATCCCTATACTTATGGCTGCGGCATGTGGCTCAACCGTTGCCAATGTCGTGAACCTTCCCCGTCTTGACATTGTGAAGGAGAATATTGACCGTCCTTTCTATCAGGCATCGCTCCGTCAGATGCTACTTAAGGCTGACAGTCTGCTGACGGTTGCCCCTTTATCGGTGATGGACAAAGACATTGTGCCACCAAGTGGCAGCAAGCACGACTATATGAGCCAGGCACGTTATTTCTGGCGCGACCCGTCGAAACCGGACGGATTGCCATATATCAACCGTGACGGCATGACCAATCCGGAAATATATCGCCTTGACCGTAACCGCCTCGGAGAAACAGCCGACCGTATCACGACACTATGTCTCGCATATTACCTCACCGACGACGAGAAGTATGCCCGGAAAGCCACACAACTTCTTAGGACATGGTTTATTGACAAAGCCACCCGCATGAATCCTAACCTGGAGTATGCGCAGATGATACCGGGTCATAACGGAGGGAAAGGTAGATGCTATGGTGTGCTCGATGCTTATTCATTTGTGGAGATGGTCAGCGCACTCCCGCTTATCGAGAAATCACACGCTTTCACCAAGAAAGATTCGGCAGCTCTCAGGCAATGGTTCTCAGATCTCACCGACTGGATGCTTACCTCTCCACAAGGACAAGAGGAAAGCAGGCAGGCAAACAATCATTCCACTGCCTACGACGCGCAGGTGATGGCATTTGCTCTTTACTCCGGGCGCAAAGACACGGCGGAGAAGATTGCCCAGGAGGTGGCTCCAAACCGCATATTCACTCAGATTGAACCCGACGGCAGTCAGCCACATGAGCTTGGAAGGACCCTTGCTTTCGGATATTCCCAATATAACCTCACTCATCTGCTTGACATTATGGAAATGGCAGCCGCCAACGGTCTTGACATGGGTGCCACTGTCTCCCCGGATGGCAGAAGCGTGGAGAAAGGTCTCGATTTCTTAGCCCGGTATATAGGGAGAGGTGCCCCGGAATGGGAATATCAGCAGATTTCCGGAATGGAAGGGAAAAAACAGGAGGCATTGAAAGACCTTTACAGATGGCAGCTGCTTAACCCGCAGAGAAAAGATCTTGCCAACAAATATTTTCAGAACCGTGTGCTCGACTATTCCGAGCCTTTTAACCTGACGTATCTTGCTCCACGTGAAATAGATGACGCTATGGTGTCGATACTGCCGCAGGTGGAGTATGCGGTGAAATGCGCCGGGGAAGCACTCCGGGATAAAGGGAATGCAGCTGACCGGAAGGTGACGCCGCGCACTGTAAGGAATGACGGCACATTAGTGATGGTTCACCCCCACGACTGGTGTTCCGGGTTCTTTGCGGGGACTCTCTGGCAGCTATATGACTACACTAATCAACCTGAATGGAGAGAGACCGCAATTTCATGGACATGGCCCATTGAGGAGTCAAAATGGCATAAGGGCACTCATGACCTCGGCTTCATGATGAATGACAGTTTCGGAAAGGGTTATGCCCTCACCGGGGAGCAGTCTTACAAAGATGTCGTGCTTCGGAGCGCCAAGACTCTTGCCACCCGATATAACCCTGCGGTGAGGTCTATTCGCTCCTGGGACCACAATGCCGACAAATGGAAGTTTCCGGTGATCATCGACAATATGATGAATCTCGAGATGCTGTTTCAGGCAACTGAACTGACCGGCGATTCCCTCTATTATGACATAGCCGTAAATCATGCCAACACCACCCTTGCCAATCATTTCAGGGAAGATGGGTCATCATATCATGTGGTTGACTATGATCCGCAAGACGGCTCGGTCAGAATGAAATGTACGGCACAAGGATATGCCGATGATTCGTATTGGAGCCGTGGACAAGCCTGGGGGCTGTATGGGTTTGCACAGTGTTATAAATACACCGGAGACAAGCGTTATCTCGACATGAGTGAGAAAATAGCCGACCTTATGCTTTCGCTTCCCAATATGCCCGGCGACAAAATCCCTTATTGGGACATGAAGATGCCGGAAATTATGACTGCAACCCCGGGAAGAGTTAATAATGAGGTGCCGCGCGATGCCTCGGCAGCAGCCATACTCGCTTCCGGGCTATATCTCCTGAGCGATTATGTAGAACCTGAAAAGGGGGTTACCTATCGCAAATATGCCGATGAGAGCATGAAGAATCTCACCACCTCCTACCGTATTCCCCAGGGTGAGAAACAAGGCTTTATCCTTGACCACAGTACCGGGCATCACCCTGCGGGCTCAGAGATAGACGTGCCTCTAAACTATGCCGACTATTATTATATCGAAGCCCTCATGAGACAGGGAGAGACTAAATGAGCCAAATATATTCTCTTTTTTAATAACTGAATGCTCCATAAAAGTTAGTTTACTTAACTTTTATGGAGCATTCTTTAATAAATGTTTACCTTCTGCCGTCATCTGGCACATTATATGTGTAATTTTGCCCCTAAAGTATCTGTTCAGAGGAACGGAAAGCGTAAATATGTTTTACAACATACTTTTTTATTGAAGAAAAGCAGCTTATCAGTGGGCATTCTTCAAAATAAAATGCTAAATTTGCAATCGGATTCGCAACCTGTGCCTGTTGCGCAGGTCTTCCGGAAAGAGTTTCGGATGAAAACGAGTCCACGCAAAAGGCATCTTGCCGAAAGTTCTCAGTTTCGAAATCGCCAAAACAGTAAACTGCAAATGGACTCTCGAGGAAGAATGCCCACTATCTATATTCTGCCACAACAGGTAATATCCGGTTGGATACATACCTCCCACAGAATATAGACGTGGGGCTGTTTCTTCAAGTCTTATTTGTAAGGTGTTTGGCGATACCGGAAACTGAAGGACGTGACGCAGATAAGCCTCACGTCTTTTGCGTTTCTATAACCCGGTAGCAGTGAG
>JAAVCP010000093.1 GCA_014802265.1 Bacteroides sp. | reverse complement strand
CAGCATCCAACCGCCATCCAATTTCAACACCGGGCGTAAAGTCAGCATCGAATCCGATCTCATGCAGACCAACATAACCGATAAATGTTCCGTTTGATTTTAATTCCACGGCATACAATCCCCATCCATTCCGCTCAAACTCCGATTGAATCCTATTGTAGAATGATTCCGTTTGTTCATCATTCAGAGTTGAAGGAAAATAACGCATGACACGCGCGTCCCTGTTCATCTTGGCGAACAAAGGTATATCCTCCGCCTTCCATGTGCGAAGAATCAGTCGGTCTGTTTCAATAAGGATCATTAAATCAATACTCTAATAGCTGTCCAGTTGCTCTTAAATGATCTTTTAAGGCCTCTCCAAGAGCTTTGGAGAAAAATTTTTGAGACTCCTTTTCCCTTTCTTTATTTTCAGCAGAGAGATTACTGCACTCAATCTCTGCGTGAACAAAACTTATAATACCATCGATTGCATTATCTACAATTTTGCTTCTGATTGTTGCCTTAAATCCCAGAGCATTCACAACACAAATATTTAATAATTCTGATATATCGGGAGTCTTTATAGCCGCTTTTATTCTTTCAGTGGCTAATTTCGTCCCTTTATCATCCGACTTGGATAATACATCAAGAAATATATCTGCTAATGTAATTGCCCGATTCTCCATAATACCTTATAACATTGCTGCAATATTACGGATTGAGGAAAGCCGCTTCATAAATGATGCATCAGACTTTGCCACTTGCATATTATAATCGCTTTGCAGATTAAGCAGCAGATCTGCCGGAATATTTAACGCCGCTTCTATTAATAAAGCCATTTCTGTATTAACCCCTCTCTTCCCTTTGATAATCTCATTAAGTAGAGAAGGCTTCACACCTATACTTTCGGCAAGCTTTGCCTGAGTAAGACAATTCACCTCAAGTTCATCCTTGATAAGCTCTCCCGGATGGGTAGGTTCAAACGGTGTGAGATTGTTTGCTATCATATCTGGAGTAATGCCTTGTAATGTAATCATATCAATCGTAATGGTTTGAGAGCTCAGATAGTCAGAATAGGCTCTTCGGTGGTTTCTCGCATAGTAAACTCTATTCGAAACTGGTCATTAACCCTAATGGAGAAACGTCCGGCTTTATTCCCTTTTAATACCTCTAAATTCAAAGAATTAATACGGAACAAGTCTTCTTTACGAGAAGCCCATTTCAGGTAATCAATGCCACGTTTGTAGCGTTTGATTACATCAATCCTGTAACGATGCTTTTTATCGCTACATTCCCCCTTAGTATAGAGGTCTCTGAGATATTCTTCTTCGAATTCGACTATCATAATAATTCTATTACGTTGCAAAGATATAAAAAGTTTCCCATATTCACAAATTTGTGAATATGGGAAACTAAACTTTTATTGTTTATTAGCCATACTTAGAGTATTAAGTAATCTATGTAGTCCAAATTTTTTTATTCATCATAGAGAATAGCGACAATACTATTCCATCCACGAGAAGAATCAATCGTTCTGTTTCAATATAATTCATTCTACACCTAAATATCTTTTGCGAAGATACTTAACCCAATTTGAAACTTCCTCTTTGTCCCGATAGCAATCTAACATATCGAAATAATTTTCGTATGTAATGGTCTTGAATGATTCATTGCCTTTCTCTGTAAGTAATGCTCTATACTCAGGTATCGCGTACTTATGGAAATGTTCATTGTGTTCCGGGTAGATATGAACATGATGAATAATGTCAACATCACCTTTATGCTTCATTGAGTAGCCAAGTATATGATTACGCCAGATTTGACGAAGGTGATGAGCTGAAAGGAACATCTTGATGTCAAGTCTGGACGTAAAGTAACCACTTTCTACTGTCATATCCTTTTATTCTTTGCCATGACATTTTGGCAAGAAGGACGTATCAAACAGGAACGAATTTCCGACATCAAGTATCACTTTATTCTGATGAACGGAGGCGTTACATCCGCCGGACTTGACAGCATCGAAAGCTGGTTTCGCGACCCAGACAAGGTGAAATTCATCGAATCCGAAGTCCGAGCCTACGAGGAACGAGTGCAAGAAACCGCCCGTGCTCTCGACCAAAAGCGCCGTCTCGAAGAAAAAAACAACGAACTCAATTCACAAACTTCAAACAAAAATTCCAACGGATGAAATACAAAGTATTCGCGAGTCAGCTTGAAGCGCATGTCGGGCAAAGCCCGGTGCGCGGTGGCGAAGACATCAAGACTGACCGCAAAACATCCAACAACCTCAACCAACTCCTCTCCCGTGTGAAAAACCTCTTCGACCACAAGGTTCACAGCGAAGAAAAACCGACAGAACCCACGACACAGCAGCCTTCAATCACAGACCAACGTCTGAAAGCTGCACTCGCCGAAGTAGAAAAATATCTCGCCGACAACTTCGGAACTGCCCCCTCCACTCTGACCTATAAAGAGTACAGCAACGGTATCATCCTCACCTCTGAAGATCCGACATTTTCCACTGAACTTGTCGTTCTGACGCAGACCAAAGGCATACTCAATCTCCCCGACAAGAAATCCCCCTCTTGTCGGGGCGTATTATATGTTTAAAAGCATATTCCTTTTGAGAATCCAAGTTTTCTTTGTAATTTTGCATATTACATCAAGAAATTATCAAATGTCAACATATACAACAGATACAGAACCGGAGCGTATTAATCGCTTAAAAGTAGTTTTAGTTGAGCAAAACCGCAAAGGCAAATGGCTTGCTGAGCAGTTAGGTAAAAACGAAGCGACCGTTTCCCGTTGGTGTTCAAACACAGCACAACCGTCGCTGGAAATGCTCGTGAAAATTGCATCTATTCTTAATGTTGATCCCGGCCAGTTGCTAAATGGCAAAAATACTTTTTAGTTGTGGCGAAGAAGTCTAAAGTTCAAAGGGAATTATCCGGCGCACAAGACTTATATAACTATCTTTATGAAGCTTGTAATAAGCTTCGTGGCCCTGTATCGCAAGATAATTTCAAGGAGTATATTACTCCGCTGTTATACTATAAGCGTATCAGCGATGTGTACGACGAAGAGACTCGTGCCGCTCTTGAACTCAGCGGCGGCGATGAGGAATTTGCTTCGCTACCTGAACAGCACCGTTTTGTTATTCCGGAAGGGTGTAGTTGGGAGGATGTAAGGTCGAGAACTGAAAATCTCGGCGCGGCGATCGTAAACGCGATGCGAAAGATTGAACTTGCTAATCCCGACACATTGTATGGTGTGTTATCTACATTTTCAGCTCAGAAATGGACCGACAAGACAAGTTTGCCGGATAGCAAGATTCGAGACCTTATTGAGCATCTTTCAACTCGTCGCCTCGGCAATAATGATTACCCTGCTGATCTTATGGGTGACGCATACGAGATTCTTCTGAAGAAGTTTGCAGATGATTCCAAAGCTCAGGCTGGTGAGTTCTATACGCCGCGCCCTGTCGTTCAGTTGCTTGTTCGTATCCTCGACCCTCAGCCAGGTGAAACGGTTTATGATCCGGCTTGTGGTTCAGGTGGTATGCTGATTGAGGCAGTACATCATATGCACCATGACCACCTTTGCTGCGGTCAAATATTTGGGCAGGAAAAGAATGTTGTCAATGCTGCTATTGCCAAAATGAATCTCTTTCTGCATGGCGCATCGGATTTCAACATTATGCAAGGAGATACATTGCGCTCTCCAAAAGTGCTACAAGGAGGAGGTATTGCGAAGTTCGATAATGTAATAGCCAATCCCCCCTTCTCACTCGAAGGCTGGGGTTCAACCGAATGGTCATCGGACAGATATGACAGAAATATTTATGGCACACCGTCAGATTCTTGTGGCGATTACGCATGGATTCAACACATGATTTGTTCAATGACTGATGGTAGAGCTGACGGTCGCGGAGGACGAATGGCCGTAGTGATGCCACAGGGCGTTCTTTTTCGCGATAAGGCTGAAAAGGAGATGCGCCGTCAGTTAATTCAAAGCGACTTGATTGAGGCGGTGGTAACTCTCGGTGACAAACTCTTTTATGGCACCGGTCTTTCTCCATGCTTCTTGATACTCCGCAAATTCAAACCTGCGCATAAGTCGGCAAGAATCCTTATGATTGATGCCACAAAGATCCTTACACCACGCCGGGCACAAAATGTATTGGAGCCATGCGATGTGGATAAAATCTATAAGCTATACGAGGATTACTGCGATGTGGAAGATTATGCCAAGGTGGTAAGTATTTCCGATATTGAGAAGAAAGACTGGAATCTTTCACCAAACCGTTATGTGGACTATCATAAAGAGGAAATTCGTCCATATGTAGAGGTGCTCGCCGAGTTCAGAAAAGCCATTGAAGATGTGCAAAAAGCCGAGGCAGAATTTTCACAACTAATCAATACACCCATTTGATTATGTCTGACAACCAATCATTAGAATATATCATCCCGGAACGTCAACTGACTCTTGACGAGATGAAGCAGTTCCTATGGGGAGCTGCCACTCGCTTGCGCGGTCAGATTGATGCAGCCGGTTACAAAGAATATATTTTCCCACTGCTGTTCTTCAAGCGCATCAGTGATGTTTACGATGAGCAATTTCAAGGCTACGTAGCAGAAGGCGGTGAAGAATATGCTAATATGCAGGTCGAGGATTTTGCCATCAAAATACCGGACAAGGCACATTGGCGTGACGTACGCGCTGTGACTGAGAATGTGGGGCAGCGGCTCGTAGAGGCTTTCATCGCCATTGAGCAGGCCAATCCCGGAGCGCATACCGATGGACGCGTTGTGGGCGGATTGGAGGGCATCTTTGGTCCGAAAGATATTTGGACTAACAAAAACAAGATGCCTGACCACATCATAACTTCGCTCATTGAGGATTTTTCGAGATATAACCTATCCATCGCTGCTTGTCCTGCTGATGAGATGGGTCAAGCATACGAATATCTTGTAGGTAAGTTTGCCGACGATGCCGGCAATACTGCTCAGGAGTTCTACACCAACCGCACCGTCGTAACTCTCATGGCAGAGATTTTAAAGCCAAAGCCGGGCGAGAGTATCTACGATCCCACCTGCGGCTCTGGAGGTATGCTCGTGAAATGTCTCGATTATCTGCGCGAAAAAGGAGAAGCATGGCAATCGGTAAAAGTGTTTGGTCAGGAGATTAATGCACTCACTTCCTCTATTGCCCGCATGAATCTATATCTTAACGGCGTTGAAGACTTCTCGATAGTCCGCGAAGATACATTGAAATATCCAGCCTTCATTGACGGTTCCAAACTTCGCACCTTCGATGTAGTTCTCGCAAATCCACCCTATGCTATTAAGACATGGGATCGAGACTCATTTGTAAATGACAAATGGGGACGAAATTTTCTTGGAACACCTCCTCAAAGTTGTGCGGACTATGCGTTTATTCAGCACATTCTGTCTTCAATGTCTCTTAAAACAGGACGTTGTGCGATTCTTCTTCCTCATGGTATACTTTTTAGGAATCAAGAAAAAGATATACGAAAAAAACTAATTGAATCTGATCAATTGGAATGCGTGATAGCTCTTGGACATTACCTATTCTATAACTCCGCTATGATATCTTGTGTTTTAATATTTAGTGCTAATAAATCGGTCTCACGAAAAGGGAAAGTCTTGTTTATAGAAGCCGAGAATGAAGTAACAAGAAAAAATGCTCAAAGTTTTCTTGAACCTAAGCATATCAATAGAATGCTAAAGGCATATGCGGATTTTCAAAATGAAGATGGCTATTGCAAAGTTGTATCCAACGAGGAGATTCTCCGTAACGAAGGAAAATTAAGCGTTTCTCTATATGTAGAAGGAGAAGGTGTTGAATATAAAGACATCAATGATGCTATCACAGAGTGGTCTAACTCTCATAATAACCTAATGTCTAAATTGTCAACTTTAAATGGAATGATTGCAAATGAGAACCATTAAGATAAGAGATATAGCCTCTCCGATTTCTAATAGCATTAGTAATCCTTCTGATTGTGGCTATGACAAATTTGTTGGACTTGAACACTATGATTCGGGGGAGTTTGCAATTACTCGATACTCAGGCGTTGAATTATTAACGTCAACAGCAAAAGAGTTTAGAGCGGATGACATATTAATAGCCCGGCGTAATGTTTACTTAAAACGTGCCGGCATCGTTAAGTTTGATGGAATTACATCCGGAGATTCAATTATTCTACGTGTTAACGAAAACACAATCAATGCTGTTGGCGTGGATCGTGAAACAATTGTTGACTATTTGCCGCTTGTCCTCAATACTGAGGATTTTTGGCTATATGCAAACAAACATGCAGATGGCATGAATTCGAAACGTATATCAAAAGATACTTTGCTCGATTATGAATTTATTATTCCTTCTAAAGAGGAAATTACTAACCTTTCTAAGAAAGCATGGGCGGCATATCGCCTTAAAGAGGCATATAAGCGTCTTCTCTCAGCCACTGATGAGATGGTAAAATCGCAATTTATCGAAATGTTCGGCAACCCAGTATCAAACGATCGAAATTGGGATTATGAACCTGTTAGTTCGGTTGCGCCCGAATCTACTGCTTCTCATATTAATGATGATCAAGTTTGGCTTCTCAATCTTGATATGATTGAAAGCAATACTGGTAATATCGTTGAAAAGGTATTCGTTTCCAAGGAGGACGTTATCTCTGCGCAACCTTTTGATGAAGGGAATGTGTTATTCTCTAAACTGCGTCCATACTTAAATAAAGTTGTATGTCCCAAGGATAAAGGATATGCCACAACTGAGTTAGTACCATTACGGCCCAAGCAAGACAAGCTGAATCAAACATTTTTTACAAATCTTCTTAGAAGTGATCAGTTTGTTCAATTTGCTAACGATATTTCGGGAGGAACGAAGATGCCTCGAATGCCTCTTAAAGAGTTACGCGAGTTTAAGTGTATTTTGCCTCCTATAAACCTTCAAGAGGAGTTTGCGGCGATAGTCCGTCAGGCCGATAAATCAAAATTTGAACTGAAGAAAGCCATTGAAGCAATTGACCAAGTGATCAAGAGCCTTATCAACGGCTAAATATCCAAGTCATGTTAACGTATTCTCAATAATATGATTGAAAATCTGATTAACGACATACAACAAGCAATGCTCGATGTGCTTAACAACGAGCAACTTGCTCAACTACGAAAGGTACTCGATTTCACCTTCCGCAACGTTGACGTGACTAAGAAGGACACTATCGATTCATCTGCTGACAATAAATCACTAACAGACTCCTTCCTCGTAGCTAAACGAGTGGAAGGTTGTTCTGACAAATCGCTGGCATATTATAGCAGCA
Source organism: Bacteroides sp. (assembly GCA_014802265.1). GTDB lineage: Bacteria > Bacteroidota > Bacteroidia > Bacteroidales > Muribaculaceae > Lepagella. The sequence continues at coordinate 16,552 of JAAVCP010000093.1, read as the reverse complement.
CTATAGCAAATGCTCTCGCAAAGGTCAGCAAACCAATAACGTACATTACAATAGATGACCTACGTGTGTATTTAAACGACTATCAGCAGGAAAGTGGAGCGTCGAAAGTTACAATCGATAATATCCGGCAAATCCTATCGAGTTTCTTTTCGTGGCTCGAAGATGAGAATTATATCGTCAAAAGCCCGGTTCGCCGCATCCATAAGGTGAAAGTTGGCAAAACGGTTAAAGAGACCTATACCGATGAATCTCTCGAAATCATGCGAGATAACTGCGAGACCGTGCGCGACCTTGCCCTAATTGACCTCCTCGCTTCGACCGGAATGCGCGTAGGTGAACTTGTCAAACTCAATCGAGACGATATAGACTTTCAAAACAGAGAATGTATTGTTACCGGTAAAGGCGACAAGCAGCGACGTGTCTATTTCGATGCCCGCACGAAGGTGCAACACCTACTGGGCCATCAGAGTCTTGATACCACCTTGCAGTATGCAATGGTGAATCAAAACAACGTCAAAATCTCTCACCAACGTTACCTCGGATAGCCTATGGAATACACTCTGACATACAACCATCAGTCGCAATTTATCGAAATGTTCGGCAACCACTTTGACGAATGTTCTAGTAAGGTCCCTTTATCTTCACTATGCATAATCAATCCTTCGAGACCAAAGGATCTTGATGATTCTTTATCTGTATCATTTATCCCAATGGAAAGAATCTCAGAGGAAGGTGAATATTCGACATTTACTACGAGACCACTGAGCGAAGTTAAGAAAGGTTTTACATATTGTGCAAACGAAGATGTACTGTTTGCGAAAATAACACCATGTATGGAAAATGGCAAAGGAGCTATCCTTAAAGAGCTTTCTAATGGCATTGGGTTTGGTTCAACTGAGTTCCATGTACTCAGACCTTTACCTGGAGTAACCACATCAACATGGCTTTATAGCTTGACGAAGTTAGATATCTTGCGCAAAGATGCATCTAAGAATATGACTGGCACAGGAGGACAGAAAAGAGTGCCCGCCTCATATTTAGAAAACTTCTCAGTATTACCTCCCACGATAGAACAGCAAGAGGAGTTTGCGGCGATAGTCCGTCAGGCCGATAAATCAAAATATTAAGTACAAAATAAACTAAACTATATATGTCATATTTTAACGAAGCAAATACAGTTGAAGAGATGCTGATTAATGCAGCCGGAGATTGTGGCTGGATATATGTTGAGGCTAACCAGGTGCCTCGACTCCCGGATGAAGTTTTTGTGACACAATGGCTTCAAACAGCACTTCTTGAACTCAACGGCATAACTCCGGAGCAAGCAGAACAAGTAATCTACAAACTACGTGCTGCCGTTATCAGTTGTAACCATTACGATGATTTGGTTGCAGCGAACGATAAGTTTCGCTCACTTCTTTTTGAGGAAAACTCATATCCTTTTGGGCCTGATGGTGATAACATCAACATCAAGTTCTTCCATGAGGATATGACAAAAAATCGTTGTGTCGTAACCAACCAATGGGAGTACCCCAGGCTAAGTCATGAGGGAGGCAAACGTCTTGATCTTGTCTATCTGATAAATGGTATTCCAATGGTGATTGGGGAAGCCAAAACACCAGTACGCCCTGATGTTACTTGGGCTGACGGAGCTACCGACATACTTCACTACGAAAAGAGCATACCACAGATGTTTGTTAGCAATATACTGACCTTTGCATCTGAGGGCAAAGAGCTGCAATATGCCGGCGTATGCTGTCCTATTGAGAAATGGGGTCCGTGGTTTGCTGATGAAGACCGCAAGCATGGTGACCTTGCTTCGGTGAAACACAATTATCTTTCATTAATATCTCCGGAACAGTTGCTGGATATTTATAGATATTACACCGTGTTTTCCGGTACGACCGACGGACGTAAGATTAAGATTGTCTGCCGTTATCACCAGTATCTGGGTGGTGAAGCTATCGTTCAACGTGTGCTACACACATACCGCGCCGGAGAGGGTCCACGAAAGGGTCTGGTTTGGCACTTTCAGGGCTCAGGCAAGTCATGGCTTATGGTGTTTGCCGCTCAAAAATTGCGACGTCAGCAAGAACTGAAATCACCAACAGTGATTATTGTTGATGACCGCATTGACCTTGAAGACCAGATTACAGGGGACTTCACTCGGGCTGAGATTCCCAACGTGGATAGTATTGCATCAAAGGAAGAACTTGAAGAGAAGATACATCAGAGAAAAATACTTATCACAACTATCTTCAAGTTTGGAGACCTTGCTGATGGCGAGGTAATCGACACTCGTGACAATATCATACTCCTGATGGATGAAGCACATCGCACGCAGGAGGGGAACCTCGGAGCAAAGATGCGCACGGCACTTCCTAACGCTTTCTTCTTCGGTCTGACCGGTACTCCGATAAACCGTACCGATCACAATACATTTACAGCTTTTGGTGACCCAAGCGATAAAAATGGCTATATCTCCAAATATACCTTCCAGAACTCCGTTGCTGACGGTGCAACATTGGAACTCAACTTCCAAACTGTTCCCGTATCTATGCACCTCAATGAAGAACAACTACAGAAGGAGTTTGATGAGCTTACAGACCAGATAAGTGAAGAGGATAAGAATGAACTCGTGCGTCGAACAAGCATAGAGGCATTCTTCACAGCTCAAGACCGCATTAACGAGGTATGTAAATATATCGTCAATCACTTCCGTGAGCAGATTGAGCCAAACGGCATGAAGGCTCAGGTTGTAGTTTATAATCGCGACTGTTGCCTGCGTTACAAGAAGGCGATAGATGCTCTGCTCGGCACAGACGACCAAACAGCCATCGTTATGCATACCACCGGTGATAAAGCAGACGAATACAAGGAGCATAAGCGCAGCCGAGACGAAGAGAAAAAACTTCTTGACAAATTCCGCGACCCACTGTCACCACTGAAATTTGTCATCGTCACAAGTAAACTCCTAACCGGCTTCGATGCACCAATCCTACAATGTATGTATCTCGATAAGCCAATGAAAAATCACACTCTTCTTCAGGCTATCTGTCGCACAAACCGCAAATATAATGCGAATAAGAAATCTGGCCTAATCGTTGACTTTGTTGGTGTATTTGACAATGTTGCCAAGTCTCTTGCATTTGATGAAGAGACAATCAAGGGCATAGTCAAGAACCTTGATGAAATCAAGAGCCTTATCCCGGTATATGTTGGAGACTGTGTTGGTTTCTTCCCTGGCGTTGACCGCACTATCGGTGGATGGGAAGGATTGATTGCTGCCCAGCAATGTCTCAAGGATGATCAGAAGAAAGTTGACTTCGCTCGCCATTTTGCTCGCCTCGCAAAAGCGTGGGAGATTGTCAGTCCGGACCCCGTTCTTCAACCGTATCAAGCGGACTATACATGGTTGGCTCAGGTGTATCAAAGTGTTCGTCCGGTCAGTACCGGCGGATCCCTAATCTGGACAATTCTCGGAGCAAAGACTATCGAGATCATTCATCAGAATATCGATACAATTGATATAGGGAATTCTCTGGAGGAACTTGTAGTTGACGCAGACGTCATCGATTCAATCATCGAAGGTGAGAAGAAACGAGAAAAGAAGATTGTCGAAGTTGAAAAGATGCTGAGAATGCGTCTTGGTAATCATAAGGGTGAAGGTAAGTTCAAAGAGTTTGCTGAGAAACTCGATGAACTCCGTAAGCGTATGGAAGAAAGTCTAATCACCAGTATCGACTTCCTGAAGCAACTGCTTCAACTTGCACGCGAGGTTCTTGAAGAGGAAAAGAAGGTAGAGCAGCCCGAAGATTCCCATGCCAAAGCCCGTGCAGCATTGACTGACCTTTTTCAGTCTATAAAAACAGAAGAAACTCCCATCATCGTTGAGCAGGTGGTTAATGATATTGACAACGAAGTGGTCAACATCATTCGCCAGTTCAAGGATGCCTTCAAAAGCGTAACAGCACGCCGTGAAATCAAGAAGAAACTCCGCTCAATCCTCTGGATCAAGTACCAAATCAAAGACAACGATGTCTTTGAGCGTGCATATTCATACATCGAGCAATATTACTAAGTTATGGCAAAGGACATAAGAGATATATCAAGAGAAGATGTAAAATCGAATCTTGACGAACTATACAGCAATGTTGAGAACTTTCGGGATTCCGTGAGTTTTCAACAGATGCTTGACTTTGTGTCAAGTTTCAAAAAATTGTCTCCCTATAATGCGTTCCTGCTCTATCAACAACGGCCAGGTGCCAGATACGTACTGAATGCTTCACAATGGCTGAAAAAGTATAAACGAAAAATAAAACCCAATGCCCGACCTCTGATTATCCTTGTCCCATTTGGCCCGGTGGACTATGTGTACGACATTAGCGACACATATCTGGTAGATGACAAAAGTAATCTATCTCTTTTTACCGAGACAGACGAAGAAATTATAGCATCTATCATTGAACCGTTCAAGACTGATGGCTACGAACCTAAAGTTGAAATGGGCAATTTAGAAGAGTCTATGAAATATCATGGAATAATAGTAGATGCAAATTTCAGAGCAGGTAATAACTATTCGGGTAAAATAGAAGTCTTGGGTGATTATCATCCCAAGATAACCATTCAGTACAAGCGCAGAGATATCCATATCACAGCAAATTATCTTCTTAGTATAAGAGATAATGCAAAGTGTGGAGAGGCATTTGCCACCGCCGTACACGAATTGGGACACTTATTCTGTCATCATCTTAATGCAGTTCCATGGAAAGCATGGGAGATAAGGCATCTGGATTATGTAAGTAGAGAATTTGAGGCCGAATCTGTCTCATATATAGTATGTACTCGATTGGGTATCAAAACAACTTCGGTAGACTATCTTAAAGGATATTGCAGAAACAATAAGACTATTCCTCAGATAAGTGTTGAGAACATCTTTACGGCTTGTAATCTCATCCTAAATATGATCGAGGGCATTTCTTTGAAACAAGGGATCTTATACAAGTACGACGACAACTTTAAACGAATTATTGATAATCTTTAATCTGATCTGGAAATTTTATGGAAGCTTATCTTTCGGAGAATCAAATCAATCATATAGAGCAACGTGCCGCGTTGGCAAATGGCTTTTGTGAAGATTTATGGGTTACGATATTTGAACATACACATTCTACTCCTGTGGAAGATGAGAAAGTTTACCATAATATATGGACATGGTGTTACATCGTTAATCCGGAGTTGACTCAAGACATATTAAGTACCTATGAACCTGATTTAGATTGGGATCAAAGATCTGCATTGTATAATAGCGGATTTAAATCTTTTATTAATGATGGGATGGAATCATTGGTTACCATAATGCGTTTTGATGATGTGTCACCACGCTTAAAACAAATAAGAATACATGAAGACTTTATACACATGTTTCACCTTTACGAGGAATGTGTGGATAATCTAAATCGAGTATATGTGCAGTTTGACTGTGGAGAGCGCAAAGAAGTAATTGTAATCAAGGAGAATAAAGTAAGGATATTGCATCAATTCTTATATGATTTTCTTGCAGCAAAAAAGATGCATTTAGTGTGCGCAATACGCTCTGAACTAAATATGCCGTTAAATTCGATGTCAAGTATTAAATGTCCTTATACTTATACTGGAGAAGCAGGAATAACTGAACATTCAGAAAATTTATCAATTTCAAACTACTCAATTACGGTTACAAGTGGAATTGAGTTTCAATGTTGGTTTAAGGGGAAGAAAGTTTTCCCATACAAAGAGTATGGGACATTTAAATCATCCTTTGATTCAGAGTATGAAGAGTTCATAACAGGTTATGATACTAACTCTTGTTCATATATTAAAACCCCTTGTAATGATGATAATCAAGAAAACGCGAAGACTTTTTTTGATAAGAAAGTCCTTGAAAAATACCGCGGCAATATGAGTGTTTCGATACGGCCATATTATATTGATTGTCCTCCTTTCTGGGGATTAAAATGTAATAACAATCACCCGGATTATCTATGGACACGTCTAAAAGATTTAAGATGTATTCCGTATTCAGAACAACAGTATTGGGCATCTTGTAATATCCCAGTAGTTGAAAAGCTACCCAATGAATATAAGTATAACCATCCTGTAAACTGGAATGATACTGGGAATTTACCAGAATATCAATTTCGCTCATTGATTTATTCTGTCAATAAATTGTGGAAAGAAAAGTTTGGATGGACTCTATTCCTGCCAACTACTGGAGCTCAGTCAAACGCAATTAATCAATTGTTCTCTTTAGGCGATAATAATATTGAACATTTCAAGACCCTAATTCAGATAATGAATATTGTATTGACTGAAAGTATAAATGTGAAGGAATTAAATAAACTCTCTTATGACTATCCAGAAGAGTCTAAGAGTATCGCAAAACTAACCCTCGTTTTAGAAAACAAGGGATACTCTGATCATCTACTAATAAATTTCCTTCGTCATTTGAATACATTACGGTCGAAACTATCGGACTCTCATCGAAATTCAAACAATAAAGATAACAGACTATCTAAAGCTTTAGGATATATCGGTTTATCTCTTGAAAATGGAAATTTCAGGGAAGGCTCTATTAATCTTTTTAATAATGGTAATGAGGCATTAGAATCTCTGATTGCAATAATACCTGAGATTGAAATACTTTAATGTATCTGCCATGGAAATAGGATTTGTTAGTTTTAATCAGGAGGCTTTGAACCGAGCAAACAAGGTGATGAAGCTTTTGCAGGGTCAAGGTGCGATTGACGAGCTTGGACTGGGACGTATCCGCGATGCATTCTCTAATACTATGTTCCCGGGAATGTCAGTCTTACAGACCCATGCCAAATATTTCTTGTTGATGCCTGCTCTTTATGTTTATCTTGAAAAGACACGCATAGCCGATGTGCGTGAAGCACGTGCCATTGTAAGGGAACAGGAGATTAAGATGACATATCGTCTTATTGAAGGATCTTCAAAAGATACTACCGGTATTATCGGCGCAGATATGTTGAAGGAGAGTCGAGGCACGAAATATGTAAAGTATGACCCAGCCTATGTATATCAAGCCGGAATGGAAACATATGGACTTATTCCTTCAGGAGGCAATATCTATGCAACTCTTGCTGAGCGTTCTGCCATCTATCAAAACATGCCCAGAAAACACAAAGGAAATGAAGATAGCGGCGATGATTCTGATGACCTGACCGGAAACCGTCAACTCTTTAAGGTCTGTGGTGTCGATTATGATTTCAGTCACCGAGAACCTCTTGATATCAAACTAACTCATCAGGAAGCAGAATTCCTTAAAAATCGAATTATAAGGAACACTCCTGGCTCCCTACTGAGTTATTTACTTGATAGTGGACTATATGAGAATGTCACGGATTACTTTTTTGAAGATCTCGGCATAATACTACAGGATAGAATACCTGAAAAGTTATATCAAACTTATTCATTGGCATTGCGCTTCTCTCGTTTTGCTTGTCTGCTAAGAATAAGATATGCGATGCTATATGATATTGCTGTGGGAGCTGAAGAAGCCGCCTCAGCGGAGGACTCTAAATTCAATGTCATGCTTTCTGACTACAAGGGAGAGTTTACCCCGGATGCTATTGAAGAAATTGTGCGATTTGTTTCATCAAGAGTAACAGAAGAGTCATGCAAGTTATTTATCAAAAAGTCGGCAGTGCTCATTGCAGATGGGAACTCTGAAGAACTTGACAGACAGATAGTTCTTAGAGAAAAAACTATCAAAGGATTGAAACGCAGCAAATTGATTAACGCTAAAGAATTTGAACGTGGTAAGCCTTTCGAGTCGCCGACAATGATGGCTTACAGGTGGAATACAATAGTGCGCACTATGCTTACTGAAATTAAGGAGGGCATTAAGAATGAATGATTTGGTATATAACGAAATAGTTGCATCTCCAGGCTACGAGCTTGAATTTGCGGTTGGTACCACTTATAGCCTTGATGCTGAGGCTTTCCTCGCTATTGCCTTGTCGTTTGCTCGTTTGGGCGATGTATCAGATACTGATTTTCAGTCTCCATTCCGCTTACTCGAAGGTTTGCGCCAGGCTAATAATCGCGTGGCTATTTTCTGCAATCGCGGAGGCTTACAACCTCCCGCCCGGATGAATCCCCTGTATTCTATGCTCGACAAGAGTGTGTTTGAGGTGGCAGACGAGCGAAAGGGACGTGAACTTGCCAACTTTCATCCCAAGATATGGATAATAAAGGAGCGATCTATTGAGAATCACGATAAGCGACAGATAAAGCTTATTGTTATGAGTCGCAATCTCACGAAGGATACGAGTCTCGATTGTGCAGTAAGCATGACCGCACCATTAGGCATGCGTACTAATGCGGATTTACGCCGTAAGCATCAACCTCTGCAAGAATTACTGCTAATTCTTGCAGAGAAAGCAAATTTAGATAAAAAGAAAAAAATAAAGAAACTTGCCAACGATTTTGACTCCATGGGAGCGTTTGAGTTGGAACCTCCATATGAAGATTATGATTTCTTACCCATTCATTTCGGAGAGAACCTTAATGAGAATATAGATTTCAAAGAAGATTTACCCGGTCAAAAAATGATGATAGTGTCTCCATTTATTGACAAGAATCTTTATCATAAAGAGGATGTGGAAGATATATCTAATCCAATCCTTTGGATGAATGATTATAAACCGTTAGAGAAAAAGGTACTTATTACCCGCTTGGATAGCCTCACGCCGGAGATTATGGAGCTTTATTCAAGTGAGAATAGAGAAGTATGGGTAATGTCACAGATTGCGGAGACCAACGATATTCAGTCCATGAATCTTCATGCAAAGATGTATTTCTCATGGGGTCCAAAGGCCGGAGGCATTCACCTCTGGCTTGGTTCTGCCAACGCAACACATAACGCCTTCTATCGTAATTCTGAGTTCCTGCTCAAATTAACGATGAAACGAGGTCGTGGACAATTCGAAGATTTTAAGGCTGAGTTTTGCGATGAAAAGAAACAGATGTGTGAACGAATTACATCTCTTCCTAAAACGGAACCTGTGAAAGAGGATTATTCTCTCGCAGTAAGCGTTCGTAAAAATCTCATAAGCCGAAACAATCTATCTGCTGAGATAGTGGAGAAAAATGGCGCGTATTGCTTGATTATATCTGCAAAGAAAATCCGGGACATAAAGGGTAGAATTACGATTGCGCCCATTCAGGAGCCTTGTAATGAAGTTGAATTGAGTCCTGAGTTCCAACAGTGTACTATCTCGGTTGCCAATCGTTCACATTTATCCGAGTTTTACATCTTGAAAGTTACACCCGATGATGAATTGGTTGACCCTGTTAAGATGGCGATTAAGATACCAACCAAAGGAATACCCGAAGATCGTGATGACCATATTTTCCGCTCGCTCATAGACACCCGTGACAAGTTTCTCAACTATGTTGAGATGATGATTACAGATCGACCGCAAGAGTTGGCAACCCTGTTGATGCAGAACAGCGAGTCCAAGACTAATGTCAGCTTGAGTAAGCAGAACTCTCGTAGCAACACGCTATATGAATCCCTCCTTCGTATTGCGGCAACAAATCCGGGGCGTCTCGAAGATGTGCAGGAGCTTGTCAATCGTCTTGACAACAAGGTGGTCCCCGATTCTTTCGCTCAAATGTGTACCAAGTTCAAACAATCAATTAAAAAACTTCGCTAACCATGGCTGCATACGATTTTCAAGAGGCAACCGCTGACCGCATCGCAGAGATATTTCGGAAGGCAACCATAGATTCCCACGGGCATGAAATAAAGACCGGCGGACAACGTCGTGTTCTCCTTGCAGATGAGGTCGGTTTAGGCAAAACTCACGTAGCTAAATCCGTCATTGACCGAGTACGCGAAATGCGTAAGGAGATCAATGACAATATGTACCGCGTTGTTTATGTTTGCTCAAATATGAGTATCGCTAACCAAAATATTGAAAAGCTTGGCGTTCGTAATAAGGCCGATGTGACGGAGAGTCGTCTCTCAATGCAACACCTCACCATTCGCGAAAGGGAATCTTCTATTGTCAATCCTGAGAGCGGAGAGATGGGAGAAATCATTATTCCACTTACACCATCCACATCCTTTTCGTTGAAGGGAAGTAGCAAGGGCAATATGTATGAGCGAGCCCTTATAGTAGTTATTCTGCAAGAAATTGAGGAGTTCACTGAGTATTCATCTGAAATATCTTCTTTATTCCAAGTATGGGCGGGCAATGATTCGTGGAACTCTGCGATAAAGAGATACAAGTGGCGAGTTAAACGATTGGGAGATAAATATATCACCGAGGTTAAAAGTTATCTTAATGCTAATATTGATTTCCTTGCGGTCAAAGCCCAATTGATTGAGTCATTAAGATCTGGAAGCAAGATTGACGATTCCGGTTACATCAACCAGCTACGTCAGATATTTGCACACCTTAGTTTGTCAATGCTTGAGCCGGATCTCATTATTATGGATGAGTTTCAGAGGTTCAGCTCATTGCTTAATTACAATGAAGAAAGCGAACAAAGCGTCATCGTTAAGAAATTCTTTGAACAGAAAGGGGGTCAGCAGCCTCTTATTCTGCTTTTGTCCGCCACTCCTTATAAGCCGTTCTCTACCCTTGAAGAACTCACTGAGTATAACGCAGACGAACATTATGAAGACTTCAATCGCCTGATGGATTTTCTCTTTAAAGGCGAAAATAGTTTCCGAGAAATATGGTCGGATTACACACACAAACTTTCTCATCTCAAAGGCGATAACTTTGATGTCGTAATAGCTTCAAAGAATGCAGCTGAGGAAAAAATGTATGAAGGTATGTGTCGTACAGAACGTCTCAATGAAGGGTTGATTTCCACTCGTGCGGTATCGGAAATTCCAATTGACCAGGATGACATTCTATCATACGTTGAAATGCAGCGCATTGTGAAAGCCTGCAAAGAGGCCTCGGAACGGTCAAAAGGTTTGCGCTTCAATTGGGCGCAAATGCCAATTGAATATGTAAAATCATCTCCTTATTTGCTTTCGTTCATGGAATCGTATGAACTAAAAAAGCAACTTGAAGCTATCTATAAAGGTCGATTCAAAGGATTGCCTGAACCAAGCAATCAGGTTCTCCTTAAAGAATATGACCTTGCTAATTTCCATAAGATACCACTCCGTAACGCCCGTATGCAATATCTGCGAGATATGATGTTGCCTAAAGGAGGAGGTGCAGAACTATTGTTGTGGGTGCCTTCTTCAAAACCATATTACACCACCAATGCCGAGAACCCATTTGTCAAGAATCGGGATTTTTCCAAAACTCTTGTCTTCTCAGCATGGGAGATAGTACCACGTACGATTGCTACGCTTATGACGTATGAAGCTGAGCGAGAGGTTATCTTTTCCAAATACAAAAAGGCCGGATACAATAAACGAACCGCTGGCAACCGACTGAAAGCAGATGCACAGACTATTCTTACTTTCCCCTCAGAATATCTTGCCACGCTTTATAATCCCTCAGACTATTATGGGGAGAAGGTTCATATCATCAAAGCCAATATCAAAAAACAGCTAAAAGAGCGATTAGAAGGAATAAACATCTCTGAGCGCCGCAACTATGGCAAGATATTATCTGTGATTGAATGGCTTGACAATAGGGATCTTGGTCGGCCTGACGAAATGCCTAATAATACTATCGATGTATTGACAGATATGGCTATTGCAGCCCCGGGAGTATGCCTTTTCCGTATATTAAAGAATAAGGAACAAGCAAGAAATGTTGCTTCTGGCTTTTCAAAAATATTTAATCGTAGAATTGCCGGATATATCATAGACAAACTTCAGGATAAATATCATGAAGATGAACTATATCTTGATGGCGTTATGGATTATTGTGTCATGGGGAATCTACAGGCTGTGCTTGATGAATACAGACATTTATGCTCTACCGACAATGAGTTTATTGATAAGATGTCGGATGCATTTATCGACGGTACAAATCTGCGGGTGGATATAGACAAGTCGTTTGGTGCTTCAGATGGCAACAAGTTTCCGATGAGAATATCCTATGCTGTCCCTTTTTCAAAAGGCAAAAATGCTATTGATGAAAAGACTGAACAACGTAGCAACAACATTCGTACAACATTTCAGTCGCCTTTCTATCCCTTTATAGTAGCAAGTACCTCAGTTGGCCAAGAAGGCCTCGATTTCCATTGGTACTGCCGCAAGATAGTTCATTGGAATCTTCCTTCAAATCCACAGGATCTTGAACAACGAGAAGGTCGTATCAATCGGTATAAATGTCTTGCCATACGTCGCAACCTTGCACACCGTTATCCAGATATATTTGACTGGGACGAGCTCTTTGAGAAGGCCAATAATGATGTGCGTGACGAATTTGGTGGAAAGTATTCTGCAATGATTCCAAACTGGTGCCTACCCATTGAATGGATTCACGATGATAAGGAAAATCTCGAATGGATTGAGCGTATAGTCCCTCAGTACCCCATGAGTAGCGACGTAGAACGATATCGTCGTCTGATTGATGTCCTTTCATTATATCGACTGACAATGGGACAACCTCGACAGGAAGAGCTCCTTGAAATGCTCGAATCACAGCATCTTGACAAAGAGCAAATCAGTCAACTGTTGTTTAATCTCTCACCAATCTCACGACGCAATGGATAAGGAAATAGAAATAAGTAATGAATTGAGTAGCATACGAGCAACTCAGTTCCGGCAGTGGTGTACTTTCGTATTGCGCCAGTTTGTCATTCGAGGATATGTGATTGATAATAAGGGGATGGTGAAGCGACATATCCCCATGACAATGGAGGATTGGGCCAAACGTATCGACATTATACTTGAAGCAACCGGCGATGCAGTTCTAACTGATGCCGGAAAGATAACTGCTGAATTTGCCAAAAATTTTGCAGAATCGGAATTTGAGAGATACCTCATTATCCAAGACCGCCTCTCCCAATCGGACTTCAACCGTTTTAACGACAACTTACTTTCATCGGATCTATACATATGAATCTTCAGGCTCATGTTATTATAATTAATGGCGTAGATAAGACTTATCAGGTTGAGTACATAAGACTTGCTGGTTATAAATATGTCATCAAATTTCAGAACACGGATAAAACATATTCATATTCCAGAGATAATGTTATATGGATAACGAATCCGACCTCAATCGATTTTGAGAACTGTCATATTTTTATCAATGGCAAAAAGGAAAAGAATATTCAGGCGATTTATTTGTTTGTCCAAAACGCCATCAAATATTATGCTATAACTTATGGCAGCGGTTTTGTCAAACATTACTCTGGAAACGATGTTGACATTCGTCGTTCTTGTTTGACAGGAAGAGCAACAAACATATTCAATTATCTGCGACTGTGTGCCGGAATAAATACACTTGGCATCAATGAGGATGATAAATCATCGGAAGGTATATTATCATCAGTATATTCCAGAATTGATTTTGTTGATGAATCAACCGTTGCATCCAGTTATATTAACCCCAATCAGGGTATAAAACAGTTTAATCATGAAACTCCATTGTTCCCATTTGGATGTAACGCAAGTCAGATGCGAGCAGTCAAAGCGGCGCTGACCAATCAGATTAGTGTTATACAAGGCCCTCCGGGTACCGGTAAAACCCAGACTATACTCAATATTATCGCCAACTTATTGAATGACAAGAAATCTGTCTTAGTGGTCTCTAATAACAACTCTGCTACAGAGAATGTATTTGAGAAGCTCTCAAAAAATGGATTCGGATTTCTCGTCGCAACATTAGGTAAAAAAGAAAATAAAGAGGCATTTATTGCCAATCAGCCACCCTTGAATCCGAAGCTCCCATCATGGCGAAAAAACGCAATGGAGGTAAACAGTGCATATCGAGAAGTTAGAGACAGTCTTGTTAAGGTTGAAAGAATCTTCGCAATGCAGAAAAGACTGGCAATATGCCGTCAGGAATTAGCTGAAGTAGAGGTCGAAATGGCTCATTACAAACAGGAGCAACCTGATAAATTCAGCAATAAAGAAGTCAAGACATCCTCATTCAAGATTCTCAAAATATCAGGTCAAATAAAGGCTTATGCGATCAAATATCAGAATGACTCAATAGGCCTTTTTAAACGCGTTAAACGCTTCTTTGATAAATTTAGTCTTGAACTGCGTCTTAGATTATCATTTGAGATAAAAGATGAATTGATAGCAGAATCAATTCCCCGGATTGTATCATTGCTTGATTGGCTATTCTATATCCGTAGAGTCCATGAACTCAAATCCGAGATTAATGAATTGGAGACCAATATGTCTCAGCTTAATTCTGATGCCCTAATGAGGTCTCTGACGGAAAGCTCAATGGTTATCCTTAAAGCGTCTTTAGCCAAACGATATAAGGATGAACGTCCAGTCATAGCTTCGGTTAAGGATTTATTTAATAATGGCGAATCTGTATTAGCTGATTATCCTATCGTACTTAGCACCACATTCTCATCCAAGACCTGTTTCAGTAGCGATACCATATTTGATTATGTTATTATGGACGAGGCATCTCAGGTATCAGTTGAAACCGGCTTGTTGGCTCTTACATGCGCCAAAAGTGCAGTTATTGTAGGAGACACTATGCAACTGCCGAATGTTATTACCGAAGATGATAGAATAAAATTAGATGAAATCAGAAAATCTACTAATATCCCCGATTCATACGATGCCGCCAATCATAGCTTCTTAAGTTCTGTATTAGCAACTATTCCAAATGTTCCAGAGACACTGCTTCGTGAACATTACCGTTGTCATCTCGATATAATCAATTTTTGCAATCAGAAGTTTTATGGTGGGAATCTGCTCATCATGACAAAACGGAGTGATAACGAAAAACATCTGCTTGCGCTAACAACAGCTCCCGGACAACATTGCAGAGGACATTATAACCAGCGCGAAATCGATGCTGTGAAAATTGAGTTGATGCCGTTACTTGATAATTTCGAGGAGACCGGCATTATCGCCCCATACAATAGTCAGGTTAATCAATTCCGCAATCAGATTCCTGATATTGAGGCCGCCACAGTGCATAAATATCAAGGGCGGGAAAAAGATACCATCATTATGAGCGTCACAGATGATTCGATAACTGAATTTGCTGATAACGCCAATCTTCTGAATGTTGCTGTCTCACGAGCCAAAAACAAATTTTGCCTTGTCGTTTCCGGTGATCCACAGGAGCTGAACGGTAATATTCATGATCTAATCAATTACATCAAATATCAGCAAGGTATAGTTATACAGAGCAAGCTTCGCTCAATCTTCGATTACCTTTTTTCTCAAATTCATGCGTATAATCGCGAAAACGAGCCAGTATCTGAATACGATTCAGAGAATTTGACTTTTGATTTGATTGAGAGTATACGAGTCAATTATCCTCATCTGTCTCACATCAAAGTCCTTTGCCATTATCCCGTTAGGTATCTTATAAACGATACACAAGGTTTATCGGAACGTGAGAGACAATACGCACTGCATCCGTCAACGCATATTGACTTCTTGATTATCAATCGAGTAACTAAAGAACCTCTTCTTGCAATTGAGACTGATGGCTATAGTTTCCACAATGAAAAGACCGAACAGTTTCAAAGAGACAGGATAAAAGACAAAATCCTTGCATTATATGGTCTTCCTCTACTGCGGCTTTCAACAGTTGGGCATAGTGAAGAGCAAAAAATAGTAGATATGCTAAATAAGAAATAAATCACGATCATGGATTATAGCGAGAAATATCGAGAGCTTATAGAGTTATCGCATAGCGATGAGTCGAATATAAAAGAGAAGGCTGATGCATGGCTTATCAGTATCGGCCTGCAAGGGGCAGCCGAACTGAAGGTTTCAGCATTGCTACTTGATTTGGCAATCAGAAACGTAAAGGGCAAAATAACACGTGACGAGGTTAGTCAGTTGTTAAACGCCCATTACGCCACTATGCCTGAGACTGATACAAAGCGCAGTCACGTATTGGATGGAGACTATGAAATTGTACCTCCCAATTCTCCAAGAATAAAGGAGATTGAAGAATACAACCGTAAACTGCGCTCTGCTCTGTATAGGGAACTTAACAAGAAGAGAAAAAAGTAATGTATTTGTCAATCTTACTTTAGTTTCAGAAGTTCAGTATATGCAATACCATCGGTCAATTTGTGATATAATGCTAACTCCTTTTGAATATATGAAGGGATATTAGCGTTATTAAATCGTTCAACAATTGACATGACATTTTGAGTAGGATTCTCAATAACAGCATTGTTATATATTTGTTTATAATAATAGAAAGCCCTATTTTCTGTAGCCAACTGGATTTTTTGCTTTATATAAATTTGCTGTTCTCTTATTCGTTGTGCAACCTTAAAAAACATATCAATTTTCTCAAATGATTCTTGCGATAGATGACCGACAACACTATGAGCGTATTTATTCCATTGGTTATCTTCAAAAATTATGGTTGAATAGTGCATTGGTACTTCT
>JAAVCP010000092.1 GCA_014802265.1 Bacteroides sp. | reverse complement strand
AAGGGTGTCCGCAAGATGCTCATCTGCGAGGAGGCTTGGAAAGCGTTGTCAACGGTAAACATGGCGGAATACATGCGCTATATGTTCAAGACCGTCCGCAAATACTTCGGTGAGGCTGTGGTTGTGACGCAGGAGGTGGACGACATCATATCGTCGCCGATTGTCAAGGAGACCATCATCAACAACTCCGACTGCAAGATACTTCTTGACCAGCGCAAGTACATGAACCGCTTTGACCAGATACAGGAGCTGCTCGGTCTGACCAACAAGGAGAAGGCGCAGATACTCAGTATCAACATGGCGAACAATCCGAACCGTCTTTACAAAGAGGTGTGGATCGGACTTGGAGGAACACGGTCAGCAGTATATGCGACGGAAGTGTCGCCGGAGGAATATCTCGCCTACACGACCGAGGAGACGGAGAAGATTCAGGTGCTGAACCGGGCCAGTCAGCTCGGAGGCGACATCGAGGCTGCGATACGCCAGCTTGCAAATGAAAGGAGGGAGAAAGCATGAAGATACCCAAGTTTTTTCAGCCCGTGCTCGGAGTGCTGACCGCTCTGATACTTTTCTTCATCGGTATGCTTGTCCTCTCCACAGTCTTTGTCGCAGCAGTCGAGGCTTTTGACTACGCCAAGGATTTCACTCTTGACATCCTTGACAGCATCACAATCCCTGAATGGTTCTATTTGTATTAACCCTAATCATTTTTTAATGAAGCAAATCAAGTTTTTAATCCCCCTGATTGCCCTGTGCCTGATGTTAGGCACAGGGAGGGCGTCAGCCCAGTGGACGGTGATAGACCCGTCTAACATCGCCCAGAGCATCGTGAACAACTCCAAATCACTTGTTCAGGAGTCGCAGACCGCTACCCACATGGTGAAGAATTTTCAGGAGACCGTGAAAATCTACCAGCAGGCTAAGAAATATTATGACGCTCTCCAGTCGGTCAATAACCTTGTCCGCGACGCGCGGAAGGTGCAGCAGACAATCCTGATGCTCGGCAACATCTCCGGCTACTACGTCAATAATTTCCAGAAGATGCTGACCGACCCGAACTTCACCGCCTCGGAACTCTCGGCAATCGCCTCCGGCTACACACGGATACTGGAGGAAGCCAACGGCGTGTTGGGTGACCTCAAACAGGTGGTCAATATCTCCACTCTTAGCATGACCGACAAAGACCGTATGGATGTCGTCGATGACTGCTACAAGGAGATGAAGCGTCTGAAGAACCTAACCGCCTACTACACAAACAAGAATATCAGCGTCTCATATCTCCGCGCCCAGAAGAAGGCCGACACACAGAGGGTTGTCAGCCTTTACGGGGACGGCAGTGAAAAATACTGGTGATGCCTATGCTCTGTGCGATAGATTTCAACAACCTGCATACCATACTCCGGTCGCTTTACGATGAGATGATGCCCCTCTGCGGAGATATGGCGGGTGTGGCTCAGGGTATTGCCGGATTAGGCGCGCTGTTCTATGTCGCCTACCGTATATGGCGGTCGCTTGCCGCCGCCGAACCGATAGACGTGTTCCCCTTGCTCCGTCCATTTGTGATAGGTTTCTGCATCATGTTCTTCCCCTCGGTAGTCCTCGGAACAATCAACTCGGTGATGTCGCCGATTGTGCAGGGTACGGCAGGTATGCTTGAAGGTCAGACACTCGACATGCAGAAATACCGCGAGGAGAAAGACCGTCTGGAATATGAGAAGATGATGAGCGATCCCTCCACCGCCTACCTTGTCGATGACGCTGAGTTTGACAGGCAGATAGACGAACTGGGTGTGACGGAGGTCGGCACCGCCGCCGGAATGTATATCGAGCGCGGAATGTACAAGATTAAAAAGGCCATTCAGGATTTCTTCCGTGAACTTCTGGAAATGCTCTTTCAGGCCGCATCGCTTACGATAGACACGATACGCACCTTCTTCCTCATAGTGCTTGCCATACTCGGGCCCATCGCCTTCGCCCTCTCGGTGTGGGACGGCTTCCAGTCAACGCTGACCCAGTGGATATGCCGTTACATTCAAACCTACCTCTGGTTACCCGTGGCTGATCTGTTCTCTACGATACTCGCCAAGATACAGGTGCTGATGTTGCAGAACGACATATCGGAACTGACCAACAACCCCAACGCGAACCTTGACAGCTCAAACACCTGTTATATCATCTTTATGATTATCGGCATTATAGGTTATTTCACGATACCCACCGTGGCAGGCTGGATTATTCAGGCAGGTGGTGCCGGTAACTATAACCGTGCGGTCAACAACACCGCCATGCAGCTCGGCTCAGGTGCGGCAAGTGTCGGAGGCGCAGTAGCCAGAAATGCCGCAGGTCAGATAGGCAAGCTGCTCAAATAGATTACAAACGACATTCAAACTGTATTTCAATGGAATTCAAATCACTCAGAAACATAGAGTCATCTTTCCGTCAGATACGTCTGTTCGGCATAGTGTTCGTGGCGATGTGCGCGGTGGTGGTGTCGGTTGCTCTTGTATGTGCCTTCAGCTTCGCCGAGAAGCAGAGGGAGAAGATCTATGTCCTTGACAACGGCAAGAGCCTGATGCTCGCCCTCTCGCAGGACATGGAGCAGAACCGCCCGGCAGAGGCGAGTGAGCACGTCCGCCGCTTCCACGAGCTGTTCTTCAACCTCTCTCCCGACAAGTCGGCGATTGAGCATAACATCAACCGTGCGCTGATACTCTCCGACAAGAGCGCATATAACTACTACACCGATTTCTCCGAGAAAGGATACTACAACCGTATCATAGCCGGAAACATCAATCAGGTGGTGCAGGTTGATAGCGTCGTCTGCGACTTCAACAGCTATCCGTACACCGCCAAGACCTATGCACGCCAGATGATAATCCGCGAGAGCAACGTGACGCAGCGCAGTCTTATAACCACATGCCGCCTGTCGAACGCCTCACGTTCAGACGACAATCCCAACGGATTTATTATTGAAGGTTTCACAATCCTTGAAAACAAGGACATAATCACAACCAAACGATGAAGCACCCTAAACATATCCTATCAGACTATTGGGGTAAACTGACCGCGAGGCTCCGCAAGGAGTGCGACGCGCTGCCCCGGAAACAACGCCTCATGGTGGTGAGCGTAATGCTCTGCGTCTTTGTCCTTACAGCGTTCTTCGTGTTCGGACACGCCTGTTACCGTATCGGTCTCGGACAGGCTCGCCATGCGGTCGAAGTGGAGCATATCCGTCCGCTTGACCTCCCCAAAAACGATGTCAAATCCTTAACCCCCTCGGCCTATGACGATGCAGGAATGGAAAGCGAGGATTAACGGTTTCTTCCAGCCGAAGTCTCAGGCTGAGCGTCAGAAGATGATGAAATACCTTGTCGTCATGCCGGCGGCAGTCCTCTGCGGAATAGTTGTTGTCTGGATACTTTGTTCCAGCCTTGACAACGGTGACTACAAGGTAGGCGATGCCTTCAACACCGAAATTCCCGAAGGAGAGAACGACGGGATAAAGAGCAAGGCTGAGGAATACGCGGCGGCGGATGCAGCCCGTGAACGTGAGAACCAGCAGCAGGCGATAGCGGTGCTTGACACGATCGCCACACAGCCTACCGATACTGTTGAGCAGACCTCGGCTATCGAGCAGTCTGCACAGACCTATCAGGAAGTTCAGGCTTCCCTCAACGACTTCTATATCCCGGAAACTTCGCAGTCGGCTGACATGGCGGAGTTGCAGGCAAGGATTGACGAGCTGGAGGCACAGAACGCTATGGCTCAGCAACAGGCACAGCAGCCTGACCAGATGGAGATGCTTGAACGCTCCTACCAGCTGGCGGCGCAGTATATGGGCAACGGCAACGGAGGTTATCAGGCTCCGCAACAGCCGGAGGAGGAAAAGGGCAAATACAACGTGCAGCCCGTCGCTCAGGTCAACCGCTCGGTCGTTTCCACTTTGGGAACAACGTCGGAAAGAGGCTTCAACACTTCGGTTGGCGCAAGGCAATCGGCTTCCAAGAACACGATTGCCGCAGTCGTAGCAGGAGACCAGACCATAACCAACGGTCAGGGCGTGAGACTGAGAATCGTTGAACCGATGTGGATAGGTAACCGCCTTATCCCACGGAACACCACCGTAGTCGGTGCGGCACGTTTGCAGGGCGAGAGGCTGGAGATTGAGATCTCATCAGTAGAATGCGAAGGCTCGGTCTATGATGTGGAGTTGCAGGTGTATGACTCCGACGGACAGGAGGGCATCAATATCCCGAACTCTATGGAGAGCGACGCGCTGCACGAAATTGGTGCCAACATGGGCAGCACTATGGGAAGTTCCATAAACATATCCACAAACACCGGGGCGCAGATAGCCTCCGATGTAGGCAGGGGTCTCATCAACGGTGTCAGCCAGTACCTCACCAAGAAGATGCGTACCGTCAAGGTACATCTGAAAGCAGGATACCGCGTGATGCTCCACCAGCCCGAAAATCCATAATCTGTTTTACCACTAAATCCACAATTACATGAGATTCAAACTCTTTTTTCTTTCAGTTATCGCTGTCGCAGGCGTGACAACCCCGGTCTTTGCAAAGTCAAAGACTGTCAATAACACCGAAAACAATGTGTCGCCCGACACTGAACAGGTAATGGAACATGACATGAACGTGTACGGCTCCAGCTATACCGACGGGGACAAGTTCGAGGGACTTACCCGAAAGGTCGGCTTCGACCGGATGATACCTCCCCATGCGCTGGAGGTATGCTACAACAAGACCACGCACATCATTTTCCCGGCAGAGATCACATACGTTGACCTCGGCAACGAGAACCTTGTCGCCGGGCTCGCCGACGGTGCGAAGAACGTGCTGCGCGTAAAATCCGCCTTCAAGTCGTTCAAGCAGGAGACCAATCTCTCGGTAATCACAGAGGACGGCTCATACTACACCTTCAACGTGAAATTCGCAAAGGAACCTCTCTTGCTCAGCATCGAGATGACGGACTTCCTACATGACGGTGAGGCTGTCAACCGTCCGAACAACGCTCAGGAGATTTATCTTGAAAAGTTGGGAAGCGAGTCCCCGATGCTTGTCAAGCTCATCATGAAGTCAATCTACAAGCAGAACAAGCGAGAGATAAAGCATATCGGCTCAAAGCGTTTCGGGGTACAGTTCCTCCTGAAATCCATCTATGCCAATAACGGAATGCTCTATTTCCATACTGAACTGAAGAACACTTCCAACATCCCCTTCGACATCGACTATGTGTCATTCAAGATCGTGGACAAGAAGGTCGTCAAGCGGACCGCGATGCAGGAACAGGTCATCGAGCCTCTCCGCGCACAGAACTATGTGACGGTGGTACACGCCAAGCAGTCTGAACATACTGTCTTCGCTCTGGAGAAGTTCACAATTCCAGACGATAAGCAGCTCGTAATCGAGGTAGCCGAGAAGGACGGCGGTCGCCATCAGTCCTTCGTGGTGGACAACGAGGACATCGTGAGAGCCAACGTAATTGACGAACTTTCAATCCAGTAATGCCATGAATAAGTTTATTATCGCAACACTTGCCATGCTCAGCCTCTTCGGAGGCAGGGCAATGGCACAGCGAAACCTCCCCGGTATGTCCGCCGTCGAGATAAAGGCTGACATGGCTGACGGCTTCTATACAGGCAAATCCCGTGACTGCGGTTATTCTCTCGGTGTATTCTACTCGGTTTTCAAGGGAAAGCAGAACACTTGGTCTTTCGGTGGCGAGTATCTCCAGACATACAAATCATACGGGGAGAAGGGACGTATCCCAGTGGTGCAGTTCACGGCTGAAGCCGGCTACAACCTTCATCTGGTCAGCGACTACTCTCAGACTTTCCACCTCTACGGAGGTGTGTCAGTCCTCGGTGGATATGAGACGGTCAACTGGGGCAAGCACGTCCTTTCAGACGGCTCCACCATCCATAATGGCGATGCCTTTATATATGGCGGTGCGCTGACATTAGAGGCTGATTTCTATCTCTCGGACAATATCGCCCTGACCGCGAATGTAAGGGAGCGGTTCGTATGTGGTAACTCAACAGGGCATTTCCATACACAGTATGGTGTCGGTGTCAAATTCATAATCGAATAGCCTATGGAACCCAAAGTTATCCAACTTGATATAAGGAAAATTCCGCTTACGGAATTCATGAAGGCACTCGGTCAGGAGCACCCCGTAGCAGCAGACGGCAATCTGAGGATATACAATGCTCCGTATGCTGCCAAACCTGAGCCGACAATGGTGATCAACACCGAAACAAACCTGTGGCGTGATACCAAGTCCGGTGCTTATGGTGGATATATGACCTTGCATACGAACTGACAGGCTCATGCAACATGTCGGAACTGAACCGGTATATCGCCGGAGAGATGTCGGCTTTCAAGAAAGCTGAAGTCAGGCTCGAACTGGAACAACAGCCCAAACGTGGTATGCGACTATGAATATCGACGCTATCCGACAGATCCCGTTGGTGGATTTTCTGAACCACCTCGGCTACCAGCCGACAGGTCGAGACAGCAAAGGTCTGTGGTTTTACGCCCCGTACCGCAGTGAGCGCAAGCCGTCGTTCCATGTCAATCCAAATAAGAATGTTTGGTTTGACTTTGGAACGGGAGCGAGAGGTGACATCTTCACGCTTGCCGGAGAAATGTCCGGTGAAACGGACTTTTTGAGGCAAGCCGATTTCATCGCGGTGAAGATGCAGCTCCCGGTCGACAAACCGTATAAGCCAACGCCGTTCATAGAAGAACCGACCTTTGCGAATGTGGAGATTTCCACCTTGAAAGCTCCGGCTTTGCTGAAATATCTTGCTGATCGTGGTATTCCCTATGACACCGCCCGTCAGTATTGCGTGCAGGTTGACTATGAGATGAAAGGGAAACACTACTACGCGATAGGCTTCAGGAACAATGCCGACGGCTATGAGCTGCGTAACCCGTTCTT
>JAAVCP010000091.1 GCA_014802265.1 Bacteroides sp. | reverse complement strand
GTGCAGACTCCGGGCTAACGACTATGTGGGCAGAATATTCCACATTGCCGCTGGCATTCATAACTGGCGTATCTCCTCTCGAAATTAGCATGAACTTTTAATTGATGTAAACTCTATTATATTACACCTTTTTATAAAATCATAAACGGGGTATATTTTCTGCTTTGTAATATATTATAACTAACTCTTATTTATTTCAAGAATTCTTATTATTTGCACTTATAATTTAATAAAAACTTTGAAATCTAATTGGAAAATCGTAATTTTGTCACTATGAAGAAACTTAACATCAGAACTCTCGTAACAGGTATCTTATCCCTGGTTGGTTGTCTGGGAACTTTTGCTCAGACAGAAATATATAAAGACCCGTCATACACTGCCGATGAACGTGCGGCTGACCTTCTCAAACGACTTACACTTGAGGAGAAAGTATCGCTTATGCGTCATGACTCACCTGCTATTCCGCGTCTCGGTATTCCGGAATATAACTGGTGGAATGAAGACCTTCATGGGGTGGCTCGCGCCGGAGTTGCTACCGTCTTCCCCCAAACTATCGGCATGGCAGCAACCTTCGATCCTGAAGCCGTCTATACCACTTTCGACATAGTATCAACCGAACAGCGTGCTAAATATAATGAAGGTGTAAAGAACGGCAATCGTCCGCAGTACAGTGGGCTGACTGTGTGGACTCCTAATATTAATATCTTCCGTGATCCGCGTTGGGGTCGTGGAATGGAAACTTACGGAGAAGACCCTTATCTTACATCTGTGATGGGGACAGCCGTGGTCAGAGGACTTCAAGGTGAGCCGAATCAGAAATATGACAAACTACATGCCTGTGCAAAACATTTCGCTGTGCACAGTGGACCTGAGTGGAACAGACATAAATATAATGCCGAAAATATTGACAAACGTGACCTCCGGGAAACTTACTTACCTGCATTTAAGACACTTGTTTGCGATGCAGGTGTGAAAGAAGTGATGTGTGCCTACAATCAATTTGAGGGCGAACCATGTTGCGCTAACAAGACTCTGCTCAGACATATCTTGCGTGACGAATGGGGATATGACAATGTGGTAGTGTCAGATTGTGGGGCAATTTCCGATTTCTTCAGAGAATGGGGACATCTTACTTATCCTGATGCCAAGTCTTCGGGAGCAGATGCTCTCTTGAGCGGCACTGACCTTGAATGTATGTATGATGCATTCCGCAGACTGCCGGAGGCTATGGAAGCAGGACTTATCAAAGAGGAAGACATTGATGTCTCTGTCTATCGTTTGCTGAGAGCACGTTTTCAGCTTGGTAATCTTTTTGATGATGAACTCACTCCCTGGGCTTCTTTGCCAATCGATACCATAGCCGCCATCCCCCATCGTGCGCAGGCTCTTGAAATGGCTCGTAAATCAATGACTCTCCTTAAGAACAGTAATAATATTCTTCCCCTAAATAATGAAATAAGGAAGATCGCCGTAGTCGGTCCAAATGCCAATGACTCCGTGATGATGTGGGCAAACTACAATGGTGAGCCTAAATCTACAGTAACAATTCTCGATGGCATAAGGAACCGTTTCCCTAAAGCTGAGATTATTTATGAGAAAGGATGTAATCTCGTTGATAACAAAAATGAAGAGTACAATATCCCGGAAATTGTCAAAAATGTAAAAGATGCTGATGTGATTCTATTTGTGGGAGGACTCTCCCCTGCTGTTGAAGGTGAGGAGATGGACGTTGACTATCCAGGCTTCAATAGAGGTGACCGCACAGTGATTGAGCTGCCGGCTGTTCAGACTGAGCTTATGAGGGCATTGAAGACCACAGGGAAACCGTTAGTATTCGTGATGTGTGCAGGAAGTGCCGTGGCAATTCCCTGGCAACACGACCAATGCGATGCCATTATCGATGCCTTCTATCCTGGTGAGCAAGGTGGTACTGCCGTGGCTGAAGTGATTGCAGGTGACTACAATCCTGCCGGTCGTCTGCCTGTCACATTCTATGCTTCCACAAATGATCTTCCTGATTTTGAAGATTACTCAATGAATAACCGTACTTACCGTTTCTTTACAGGCACCCCACTCTACCCTTTTGGTCACGGGTTAAGTTATACCACATTTGACTATGGTTCTACAGAATCTGCCACACCAGTCATCAACGCAGGAGACAGGTTTACCTTCTCAATTCCGGTAAAAAACACTGGTGACAGAGAGGGGGACGAGGTAACACAAGTATATGTGCGTAATTTACAAGATCCAAAAGGACCATTAAAATCTCTGAAAGCATTCCGTAGAATGAATTTCAAAGCGGGCGAAGAAAAAGTCATAGATTTTACCCTTACCCCACAAGCGTTTGAAATCTACAACCCCACCACTGAAAATATGGAGATACTCAAAGGCAACTACGAAATCCTCTACGGGGGTACTTCCGACGATGCCCTCCTTCACTCTTTCCCTCTCACCATCAATTGATTTTACATCAACCCTCACCCAATCCTAAAAATCCGGTGAAGGTATACTTATATAAGTATTGAAATCCCTCCAAATCAATTTTATTTATTGTCGGTAAATAAGTTTAATGAATTTTATTTACCGGCAATAAATAAAACTCTTATAAAACTCACTAAAGTTGCTTTTTATAAGGGTTAACGCTCTGCACGTATTGGATTTGTGAGGAAATCTTCGTATGCCAAGCGGATTCCGTCTGCAAGTTCTGTCTTATAAGTCCAGCCAAGTTTAGTCGCTTTGCTGACATCGAGGAGTTTACGGGGTGTACCGTTAGGGCGTGTAGTATCCCACAAGATTTTACCTTCATAACCGACGATGCTTGCCACCATCTCTGTCAGTTCTTTTATTGATAATTCTTTCCCGGTACCTGCATTAACAGTCTCATTGCCGCTGTAATTATTCATCAGGAATACACAGAGATTAGCAAGATCGTCTACATATAGGAACTCACGCAACGGTGAGCCGTCGCCCCAGCATGTCACTTCCGACAACCCCTGTTGCTTCGCTTCATGAAATCGACGTATAAGAGCGGGGAGCACATGGGAGTGTTCCAGATGATAATTATCGTTAGGACCATATAAATTGGTAGGCATAACCGATATATAGTCAGTTCCATACTGCCGATTAAGATATTCACAATATTTTAAGCCGCTTATTTTTGCAAGCGCATACGCCTCATTGGTCGGTTCAAGTGAAGAGGTCAGCAGACATGATTCCGGCATGGGCTGGGGTGCCATACGCGGATAAATGCATGACGAACCCAGGAATTCTAATTTCTTGCACACGTTACGCCAAGCAGCGTTGATTACGTTCATCTCAAGCATCATGTTATCATACATAAAATCAGCGAGTGCTGATTCGTTTGCCACAATCCCCCCTACTTTAGCTGCTGCCAGAAAAACATATTCAGGCTTCTCCTGAGCAAAAAAGTCATTGACCGCCTGCTGGTTGATTAGATCAAGTTCGGAATGGCTTCGGGTAATAATATTGTTATAACCCTGTCTTCTCAATTCTCTTACAATAGCTGAACCGACCATTCCTCTATGTCCTGCCACATATATCTTTGAATCCTTTTCCATGAAGTGATTTAAACTAATTTTGAGATGTTAAGTTTCAAGTAAAAAATTAAAATATAGCGTACTCTACAAGGAATCTAATATATTTATGGTTCTCAAAATGTAAATATTGAACCAATGCCAGAATACGCTGTACTCGGCAAATTTACATAAAAATGGTGAGATTTTTACACTGGCAGGATAAAAAATCAAGGCTTAAACCTTGATTCTGTCCCCTCCTAGTCATATTTTTTGTAATTTGGAGGCATAAATCTAAATTTCAAAATATGCACAGACACCGAATAGTCCTCGATCTTAATGTACACAAAAGAACCCACAACTGCTTCTTCTCAAATTTCAGTTATGTCCAGACCTAAGATTATAACGCCTAATAAAATCCTCCAATGACTACTCCTTCGAGAGACCAAGATGCGTGCGAAGTCTATACCGGGCTTTATATACTGATGGTAACTCCGTGTTGAGGATAGTCGCAATTTGACGGTTGTCAACACCAGAGGCCAACAGCGATGCCAGTTTTAAATAATATTCATTAAGTAACGGAAAATCATTCTTGAGTCTGGTTATAAAGGTAGCATCAATTTCTTCGTTGACTTTAAGAAAACCCTTTCTGTAATCATCATTACTTTTATAGACGCGAAGTACTCGACGCAGGTCGTCAGCACCCTCCTCAGGCAACAATTGACGGGCTTTGAGATCAGCAAGAATATTTTCCATATCATTCACCATTTTCTCGTTCTCTTCCATCACTTTAGCTTGGGCACGCAAAGACTGACGCTCATTATCTATCTTTTCCTCAAGCAACTTTTGCTCGAACTTTTGTTTCTCCTGTTTACGTTTGTTAAAAAATATACTATAACCTAAAATGATGACCAATAGAAGAATAGCAATCATACACCATATTATTATCCGCGTCTTTTCAAGTTTGGTGGTACGCTCCGCCATCTCAATACGGGATTTTGCATCTATAGCATAAATTTGAGGCTGATTTTTAACTCTGTCAATACTGTCTCTTAAAAGATAAGCTCTGTTCGTTTCTTCAAGGCATGAATCCGTATTGCCATCTAAATAATAAACATCAGCCATCATACAATGTAATGCTAAGGTATACCTATTCTCCCCCTGCTTATTAATCAATGTATCAAGAGCAGCACGAAGCAACATCTTACCTTTTTGCACGTCTCCTTGAGCTGCCAGATAACTACCTTTCAGTCCTAAACAGATAGGAAGGTTATCCTTATCAAAATCTCTTTCTTTAAGTATCTCTATAGCATGGTCGAGAAACTCAATCTCTCCGGTCTCGGCAAACGTGTTCTGAAGAATTATAGGCAGCCCATGATAATCTTTATTAACCATCGTATCGTTTAACAGGCTTTTTAAAATACTAAGTCGCTCAGGATTTTTAGAAACGTTCGCCATATTCAAACGTGCAATAGTCAGATAAGGAATCAAGTTAAGATCAGTTGAGATCTTTCTGCTTTCTTATAATATTCCATGGCTTTGACAGAGTCATGAAGTTCAACCAAAATATTACCCGCAATTATGAAATTACGGCTAAGTTCCGGCTTTGCATCAATATCAGCAAAGTATTTAATATTGTCGAGCACCATAAAATATCTTTCATAAAGATCGTTACCAAACTCAGCCTTTAATCCTTTCATCGAATGCCAGTCATATGGTGACAATGCTGAATCGCTTCTCAGCATAGCGTCATCTATGAAGCTGTCCACAGATGCTTTTTCTTTGTTGGATATGGTACACGCCTGAAGGTAAAGACTCCGCATCTGCAGCAGTCTGTTGTCAGGATAGCATCTGGCTACCGAACAGAATCTCTCGACAATACTACGCTTATTGTGCATCTTCTCCACAGATACTCGATGCCGCTCATAATCGAGTATCAAACTGTCTGCTTCTGCAATATTAGTGGCTGGCCATTGGAATAAAGGATCCAACGGTCGCGGGGATGTGCATCCAAATATAATGAACAAGAATGTTATCAAGAATATGTATTTCATATTGCAAATTTATAGAAAAAATGTGAATAATGGAAGTAATAAAAGCCAGTCCATATACAGTCCATATAATTTTCTTGCTTTGAAATAGAAAAAAGTAGAATTTTGCAACCGAAAACTAACAGTGAGCAATAGTTGATTTTTCACTGTACAAATAAATAAAAACTAAATATACACACTATGAGGAAAACATTATTAATGCTTACAATGGTAATGGCAGTTGTATCGTTTGCTGCCCCATTGACACCACAAGAAGCCCTCGAGTCTGCCATCGGCAGACGAAGGCACCCCTCACCTGCTTTCGACTCTCCTGGTTCGTATTCATTATGTTGGCAAGCGACAAACAATGGCATCTACGTTTTTGCCCATGATAACGGAGGCTTTATAATAGCATCCGGTGACACTGACTGCCCTCCCCTTTTGGGATACAGCGACAACTCAAAATTCGACCCAAATTCAATTCCTTATGCCCTTGAAGCTTTCCTCATTGCTATCGATTCGGCAATAACAAACGGTAAAGGATATCGTGTAGCCGCTACACGTAGTGACAAAGTAGCCATTACACCTTTACTTACTACTAAATGGAACCAGGACGAACCTTACAACAATCTCTGCCCGAAAATACACGATCAACACTGTTTCACAGGTTGCGCAGCCACTGCCATGGCGCAGGTGATCAAATACTGGGAATATCCAACAAATCCTATAGGTCAAATAAGCTACAATTGGTTTTCTGGAGGGCAGAAACTATCATATGACTTCATGGATGTAACTTTCGATTGGAAAAACATGCTTGATGACTACGACGAGAATGCAACAACTACGCAAAATGATGCCGTAGCCCGACTCATGCTTGCCTGTGGCATGGCATCTCAAATGGACTATACCGATTTAGCCTCAGGCACCACCGATGTATATGCCGGATTGGGAATGGTAAACCATTTTGGATATGACCGTTCCATCAAACTGTTGTTCCGTGATTTCTACAGAATAAGGGAATGGAACGATATGGTTTACAACGAACTGGCAGCAGGTCGTCCCGTACTTTACTATGGTTTTAGCCCGGTTGGAGGGCATGCCTTTGTCTGCGACGGATATGAGGGAGGTAATGGTGACTACTTCCATATCAATTGGGGCTGGGGTGGTCTTAGCGACGGCTATTTCCTCATAAATGGTCTAAATCCTGAGTATATAGGGCTTGGAGGAAGCATAGGAGGTTTTAACATAATGCAATCTGCTTTTTTTGGTCTTGAACCAGCAAAGGAAACCTCTTCAGAATTTTTCCATCAAGTACTCTGTTTCGGATATTTTGCAACAGAGAAGATGAGTTATACTAAAGGCAACCGTATTCTATTTGGTCTGGCAGGAGGTTATCAACGGGTCGGCTTTTATAATATGTCGCTTGAAAATATATATTTCACTCCCGGTTTAAAACTGACTCCTATCAATGGAGGAGAATCAATTTACTTCCCGGCAACCACAGGTGCAAACATCAAACCGGAGGAATGTATGGAAACGTTCAATGTAGACAGTTCTGATTTTCCAGAAGGAACTTACCGGATAAACCCGGCATACCGAATTGGAGAAAGTGATACATGGGTTGACATGCCTGAAGAAACGCAAATACATACTAAAATAATTATGGTAATTGATGATGACATCATATCAATTAATACTACAGATGACAGTGACGGACTTATCGTCAATGATTTCAGTGTGTCTCCAACAGTATTCAAAGCAAACAAAGAGGTAAGCATCAACCTTGATTTTATGTCTTATAATCTGGATGAGCGTATAATACTCACGCCTACCCTTATAAGCCCTAAAGGATATATTATATCGCAGGGTGAAGCTCAGGCTATCGACGCTGTTGCAGGGGAAAGAGGATGTTTGAACTGGAACACAACATTTACACCGACACCTGAACCGGGAAGTTATCTATTAGGATTACTCAATCCTAAAACCCAGCTTATAACTGATGCAATATCAGTAGTAGTAACAGATGAGAATATTGAGAATGAATTCATGCTTTCAACTATGCGTTTCAACCGTGCGCTTGCCAGCAAAGAATTCAATACAATCTCAGGAGAGACATTATCAGTCTCATGTAAACTAGAACTCAAAGCCGGTTATTTTGACGGAGATGTCATCACATGGATCTACAACTCTGACAATGAACCTATTCTTCCTCTTGCAGATGCAAAATCTATAACATTAGGACCGGGAGCTTCACAAACCCTCTTTTTTAAGGGATCCATTTCTGATCTTAATCCGGAGGCCATCTATGGAATCGGTCTAATTGTAACTGACAAAGATGGAACAGAAACACAGGTAGGAGACATATATCCGTTTACAGCTCCGAACGCAAGTGAAGTTAAAACACTCACAACAGAATGCAGCGAACAAGACAAGTTTGTTACCCTACAAGGTTTTCAAGTTAAAAAGCCTTCTAAGGGAGATATTGTTATCCGTGTTTCTAATGGAAAAGCAACTAAGATAATAGTAAAATAAAAGAACATCCGGACCTAAAAATCCGGACAATATTAACTTCATAAACTCATAAAGAATGAAGAAATTTTTAATAGCAGGAATTATGGCTGCCACAATGTTTGGTGCCATGGCTGTCGATAAGAGGCAGCCACAAGTGTTCTTCAAAGGAGATCAGGCTCCAGTTTTTAAGCTGGGTGAACTCAAAGATTGCGTATTCTACAACACAGAACGCAAAACAAAAACACGTAGCGAAGCTGAGGGAAGCATGACCGTAACCTTCAAGCTGAGTTACGAGAACCAAGATGACTTCACTCCCATGCCAGTCTGGATTGTCAACGAAGATAATCTCGATGATGAAATGGGATTTTTCATGAATGGTGAGGCTGTGGTTGAAGGACTCACCCCAGGAAAGTACACAATCGTCTACACATTCTCCAACAACTCTATTCCCAACTATCCCCACTACCTCTACATTTTCAAAGATGATGTGGAAATTTTTGATGACTGTGAGTTTATCGCAGATCCTATGGAAGCAAACAAGATTATCTCCTTTAAGAGTCTTCTTCCAGATGGTAAGGAACCGACTTTGCCTGTGAAACCGAATGATGACCTCATGTCTGAAGACCCATACGATTGGACAAATGCCACTTGCCAAGATATATCGGTTAAGACTATGATATATAATGAAGCGATGGGGATTATGGGTAGATGCATTATGAACATCATATATACAACCCCAAGCGGATTGACAAGCTATGAAAACCTTGATTTAGCAGTAAATGAAGTCAACGACAAATGGAGCTTTTCACAGCTACGGGTAATGGAGACAATTGATAACAATGTCTACGTAACATCTTCAGCGGTAACAGGTGTTAATACGGTCCCTCCAGTGAATGATCTTGAGTTTTCGGAATTTGACGCGAATTTTGCAATTAATCCCATAACAGACGAGTTCGGACGCCGAGACTTATATTTCTATTATGTAGCTGCACCAACGTTTGACAACAAGGATGTCGGAATGGCAATTTCTTGGAATCCAACCGGAGATACACCCTACAGATATTTCCTTGGCGCACCAAAGTCAACAGCTACTTCAAAACATATTGTTGATTACTATTTGCTTGTACAACAAATTGATTATGACTATGATGGGATGATTAGCCGTGAGATCGGAGGAACCATGACACCCCCTGTCACTTATGATGCCGTCTCCCAAAGCACAGTGTTCACAATGAATGGCGCAGCATTCTTTGGTTCTCCCATTTGGTGGACTGAAGACTCAAGGAATCCGGAAGTGTTCCCGGGAAATACAGGGTTCGCAACCACTGCGACAAAACTTGAAATCCCATTAGGATATACAACCCCTATAAATCTGACCTCACTACTTCCTTATGAATATCCGGGACAACAGTATCCCTACCTGAGTGTTTCCACTAACTATATAGGAATCTATGGTGAAGACCGTCCAGATAAACTAATGAGCACCGCTTTTATTATCCCTACAGATGAGGAAGAGGTGGAGTGTGAGATGACCGAACTCAATAGGGAACTTGACGTACTCTGTCAAGCAGGTAAACTTAACAAGCCTTTCACTATCGAAATGGCAAATGATCGTAATATCCTTGTTGATGGAATTCAGGGTAAAAATATCACCCAGCAGTATTATGAAAATGTTATGGCACATCCTTATGGTCCGACAGCAACCATGCTCCAATTTCGAGATAATACCGGCATGATAAATAATTCGTTTAAGATTGCATCAGAAGGTGAGATCCTGCTCAGTGGAGGAGATTTTGAGTTTACCGGTTACGACACAGGGTGGATTCTCCAACCTATAAATCTGAAAGTAGAATATGCTCCTGCAAACAGTTCAAACTTCAAGGAGATTGAGATGATTGAAGAACCCGGAAACCTCTATATGCCTTCATACGGATATTTTTGGAAAGGAGATCTCAGTAATGTTGAAGGATTGACTGACAAGGGTTGGTACCAACTTCGAATCACAATGGAAGACGAAGATGGTAATAACCAGACACAGACAATCTATCCTGCATTCCAGATTCTCGCTAACTCCGGTGTAGAAGATGTAGCAATAGACAGTGATAACACACCGACCGAATACTATAATCTTCAAGGTTTACCCATCACCAACCCGACAGAAGGAACAGTCGTAATTCGTCGCCAAGGAGGTAAGATAGTTAAAATTGTCGTTAAATAAATTGACTTTAATAAAATGTAGAGGGTACAGTTCATTTTGACATACCCTCTACACTTTCTATAGTTTTGAAAGTTCGTCAAGGAGGGCGGGACGGCGCGGAGTACGTTTCTTTTGTTCAGCTACTATGGCTTTAGCCTCTGTTTCTCCATCGTATTTTATAAGGTTTCTGAGAAGATCTACACCTTCTTTATATGCACTGCGACTGGAGGCAACATTAAAAAATCTTCTTACTCCCTGCTCATACATCTTGATAAATTCATCTTTATACAGTTTTCTTATCTCTTTAGGAGCTTTGTCAAGATTAGAAATTGACGGATTCTTTCTGAGATAATCCATATATCTGTCCCACATTTCTTCCTGGGTATAAATATAAAGAATACTGTTGAAGTCTCTTTTTGCCGTAGCCTCACTCAATAAAGATTCAACCATATTTTCCCAATTTTCGGAAGGAATTAGGGATTTCATCAGGTCATACATATTCTCCATTGAAAACTCCCCACCACTAAGTCCTCCTTTCGTGAAAAAGAAATATCTGGCAAGTTTAAGAATATTGGCAGTATCGTTTTTCTTACGATATACTTTCATCATCCACTCACACCACTCGGATACTAATCCTAACCATTGGGCATCATGAAGTTCTCCATCTTTAGCAATACGTAAAACCTCGTCATAATTTTCCTCATCCCATGCCATTTGCAACAGTTTCCTACGAAATTCCGGGTTATCCATATTTTTATACATGTAGTCCCGTTGTTCTTCCAATGAGCCGGATTTTGCTATAAGTTTCAATCGGTAAGATTTAGCAGTCTGAACGTAATATTTTGAGGTCCAATTGTCACTATCTGGCTGAATAGCATCGAGTGCTTTTATAACACGCTGTTGTTGCTCAGGTGTCTCAGCAAGATCAATAGCAATCTGGATCCAATCCCACCACCAGTCCCATCCTTTGAGATGTCTGTCTTCAAATCGGGAGACAGCAATAGAAAACACTTCTTTCTTGACTTCTTCAGGCACTTCCTTTCTACAGAATCTACGCCAACCTTCAAGGCAGCCTGCAACAAGGGCACCTAACTCACCCGCACTGTCATCGCCACAGTTAATGATATCATCACAAGAATTGGCAAAACCGGTCAACACGGCAATTGCCTGTTCCCATTGTCCTTTGTCCATTGCCTCTTCACCTTCTTCAAGTATGCGTGACACTTCACGGTTAAAGCCAAATGTGTCGCGATATTCTACATATTTATACCGTCCACCATATTTTATGATAAGTTTATTAATTCTCGATGAATAACTATCTGATTTAGGTTTAAATATACTTCCGGCACCCAGGGCAAGGAATCTGTCTTGAAATTGGGAATCGTTATTACATTCTTTCCTTATAAATTTATGAAGTTGCTCTTTGTCAATTACAGCAAGCAACTGCTCAACCATCTCTGCTTTCTTTTTAGCCATACTATATTTAACGAATTATTTTGCATACTTATAACGTTATGCAGGATGAATAATCATAGATCGCCCGGAGCTTGGTACATCGGAGATTAAGACTGTATTTTTAGACTTTCTTCGATAAAGCTATCCATAATCTTCCAATAAATATTCCTTTCGCAAGTCTGTCTGACTGCATCAGGAGTAAGGAGAATAATGCAAAATTAGATATAATTTAATAAATAACAAAATTTTAACTTAATATAGAAAATACCTACCACATGCAATGCATTATTAAATAAGGAGTGTGTCTTATAAGATAATTTATATAGAAAATTTAATTTGGAACAGAAAGATATTTTATTTAACTTTGCTAACGAAAAGGATTTGAGGTCATTTAAGACTTCTTGCAAAGGAATCGTTGCAAATGAAAATGTTGCGTATTGTCATACTTGTCGTTCTTGTCTGCCTGTTAAATTGCTGCGGACAGAACTCAGCCACAATGATCCGGCTTGATGCCGTAGAGAAAGCACTGACTACAAATGCCGACTCTGCACAGAATCTATTCAGCAAAATAGATTCCGCTGACCTGCGCAAAGAGAATGAAGTAATGACATACCAATATCTTAAAAATCTTATTCTGTTAGAGAAAAGAGCAAATGAAAACTTTAATGATTCCATAGTAAGCACAATATATGACTACGCTCAAGGAAATGGTGACAAGCATTTTAAGGCTAAGGCATCATTCCTTAAAGGTATCGCTTATTTCCTCCAACGCGATATGAAGCAGTCGTTAGGTTGCCAGTTTGATGCTCTCAATTACCTTGAAGGAATTAATGACCCATACCTCGAAGGGTTAATCAACGACATGATTGCCGTCATTTATCATGACACATTTAAGCCTGGTCCAGGTGTAAAATATACAGAACGTGCAGCGGAATGTTTTAAGGAAGCCGGCAACAAATACAATGCCCTTTACAGTAGACTTATCGCTGTAAAACTGAATCATGCAGCAAATAATCATGATCGGGTTATCGAACTGGCACCTGACATAGCTGAAGAAGCGAAAAAACTTAACGAAAAATCAATACGTTTTGAAGTATTAGGAAGTTTAGGAAATTCCTATGTCTTTAAAGAGCAATATGATAAGGCGATCGAAGTATATCGCACACTTGATGAAGAGGGTATGATGATCCCTTTCTATGAGGGGGAATACATATATGCCCTTACGTTGAACGGTGATTTAGATATTGCCCGAGAACGACTGAGGAAAACAAATGATATGCCCCCGTATGCCCAATTGGTAAAAGCTCGTGAATGCTATTTTCGTAATGTGGGTGATACTATTAATGCCTATAAACAACTCAGTATTCTTATGGACTGGCAATCCAGGACTATTATCAACACTATGGATGATGGTATCATCGATTCGGTCGAGGAATCTTATCAGAAAGACAAAGCATTGAAAGCTGCTCAGGTGCGTTCAGCAAATATTATCAAATGGGCAGTTATTATCTGCTCTGCAATAATTCTTTTAACCCTCACAAGTGTAGGGTTATGGTATTACAGGTATAAGATCAGGCTCAAAAATATGGAGTTGGATCTTAGAATGAACGAGATACGCGAGCTGACTGAATCCGTTGAAGATTCCAGATCGAAAAATGAGCAATTGAATGATGAAATTGGACGTCTGTTTAAGAAACAGTGGACCACGCTGAACATACTCTGCAACGAGTATTTTGAAAAAGGAGAAAATTCATCACTTAAAGCTACTATACTGACTGAAGTTGAGAAAGAAATAAAACGTATCAGCGGACGTGACGGACTAAAAAGCATTGAGGATGCCCTCAACCATCATTTTGATGGAATCATTACCAAACTTAAAGAGCAGTTACCCGATTTCGACAAAAAGGATATTGCGTTTCTTACCTTCTCATACGCCGGTTTTTCACCACGTGCCATCTGTCTCTTCACCGGGTTTACAATCAAATACTATTACAAGAAGCGTGCTGTGCTCAAAGAGAAAATTCTTGCCACCAATGCCCCGGATAAGCAATTATTCGTTGATTTATTAGGATAAAAATCGGTCATTTCACAAAGGGTAGGATTTTTTAATTTATTATAGTCTATAACTTACTTAAAATCAATTAATAATATATATTTAAGGTAGAAGGTTATATAGGGTAAAAATCAGTCTTTTTTCATTAATAGTTGCTAACTTTGCAGCAACAAACATTATTAATTTTAATACTGATTTATGATGAAAAAAGTATTGGCAATCCTATTTTTTCTCTGCCTTATTCCGGGCTTGAGAGCGGAGATAAATCTCCAAGTAACAGACATGCGATGTGAGCCGAATAAGATCATGTCGGGAGAGATATTTCATCTCTATGCCACAGTTGTAAACCTAAGTGAAGAACCGGTTGACACGCAGATTCTCCTGTGTGTTCGCACAGCCCCTGACGGTTTTTACGGTTACGTAGATATCCCAATGGAGGAATTTGACATCTCACTTCCCGGCTTAGGTGAAGAAGAAATAGATTGGGAAAGCAGTTTTAGGGGCGAGGATGAGCGTTTTGAATATTATTTCCTCGCAACCGGAGGAGACCTTATCAGTGACTATTGCCCTCTACAGTTAGGAGAATGTGGCACGGAAGTTAAGCGCATTGAAATGGTTGGCATTGACCAAGTACGCATTAATGTTGGCAAGACTGACAGTCTCCTTGCAGCAGTATATCCGGGGTCTGCACCTCAGGAGGTGACCTGGGAGGTGGAAAATCCAGATGTGATTAAGATTATTGAATATTACGACAAGGGTAACCAGGGAGTAATATTCGAAGGCATAGCTGCCGGAGAAACTGATATCACTGTTGTTGCTGTCAACGGTATGTCTGCCACGGCTCACGTTAGGGTAGATGATCCTATTAGGGCTGAATCCATAACTCTCAACACTTATGAAATTAAAGGTGAGGTGGGCGATACTTTCCAATTGGAGGCATATACTCTTCCGGAAAGCAATGAGGCTATTGTATTATATAACTCCAATAATGAAAAAGTGGCTACAGTCGGTTTAGAAGACGGATTAGTGACAATTACCGGTCCCGGAACTACTGAGATATATGCATGGGCTACCCCCTCAGTCGGGTTTGTACAAGCTATTTGTGCTGTTACCGGCGTAACATCAGGAATTGATGATATAGATGCTGACCCGACAAAAGATAAGGCAGATGTCTACCGTCTTGACGGAACACTCATAGTCAGTGATGCTTCTCCTGAACGTATAAACAAACTACCCAAAGGGTGCTATATCCTCCGCTATCCCCATAAAACCATGAAGATTATCCGTTAACATGGGCTGATTCAAGAATAAATTAGGGTGCGTCAGGCTTTTTCATGCCGACGCACCCTAATTTATGAATTATAAAACTTATCTGATCACAACCTTCTTTGAGATGCGTCCCTGACGAATGATATACATTCCGGGAGCAAGACTATCAAGGCTCTTTGCCACTTTCATACCACTTATGCTGTAAACCTCAACCGGTTTATCGAAATCAATCTCAGAAGCCTCGTCAAAGACATTCTTAATGCCGCTGTAGAATATATCCTTACGGTCAGCATTGATTACGTGACCTGACTCAGCATCAATGAGCATAACCGTGACAGTGGTGTTTTCATTATTAAGTATCTGGGAGATATTTGGCACTTTAACAGTAGCACTATAATTCTTTCCGCTTTCTATATTAGAAGGAATGAATCCGCCGGTACCGTTAAATGTTGTGCCTGCCCAAGTGCGCACCACATCATCATAAACATACGCCACAGCCGGCTGTCCGTATATACCACCCTGACCCCATTCACGAAGTGCAGGATTATCGTATGTATAACGGTTGTTGACCTGCACACCTTGCAGACCATTTTCGCATACCACTGTGAAAATATTCACATTCTGATTTTCCATGTCAAGGGCATAAGTAATATCCATGTCAACCACATATTCATCGCCATTGAAGTTGACTTCTTTGATTACGATGTCAGCAGGTGCGAAAGATGACAACTCAGCCACAACATAATCATACCACAGACCGGCATTCCTGTACACATAATCACCCTTATCTGATATTTCCATTGGATTGGCTATAACTCCTCTATTGATTCGTGCAGTGGGGGCGGCATTAAGTCCGAGAGCCTCCTGAAGAGCCTGTGCATGAGGGGTTGCAAAGGAGTCGCCTGGATAAGTATGGATAGTAAGTGGAATGACCTTACCCGGGAAGTCTTGCTCAATCCATTCCAAGGCTGCGTGACCCAACGGACAGTTTGGACAAGCCTGACCCGTAAATTCTTCAATCACCACTTTCTTAGAAGTAGATACTGCCAGATTCATCACCGATGCCTCTACCCTTTCATTATATTCACCAATAGTAACATCAATCACATAATCATTGATTTTGCCTACCTTCACTTCCAGCTTATCAGGCATCACAAACTCAAGATTCCAGCCCTCTCCCAACTCTTCATCAGGATTGCTGAGAGAAGAGACAATATTACCCTCACTGTCAAGAAGGTTTATTGTGTAACCCTTATAAGTTTCAGTTTTCGACTCTACAGAGATGATACCGCTTACTTCCACCTCATCAGCCTTAAGAACTGACTGTGGCGTTAGATTAATAACTGATAGCTTGGCATCACGACTCACAATAACATCGTCGATAAATATAGCCGACTGATTTCGGTTATCGTTGACGAAGGCAATATAAATATTCTGACCCTCAAATTTTTCAAGGTTGACAAGATAATCCTTCCAGTCATCTTTCAATTTCTCCTCGTTATCGCCGGGTGAAAGGGTTTCCTCAAACACCAGCTCACCATAATAGCGAATATCATCTACAATCGAATTAGTCAAGGCTGTATATATATCTTCTGTGGCATACACATAAATTTTGAGCTTATCCTGATAGCCGTTTCTATAGCTCTGCCCTTTGAAAGAAAGAGTGAACGTTGGGTCACTGATAAATAAACGCTTTGTCACCAGCCAGTC
The DNA here is from genome assembly GCA_014802265.1 of Bacteroides sp. Classification (GTDB taxonomy): domain Bacteria; phylum Bacteroidota; class Bacteroidia; order Bacteroidales; family Muribaculaceae; genus Lepagella. The sequence goes on along the minus strand of JAAVCP010000091.1, from coordinate 20,768 downwards.
GTCAGACTTAGCAGGCTCAGTATACATGGAGTGTGACACGGCAGCCATGTCAGTGTCGTTAACGTCATCACGTGCCACCCACCAGGGAAGTAATTCATAGAAGCCCCATGCCTCCACTTCTGAATTGGGTGTGTTTTCATCTCCATCAAAAAGCATCCAGTTGGCAGAAGACAGACCTGCGTCAAAGTTATCAGAGAATACGGTTGATCCTACTGAAGGTTCCGGAACATACGAACCTTGGTATCTTATTACAAATTCCTCATTAGCATCAGCACCAGACATATCACACAAAGTGTTGGCTTCAATCACTACCTCATAGGTAGTGCCTTTAGCAAGAAGCTGCTCCATAACCGGGAAAATTGTGAGCACATTGTCAGAGATAGAACCTGAGAGCTGACAAATCTCCTCACGCTCATTGTTATCGTTAATACGATAGAGCATCAGTGTGCCGGGATTACTTTCCACAGGGGATATATAGGAGTCGAAAGTGACTGCCACCGGATTAGAAGAAGCATTTATTCTGCTGATCTGTGATTCCGGTTCCGGAGCCACTGCCACCGGAGCCACCGGAGCATTAGGACGACCTATATAGTTAACTCTGATCTCACTGTTCAGACGTTCTTTGTCGCCACTTACACATACGCTTCCTGCGGGCACCACAACGGTATATACTTTCCCGGTTTCGAGACGACGGTTGCGGAAAGTAGCGACAAATGTTTGATTATCATCAATAAACTGAGTGAAATTGATGGAATTGGCAACAAGGTTTCCTTCCTCGTCCAACAGTTGCACACAGTTATAGTCACCTAATATATCAATCGGACGCTCAAACCTTATCTTTACCTCCTTCAAAATCCCGAAAGAGGCATTGTTAACGGGGGTCTCAGTATAACTCCAGAGAAGGTCAACATGAGGAGCCACCTCACACAATGGTTGAGGGAGCTGAATCACAAACGAATCGTAGGGGGATGAAGCGTAGTCATCGGCTATTATCACCTTGCCATCATCAGAGACAACCCTGAACGTACCCGACAGACCATATTCATCACAGGTAACATCGTTTTGCCAATCCATATCCCAGATTTGTTTGCAGACATCTCGGAAATCATACCAATAATCACCGGTCTTGAAGATCCAGTTACGAGCAGTGAACTGCACTTCATCAGAATCGTAAAGGGTACCGGTAGTATCAATACCGGTAAATCCCCCCATACTTCTCTCTTCAAAAGATATGCTGAAGTCAGATGGGTCAAGATAATACATAGCCTGGCTGACTCCGTTGGAGGCACTGCCTACAAGATATGGAGTACCGTGCAGGAACTTACCACTTCCTATTGAATATCCGTCAAAGGTCCTTGGCGTGAAATCATAGTGAGTGTCGTCAATCTCTGTAATGTCATACGAAAATGAAATCCATGACTGAGAATCCATATTATAAATAAAGGGCCAGCCACCAAAAGAGAACATCACCAAGCCGGTAAAACTTTTTCCATCGGTGGAGAGTTCTGTGGCATATATCTGCTGATAAGTGTCATTGAGTACCCCCTCGCGTGATATGGGCTTGGGAAGATTTTCAAGCGTCACCTCCACGGGGGTATCTCCTGAAAGATCCCAGTAGCATAAGGTGGCTTTTACACGTTCCTGAGCCTCAAGCGTACCGATGCCGTATTTGCCGTCGGGAGTGATTGAGGAACATTCCCCGCCTGTCCATTTTTTATCATCAAACGGCAACATGACCCATTTCCCGGTAGACTGACGGTAGATAGCAGGGCAACTGTTGTACTGCCCGGCAATAATCTCTCCATCATCAGACACATCACAAGCCATCATTCTGGAAATTGTCAGTCCCTCCTCTTGAGTATAGAGCTTTGTAAGCTCCCCCGTCTCAACATTGTAAAGCACCGGGAATGAATACCCGGTTTCATTTATAACCGATTTCCCATAACCCACAGCCCATTTGCCGTTGTCAGACAATCCTTCCAACGACGCGCCATGTTCCCGGTCAGTGATTTTAGCCACTATCGGTTTTTCATCGGTGGCAGACTTAGCGTCTGTTACATTGCCACTGATTACAATTGCAGCCAAGGCTGCTATCCATGTCCTCATTACCATATTATAGAATTAAAATTTTATTTTCTGCGACACCTGCTGTCCGTTGACATCAAAATAAGAAACTACATATATACCACGTGTGAGACCTGTGGAGACTTGTCCTTCAGCTCTCGGCATACTCAACACCTTACGTCCGGAAAGATCAAATATGGAAAGGTCTGCCACTTCTCCGGCTATGTCTATCACGCCATCAGGCATAACCTTTACAGCATCATTATCATCAATCGACACACGCTTTATACTGCTTGTTTCAAGATCTGTAAATACATAAGTGAGATAATACAGAGTTTCATGATACATATAGGCTGTCACGCTCCCGGCAAACACAGAGAAGTCTTCACTGGCAGCCCCAAGACCGGAAAGCATTTCCATGCTGGTGCCTACATCATAAGGATTCACATCATTATCCATATATGGTTCCACGCCGTTATCCACATAGAGTTCATGAACCAGGTTATCCTGCATCCATGAAGCAGCCTCGGGATTATGGGCGGCAATATAGTCCTCAACCGGAATATAGTCAGCCGAACCGGGAACATATACGTATGAAGCCACGTAAGCTGCCGTAGGTGTTGAGCCGAGAATTATTCCGTCTTTAAGAACCTGCTCTGCAAAGATATTATCATATTTTGTGTCTATAAAGCTTATGGAATCATCGGTAAGATCCAAGATGCATGTGTCATATTTTTCGCCGGGTCCATAGCCAGACCTGACTGCCTTCTTGCTGGTGAGAGCGGCAATCGTGCCCTCCGTGTTCATGGCTATGGCAGCCTGCTCAAAGGAGATACTGGTGACAAAGATAGCATCACGCGCATTAAGATAGTCACTTATCTGGCTGTTATATTCATTAATGTAGTCAACATACGCATTAAACAACTCACTATATTCCTCAGCATTCTCCTCAGTCATATAGTTTGTTGGCTCAGGATATAGGTCCTGGTCAAATCTACCCTCAGTGGTCCACCAATCATAATCCTCAAGATACTCCTCCCTTTGCTCATCGCTCATGTAGTCAAGTGGATCCGGCTCACGGGAATAGTCAAATTCACCGGGATATGGCGGGATTTCTATATGCTCCGGGTTAAATATAGATTGTGTGGGAAGAGAATATGACCACTCTCCTGCCTCGTCTTCACGATATACAATTGGCTGCAGGAACATTCCCGAGTAATCAATAAGCTGCCCCAATATGGTTTTTCCATCACGGCTGATCCATGTTGCAGAACAATACTGTGGAGTCAAACCGAAAAAGTCTTTATCAGGATAAGGAAGTAATGTCAGGTCATTGCAATTACCATCAGCATCTATATCAGCCACGAAAGGAAGATACATCTGATTGTTTTCATCTGTGCTGCCTCCGCTATACGGATTACCCACCACACCTGTAATACGAGTGCAATCGTAGGTCACACCATGTATGTTACTATACGGATAACGGGAGAAGGCTGAGGGGGTAAGCGTTTCACTACCTTTAATTATTGCACCGCGCCCACCCGAAGTGCCGACACCGGTCCCGTCATTTATAAGGGAGTTGCCATTGCCGAGAGCAGTCCCGTAGAATGCATTCCATTCATTTGTCTCAAGATTATAGATCAGCACTTCACCTTGACCCGTGTCACTGTAAATATATTTACCATTTGGAGAAATCTTTTGCCCATAAAACTCCTCAAGTATTAATGGCTCCGCCGCTGCCTGTGCAATTAAGCTACCGGAAACAAGCATCAGCAGACCGGAAAGTAGAATTTTCATATGCAAGGTTTTATAAATAATGAATTTAATTAACTCTAATTTGCAAAATTAACAAGAATTTATTATTACGACAAACCTAAATTACCGTAATAATTGCCAATATTACCTGTATAAGCATCAAAACGCATAATATATCGATTTTTTCTTCATTTCAGAGAGAGAAAGACACATTGTGCACAAATAAAACATACACATTTGCAGGAATCAAGTTTTAACATTATTTTTGCACAAATTTTATTCCAACACAAGGAATGAACCGTTATTTTTAATCTTTTTAACAGACCATGAAATTTTTCTTATCAATAGCTATTTTAGCGTTAAACGTTATATTCGGTATGGCACAAATAAATTGGCAAGTAAATCCAATAGGGAGTGTATTTGCAAGGCAAGGTGGAGAAACTCCTGCAGGAACATTTCGACTGACAAGTAATGGATATGAGGTTTACACCCTGATATGCGCAGACAAGACATATCAGCCGGCATCTCTATATTATGGGGAAGATAATATTGACAAAGAGAAAGTAGACGCAATGGCTCCTGATGGGAAAGTGCCTACATCGATGAACTGCTTCTTAGTCAAGACCGACATGGGGTACATAATGTTTGACACAGGTCTGCCTGCATCAAACGGGGGGAAAGTACTGGAGCGTCTGGCAGCACTTAACCTGTCGCCTTCTGATATTAAGGCTGTCTATATCACCCACAGTCACTTTGACCATATTGGTGGACTTATTGACGAATCAGGCAAAGCAACTTTCCCTAATGCAAATGTATATTTTCCGTCCAAGGAATTTGAATTTATGAATAAGACCATGAATGAGGCAGCCACACAGATAACCACTGTATATGGCAATCGGTTAACAAGTTTTGAATGGGGCGAGCTTCTTCCTGACGGAGTGCTTCCTATAGCGGCAACCGGACACACACCGGGTCACACAGCTTATCGGCTCGGCAATCTGTTGTTTGTAGGCGATCTGATGCATGGGGCTGCCATTCAACTTATCGACCCCACGATAAATGCCAATTATGATGCCGACCGCAAGACAGCCGTTGCTACCCGTAATCGGATTTTGTCCTATGCTGTTGCCAACTCTCTGACCATACTCGGCGCACATATACCCCTCAATGGCGTTATTTTCTAATGAATTGGCTTGAAATTGTCGGAACAATAATCGGGATAATATATCTCTATCTGGAGTACAGGGCGAGTGTATGGCTATGGGTGGCAAGTATTGCTATGCCTGCCATCTATCTTTTTGTGTATTATGACGCAGGTCTGTATGCTGATTTCGGAATCAGTATATATTATCTTATTGCTTCTGTATATGGATTGTGTTGTTGGTTGAAAAAACATGAGGCATCAGGAAATGAAAACCCGGATGACACCAAGATTATTCACACCCCTCCCCATACCTATGTTCGTCTTTTAGCAGCGGCAATAACTCTCTTCATTGTGATTGGTTATATACTCAGAGAGTTTACAGACAGCACGGTCCCATGGGCAGACGGATTCACAACAGCACTGAGCATTGTGGCAATGTGGATGCTTGCGAAGAAATATGTGGAGCAATGGTTGGTGTGGATTGTGGCAGACATTGCCTGTTCCGCACTATATGCTTATAAGGAGCTGTGGTTCACCTCTGTGCTCTATGCAGCTTATGCTGTTATAGCTGTGTTGGGTTATCGTAAATGGAAAAAACTTATGACCAATAATATACAGCAAACATAACCGCTCAAAGCTTAACTTTTATCATCAATCTTCAACTATCAACTGATAATGAATACGATAACAGATTTTTATCCGGAGGCTGTAATTGTGGATGCTGGAAGTTTCCCACAAAGTAAGATCCCTCTTGGTTGGCTTGACAAATGTGACCTCATAGTATGCTGTGACGGGGCAGCCAACCGTTATCTTGCCACAGGGCGTAAGGCATGGCGCATTGTGGGTGACTGTGATTCTTTGTCACCGGAAATAAGGGAAAAATATGGTGATATAGTGCGACGCTTTCCTGATCAGGAAACCAACGACCAGACAAAGGCTGTAAGATACCTAAAAAGTAAAGGAATTACAAGAATTGCTATAGTCGGAGCTACCGGATTAAGGGAAGATCATACATTAGGCAATATCAGTCTGCTCATTGATTATCTTAAACAAGGAATCGAAGCACGTGCATATACTGACTATGGCGTATTCATTCCGGTGTACGGTGATTCGAAATTCAGATGTGAAGTCGGGACTCAGATGTCTATTTTTAATTTCGGTGCCATCGACTTACATGCAGAGGGATTGCGTTACCCTATCCGTGACTTCGATAACTGGTGGCAAGGTACCCTGAACGAAGTCACCTCCCCCTTGGTCACAATTCATGCCAAGGGTAACTATCTTGTATTCATCAATTATTCCAGTTAAGTATACAAGGCGACCGTAGTATAGTTTTGATTTGTAGGGAATAAAAATATTTTATACTTTTGTGTCATGCTAAGATTAATATGGATACATGATAAAAAGTTGTTAGGGAGAGGCATCAGGCATCATGTCTTGAATGCCTTTCTCATTAGTTGTATGTGTGTATGCATGTCATTGAATATTCTTGCTGTCCCTACCGATAAGGAGATAGTTAAGAGTAGTTATATTGATTCCCTACGTCATAATAACACTGTCTATACTGAAAATGAAACCCGTAATCTTATAAAATATCTTAAGGCTCTTAAAGACACCTCCCCGCTCGATTCCATGAGAAAGTATTCTGCAGAGGCAATGCTTAATTATAGCTGGTATCTCATGAATAAAGGTGAATGGTTTCTTTGTGGTGATCTGCTTAAAAATGCGCTACAGTATTGTCAACAGAATGATCAGACACTTCTGCATCAGATTGAAACTGCTATAGCAGGGATTAATCTTTATAATGAGAACTATAATGAGGCTGGGAGACTACTGCTAAAATCTAATAAATATTTTCTGGAACATTCCGATACCGTAGAATGGATAAAGAATTGTGTTAACTTAGGATTATATTACTCACGCATACACAACAGACCAAAAGCACTTGAATATTATATGAAGGTGCTGGATATTGCCCAAAAAGAGAAAAAATATGAGAATTACTACTCAATAGTATCAGGATATGCGGAAAGAGTTGAGGAAGATTCCATAATAGGTCTTAATATATTAGAAAAGGCTTTACGCATCTCAATCGATAATGGTTATACATTCCTGCTTGCTTCCAACTATAATGAACTTGCAAGTTACTATTATCGAATGGAAAACTACCACGAAGCTCTTGTTAATGCTCGTAAAGCTCTTAATTATGCTGAACGCTTCTCACAGGAAACAATGCAGACCACAGCCTATGGAATTATGTCAGATGTTAATTATATTCAGAAAAACTATGTCTCTGCCTACAGTATGCTGGTACGTAAGAGTTCAATTATAGAGAAATTACATGAAAATATTGGGAAAAATTATTATTCACATCTAAATGAAATAGACTCTCTGATAAATTGGATTAATACCAATATTCCGCCCCTATCGGGATCTGATGATAAAGGAATCGTAGAGAAAAGCAAGAAAACGCCTGACTTTACTTGGTGGATATTTATATTGCTTAGTTGTGCCTTAACGGGGGGGCGCAGGAATAGTAATCGGAATGAGAATAAAGCGTAAATTAGTTAATATCTCTGATAAAATGGAACCCACTGTAAACAATGGAGATATTACCGCCTACGACTCCCTGGAGAAAATAAATGATACGGTTAACCAAGTGCCGGTAAATGCCGGCATTGATTCCGCTGCAATTATTAACAGTGATGCTGAAACTACAAAAGAACTAAACGCTAACCAATTGCAACAGATAGCGGCATTAAATATGGTGGCAGAAAGCTTCAATCCCATGCTTGACCGCATACGCAATATGGTGAAAGAGATTCCAAAGAGTGGCGACTCCAACGTAGACTCACAAGTGAGAAGTCTTATGAACTATCTGCTCCAGACACGTCTCCCCGACAACAACAATAATCTTGCGCAGATAGTAAAAGCCGAAGAGATAAAGTTTACTCAACGACTCAGCAACTCCTATCCGAGCCTTACGAAAAATGATATTCGAATAGCATAATACCCTTGCTCCTATTTCCGGCTTTAATTTGGAATATGGATTGGAAAACAGTGAGAATATAACCCTCCATAAAGATGTTATCTTAAATTATGGAGAGACTTCCACCGTTGAATTTACTCTCAGCCAGGAAGGTTTCTCCACTGACATTCCCTATCTTTTAAAAGTTACTGCTATCAGTGAAAATGATGATGTTCCTGACAACAATATAGTAGAACGTTATGTAGGGTGGTATGCGGATAGTTTTGAAAGAAGGGTTCTGGTTGAGGAATTTACCACTGAACAATGTCCCAATTGTCCACGTGCTATAAATACACTGCAACAATGTGTAAATGCCGGCTATGGGGATCAAATGACCATCGTGGCTCATCATGTAGGTTTCTATACTGACTGGCTTACAGTTGAAGAAGACAAGGAATATCTTTGGTTTTTTGATCCTACCGGTAAAGAAGGTACGTATGCCCCTGCGGTAATGCTTGACAGGACTGTTTTCGAGGGTTCTTCAGTACCTGTCAATTCTATAGGATATTTCGCTGATTTTGAACCTATTCTCAAAAAGGCTATTGATATTCCTGCATTTGTGAAAATCGATGTTTCAAGTGAGATTGAGGAAAATAATCTGCTCAATATCTCTGTTAATATGGAGCGTATGCCGATATTTAATGTGGTGAATGAAGATGCCCGCGTAACCATATATTTGATTGAAGATGAGATTCCTCATCGTGCCCAGGCAGGTATTTCCTCTGATACTTTCACCCATTCTCATGTATACCGTGCATGTCTGACAAATATATGGGGTGACCCGATTGAGTGGACTGGCAATAATTCTGTTAAAGAATGTAGCGTTCCTCTTGATGATACATGGAACCGTGAGCATCTGAGCGTTGTGGCATTTGTAAATGAATACAACGCAGATAATGTTGCTGAGTGTGAAGTGTTTAATTCCAATATAGCACCTATTGGCACTTCCGGAATAGCTCCACTCTTTACAACAGAAATTATTGAGGAAGTCTATTACAATATGTCAGGCATAAGAATAATCAATCCTGATAATGGTATCTACTTGCGCCATACTCATTTCTCTAACGGTACTACAAAAGTGGATAAGGTAGTTTTTCCAATAAATAGGGAATAGATTCGTTGGGAGATGCTTGCTATGTAAATATTTTGTCTGAAACAGTCTGATTTTAAGTAAATCAATTGATTAAGATTGTGGGATTTGGGATTGTAAAGACAATAAATAATTTGATCAAAAGGCTAAAAAGAGATGCTTCGCACGACAATGGAGCATCTCTTTTAGCCTTTTGTTTTTTAGTTATAATAAATCTTTCTTTATAATTCCCAACTTCATAATTTTAGTCGAGACTCCACTCGAATATGCCGGCGGAGTTATCATCGGGCAGCAATACTTCGAGTTTCATACCGGTGGTTTTGACGGGATCAAAATTGACAATGTTGGCAGTTCCTTTGTCGGTAGGATATTTGTCAGTGCCGGTGACGGGCTGCCAGTTACCGGCAGAGTCCTTATAATAAAGTTTCCAAGATTTAGGCACTCGGCAACCACCCCAAGGTCCGTCGTCATACCAATATACCGTTGCGCTCTGCACCGTCTCTGCCTCAGGAAGATCATAGGCAATCCACTCGGTTGTGCCTTTCTTGGGCCACCAATGTGTATAAGGTACTGAACGGTCATTCTCATCTTTTGGTAGCAGACGGTCATTGAGTGACGACACAGAGGGCATGTCGGCAGAAGTAGATATCGCGCTCTTCGAGGCTAATGTGGGAGGCATCACAGGACGCGATGCACTCAGCTCCTGCGGCAGCCAAACAGCCATATTACCACTCCCTCTGTGACACCACGCATAATAAGGAATTAGATTCAACTTCACATCTTTAGCCACGAGACGACCCTTATCATCATACCCAAGAGTCTGACCATCAGTAGTCAATTCCACTATACCTTCCAGAAGTTCAGGTTTCTCGGTCACTGTGAACTGAGGTTTCTGATTTACGAATATACTTAATACATCGAAATCATTGTCACACCATTCGGCACAATACACTATCGGACCTCTCTCCACAGCAATCTTACCCTTGTCAGCCTCAACCTTGTTATGAGCCTTAACTGTGCGAGGTTCCATATCAAAATGCACCTCTACTTTATCCCCCTTTTTCCAATTTCGGTCAATTGAGTAATAACCGTCAGCTGTCAGTTCTCCTTCAGCAGGCTTACCGTTTACTGTCACACTGTAGCCAAGACGTTTTCCGTCAGAGTAAGTGTAAAGATTGCTTGGGACAGGTTGATTCTTCACCCAACCCGGAATGCGCAGTTTCATTATGAAATAGCCTGCCTTGTTCTTATCAACAGTAAGGGCAATCTCGCCGTTCCAGGGATAATCCGTCTTCTGGCTAAGTACAACTGATTTACCATCTACATCAAGGTCAGCAGTATTAGACATGTAGAGATTTACATATACTTCCTTATTCCTGACAGCATATACATAACCGGGAAGAGAGGGAATGAAACGTGCTATATTTGAAGGACAACATGCACACCCAAACCAAGGTTGACGCTTATGCTGCCCCATTGACTCAAGGGGATTCGGATAGAAGAAGCCCCCTCCGTCAAGAGCCACACCGGATATCAAGCCATTATAGAGAGTACGTTCAAGTACGTCATAATATTTTGAATCGCCATGAAGAAGGAAGAGCCGGTGGTTGACATAAACGTTGCCGATTGCCGCACAAGTCTCACAATAAGCTGACATATTCGGCAGCTCATAATTGGCTCCGAAAGCCTCACCATTACTGGTTGCACCAATACCTCCGGTGATATAATATTTCTTGCCGACAATATTATCCCAAATACGGTCAATTGCCTTAATATATGCCGAATCACCAGTCAAAGCAGCCACGTCTGCCATACCTGCATACATATATGCGGCTCTCACGGCATGCCCAACTGCCTCATCCTGTTCAATTACCGGCTTATGGGCTTGTGAATATTGGTCAGTGCGTGAAGTATAGCCGCGCTTGTCAAGGAAATACTTCGCCTGGTCAAGATATTTCTTGTCGCCCGTCACAAGATATAATTTTGCAAGTGCCATCTCTGCAATCTGGTGACCGGGTACGCGTGCCACCTGTCCCGGTCCGTCACCAATCTCACGACAAATACAGTCAGCATATTTTATTGCTATGTCGAGGAAATTGCGTTTCCCTGTTGCCTGATAGTGTGCAATAGCACCCTCCACCATGTGACCGAGGTTATAAAATTCATGGCTGAGATTCTCCACAGCCTCCCAGCGTTGTGAACCTGCCCATGCATGCGGGTGTTTCGGGTTCATTGTGCGTGAGGTATAAAGATACCCGTCGGGCTCCTGGGCACCGGCAACTATAACCAGTACGCTGTCAATATAATTTTCAAGACGTTTGTCAGGATAAGTCTGCAAAAGATAGCTTGCTCCTTCAATCGTCTTATACACGTCGGTATCATCAAATGAGAAGCCTCCGACGTGTATAGTGTCGGAAGGATTGGCAGCTTTAACAAAATTGTCGTAACGCCCTGTCTCTTCACATTTGCTGAAAGCAAGGGGAATGGTGACTTCGCGGCTCGCCTTAAGGCGTTGCCCCCAGAAGTTGTCAGTAACCTTTACGGAAGTAAACGGCACCGGATCAATCGGGTATCCATGAGCAGGTTGCGGTGTCTTAGCCAAAGATGGCAAGGCAACCGAAATCATCAAAGCGGCTGTAAGTAGTTTTTTCATGATAGTAGCTTAATTTATGTTGCAAAGATAAGACAAAGAATCGTAATTGGTTTATAAAAATTAGTCTAAAGTTGCTTAGATTATACCTAAAGTGAGATTTATTCACTATTTTAGACAATTTTATGGTTATTTTAGACGATTTTAGGACTATAAATAACAAAGGTTTGTTAACTTTGCGGATAAATATAAACCCTACCAGTATCATGAAACTCTTTTCAACACTCACAATGTTGCTTCCATGTGTCGGAATGCTTGTTGCCCTCCCTTCCTGTTCGGGAGAAAAGGCATATCATTCCCCTGACGCACCTTTAAAAGAAGTAGCATTTACCAATGTCCATATCGATGATAATTTCTGGGCTCCCCGTATTGACACAAACCGTAAGGTGTCGATTCCCTCTGCGTTTAAGGAATGTGAGAATAACGGTCGCTTTGACAACTTTGCAATTGCCGGCGGTCTTAAGAAAGGTGAGCACCGAGGTGACTTCTCTTTCGATGATACCGACCCCTATAAAGTAATCGAAGGTGCTTCCTATTCTCTTGCCGTGGAATATGACCCGAAGCTTGATGCCTACCTCGACAGTGTAATTAATATTATAGCAGCCGCCCAGGAGTCTGACGGATATCTCACCACTTGTGTGACCAATAAATGTGAGCGTCTTTCCGGTTGGTGGGGCAGTCACCGTTGGGAGAAGATCAACAGCCATGAACTTTATAACTCAGGGCATCTTTATGAAGCTGCCGTAGCTCATTATCTCGCCACGGGTAAACGCTCACTCCTTGACGTGGCAATTAAAAATGCCGATCTCGTTTGCAAGACATTCGGATATGGCGAGGATCAAATCAAATATCCTTCCGGGCACCCGATTATTGAGATGGCTCTTTGCAAATTATACAAGGTGACCGGAGACCAGAAATATCTTGACCAGGCTAAATATTTTGTGGAAGAAACGGGTCGTCTCACCAACGGTCGCAAGCCAAGTCAATATTCTCAAGACCACATGCCGATTCTTGATCAGGAAGAGATCGTGGGACATGCAGTGCGTGCCGGTTATCTTTATTCAGGTGTAGCTGATTATGCTGCCCTTGCTAAAGACAGTGCTTATTTTGATGCCATCACACGTATCTGGGACAATATGGCATCCAAAAAGCTGTATATCACAGGTGGTATCGGAAGTCGTGCCCAAGGTGAGGGTTTCGGACCTGAATATGAGTTAAACAATCATACTGCCTATTGTGAGACTTGTGCAGCCATAGCCAATGTTTACTGGAATTATCGCATGTTTCTTGCCACGGGTGACGCAAAGTATGCCGACGTTTATGAGCGTGCCCTCTACAACGGCGTTCCATCCGGTGTGTCTTTGTCCGGCGACAAGTTCTTTTATGATAATCCTCTTGAGAGCATGGGGCAGCATGAGCGCCAACCCTGGTTCGGGTGTGCCTGTTGCCCGGGCAATGTAACCCGTTTCATGGCAAGTGTGCCTCAATATATGTATGCAACTCAAGGTGATGACGTATTGGTTAATCTCTATATACAGTCTTCTGCAGATATTGATACAGAGAATAACCATATTAAACTACATCAGACTACCGGGTATCCGTGGAACGGACATATAGTTATGACAGTAGAGCCTGAAAAAGAGGGGGAGTTTGCACTACGTCTCCGCATACCCGGTTGGGCTGAGGAGACTCCGGTCCCTACTGACCTATATAGTTTCACCTCCAAACCATCAGCCAAATATGAGGTGAAGGTTAACGGTAAGAAAACTGATATCTTGACAGGGAATGGCTATGCCACCGTAAAACGCCAATGGAAAAAAGGTGATCAGGTTGAACTCTCACTTCCTATGGATGTCAAGCGGGTAAAAGCAAATGATAATGTGGTTGACGACAAAGGCAAACTTGCCATTCAGCGTGGTCCTGTGATGTTCTGTCTTGAGGGGCAGGATCAACAAGACAGTCTGGTGTTTGACAAATATCTTCCCGATGGAGTGAAATTTACTGAACACTATGATGGAAACTTGCTTAACGGTGTTATGACACTCAAGGCAACCGGCAAGAAAGTGCTCGCCGACGGAAGCGAAAAAGATACTGAACTTATGGCTATTCCCTATTGCACCTGGAATAACCGTGGTGCTGACCAGATGGTAGTCTGGATTCCGGATAGCAAGGAGGTCGCAGTAGTAAAGCCGGAACCTACTCTTGCCAGCACAGCAATGATGTATAGTGAACCTACTCAACTAAACTCAGATGCTCCGGCTGCCACCTCCAATCTCAATTGGGCATGGGGCTATAACGACCAATGGGAACCCAAATCAAGTGCCGACACCTCCAAGCCTTACCATTATTGGTGGCTGCGCAAGGGCACAACAGAGAATGTATGCTATCGTTTCAATGAGCCAAAAGAAATTAGTTCAGTTGATCTCTATTGGCTTGCTTTTGACCATTATGACGGTGATTATGAGGTTCCTGAAAGTTGGGAACTCCTTTATCGTACTGCCGATAACCGTTGGGCACCCGTCAAAGCAAAAGATGAATATGGTGTGGAAAAGGATAAATATAACCATGTGGAATTCGATCCGGTGATCACCACTGATCTAAAAGTTTCTGCAAAACTGCGCGACGGCAAGAGCGGCGGAGTAATCGAGTGGAAAGTGAATCCTGCCTGATTTAATGACCGTTACACTTTAAGAATATTAAATAAAATTAATATTAATCATTGCTCATAATACTTATGAAAAAATTAGTTCTGATATCAGCCATCTTGCTTGGCACTTTCACAGGCAATGCGCAACAGGCTCTTTGGGGAGGCTCCCGGATTATTTCTCCGGAAACACATTCTGACAATACGGTTACGTTCAGAATGTATGCCCCTGATGCAAAAACAGTACAAGTCACAGGTGATTTCCTTCCAACTGTTTCAACTGAAACTCCATACGGAAAATTTGATGCCCCCGGAGTGGTTGAGCTGATAAAGAATGCTGATGGCGTTTGGGAATATACCACCACTGCCCTATCGCCTGAACTCTATTCCTACACATTCCTTGTAGATGGACTCAAAATGCCCGATCCTTCCAACGTATTTCAGATCCGCGACATTGCAAGCATAACAAATGTCTTCCTTATCAGTGGCGATTATGCAGATTACTATAAGATCAATGATGTGCCCCATGGCACCGTATCAAAAGTATGGTATGATAGCCCAACATTAGGCACTGACCGCCGAATGACTGTATACACTCCTGCCGGCTATGAGAACGGAGACAAGCGTTACCCGGTGTTCTATCTTCTTCACGGAATGGGGGGAGATGAGAATGCATGGTCTGAATTAGGACGTGCAACCCAAATACTTGACAATATGATTGCCCGTGGTGAAGTGGAACCTATGATTGTGGTCATGACCAATGGTAATGTAGCAATGGAGGGTGCCCCGGGTGAGACGAGTCTCGGCTTTACTCCTCCCACAACTCAGCTTCCGAATACAATGGATGGCACTTTTGAGCAGCATTTCCCCGACGTGGTAAAATATATTGATTCCAATTATCGTACAATCGCTGACAAGGAGCACCGTGCCATTGCCGGTTTGTCTATGGGAGGTTTTCACTCTCTCCACATTTCTAAGGAGTATCCCGATATGTTTGACTATATAGGGCTGTTTTCTGCGGCAATACTCCCTCATGACGGTGCAAGGTCACCTATTTATGATGACTTTGATACCAAACTTGCCAAACAGTTTTCTGATGCACCTCAACTGTATTGGATAGCGATAGGTAATAAAGATTTCCTTTATGAGGCTAATAAGGATTACCGTAAACGTCTTGATGACAAGGGCTACAAATATATTTATCACGAAAGTCCTGACGGACATATATGGAAAAACTGGCGTATATACCTCACTGAATTTCTTCCACAACTTTTCAAAAACACCCCTGCAAAATGAAAAACTTTTAGGAATATAAATAATGGTAATTCTCTCTTACATAGCTCCACGCTACCTTATAACTCCCTCTTGCGTAGCCCCAGTTTGCCCTATAGTTTCGTGTCCTATGAGTGAACCTCTGGATTCACTGTCCCTCCGTCAGCAGAATTAATTTTAATCAGATGACACATAAGCACGTAATTATTTAGGTAAATCCATTTCCTGGCTCTATCACAAGATGGACAGAATAAAAAGTGATGGAACTTCCCAATGTCGCTTCGAGACTCTAAATAATTGTCAGGTCTCTTCTTAGGGGGATATAACAAATTGAAAAGATTTGTTATATCCTTTTTATTTAAGAAGTCTCTAATTGCAGATACTTTGTATCCATCCGAAACGATCTACTTTGACATAACATCTTTTCAGACAGCTATAATTAAAGAAATTCCCAAATTACTCGTGTTTGGTAAAGACACGAAACCTCGCAGTTATAATCGGTATCTATTAAAGGAAAGATACATAAAGTCTATACCACTCCAAAAGTTATTAATAACTTTTGGAGTGGTATAGACTTTATGTAATGGAATAGATATATAAGTAAAAGGTGATTATTTTACATATATTTTCTTTGTCCCTTTAGATGATTTCTGTAGATATACTCCGGCAGGTTTATCTCCAGACGTAACTTTGAGACCCTGAATAGTATAATATTCACATTCTTCCTCTATCTGATTAATATTATCTATACCGGCAGTTTTTACAACTGAAATAGGCATCAATTCCGATAATACCAATTCTTCAGCATTCAACAACGTAAATCTATATTCACCTTCAGCAAGTACTGGTGAAAATCGCTCATTCCATTCAAGAGTGATCTGGTCACCATCTTTCAAATCAATTAGTTGACGCGACATCTTTGCAGCGACATAGCCGTCACTATCAAGAAGGGCAGGAAAAACAGCACCGGAATAATCAACGTGTTGAGCACGTAAATCAACCTTAACGAAAAAGTCTTTACTTCTGACAATCTCGTCTCCTTCGAGCTGAAGATTTTCAGCCACTACACGATGACCAATGTCTATTGAATGAAATGATCTTTCACCGTTTTCACAGATAAGATGCAGTTCATTACGAGTTTCTATATCCTGAACAATATCGTAATATAATCCATCACGTATAAATACCGGATTTACTATATAGTCACCGTCTTCAGGGAAAAATTCACTGGGAACAGAGAACGCAAGATAGCCATGATAGACAAGAAATTCCAATTCTTCACTTTCTCCAACATAAATAGTTTCCTCCGTCATAGTGTCTTTGAGTTTTAGTCCAAGAGCACCATATACAGTGTCAAGAGAATAACTGAACATGCCAGCCCCGGCGCTTAATCCGTGTTCACAGCTAAAAGCCATTACTTCTTTTGTGTCGTCTGTGAAATCACCACAGAATACCCCTGTCATATATAGTGTTGGGGCAGGTTTAGAATCTTCACGTGCCGGACGGATATCAAGAAATGCCATCTGATTAGAGTTGAATCCATTATGATTAGATCCTCCACCGATTCCTAACTGTTCCGGGAGAAGAGCTGAAAGAAGGAAATATCCATCTGACATTCCTCCCCACCCCCAGTTGATATGGAAATAATCACCGCTTTCACCCTGATACCCATCAGCAATAAAGGCATGTCCACCAGCTGTGCTGACACCAATATAAATTACCGGACAATCCTCTGTCAGACGTTTATGAATTAATTCAGCCCATTCATGCGCTTCATAAAAATCTCGAAATACAAGTCCAATACCGTTATCAATACCAAGCCTAAATCTCATGGCATCAGCCGCATCGTATTGGCTACATCCAGACTGCATCCAACCATAATCCATATTACACGCAACTCCTACTCCATAGCAGAAAGATGCAGCAGCTTGAGCCTGTTCAGTTGTGTAATCTCCAGAATAGTCTTCGAGCATAACTGAGTAATCAAACGGATTAGCATCATAGTCAAAATTTAACTCTGTCCCTGTCGATGGCCACGCATAAGTATAACTTCCTATGGGTTGTGGTCGGTTGGAAGGATGGTAAAGCACTTGTGCAATAGCAGTAGCCATACAGCCTACATAAGTATTACGAGCGTTTTGCGTCGGACAAAGATTATTGAAAGGTGCATCTTGTGTCCAGTGGGCTGTAACCAAAGGTTCAATATCTTCTAACACAGAAGCATCCGGAGATCGTAATAAAAACGACTGCTCACCAACAGTTTCCATAAACCATTTCAATCCGTCAGGAATATTGGTTGGGTCAATCGATCCAACATCACTATAGCCCAATATGGGAACTTTACTTTCCGCATAAGCCGAGACTATAGTAAAACCATCTCCATCAGTATGATTGAAGGCATAAGCAGCTTGGTTATCAGGAATAAAAGCCAATTTATATTTATTAATATTTCCTGCTTTTACAATCTTGAGAGGCTGCGCTTTAAGCGCAGCCTCCAAGGCTTGTTCAGGAGTGAGATGCGTTGAAGCCAAACATGGAAACGCCATGAAAAGCGATACACCTAAAATGATATTCTTTTTCATACTCCTTAAAATTGGATAAACTAAGTTATTTTACAACTACTTTAAGAGCTTTACCAGCTGTGCGAACCACATATATTCCTGCATTCAGATTAGTATTACCCACGGCAACACCATTAATATCATAAACTGTTGAGCCTTCTGGAGCAATTATAGAGTTACCAGATACATATATCCCTTGATTACCAATGACTGATGATATGCTGGCTGATTCATCAATCATGAAAGAGGGACTTATACGCTGCATGTTGGTATTACCAGACTCATCAGATAAAGTTATACGAAGATCATACCATTTATTATTCTCTCTTTTTTCAACATTTTTAAGAGATGCGCTGTAGTAGTGTCCAAAACCAGGAAGCAGAGTCAGATTTTCATCATTGACCATGTCGAGTGTTTCCCACAAATCTTCTCCATAAGGAGAGTATTCCACTTTTATTGAAGCAGGAGCTTTCTCAGCATAATAAGTACCATAACCATTATTGGTAGAGGTAGGGAAGAAATCGCCTACATACATCTCAAGTTTTCCATCTTCTGCTGTCTCAAAGCGATTAGTTATAGTTCCTGTTTTAACTGAACGATAACTCAGATGTGACAAAGTAGGAGGGGTAAAGTCATCCAATGACTCATCATATATGAGTTGAGTCTCGTTGAAAGCCTCCAAACCGTCAACATTAAGATTACGGTTGACTACCGACATTTCAACTTTTGAACGAATATTTTCCATATTAAGAGAACTATAACGGAAATCTTGAATTTCTTTGTAATCGTTCCATAGGTCTTCCCCATCACGTACAAAGTGAATGTCTGCCGGCATACAATCAATATAGCGATCTTCACCATATAACCCCTTATAGCTCATTTGGAACATGGGATTTGCAAAGCCATAATCATACATTCTAAAATCAAAAATTGGAGCCATTGCCTCACCATACTCTATACTTGAGTCATCAAAATATGAAATTGTCTCATTAAGAGGCACTATTGAGTATCCATTTTCATCATTTAGTGCATTCCAATCAGGATGAGCCGGGAAGGGATAGCGGCGCACACCGTTAGGAGTATTCATTGCCACGGGCATAACACAACCCATGATATCTCCGGTGCTTCCAATCATTGTGTAAGGATCTTCTACCATTAGAGGGGTAACCATTGCTGTATGAACCCCAAAACCTTCCGGAGGGAAGCACATTCTAATATCGTTATTCAATACCTCGTCAATTTCTCCATGCATCATCATATTACCTGTAACATAGAGATTACCATTACAAACATACGACATTTGCAAGGCAGAACTGTTGACATGATCTGTCTCACTTTCATTAGAAAGTCCTATATTAGGATTTACATACTCATAGCGGGATTTATTGTAACGATCGGAAATGGTGTAATAATCAGCAGGATTACTTTTTATAACACAATTTTTGAATTCTTCTGCAGCTGTGAAAATAGTGGTCCAACCCGTCTCAATGTCATATAAGTAATCAATCTGAGCAACTGCCATCCTTTCTGTAGGTGTACAGCGTACACGTGCAATATTATTCTCAGTTACTTCACCATTTTCATCAAGTGTACGGAAAACATTCCCAAGGAAAACACCCAATTGCCCACCATCTTTATGGATAAAAGAGCGAATATACTGATGGGTAAAATAACCTTCTTGAATAACGTTACCGTCTTGTATCTTTTCAAGTACAGTAAGTGAACCGTCTGGATTAAGAGCATGCAGTTCAATGTAGTCAGTTGCCTCATTGATTGAAACTTCAATGTCTTCACCTTCTTTGAAAGATATGCTTTCTCTTACAATGACAGTTGAGTAGTTGGTACCTACAGAGCAAAGGGTTAGATCATATATTTCACCCTCAATCACATTATTGAGCATTATTTCATTGTCACTTATTGCGTAACCCCAACCACGCCCTATTTCTGTGTTATACGGGATTGCATCAATCAATGTGAATTGTCCATCACGATTAATATCGTAATCATTAACAGTAATTTTTACTGTTATATTTGCACCAGCTTCTTTTAAAGGAGCCTTATAAAGATTCTGTTGCGGCGCGGTTAGATGGGCAGTAAGTTTCAAACCCGGATGAGCCAATTCCCGCTCGGCGAGTTCAACTGGATCAAAATCGTTCAGGTAGATCACTGGCACATTAGATGACAGCACATTCACTGCTCCGGCAGTTACACTACAAGCAATTGCTACTGATGTTAGGAGTTTCTTCATTAAATACAATAATTAAAGTAATGACTGGACAGAAAATCATTTTTATACAAAATACGCAACACTCTGCCCTAAAAAAGAACAACAAATTATTATTCAAATTCAGTGTTACACTATCTGTTAGACTAACAATCGATAGGCAAAGGTAGACAAATATTTTGATTATACCAAATAATATTTAAAAAATGTTTAAATTTATTTTTTAATATTTATTCATAATATAACGTATAAATTAAATAACTGATTAAAATATATATTTTTACACTGAATATAATTATTAATATCTGCTTAAAATTCATTAACTAAAAATTTTCT
>JAAVCP010000090.1 GCA_014802265.1 Bacteroides sp. | reverse complement strand
TATTCTTTGTAAGACTAATCAAACAAATAGCGTGCCTCATTATGTTAATTAATTTTTAAATCGTACTTATGAAAAAGTTAGCAATAGTTTTCATACTGTTGAGTGTGATTACGTTGATTTCTAGAGAAAATATTCTGGCGGCTTCCAAGGAAAAAGCTGAGATGAAATTTTCAGAGATTATACATGACTTCGGAACTATCCAGGAGAATGGTGGACCAGTAAGCGTGGAGTTTCCATTTACGAATACGGGGAATGCTAATCTTGTGATATATGATGCCAAGGCAGATTGTGGTTGCACAATTCCTGATTACCCCAAGGCTCCGGTTGCCCCGGGGAAAACGGGTAAGATAAAAGTGACATATAATCCTCTTGGGCGTCCCGGTGCCTTTGATAAGGTAATAACTGTCAAGACAAATGGCAAATCCGGAAAGATAAGACTTAAAATCCGTGGCAGTGTAATGCCTAAAAAATAATCAAACATGAGTCAGAGTGTCAAGCTTTATTTGATAATCCTTCTCTGCGTATCAGGCTTTTCTCCCTTATGGGCTAATATAGAATGGCTGAATAAGCACTATGACTATGGGGCTTTTAAGGAGGCTGAGGGTCCACGTAAAGGAAGTGTGCAATTTGTCAATAAAGGAGACGAGGCTATTTTTATTAATAGAGTGAGACCGGGTTGTGGTTGCACGGAAGCAAACTATCCCCACGACCTTATTCTTCCCGGTGACACTGCCACAATCAGCTTTACATATAATCCAAAAGGGAGACCCGGGTCATTTGATAAGTCAATCAAAGTTTATGTGGGAAAGGAAAATGAGCTTCATGTGGTAAAAATTAGTGGCACTGTAATAGGTGCTCCGTCTACCCTTGAGTTTGGCTATCCTAAGGAGGCAGGTCTTCTGCGTCTTGAATCTTTTGCTGTGAAGACCGGGGAACTTAAGAAAGGCTCATCACGTCATTTGTTTATAAATGCCTATAACCAAAGTTCTGATACTATTACGCCGTCATGGGTTGGGGAAGAAAAAGGTATTAAGGTAGAACTTACCCCCTCCTCAATCCCTCCCGGCGATGTAGCTACCTTCAGCTTTTATGTAAATACAAAAGAGGAAGAGAGAATGGGTCCTGTCAACTATAAAGTTCATGTTACTTCTGACCGTTATAATCCCGGGCAAGGTGACTGTGAGATAGAAATAGGCACAATAATTGTGCCCGATACACAAAGCCTAAGCGTGGAAGAAATTGAGGGTGGACCACGCGCATATCTTTTGCCGGAGTTTGTTGACCTTGGAGAAACCGAAGTCGCTGGAAAAATGACATTCATGTTTGATATTCTAAATGATGGTCAGAAAGACTTGGAGGTACTGAGAGTCTATTCAGCAGATAAAAATATTGAAATAAAAAACAAACCTAAAAAAATAAAATCAGGGAAAAGGGGAGAGGTTAAGGGAGTAATTGATCTAAACCAACTGCCTACGGGTGCATTCCGTATTCCTGTAGAGGTAATGACCAATGATCCTCTTCACCCGGTTCGCACAGCAAACATTGTAGGTTTGAGACATTAAAATAAGTAAAAAAAATAAAATCGACTAATTTATAATAAACGTTACCATACCATGGAACATCCAGAAAATGACTCTACATATAAGGGACTTCAGGTTAATTCAGGAGTAAATTCGCAACCTATTATCAATCCTTATCGTAAGGCTCGTCGGCACCTAAGACAGGAATTGAGTGTAAATGATTATGTTGAGGGTATCAGAAAAGGGGATGTCAGTATCCTCGGACGCGCAGTTACACTTGTGGAAAGCACGGCAGAAGCACATCAAGTCGTAGCACAGGAAGTGATAGAGAAGTGTCTGCCCTATTCCGGCAATTCGAAAAGAATAGGTATTACGGGTGTACCCGGTGCCGGCAAATCTACCTCAATAGATGTGTTCGGACTTCATGTATTACGTCAGGGAGGAAAACTGGCTGTGCTTGCCATAGATCCCAGCAGTGAGCGTACCCAAGGAAGTATACTTGGCGACAAGACCCGCATGGAGAAATTGTCACAGCAAAAAGATGCATTTATACGTCCTTCCCCCTCTGCAGGCTCACTTGGCGGCGTGGCAAGAAAGACCCGTGAGACTATTGTGCTTTGTGAAGCAGCCGGATATGATAATATCTTTGTTGAGACAGTCGGAGTGGGGCAGAGTGAAACGGCAGTTCATTCAATGGTTGACTTCTTTTTGCTCATTCAGCTTGCTGGCACAGGTGACGAACTTCAGGGCATAAAGCGTGGCATTATGGAGATGGCAGATGGAATCGTCATTAATAAATGTGATGGTGACAACGTGGAACGTGCAAAACTTGCAGCCGCCCAATTCCGTAATGCACTGTTCCTTTTCCCGCCGACTCCCAGTAAATGGAAACCGGAGGTTATAACCTACAGTGGCTATTATGAGTTGGGAGTAGATGTGGTATGGGATATGATAGATCGTTATTTCGCATACGTCAAGAAGACCGGTTATTTTGAGAAGAAGCGCAATGAGCAGGCAAAATACTGGATGATGGAGACTATTGACGAACAGCTCCGAAATAATTTCTATCACATGCCTGAGGTCAAAGCTCTGCTTGAACAAAAAGAAATGCGTGTGCTTAATAATGAGCAGTCATCATTTACTGCAGCTAAAGACGTGCTTGATTGCTATTTTAGTCTTCTCCATCAGGGAAAGAGATAAAAAACATCATTTGGCAACGGTCAATAGTCTATAAATTTCGTAATTTCCTAAAAAAGTGTTAACTTTACACCCTGATTTAACGTTATAACGTTAAATCAGGGATTATTATGGCAAACAGATTAGTAGATATAATATCCACGCAGGCACGCCATTACGGCTCACGTGAGGCATATCGTTTTTGTTGGCGCAAAGACGGTGAATGGCAGTCTACGTCGTGGAATGACTTTAAGACTCAGGTGGAAGTAGCTGGAAAGGCACTTGCCTGTCTTGGACTGATAGAGAAAGATAATATTGCGATCTGTTCGCCCAACACGCCGCAGATTCTTATAACCGAATTAGGGGCTTTTCGTAATCGGCTTGCCTCTATTCCTATATATGCCAGCTCATCGCAGGAACAGTTTGACTTTATTGTGGCCAATGGAGATGCAAAGGTGCTTTTTGTAGGTGACTCCCATCAGTATCCTCTTGCTTATAATTACTGGAAAAAACATCCTGACAAAATTAGCCGCGTCGTTATTTTCAAGAATGATGGACTGGAACTCAAGCCGGATGATTCAATTTCAATCTTTTGGGATGACTTCGTACGCATGGGCATGGAAGCACCCGAAGAGATAGCGCGAGAGGTAGAAAGGAGAATGAACGCCGGGTTGCCTGAGGATATGGCAACCTTGATTTACACCTCTGGTACTACGGGTGAGCCAAAGGGAGTGGCAATTACTCATTCTAACTATGATGCTGCCATGGAAATGCATCTGCAATTGCTGACCCAGGTAACTGATAAAGATCTCTCAATGGCGTTTTTGCCAATGAGCCATATTCTTGAGAAAGCATGGTGCTTCTTTTGCATAACTAAGGGGATAGCAATAGCTGTAAACTATGATCCACGTTTGATCCAGGACACTATACATAATGTGCATCCCAATATAATGTGCTGTGTACCGCGTTTCTGGGAGAAAGTTTATGCCGGGGTCAAGGAGAAGATCGCCGGTATGAACAAGATGCAGCGAATTATGGTAAACCGTGCTGTCAGTTGTGGGAAAAAACGTAATCTCCATTATGTAAGATTAGGAAAGAAAGTACCTTGGCTTTTGGAAAAGGAGTATAGTTTCTGGGACAAGAAGATCTTTTATAAACTGAAACATGCAATTGGAATTCCTGATCCCAATATGTTTCCAACCGCCGGTGCTCCATTAAGTGACAAGATAGTCGAGTTTTTGCGTTCAGTAGGGATAGAGGTAGTTATTGGGTACGGCCTTAGTGAAACCACGGCAACGGTAAGTTTTTATCCGCCGGTTGATTATGAAATAGGCACAGTCGGGATTCCTTTACCCGGTCTTAAAGTTAAAATAGATAAGACAGGGGAGATTCTTGTGAAGGGTGCGACGGTTACACCCGGTTACTATAATAATCCTAAAGCTAATGAGGAGTCTTTTACCGAAGATGGATTTTTCCGTACAGGAGATGCCGGCTACTTTACACGTAACGGTGCACTCGTACTCACAGAGAGAATGAAAGATCTCTTTAAGACTTCTAACGGGAAATATATCGCTCCCCAGATGCTTGAGAGTCGTCTTGCTGAGAATAAATATATTGACGAAGTGGCAGTTATCGGTGATCAACGTAAGTTTGTCTCAGCTCTTGTGGTACCCAATTTGTCGCAGTTGCGAAGGTGGGCAGAAGAAAATGGAATAGACTATTCGGATACGGAGAAATTTGTAACAGATCCTGTGGTGGTTGACTTCGTTAAAAAACAGATTGACGGCGTGCAGAAGGATGTTGCTGAGTATGAGAAAATCAAACGCATTACACTTCTACCCAATCATTTTTCCATAATGAATGGGGAAGTGACCAACACTATGAAAGTACGTCGTCCGGTAGTGGCGAAGCGATATGCTAAGGAGATTGAGGCGATGTATGCTTATTGAACAATAAAAGGACACAATGATAACTCACGAACAACTGAAAGAAGCGCAGGAACGACAGACGGCGCTGAAAAGGTATCTTGACATTGACACCAAAAAGATAGAGGTAGAGGAGGAAGAACTGCGCACTCATGTTGCAGACTTTTGGGAAGACCGGGAGAAAGCGGAAGCACAGATGCGTAAAATTAAAGAACTACACTTTTGGATTGACTCTTATACGGAGTTGGAAAAACAAGTAGAAGAACTGCAATTGGCTTTTGATTTCGTTAAGGAAGAACTTGTGACGGAAGAAGAAGTTGATATGCAGTATGCAAAGGTGATGGAAACCCTTGAAAACCTTGAACTGCGTAATATGCTCCGCCGAGAGGAGGATAAGCTGGGTGTAGTTCTGAAGATAAATTCCGGAGCGGGTGGCACTGAAAGCCAAGACTGGGCATCTATGCTTATGCGCCTGTATCTGAGATATGCAGAGAAACATGGCTATAAGACCTCTATCGCTCAGATTCTTGACGGTGACGATGCCGGCATAAAATCGGTGACAATAAACATAGAGGGTGATTATGCTTACGGTTTCCTAAAGAGTGAGAATGGTGTGCACCGTCTTGTGCGTGTAAGTCCGTATAATGCACAAGGTAAACGTATGACTTCATTTGCCTCAGTGTTTGTCACTCCGCTTGTAGATGATACTATTGAAATAAATGTAGAGACGGCAAGAGTATCATGGGATACTTTCCGTTCAGGGGGTGCCGGAGGTCAGAATGTGAATAAGGTTGAATCCGGAGTGCGCCTGCGCTATCAGTATAAGGACCCGTATACAGGTGAAG
Organism: Bacteroides sp.; assembly: GCA_014802265.1. Lineage (GTDB taxonomy): Bacteria > Bacteroidota > Bacteroidia > Bacteroidales > Muribaculaceae > Lepagella. The sequence continues at coordinate 2,616 of JAAVCP010000090.1, read as the reverse complement.
AAGAGGAAATCCTCATAGAGAACACTGAGACACGAGACCAGCCTAAGAACAAGGAGAATGCAATGCGTCAGTTGAGATCAATTCTTTATGAAAAGGAACTTCAACACAGAATGGAGGAGCAGGCAAAGATTGAGGCAGGTAAAAAGAAGATAGAGTGGGGCAGCCAGATACGCAGTTATGTGTTTGACGATAGAAGGGTGAAAGATCACCGCACTAACTATCAGACCTCGGATGTCAACGGTGTTATGGACGGTGACATAGATGCCTTTATCAAAGCCTACCTTATGGAATTTGCCGGCGGCGAGTCATAATGGGATATGGCTTAAAATAACAAATATTAAAATTTACGCATGGTGACCGTCGTGTCACCATGTTTTATTATGAGGCTTTTTTTATCAAGATGCTCCACAGTGAAAGTGATTGGATTTCCTGTTATGCCATATTGCCTCAACCATTTTTCTCGCGTTGGATTATCTGCATAGGGAAAGTCTAAATACAATGTTTCTCCATCAAATTCCATGTTCCCAGCAAAGCATACTCCATCGTAATATGTTAATTGACATACATGAAGATAAAAACAATAATAAATTCTTTCATCAAGGAGCTTTTCTTCAGGTTCAGGAATTACTTCCATCACTTGCCATTGACCATCAAGATCTCCATTTATAGGTGCTTTTTGGCAAGAACTCAAAAAAATTATAATTATAATTACTAAATAACTTAATTTAAAACCAGAGTCAGTAAATTGCTTTATAATCATAGGAATATATCTTATGTGTTAAAACTAGTAATTATTTTGATTTGATATTGAAGTAACCTTGATATCCAATGCTAAAGACTCCACCGATACTTTTACCAAGAAGTTTTCCAGTATCGCAAGCCGCACCGATACAAGTATACCATCCTTTAAGTTTTTTGGGAGTCCATGAAACTTCTATGATTCCGTTGAAGTTACTTAATACTTCTGAGTGAGGTCTAATATAGGTTCCCCAGCTACGAGTATAAGATAACATGACACGATAACTTAAATCTTCTGTAGGATTCCCAGCAAAAGCTACATGATGGCCAAGTATTCTAGTGGCTTTAAAGTTCAGACGATGGTCTGTGTTATAGATTGGTGATACTATAAGAGGATTACCAATTCCCATTCCCCAATGTTGCCATCCAACATACAGATAATTATTGTAATAACTGTCTCGACCACTTATTTGTTCTGGCACTTTGTTATCAGAATTATTGAATACGGCCCCAGTCTGATCTTTTGTGGCCAAATATTCATATACAATAGTAGAAATGAACCGATTTTTTGGAAGTTCAACTTCTATCCCCCATAGACCATCTTTCCAACCATATTCAAAAGTCATTTGGGAGTGGTCTTCAAAATAGTGTTCAAAATATGTTTTTATTGACCAATTGGACTTTGGTAGCCAAGAAAGACCAATGTAATATGAGCCAACCATATTCCCTTGAACATTGACACGTTCACCCCATACCGTAGAAGATGAGCCTTTAGAAGGAAATATGGCTCTCAACCAATCTTTAAGTTTAGTGGGCATTTTTATCACTTCATTTTCTGAGACGAGATAGGCTGTTCCTCCAAATTGAGTTGCCATTTCAATACCCAATTCACCAGTGAGTGGGAATTTATCAGTATTTCCACCACGTAACCATAATCCTTTGGAATGATATAATACATCTTTTGTCCGATTAAATTTTTTACTAACCCATGATTTTTGCCATTTAGAGTCTGTAAACATACCAAAAGAGAGATAACCCTTTACACTAAACCATCCATTAGTGCCCCATACTTTAGAATAGTCAAAAATACCCACTCTAAATTGTGGTATAGGCATAGCATTACCAGAATAAAGAAGATTGCCTGAAGATAGTTTCGGATTATTAAATTCTCCCCAGATCTCTTTGCTTCCTAACATCGCACCCAAGGATCGATATTTTGCTTCAATATAAAGCTGATGTATGGAAAATGGTGCAACAAGCCTCCACCCTCCAACGATGTCAATACCTCCTCCCCATGAAAATCGTTTTGTCTTGGAGAGATCTTTAAATACTGCTCCTCTGACAAAACCGTTATTCTTTAGGGGAGAGCCGAGTCCTTGAAGATTATTCATTAGCCAAAAAGGGGTGTTCTGTCCAGAGGAAATCGTTGCCCTGATTTCTGTAATATATTTTATAGAATCTGAGGTGGAGTAAGTTGTCCCCAAAGATATTGAGGAGTACAAAAGGATCATGAGTGTTGAAATCAAATTGCGCATCCCTATATTAGATAGTTGAGGTAAAATTTTCATGTGATAAAATAGTAAGTACGATTTAAAAATTAATTAACATAATGAGGCACGCTATTTGTTTGATTAGTCTTACAAAGAATAATTACTATGTCAAGACACGCAACAAAAATGGAAATATCAGATGCCCAAAGGGCATCCCTCACGAAAGGATACCGGGATGGGAAGACCCATTGTTTGCGTATGAGGTGCCTCATGGTTCTTCCCAAGGCAGACGGCATGAGCAATGCCGCGGCACGGGCTCTCGCCGGAAAGACACACCAGGGGCTTATGCACCGGGTGAGACGATTCCCAGAGAAATGGCTCGACGGCC
>JAAVCP010000089.1 GCA_014802265.1 Bacteroides sp. | reverse complement strand
TCCGTATTACGCCAAAAAATGAAAATTTTGGTGAAATACGATTTCAAAAACGTGAAAGTGGAATTTTTTAGCGCGTTTGCATCATTTATTTTGTTTAATGAAAATCAGAATATGGAGAAATTGTTATATCATTTAGATATTTGAGAGCACCCACAATAGAAAGTTGCAGACACTCTCAAATATTATGATTAAGGAAAAGACTATTTAAGCCAGCGGAGTTCCGGATTAATGAGACGCGATTTTGCAGCAACCGGATCGGGGAAGCGACGACTTACCTTGTCGGCAAACCATTCATCGGGATTTGAATTATGGCGGCTCATTCGTAGCAAATCGAAGAAGCGGTTTCCTTCATAAGCAGTCTCGGCAGCCATTTCATCAAGAATAAGATTTTCTACCCATTCAATTGAATCAATGCGTGAGGGAAGTTCTGGAATTACAAATTCAGATGCCTTTGCCACACCTAAGCCACGTCCGCGTGAAGCCGTGCCACGGTTATCATTGAATGTAGCGGCTTCAAAGTTGGTCCAGATAGCTCCATCGGCACGCTCTTCGGGATTGATAGCAGCCTCATTGTTGAGCACCTCGTTTCGTAAGCCATATTTGATCACAGCAAATGCAATGGTAGGTTTCCCTGCACGGTTGGCTGCCTCAGCATATCTTAAGTAGAGGTGGGGGATACGGTAGAGTGCCACAGCAGTAAGAATTCTCTGATTGCCATTTTCAAAGAAAGAATTGTTGGGATTGCTTACGACTGAATATTCATTGGCATTATTATAGAATTTCGCTATGAGAGCCGGTATCGATGTGCCAAGAATACCTGCTGAGATGAAGGCATCTCCCAATGTGGTCTGTCCTGTGCCTGAGGGTATCATCTCACCACGTGTGTCACCTTCTAATATAGCAGAAGGGTAAGGCATATCTTCGTTGTCGGCAAAATAATGAGCCTTGATTTTCATATCACGTATCCACCATTCTGCCGGAAGTAGTGATGGCTCGGGATTATACGTGAGGTTCACAAGATTGGGATGTAGATCCTTAGCGTCAGAGGAATAGGGAATCATCGCAAGAACCTCGCTGATGTAAGAGGTGGCATGCTGAGGTGTCTCCTTTATTTCTGTTGCCAAAGAATTTTTCCACTGGTTGCCATAGAGGGAATTAATTATCTTATTGTTATTTGTGATATAACGATAATATAGTGATGCAGCTTCTTCATAGCGATTTTTATAAAGCATGAGATCAGCGAGCATCAGGGTTGGAGAGACGGTGAAACATTTTGAGTCATAGTTGTTGATTAAGCCATAGTCGAAGGTCTCAGCCTCTGTATAAGGTGTCAGATCTGAAATGATGTTATCAACAATCTCATCGAGAGTAATAACCGAATGGTTCTTCTCAGTGTCTTCAAGCGACAGGAGTGGCTCTGTTATCCAGGCAGCCTTCCCGAATGTGAGTCCCAATTGAAGATATGTCCAGTCACGCATGGTGCGTATGCTCACATAGTCAGGCAGAAGCACTTTGCGGTTATGCTCCATAATTAAAGTGTCGAGTTTTGTGAGCGCAAAGTTACAGTTGTTGATGACCGAATAATAGTCACGCTTTGATGAATAGATGTTTTCAGAGGATATTGAGAAATTTGAAATCTCCTGGAGGTTATAGTCAGCAGTTGAAGGCACTTCCACCAGATCCCCTCTCAGCTCTCCAAGCAACATATAGCGTTCCCCAAGGTTTTGGAGTTGTCTCACGACTCCCATAGCAGAGTATAGGGAGTCGTTGGCATTATAAGTACCGAGTCCCTCAATATCGAGATAACTCTCCGTGTCGGTCTTGAGCATATCGGAACAGGAAGTGAGAGCCATTCCGGTAATGACGCTTGCCAGGGCTGTTATGATATATTTTGCTTTCATTTCAATTCTTAGGTTTTAGATTTAATCAAGAGGCAGATTAGATATTGATCTTTATTCCGAAAGAGTAGTCACGCACAGCAGGTATCAACCCCGTGTCAATTCCGAGATACAGTGGGTTATAGCCTGCATACGATTCCGGATCCGGACCAAGATATTTTGTCCATGTCTTGATGTTGTTCATTGCAAACCATACCTCAATACCTTGAATAGCCGTTGTCTTCAAGGGAACGGCATAGCTGAGTTTAAGCGATTTCCATTTCAAATAAGAGCCATCTTCAATCCAGCGGTCAGAGAAGCGAGAGTTACCCATAGGATCGCCATAGGTGGCACGTGGTATATCGGTCTTTTGTCCGTTGGCAACCCAACGGTTCACCATTGCGGTGCTTTGGTTATAAATATCGCTGCCGCTTTCCAGATTTGCACGCAGAGCGTTATAGATATCATTACCAGACGAGAATGTGAACAGAGACGACAATGTGAACCCTTTCCAGCTGAGGCGGAAATTGAAGTTACCGTAGAAATCAGGGTTGGGATTACCAATTATTTGACGGTCTTTGCTGTCTATGATTCCATCATTGTTAGGATCGGCGAAGTGCATGTCGCCTGCTTCAAATTTACTCAGGGAGCCGTCGTTGTTACGGATAGCAAGATTAGCTTGTGAGGCATCGTCAGCTGTGGAGAACACACCTTCAGTCTTATATCCGTAGAACACACCGAGAGGTTGCCCGGTAGTAGTGAGAACTTGTGCGCCTGCTATATCTGTAATGAATGAACCATCATTGAGAGTCTTGATTTTATTCTTATAATGACCTATTGCAGCTCCGAGATCCAATTTGAAATCACGGCTATCCACGACTCTGACTGTGGTAGAGAAGTTTATGCCTGTATTGCCAAGTGAGCCACCGTTAGTCCAGAATGTCTTGATTCCAGCCTCATCTTTCAGCTCTTTTAGCATCATAAGATCATTGGTGGTGGATTTGTAGAAATCAAACTGCCACATCCAGCGATTAGCAAACCAGTTCATGTCGAGTCCTACCCGGAATGTCTTGGTGGTCTCCCATTTGATTTTATCGTTACCGATATTGGAAAGGACAAGACCGAAAGCATGTCCTGCCATTTTTTCACTTGCCAGATATGTCACATTTGCAAGAGCCGGAATATGGTCATTGCCAGCCATCTCGTAGCCTACTCGCAGTTTCATCATGTCTATTACAGAGATATTTCTCATCCACTCCTCTGAAGAGATGAGCCATGCTGCATTGACTGAAGGGAAGAGACCCCAAGCCACTCCGCCAAGCTTCAGGGCATCTGGTGCATGCTTGCCAAACAGAGATGAACTTTCCATAGAAGCTGCCACATTCAGGAAATAGCGGTTGTAGAGGGAGTAATCACCTGTAAGATACCAACCGATATTACGCCATTTAGTGTCAAGTCCCTCTGAAAAACGAAGTTCTGTTGTGGTCTTGCCTAAAGCGTTAACATGGTCAGAGGGAGTGTTGTGTCCCTCGCCATAGCTGCGGTTGTAGGTATCGTTCTGAAATCTGTAGCCCAGACGGAACGCAAGATTATTAACATAGTCGTGCATAGGGAGGAACTCACCGTGTGCGTCAACATTAAACACAGTGTGACGTCCCATCAATGTGCGTACCTCGTTTAGTGAGGTGGCATAGATTTCACCGTTGCCATTGATAAGCGCACGGTCTTCCACACCATAATCAGGAGTGAAGTTATTCTCCTTTGATTTGTCGAAAGTGTAACCTATGGTGGCTCCGAGTTTCCAAGTATCGTTGAAACGGTATTCCGGACTTGCGGCAAGATTGAAACGATAGTTACGGTTGTCAGCTTTCCCAAGATCAAGGATAGAGAGTGGGTTACCAATGTTCAACTCATCGACATCGGAATATTTGAGAGTCACATCGCCCGTATTGCTTATTACGTTGGGGTGATAGAGGGGCGATTTTATCATTGCAAGATATGATGGTGATGACACAGTATTTATTCCGTCGTCAAAAAGATGCCATGTGGCTTGAGCAAAGGCTATGTCGAAACGCATCTTAAATCCTTTCCAAAGATTGATGTCGGAATTAAAACGGATATTCAGGCGGTCGAAAGAAGTTTCCTTTACAGAGCCATCATTTTTAGTATAGCCAAGCGAGAATGCATAGAGGGCACGATCATCGCCACCACGAACACTCACACCATAATTCATAAGCATGCCTCCCCGGGTGGTGAGATCAAGCCAATCGGTGTTGTTATGGTTTGCCTTATAATAGATGGAAGTGGGATCATCGTTAAGAAATTCAAAACGATCAGTGAAACCCTGTTTATCGTTCATACCTCCAATTACATCAGACACATATAGCCGATATTGTGATGCGTCCATCACGGGAATTGATTTTATCTTGTCACGGAATCCCACGGATGCCCATGCCTCAATCTTAGTGGCTTCATCTTTAGCACGTTTTGTGGTAATATACACTACTCCGTTACCTCCCTTTGCTCCATAGAGGGCAGTGCCGTTACGCAATACCTTGATACTTTCGATGTCGTTTGGATCAATCAATGCAAGAGGATTGTTAAAATGTCCGTCTACGATAGAACTTTCTAATCCGTCAGCAGTTGCCCATACCACTCCGTCAACTACATATAAGGGTTGTGATGATGTGGATATGGAGTGCAGACCTTCCACAAATACGGCGTGACCCGCTCCCGGCATTCCGGAACGGCTTACAGTAAACAAGTCGCCCTGGAGGTCTGAAACGCTGTTATCGGCTGTGGTGGTGCCGATTGGATTCTCACCTGTATTGGCACGCAGCTGGATATCAAGGGTAGTATTGCCACGCAGAGGGATAAGCACGGGATTGAATCCGGGAGCTTCTACGCGGAGGGTCACATTGCTTTGTGGGGCTGTGAGCTTATATTCACCTTCACCATTTGTCATGGCTGTGGCAGTGCCGTCAACTACAGTGATGCGTGCTCCCGGGAGAAGAGACCCGGTGCCGGCATCGGTAACACGTCCTGTGACCTGTATGTCAGCCCACAGACTCAACGGCATGCCGGCAAGTATGCCAAGGAGAAGCCCTCTCCTCATAAGCGATTTGGAAGATTTTTTATATGAAGATTTCATGTGATGCAGGTTTAATCGGTGACAGGAATAAGATAAATGCGGTCAATCCTGAAACGGCGTGTAAGAATACCGTTGTTGAATTCGTCGCGTCCTACGTTGGGTTCCACGTCAACCGTGATTGTTGATAGCTTATTAGAATAATCGTTCAGCGGATCCATAATCCAAAGGCGGTCTGTGAAATCACTGACGGGGAATTTGAAACCGTCGGCTACTTTGATAGTGGTCATTTGGGTGCCTGAAGTAAGGAAAGTTTCATCTTCGAATACGGTCTGTATATTCTTACCTGTGGCAGGATCCGGATAATGGAATGTGAACATTAAGCGAGTGCTGTCATTACTTTGGGAGGCATCCTCTACTATGGCAGGGACGAAAGTGGCATATATGTCATATTTCCCCGACAGCACACCGGGCACCCGGAATGTTACGCCGGGAGATGCAGAGACTGTGGTGCTCTGTACTTCAAGATAACTGTGTCCCGACAGATCATTGTAGAAAGGATTGTCAGTGCCGATTACACGTGTGTAGACAGCCGTACGACTGGTGGTCTCGCGTCCTGTTGTCTCCTCTGCCTCCACATTGATTGGCTTATTGAAAGTAGCGGTGGGATCAAGGTAGAGAGAAGAGGTAAGATATATCATGCCATTGGAAGCCTTCTCAGGAATTGAGCCTGTAAACATCGCTGCCATATCTGTTATGAGACTGCCGGAAGTAGTAGTCTGAGGTCCTGCAGTCTGCGGTTCGGTTATTTCTGAGCGGAAAATCAAGTCACTGACGATTGCCAAAGATGTCTGTACGTCACGAATTGAATCTGCTTTTACAACATCTGCATTATAGACAATGAAATAAGGGGAGATCTTATCGTAGGCTTCTTGCCATGCACGGTTGTCAGGAATCAACATGGTGAAGACGGAATCTTCCGCCTCAATTGAGCCGAGTCCATAGACAGGATGCTCAAACAGACGGTTATACGCCACGGTCACAGTGTCATAGACAGTGTTACCATTTTCATCTACATCAAGCGGTGCACTCGACTCTTCATCGAATTTCTGCTCGTCATAACGCGACAGGAAATCTGCCAATAGGGAATACTCGGGGTGGGTATTGATATATTCGCGAAGATTATAACGGTAGGGTATAGCCTCTTTGAGTAGATGAAGGACACCGTTAGAGGCTATTATGTCGCTTTGGATTAATTCTACCCCGGCAAATGTGTTACCATTAAAACGGTTCATCTTTCCGTTATACATGCGCACATATTTTTCGGGATTCGTAGAAGAAGATATATTGTAGCGTGCTATATGATTTGCGACGATTCTCTTCACTTCTTCCTCATCATTGAGATCCACTTCGCTTAGAGCTTCATTTGAAGGAACCCATATAGTGTAGGTCTGTGTAGTGTTAAGCATGTCTGCCATGCCTGCAGCCTCAATCATTCCGGCGAATACGGAAAGATCAGGATTACTCTTAATAAGCTGCAGCACAGTCTGGTCAGATTTCTCTGAGTCTTGAGGGGAATAATGGTCGTTCCAGTCGCTCGCACAGCCTCCCATAAGGGAAAGCATGGCGAGCATCGAGGTTCCTAAGAATTTATTTAAGTTGTTAATTGTCATTGTGAGCAGTGTTAATCGTTAATAGATATCCTCACGGTCAATGAGGCTTGTGGGGATAATTTCGATATAATCTCCATGAAACTCCTGATCGGGGGCATAGACATTCTTTCCACGAAGATAATGTGCTCCATATTCCTGGAAGTTGAATTGTCCGACGATGATACGTAGTGCGGCTGCAATGTTACGTAATGATGTGCCACCGTTCTGAGGAGTATATATTGAGGCAGGAGCTTTCATATAACCTCGGTTACGCATTGCCTTGTCATTCTCAGCTCTTGCAGCAGGACTCAATTGGTCGTCTGCTTCCCAACCTACCATAGGGTCGGTGCCGGCAATACGCAGATCTCGTGGAATACCTTGGATTTCACCATCAACAAATAGCTGGGCAATTCCTCTCCAAGACTCCTGACGATAGCCGATACGTATTTCGTAGGAACCGGGAGGTATTGGAAGCATACGCAGAGTGAAATCATACCAACCATTGAGTTTCAGCTCATCGGCTTCAAAATTGGTCCATCCGTCAGATGCCCACATAGTGATTTCTGTTTCATCGGAGAAAGAAAGATAGTCAGAGCAGAAGTCGTTTGGAATCACATAACCGGAATACCCTTGGGGAAGGGAAGTGAGTTGCCAGCGTATATTGTTGTTGGTAAGTTCAGGCGGAACATTGTAGAAATCGAAGCGTATGCGCTTGTTGAGGACATCGTTGATCATTATGTCTTCATCATACACAAGCATATCAGTGATTCCATGCGCAAAACCGTTGACTGCGCTTATTCCACAGTTGCTTTCATCTATACCGACGTAGTTGCCATTGGCAAGCTGGTTGATCTTATTGCCTGCCTTTATCTCCATAAGACGGTAGGTATACATTGTCTCGTAGTATTCTGTGCGTTTATCCATGAAAGATGTCATGGTGCAAGGTCCGTTGTATAGAAATTCGTTAGTATTCATCTGTCGGTTGAGAAGATGGTATGCTACGAATTTATTGAGAGCATTTTCAGGATTAGTATATTCTCCTTGTGCAGAGGTACCGTAGAAACTTTCAGCATAGGCTGTTAGGTCTTCCAGAGAGGTTATCCCGTTGGCATTCATAACCTTATCAGATTCTGCAAAAAGAGTGAACCCATAGCGTTTCACTGTCGGCACAAAGAATTTACTCTCTCCACGCACCAGTTCGCCATCGGGGTAGGGTGCTACATACGACTCATCATATATCAGCTCGAGCTTTTTGTTAAGCTCTGTGGTTTCGAGTGCTTGTGCGAATATGTCAAACTCACCATTCTCTTTGATAGCATCAAGAAGAAAGTTTTTAGACGGCTCTATCACACCTCCAACCACATGAATTACACCGTTGTGTACTTCTATGTCTTTCTCGATTATGGGAGTGGTCTTGTTAATATATATCACCAATCCTGACCCGAGGTCATCGGTGTGGAAAGAGATAGTGATATAATTATCACTCATTGTAGTCTCCGGAAGAGAGCCTTCTTCAAAAGTTTCTGATTTATAATCATTGCCTCCACTTTTTATGACATGGTTATAGACTATCTCCGACTTTTCTTCCTGAGTTAGAGAGTCATAGGTCTTACCATTATCGTTCAGATATTTTTCCAACGCATTGTCTGTTGGCATAAACACCGTGTAATGCCCGTAAGATGATAGCAATGCATCGTTGCCGGTATCTTTAAGAAGAGCGGCGAAAATAGAATGACCCTCAGTGTCGCGCGCATAGCTTGCCACTGTCTGACCGGTAAAAGTGTAGTAGGCACCGTCTTCCACATCGTCGCCACATGAGGACAGCATCAACGGTGTGGCTGATGCAAGACATAATGCCGCGAAACTGAAAAGTGATTTTATTCTGTTGATATTCATAATTCACATTTGTGTTAAAGGTAATTGCCCCATCAGTCAAGATTAATGTCTGACGAAGTTTCGTAGAATGGATTCTGCTTTAACAGGAGGTTGGCTCTCATCTCTGTGCTGTTGATTGGCATGAAGAGAGCATCGTAGGCACTCAGTTTACTTGCCACTGTTGACTGATCAAGGTCTGCATATTTCGGTTGGAGATATGAGGAGACAATATTTCGAAAGTCAGTGCGGTGATGACTGATGCGGCGTAATATGTCGAAGTACCGTTTCCCTTCAAACATGAATTCCCTCTGGCGCTCGTCGAAGATAAAGTTGAGCACTGCTGTCTGAGAGGCATATTCCGCATAATTGAGCGACGTTGCGCCGAGACCCGGATTGGCACGGTCGTAGGTAAGGGTAGCGAGTCGGAAAGCCTCCTCAAGATTGCTGCCCTGCTCTGCAAGAGCCTCTGCCTTCATCAGATAAATGTCAGGAAGACGATAAAGAATCCAATTGCGCTCAAATGTAGAATAGAATTCATAATCATTATCGGTTAACGATGAAGCAGTCAGGGCTGATGGCTTCAGGTTTGCCACATACTTCCTTATTGCCGTTGCGCCGGAGTTGGCGTAATAGAAGATACGTTTGCGATAGTCGGTGTCACCGAAAAGTGTGCTTCCTGCTGTCTCAAAGTCATAAGGTATCATCTGCATGGCATCACCTTGGCGGCTATTGCCATAGCAATCGGATAGCGCCCCATTATAAGTGGTTGTAGAAGACATCTGCAACTCAAAAATACTTTCATTGGAGTTGCCGGTTATAAACACTGAGCGTCCGAATGTAGAACCATTCTCAAGCATGAACGGATTATTGTGGTCATTTAGGATACGGTCGCAATAATCCACGCATTCCTCATATCTTTCGCGCCACAGACACATATCGGCGATAAGGGAGCGTATGGCAGCCTGTGTGATTCTCCCTTTAGTGTAGGCTGTATTGCTCCATGAGGTTATGGCACTTCCCTCTACGCTCTTCAGATCATCAATGAGATAGTCGATAAGTTCGTCGGGATCACTCTGTGGTATCTGGAACACTTGAGTGTCGTCAATAGTAGGCTCTGTCACAAACGGAACATCGCGGAAAGCGCGCACGAGAGTGAAATATGTGAACGCACGTATGCCTTTGACCTCAGCTATATAGCCGTTAAGCTGTGCCTGGGTGAAATTGGGGTCAAGTTCGCAGGCTATTGGCGCATAGTGTTCCACGGTGTTACAGAGATTGATGACATTATAGAAAGATGTCCACGATGTGTAGCCATTTGAAGGGAGTAGGTTAAGATTGCCTATGTAGCGGATATCGCTGTCACCATTGCCCGGACTTACCACCACATTATCGCCACGCAGCTCGCCCCACACGATAAGACGTTTCATATAATCGTATGATGCCATAGCACGGTAGCACTCCATGGTGACAGCAAGCACGTCGCCTTCATTCTGCCAGTACTCATCAAGTACCATTTCATCAGAGGGTTTTATGTCAAAGAAGCTGTCGCAGGATACCAGCGGTAAAGAGAGAGCGGCAATCGCCAGATATTTCAATGCTTTATTTATCATTTTGATAGTAGTTTTTTCCATTATAGGTTTTAAGGTCAGAATCCCACTGTCATGCCGAATGTGAAATACTGTGAGCGAGGTGTGTTACTCTTGTCTTCAGCAATACCATATTCATTTGGTGAGATTTCCGGGTCTACACCTTTATATTTGGTGACCGTGAAGATATTGTTGAGAGTCAGATAGAGATTCAGCTGATTGAGGCGTACTTGCTTTATCAGATCTGAAGGGAACGCATAGTTGAAGGTAAGGTATTTGAAACGGAGGAAAGAACCGTCTTCTACATAGCGGTCAGAACCGAGCCAGTTGTAGCCGTAGTTGTAGAGAGCACGAGGCATATCGGTTACATCGCCCTCTTTGCGCCAGCGCCAGTTGACGGCGATTGATTGATTATTATTGGTATACATATTCTCAGCATTCATACGCCCGTAGTTTACTACTTTGTTTCCTGTACGGAAGTTGAAGAAAGCAGTCACAGAGAAAGTCTTCCATTTTGCTGTGAATCCGAAACCGCCATAGAGCTTGGGGTTGCAGTTACCAAGATAAACAATGTCAAGTTCGTCAATTGTGCCGTCATGGTTCACGTCTTCATAAATGGCATCCCCACCTTTAAACTTATAGTTGGTTGAACCGTAGCCGAAATACATAGGGAGAGGCTTTCCGTTGGAATCAAGCACCACATTGCCATCAGCATCGTACACTACTGGAGCAGTGCCTTCACGTCCCTCTTCATAATCGCTCCATTGGTAGACACCCTTGTAGCGGAAGCCATAGACTGATCCATAAGCATTTCCTACCTGCATGCGGCTCAGATAAGAGCCGTTCTGACCGTTGAATACACCTTTGTTGAGTTCCTCGATAGCGGGGAGCAATTCGGTGATTTTAGAGTTATAGTTGGCGAGGTTAAAGTTGACATCGAATGTCCAGTCGCCTACCTTGACGAGATTATTGGTATAGAAGTTTAGCTCCCAACCGTTCTTCTCCATTGAGCCACCGTTAATATATTGTATCGACCCGAATCCTGATGATGAAGGGATAGTGAAATTGCTGAAAAGCAAGTCACGGTTCTTCTCATGAAAGACATTAAAGTCGAAGTTGAACATATTGTTGTAGAAGTTGGCATCAATACCGAAGTTATAGCTGGTATTGGTCTCCCATTTAAGGTTGCTAAGACGCACTGAAGATGGGCGCATAGTCGAGACATCAATATATGTGCCACCACCGCTGTAGCGAGAGAAGTGCAGATATTCGTAGTCTGGTTGACGTCCTGTCTTGCCATACCCGAGACGAAGTCCGAACATATTGAGCCACGAGCGGCTCCATTCCATAAAATTTTCATCGCTGAGAATCCATTTCAGCGATACTGCGGGGAATGTACCCCAGCGGTTTTTTGGTCCGAAACGTGTGGATCCATCACGACGTATAGTGGCATCAACTATATATTTTGACTGGTAAGCGTAATGCACACGTCCCATATATGCCATTGATCTCCATTCACCACGTGTACTCTCCATGGCATCATTATAGCCGTTTTGAGTAGGATTTAATATACCGTTTGGCATATTGTATTTGCGGAATTCCTGATATTGTGAGTTACCTGTGGTCAGTTCCCATGCGGCGAGGATACTGAGAGAATGGTCATCGCCGATTCGGGGTACGAAAAGGAGGTCATGCTTGGTCTGAATATTGAGAGATTCAGCTTCGCGACTATAGTTTCGGTTAGTGTTGCCGTTGTCCCATTTGTAGGAATATAGTTCGCTCGGAAGATTTTTATCTTCCTTCTTGTTTTCGATATCAAACTGCACATAACCTGAATAGCGCAGGCGATGCTGCTCAGGGTTCAAAATATCGTAGTATAGACGCAGTGTAGGCATGATGCGCATATTTGTCTCATCGTAGCGTGCAAGGTTAGCGAGCGCCACAGGATTGACTAAGTATTTCTGGCTGTCGTCAAGCCCGGAACTCATAGGAATAGTGTAGTACTCATTAGTATTGTTGCCAAATTCATCTTGGCGGTATACGCTGACATTAGGCATCTTGCGATATGCAATGTCAAGTAATCCTTCCGAATACCAGTCTTCCTTATAGTTCTGTTTGTTCTTGGTATGGGTGAGAGAGAACTCAGTTGAGAAACGGAGTCGGTCACTCACTTGATAGTCAAGATTCATCAGTGTTGAAATACGGTCAAGATGCTGCTTGATGATTGTACCACTCTGATTATAGTAGCCGAGCGACATACGGTATTTGGCTTTGTCACCACCACCGGTTATATTGATGGTGTTGTCGTGAGTGTAACCGTATTGTGTTACTTCATCAACCCAATCAGTATTGTTGTTAAATTGCTCATATTCTGAGAAAGTAGGATCATAGTTAAATTCCGGGAGATTACAGGCATTTTCATCTTGGCGAGGATTAAAATAAGCCTGCTTCATGAGCATTGTGTAGTCATCGCCTGACAGCATTGTGCGTCCTTTAGGCTGACGATGCATAGAGAATTTGTAGAGGTACTGCACTTTCGGAGGACCCTTGACACCACGCTTTGTCTTAATCATAATTACGCCGTTAGCACCGCGTGAGCCATAGATGGCAGCTGACGCACCGTCTTTGAGTACTGTTATCTCCTCAATATCCTCAGGATTGATACATAGGAGATTGGCAAATTGCTCAGAAGTGGCATTGGCATAGTCAAATGTGCCGTCGACATGGCTTTCATAGGGTATGTCATTAAGCACGATAAGCGGAGTGGCGTTAGAGTTGATTGTGCCTGTGCCGCGTATACGCATTGATGACCCTGAACCAAGGTCGCCTGAGGCGTTCACAATATCAAGACCGGCGAGACGTCCCTGAAGGGCATCGTCAACAGATGATACCGACACACCTTCGAATGCCTTGGTATTGATAGTCTGGACCGCACCCGATATTTCACGTACCGGAATCGGCATACCGCCGTCATTGGTCATCTTTTGTGCCACTACCACAACTTCATTAAGGTCGCTGACAGGGTCAAGGCGTACATTGACTTCCGGTGTGTAGTCGAGAGTAACAGGCTTACATCCCACGTAGGAGATTATGACTTTATTTTTCTTATTTTTCAGAATGAGGGAGAATTCTCCGTTGATGTCGGTAGCTGTAACGCTCATTACTCGGTTTTGGGCATCTACCTCACGTATATTGGCTCCGATGACCGGTTCGTCCATGTCATCAGTGACCATACCGCGCATCAGATTCTCCGATTGGGCAAACACTGCCGGCATTATTATCCATAGCAGTGATGCAAGGAGTATGTATCGTAATTTATCCATTGATGTTAGCTTGGGATATTATGTAAATAAATTATTGGAAGAGGAGAGCATGGTCAACAAGGTGAATAACTGCACGGGAAGATGCTGTAATCTGGTTTGCCTCACTAACGTCGGCAGTGTTTACTATTATATCACGTGCCATTATGTTATACAGACCACCTGAGGTTATTACCTTGGCTGTGCTTGACGGGTTGTCAACACTGGTCACTGTCAAACTATTGCCATCAGATGTTATCCTTACTTTATGGAACTTATCATAGTCGTTCCTTGCGCCGGTTTCATATTCGGCAGGTCCATATCCTGTGCCGGTTATAAACGCTGAGTTATCGACAAAGTGGAACAGGATGAATTTCAGAAGATAAAGTGTCTTCTGCTTTTTTGTGGTTTCATTTGAGTCAGCAGCTATTTCATCCCAAGTATAGAGTTTGGGATCTGTACGAAAAGCCTCGTTAAGCGCATCTTCGGTAGGCACAAAGATAGTATACCTATAGTTATTGAAGGAATTTACAACATATCCTATTGCTGAAGAAGTTGTGGTCTGTTTCTGAGAGAATATCTCCTGCACGTCTTCATCATTCAAGAAAATATTGAATACAAGACTATTACCGCGACATAGATCGAAAAATGCCTTAAATTCCGGATGTGCTTCAAGCTGAGAATAGACATTGGTGGTAGCATCATGAAGTATATGGTCAATAAAGAATGTGCGTCCATTATCGGAAGAATATCTGCATAATGTACCAGTAGTGGGAGAAGTAACGATTGAAGCCTCATCCGATCCAAACTCTATATCACCCGCGCCATTAACTTTCAAATTTCCTTCACGTCCTGATATTTTGATTGTCCCTCCGCCTTTGGTGAGCACATATTTTGCGTCTGACTCATCAATGAATCCTGAAAGGTTACCGTCTTCGTTGTTGCCGATTACGATATGAAGGTTAATAATGTCGGATAGTCTGTTGCGGATTATGCGTCGACCGGAATTAGTGTTGCCGTTGTAAGTACGTTTGAGTTCACCTTTCGAACCGTCTTCATTTGCATAATATACCTCGGCATTGACTGAATTGGTAGGCTTGTCGTAGACGAAGCTCCATATTTCACGGTTGGTACCACCACGTGCCCATGATATTGGCTCACGGTAATATCTTAAAGCCTCATCAGTTGGAAGCAGAACATTATACATATTCTCCATTGAGCGAAGGTACATATAGAAGCGCATTGCTTCAATGTCGCTGAGGTCGTTCCAGTTGTCGGTTATTGCCCATTTCATCACCTGCATATTGTCGTCAGTAAGCACTGACGCATATACCCCTTGGTAATCAATAGGTGGAAGCACAGTGTTGACAAAATAAACTACACCATTATTAGTTACCTCTACTCTTTCTATATCGGAGGTGGATATTGACATCGGATAGCTTGACTCATCTGTTATGACATCCCAGGAATGGGGTAGGGAGGCATTGAACGAGCGTTTCTGATGATTCTTGATAAACATGGCAAGTATATCGGTAGGAATATTTTCCCAGCTTCCGTAAGCATCACGGAGATATGAGCCTTTACCACCATTGATATATTCCTTCATTGCCTTGTCGGTTGGCACAAACATTGTCCCCATATCCTGTTCAGGCGATGATGAGGAATAGTTTGTCTCTGAAGGGTCATAGTAAAGCATACCGTAACTTGAAAGTGACTCACGGTTGGGTCCGTAGTTGCAGTTGCGCTCGTTGAAATACCGCTTGGTGAAAATAGAATCACCCTGAGCCAATGATGGGCGCAGGTCAGATGAGCCATTATAATAATCGTGTAATGCTTTGTCTGTAGACTCATTGAAATATGGTGCAGAGAATTTTTCAAGCAGGCTGCTGAAGATTGTGGCATCATCGGCACGTCCTATAGCGTCAGCCATAGTGCCTGCCGGAATCATCACTTTTTCCATGATATGGATATATCCGTTTTTGCATGTGATGTCTCGTTGCGCTATCTTTATTCCGTTTACGTATATATCATCTCCCTCAAATTCCTGTCCTGTATAGATAATTGAGAAGTCACTCTTCGTCATGCCTTGGGTTGCCATCTGGGAAGAGGTGAAATGTACGATCATTGGCGCCTCGACAGAGAGGTAGATACCTTTATTGGCAAATCTTTCCCAAAAAGGATTTTCAAATAATTTGGCGTTGTTAAGATATTGCAGGGAATCTACGGCTGTAGCGGAAGTATAGCGGCGTAATGCCATTCCTGGGGTAGCACCGTCAGTGCCGGCTACATTTGAGAGCATTTCGGCGAGATATGACATATTGATCATGGAGTTGTTCATGATAAGTCTTTTCTGAGCCGGAGTAAGGTCATCATAGCTGTGTGCCCCAAAACTGTTACTGGTGAAAAACGTTTCGAATGCTTGGTCGTCGGCAGCAAATAGTGTTTTACTACCTGTGCGCGACAATGTCTCGGCATATCCCAGATCATCGATCAGACGCAGCATAGTCTTGAAGTTGCCGCGCCGGTTGAGCTCGGCATAGATGCTCTCGCCTAAGTTGTCTGGAGCCTTGTCGTCATAGATGTAGTCATCCTTACAACTTGTCGCTAAAGGAGCGACACTCGCAGGAAGCATCATGGTCAGCAACGCTTGCCAAAGAGTTGGTCTTAGCTTGAAATGCATTGTGTAGGTTATTTATAGTTTTTTAATTTGAGTCGGTGGTATTAATTTTATAAAGCAGTGCTTTGTAGAAACGATGTTTATTAAAGCATTGCAAAATTAGGGAGACAAAAATGTATGTAGTGTAATATTTTAGCTAATAAATAGAAAAATTGCATATTCAGTTGGTTTTTAGGATTTGATGATGCAAATTTACGAATTTATGATGCAAAAAAGCTAATTTTTGGGTGTAGTGACAGGGTAAAAAGATTGCTATTGAGAAATATAACTTTTGCGTATTGTTGTGGTGATAATGATGAATCGGGTGCTTGCATCATTCGTGATTATTCAAAATTATCATTATTTGCACTATTACAGAATCATGATGACGGGTGGTGTTTCTAATTTTGTAACCGAAATAAAATCCCCATTTGATAGTGTTCATCTCCGGTTCCATGAATAAAACTAAACTCAATACTTTTCAACCCATGAAACTTAAAACAATCCTTATTGCTGGTGGGCTCTCACTACTTTCCACGATGCCCGCCATGGCGAGTCAAAATATTCCCGTACTGTGGTATCAGCAGCCGGCTCCCGAATGGATGGAGGCAGTCCCGCTTGGTAATGGGCGCATCGGGGCATCAGTATATGGTGGCATTGATACCGACCGAATTGCCCTTAATGAAATTACCCTGTGGGCAGGTGAGCGCGATGAAGGGCAGAACGATCATTGCGGTCCGGAACGACTTGCTGAGATTCGCAAAGCTTTCTTTGCAGGTGATCTTGAGGAGGGAAACCGTCTCACCAATGAATATCTTCATGGCTTCTCAAAATCTTTCGGTACTCATCTCCCTCTCGGTGATCTTGTGATTGACTTCACTTATCCCGATAAGAAAATTTCTAACTATCGCCGTGAGCTTAATCTTCAAAATGCGGTGGCAAAGACTATTTTCAAATCGGGCGATGTGACATATACCCGCGAATATATATGCGACTATCCCGACGATGTGATGGCTGTGAGAATCACGGCTGACAAACCGGGAAGCATAAATATGTCGCTCTCTACAGATCTTTTGAGGAAAAGCGACCTGAACGTGACCGATAAAGGCATTATATTAACCGGTAAGGTAGATTATCCTATGTTTGGTCCAGGTGGTGTTTCGTTTGCAGGAGATTTGCGTGTAGCCCCGAAAGGTGGCAAAGTATCTCATACTGATAATTCTGTAAAGGTAGAAAATGCCGATGAGGTGTTGCTCCTTATAGACGTACGCACAGATTTTGACAATCCCAACTACCGTGCCGACGTAACCAAGACCGTTGACAAGGCACTCGCTTTGGGTTTTGACCGTCTGCGTGCCAATCATACTGCTGACCATTCAGCCCTGTTTGATCGCATGGAGGTGAATTTCGGTGAGAGTGACAATTCCCACCTTCCTACTGACACACGGTTGCATCTAGCAAAGAACGGGACAGTAGATCCAGAGTTTGATGCACTTTTCTTCCAATATGGGCGATATATGCAGATAGCGTCTTCTCGCCCTAATTCTCCTCTTTGCTCCAATCTTCAGGGAATATGGAATGATAATCTTGCCTGTCAGATGGCATGGACATGCGACTATCATCTTGACATTAACATCAACCAAAACTATTGGAGTCCTAACAAGGCTAATCTTGCCGAGTGTAATGTACCTTTGTTTAAGTATGTGAAACTGTTGGAGAAATATGGGTCTGAAACAGCTTCCAAACTATACGGTGCACGTGGTTGGTGTGCTCACACAGTCACTAACCCCTGGGGATATACTGCACCCGGAGGCGACGTGAGCTGGGGTCTCAATGTGACCGGTGGGGCATGGCTTGCAACTGAGCTTTGGAGCCATTATCTTTTCACAAAAGATGAAGATTATCTGCGCAACACTGGCTATCCCCTTCTGAAGAGTTGTGCGGAGTTCTTTCAGGATTATATGGTGGAAGACCCTAACACAGGTTATTTAGTCACTGGTCCCTCTATATCCCCGGAGAATGGTTTTGTCACTCCGGAAGGGAAACATTATTCTGCCTCGATGATGCCTACTCTTGACCGCTCGATTGTGGAACAGATATATACTGCCTGCATAGAAGGCTCGAAAGTGCTTGGTGTTGACAAGAAGTTTCGTCAGCAACTTGAGAAAGATCTTAAACGTCTTCCTCCATACACTATCGACAAGAATGGACATGTGGCAGAGTGGATGATGGCTGATGTGGAACGTGCTGATCCGGCTCACCGCCATTCATCTCACATAATGGCACTATATCCGTTTGGACAGTTGACATATACTAAGACTCCTGAACTTATGGAGGCTGCACGTACTGCGCTTGAGGCACAGACTTCTGCTCCGGGTTGGGAAAATACGGAGTGGAGTTGTGGCAATATGCTTGGATTCTATTCATTTTTAAAAGATGGTGACAAATGTCATGACTGGCTTATGGATCTTTTCCATAATTTCACCCGTGAGAATCTTATGACAGTGTCTCCTAAGGGAGTCGCAGGTGCACCTGCCGATATTTTTAGTTTTGATGCTACGGAGGCAAGTGTGGCTGCCATGTGTGATATGATTCTTCAGAGCCATGACGGATTCATAGAGTTTCTTCCGGCTCTTCCGTCAGTATGGCACACCGGAAGCATGAAAGGCGTTTGTGCCCAAGGCGGACTTGTGGCTGATGTGGAATGGAATGATGGCAATATGAAATCTGCCACGATTAATGCTACCAAAGACCATGAGTTTGATATTCTTATCACTGGCAACATGACTCCGGTAATGACTATTGATGGTTCTCCATTGGCTTGTAAAGTGAAAGATGGTAAGGTAAGTGTGAAGATGAAAGCTGGTCAGAGTCTTGGAATTGAGTTCCCAATGCAGATGGCTGCAAACTGATGTTTTGTATCTGAAAATGGAATCATTAAAATTTAATATTCGTCAACAATGAAATTTCTAAAACCGACGATATCACTTGTTGCCGTAGCAGCTGCCTGGCTGAGCGTAGACGCCGCTCCCATGAGTAGGAATCTCCATGAAAATTGGAGATTCCGTCAGGGGCGCTCCGAAAACTGGTATCCTGCCACCGTACCCGGCACTGTGCATACCGATCTTATGGCTAACGAAATAATCGAGGATCCGTTCTTCCGCCTTAATGAACGTGGTGTGCAATGGGTAGACAAGGAGGATTGGATGTATGAAACTACTTTTGTGGCTAATCCTTCGGAAACAGAAGCTGAAAATCAGCAGTTGGTTTTTTATGGGCTGGACACTTACGCAGATGTATATCTCAATCATCAATGCATACTTAAGAGTGATAATATGCACCGTACCTATCGTTGTGACGTTAAAGGTATTCTTAAAGATGGGGAGAATCTTCTTGAGGTGTATCTCAATTCACCTATAAAAGTAGACCTTCCTAAGTATGATAAGTATGATTATACCTTTAACACAGGTCCTGACCAAAGTCAGAATGGTGGGCTTTTTAATAAGACTCTAAGTATTTTTGCCCGCAAAGCCGGTTATCATTATGGTTGGGATTGGGGTCCGCGCCTTGTGACTTCCGGCATTTGGCGTCCGGTGGAGTTGCTGACATGGAACGGGGCGCGTATCTCTGATGTGCAGTATATACAGAATAAAGTGAATAAAAAACAAGCTGATCTCACAACAATTGTGGAAGTAGAAAGTGCTGCCGACATCCCTTCAGTGATGCTTGACATCACCGCCGACGGCAAGCGTGTTGCACAGAAAAAAACATCTCTGAAAAAGGGCACTAATAAGGTTGAGGTTAATTTTTCAATGAAGAATCCTCGCTTATGGTGGACAAACGGTCTTGGGGAACCATACTTATATCAATTTTCTGCCTCTATTTCTGATAAGAATGGTAAGATTGACAGTCAGGATAATGAGATAGGTGTGCGGTCATTACGAATGGTGGCTGAGGATGATGCCCGGGGGCGCAGCCTGTATTTCGAGCTTAACGGAGAACCGGTATTTGCAAAAGGGGTAGATATGATACCTCTTGATAACTTCTTGCCGCGTATCACAAAGGAGAAGTATGAGAAGCATGTTCTCGATGCGAAGGCTGTTAACATGAATATGATACGCGTGTGGGGCGGGGGTGTATATGAAGACGATTATTTTTATGAGTTATGCGACCGTAACGGCATACTTGTATGGCAGGATTTCATGTTTGCATGTTCCACTTATCCGGCAGATGAGGCTTTCCTTGCTAATATACGGCAAGAGGCAATAGACAATGTGAAGCGTATACGCAATCATTGCAGTCTTGCCTTATGGTGTGGCAACAATGAATGTCAGGACGTATATTACGGTTGGGGTAATCGCTACAATTATTATAAAGAGAAGGGGGTAGAGGAATTAACCACCAAGCAGTTTAAGGATATATATTTCCGTACTCTTCCGGAGGTGGTGGAGGAATACGGTGGCGGAATATCCTATCGCCCATCTTCACCCTATGCATTTGAGGACACTCCCTCAGACGGTATACACGGTGATGCCCACTATTGGGGAGTATGGCATGGGCGGGACTCTATAGGTCATTACAATGTGGAAAAGGCACGTTTCTTCTCCGAATATGGTTTCCAGTCGTTCCCTGAATTTGAATCGGTTAAGATTTATGCGCCCCAGGAACGTGACTGGGCAATAAATTCAGAGGTAATGATGGATCACCAGAGAGCTGGCTCTTATGCCAACAATCTTATAAAGGAATATATGGATGAGGAATTCCGTACGCCGGAAGATTTTCCGACATTTCTTTATGTGGGTTCGATTCTTCAGGGTGATGCCATAAAGACAGCAGTAGAGGCTCACCGTCGCGATATGCCTCATTGTATGGGTACTCTTGTGTGGCAGCATAACGATTGCTGGCCTGTTGCGTCATGGGCAGGACGTGACTATTACGGTCGCTGGAAAGCCCAGCAATATTATTCCAAGGCTGCATACGATGATATCCTGGTCTCTCCGGTGGCTATGGGTGACTCACTGAGTGTGAATATTGTGACTGACCGCAGGACACCTGCAAAAGGTAAATTTACAATTACTGCAATGAAGCTTGATGGTACTCCTGTGATGAGTGAATCATTCGACTACACAGCGAAGCCTCTTACTTCAGAAAAGGTGTTTGGTGATAAAATTGCCAATATGGTCAAGGGTTATGATCGTGGTGACATAATTTTCTATACTGTCTTTGAGACAGATGGGAAGACCTATGATAATGTGGGATTCTCTACAAAGCAGAAACTTATGCGCTACACTGCGCCGAGATATGATGTAAAACTTGCTAAGGTGGAGGATGGTTATGATGTCACCATCGGATCTGATGTATTTGCCCGAGGTGTATTCTTGTCGCTCGATGGCATTGATAATTTCTTCTCTGATAATTATTTTAATATAATGCCGGGAGAGGAGCGTACAATTCATGTCACTACTCCGATTTCAGAATCAGATTTCCGCAATCAGTTGAAACTGATTTCGATGGGAGATGTACATAGTCGTACTGACCTGAACGTTGGTAACGGTGGAATGAAACGTGATGCTAACTTTAAACCTCTTGGCGGAAACTAAGCCGGTAATTATAAGATCAGGTAATAAATCCGAATAATTAGAATGTCGGGGTTGGAATATTTAATTTCACCCCGACATTCTAATTAATTAAATAGCGCATTATATCGGTTTGAAAGTAAAATCATCTGTAATATTGCAATAGACAGGCTGCACATTGACACATTATTTACTGAAATATTTCATATTTTTAGAATCTTGAATTATTTATAGTTAACTTTGCATAAAGAAATATCAAAACACTTTTTAATAATGGCAATAAATCTTGAAAAAGGACAGCGGGTAGCTGTCGAACTTCCCAAGTTCACCATTGGTCTTGGTTGGGATACCAACCAGTCCAGCACAGGCGTAGACTTCGACCTTGATGCATCTGCTTTCATTCTTGGTGAAAACGGTAAAATTCTTGAAGACGAGTATTTCGTTTTCTACAATAATCTGAAATCTCCTGACGGTGCTGTTGAGCATACCGGTGATAATCTTACCGGAGAAGGGGAGGGTGATGACGAGAGTATAAAAATAGATCTTTCACAGATTGATCCTCGTGCAACTGAAATCACATTTGTGGTAACTATTCACAAGGCTGATGAGCGCAGACAGAATTTCGGACAGGTGCGTAATGCCTTCATACGTATCTATAACGCTACTACCGGGGAGGAAATTCTCCGTTATGATCTTGATGAAGACTTCTCAATAGAAACCGCAGTAGAGTTCGGACGTCTGTATAAGAGAAATGGTCAGTGGAAATTCGAGGCTATCGGCACCGGTCAAAAAGCAGGCTTGAGGGAATATCTGAACAAGTATAATTAAATCTTAGCAATGATGTTGCTCTCCGCTACATCTGTGACAGCAAATATATTCAGCCCAACCTTCTTCTATTGATGAGAAGGTTGGGCTGAATAGGTGTTATGGACTATATGCAACTTTTCGGTATAAAAGTTACTTTTCTGGCTGTAGCGGACCATAGAAGAATGATGCAGTGGCTCCTCCATCGATTAGAAAGTCTGCACCGGTAATAAATGCTCCTTGCGGACGCATAAGTAATTCAGCCACGTTTGCAACTTCATCAGCTGTTCCAGGACGACCTGCCGGGCACTTCGCAAACATATTCTTGTAAAAGTCACCGCGTGGTCCATTGAATTCATCAATAGCGAGAGGAGTCACGATAATTCCCGGAGAGATGGAATTGATACGCGCACCACGTTTACCCCATTTCACTGCTTCAGCCATCACACGCTTGACATTGCAACGCTTTGCCATCTGATATGCATGGAGGGTGTTTTCAATATTTTCAGGTTGTAACATTGGTAACGATAACAGTTCCTCTATCGGGGTCATTGCGAGCTGCCAATCCTGTTCGGGAGTAAGAGCCGGCATACGATGCCCGGATTGACTTGAGATTGTCACCCCTGTACCACCCTTGGCAATTACCTTTCCAACTTCTTCAAGCAATACGGCTGTTCCGTAAAGGTCAACTTTCAGTATAGCTTCAACTGAAGCCTGCGACGGAGAAACTCCGGCTGCATTCACCAGCATGGTGATTTCTCCGTAGCTTTGTGCTTTGGCGATGATCTCTTTTATAGAGTCCCGGCTCGACAGATCCATTTCAGTTGCTACGCAGTCGAAACCGGCTTTGTTCATAATGTCAGCTATTGTTTCAGCATTCTTGATATTTTTGTCACCGATTACAATTTTCATACCATAACCCATTCTGCGGGCTATCGCCATTCCTATCTGTCCGGCTCCTGCCAGTATCATCACATATTTAGCCATATCGTAATTTTAATAAATTTAATTTTGTAATTTAATGTCTATAATCTTATAACAAGATTCACTCTTGAAAGGCTTGTCTCAGTGTTGAATATGGTAGAAAAAGAAGTAATATAGGTTAGTGAGGGTTGTCTGAACAGACAGAATATTAAACTACAGTCGCGTAAAATTACCATTATACACTTAAAGATACGTGTATATAAATTACCGATTCTTTTAACGAATTCAACGGACTGCCTCTTCTAATATTGACAATCCAAACTATTTCGGTAACTTTGCAGAGGGAAACCATCAAAATATGGCAGAGAAACTCTTGAATATTGCTAATGTAGCTGACTACAATGATATGCTTGGCATTGAAACGTTGCATCCACTTGTCAGTGTAATTGACCTTTCAAAGGCTAAACCGATGCGACATATGCGGCATACATTCAGCTTTTATACCATCTATCTTAAAGATGAAGTGAGTTGTGAACTTATCTATGGTCGGCAGAAATACGATTATGAGAAAGGGTCAGTGGTTTGCCTTGCCCCGGGACAAGTGATAGGCATTGAGGATACCGGAGAGGAGTTCCAGCCTAAAGGATGGGCACTCTGTTTTGACTCTGAATTAATACGGGGCACCTCTCTTTCGAAGAGAATAAATGAGTATTCATATTTCTCATATAATGTAAATGAGGCGCTTCATCTATCTCTGGAGGAACGGGAGATTTTTCTTGACTGCCTTAGTAAGATATCATTTGAACTCAATCATTCCGTTGATAGACTGAGCAAACGTCTGATTGCCACCAATATTGAGTTGCTTCTTGATTATTGTCTTCGTTTTTATGAGCGGCAGTTTATTACACGTGGACGGGTCAATAGTGACCTCCTATCACGTTTCGAGCAGTTGATAGACACTTACCTCCGCAGTCCACGTCTGACTTTGGAGGGACTCCCCAATGTAAAATGGTGTGCTTCTGAGTTGTGTCTTTCTCCTAATTATTTCAGTGATCTTATCAAAAAAGAGACAGGCAAGACAGCAAAAGATCATATACAGGCAAAAATAATAGAACTCGCCAAAGAACGCCTTTTCTCGGAAGACAAGACCATCAGTGAAATAGCCTACGAACTTGGATTTCAATATCCCCAACATTTTACACGTCTTTTCAAATCAGTTACCGGCATTACTCCAAACCAGTATCGCAATGGTAAAGATAGTTAGTTTTATCACTATGGCTTAGCGGTGATAATAAACCAAATTCAGTTAATCGTCAGCTGTTTTTGATTATTCTCCCCAGAAGTCTTTACAATTTTTCTGAATATATATATGGTATCATGCCACATAATTCTCGGAAAAGGCGATTAAAATACGGAATGCATGTAAATCCTGTATCATAAGCTATGGCAGCTACACTCTTTTCGGTGTTTTTTAATTGCCGACGTGCTTCGTCTATCCTGAGATCATTTATGTGTTCAACGAAGGTTTTGCCAAAGTTACGACGGAAAAACTTAGAAAAGCCTAAACGTGACGTTGAGATATGCAATGTCTTTCACGTATGTACTAACCAAATTAGCGGATATGATTATAAAAAACACTGAAATATAAATAAACTGTAAACCCATTATTCACTACGCTTGTTTGATTTATAAATTTACAAAAATTAAATAAATTCAAAAAATATGGAATCTGATATTGAACAAGCAGCTCTTAAATACCATCGCTATCCGCATCCGGGAAAAATCGAGGTGGTTCCTACTAAACCTTACAACACTCCCGAAGATCTTTCACTCGCATATTCTCCCGGAGTAGCCTATCCATGTCTTAAAATAAAAGACAATGCAGATAAGATATTCGATTATACCAATAGGGGCAATCTTGTAGCTGTAATCTCTAACGGAACTGCCGTCCTCGGGCTTGGCAATATAGGAGCAAAGGCATCCAAGCCCGTAATGGAAGGTAAAGCCCTCCTGTTTAAAATTTTCGCCGGACTTGATGCTTTTGACATCGAGATCGATGAAAACGATCCGCAGGAGTTTATCAAGACAGTTGCACGACTTGCGCCAACTTTTGGTGGAATTAATCTGGAAGACATCAAAGCACCTGAATGTTTTGAGATTGAACGTGAGCTTCGCACCAAACTTGACATCCCTGTAATGCACGATGACCAGCATGGAACAGCAATCATTTCATCCGCTGCATTGCTCAACGCATTGAAGATTCAAAATAAAGATATAACTAATATCCGTGTTGTCGTGAATGGAGCCGGTGCGGCTGCAATTGCTTGTACCAAGTTGTTCTGTGAGCTTGGGGTAAGACACAAGAATATAATCATGTGCGACAGTAAAGGCGTTATAAGGAAAGACAGGGATAACTTGAATTCTACAAAAGCTGAGTTCGCAACCGATAAAGATATTCATACACTTGCCGATGCGATGAAAGGTGCTGATGTGTTTCTCGGGCTATCTGTGGCAGATGTAGTTACTGCCGATATGGTAAAGTCAATGGCTGAACGTCCAATAGTATTCGCCCTCGCTAATCCTTCGCCTGAAATTGCCTATGACCTTGCCATATCTACACGTCCAGACATGGTATTTGCAACGGGACGAAGCGACTATCCCAATCAGATAAACAATGTACTTGGTTTCCCATACATATTCAGAGGAGCTCTTGATTGCGGGGCGACTGAAATTAATGAATTGATGAAAGTAGCCGCTGCACAAGCTGTCGCAGAACTGGCTCAGGAACCTGTGCCGGAAAGTATCAAAAATGCTTATGGCGCGGAAAATCTCACTTTCGGACGCGACTATATATTGCCGAAACCATTTGACCGTCGTTTGCTTATGGTAGTTGCTCCTGCCGTTATTAAAGCAGCTGAAGAATCCGGAGTTGCAAGGAGAAAAATTGATGATATGGACACATATCGAAATCAGCTTGAAGAGATTATATGCACTAACGATGCGCTTATCAGTTACCTTATTAAAACCCAAACGACCTGTCGTATAAAATAAATTTATGAACGTGATCGACTATATTATCAATATTCTGAGGAGCAATCCTGTCATACCTATTTTTCTTACCATCGGACTCGGTTTTTGGATTGGACAACTGAAGTATAAATCCTTTTCCCTTGGCCCGGTGGCAGCCACCTTGATAATTGGGGTTATCATCGGACAAATCGGTATTGATATTTCTTCTACTGTCAGAGTAGTATTCTTTATGCTGTTCTTGTTCAGTATCGGATATAGTGTCGGACCACAATTTTTTCGTTCATTGAAAGGCAGAGGGCTGAAACAGGTCGGCTTCGCAGTCCTTGAGGCATTTGTTTGTGCCGCTACGGTAATAGTTGCAGCAAAGATTATGGGCTACGATATGGGAACAGCCTGCGGTCTTTTTGCCGGTTCCCAGACAGCTTCCGCCTCTCTTGGAGTAACTGCTGACACAATTCATTCCATGAATATGCCCGATGATGCAAAAAAAGCTATAACCGATATGATACCGGCATGTTATGCTGTGACGTATATTTTCGGAACCATCGGCTCAGCTTGGATTCTTTCCAATGTAGGACCTTGGTTATTGGGAGGGATGAAAAAGGTCAAGGAGGAAACGGCTGAGATAGAGTCTAAGATGGATGATGGTGAGTTTACACCTGACGATGGAATGATTGATGCTAATCGTCCGGTAGCATTCCGCGCCTATCGTGCCGAGTCGGATTTATTCAACGAACCTCGCTCTGTGCAGTATGTGGAATATATGTTCGCTCAGAAGAATATACGTTTATTCATCGAACGGCTTCGATTGAACGGCAAACTATACGATCCCAGACCGGGGCTGATGATCAGACGTGGCGATACGATTGTGCTGAGTGGTCGACGGGAGGTGATTGTAGAAGAAGCAAATATCATCGGACCGGAAGTTGCCGATACCGAACTGTTGAGCTTCGGTGCCGAAAATCTCCCTGTTACGGTCTCCAAAAATGGAGCTGCCGGAATGACTTTCGGTGAGATCAGGAAGCAACCATTCATGAATGGTGTGATTATCAAAAGCATGACACGCAATGGAGTGAGTTTGCCGGCGCGTTCAAAGACTGAGATTCAGCAAGGCGATGTACTGACCCTTGTCGGGCTGCCCAGTAAAGTGGAGGTAGCTGTGGAGAATATCGGATATGCCGACCGTCAGACTGAGGCAACCGATATGGTGTTTATTGGTATCGGCATCGCCTTAGGATGTTTTATCGGAGCTCTTTCGTTTATGGTTGATGGTATTCCGGTGTCGTTGAGTACAAGCGGAGGTGCTTTATTCTCAGGATTGTTTTTCGGTTGGCTACGTTCTCGAAAACCCACTTGTGGTTATATCCCGTCGCAAGTATCATGGCTATTTGATAAGCTTGGACTCAATATGTTTATTGCAATCATAGGGCTTACGTCCGGACCGAAATTCATAAGTGGTATCGCTGAGGTAGGAATAGGACTGTTCATAGTCGGTATTATATGCACAATAATACCTCTTATTGTAATGACTCTTGTCGGGCACAAGATCTTTAAGTTCGGCAGAGCCGAGACATTAGGATGTGTGGCAGGAAGCAGATGTGGAGTTGCCTCAATTGGTGCGATACAGGATGCCTTAGGCAGTAATCTTCCGGCAATCGGCTATACTGTGACATACGCTACAGCAAATTTCGTACTTGTCTTTTCAAGTATTCTTGTGATAATATTCATATAAAATATAAAATAAAAAACAATACATTATGTTAGGAAATTTTGTTTACAGTAATCCTACGACATTGTACTTCGGTGAAGAAGCAAAGAAGAATCTTGCCGAAGCATTGAAAGGATTCGGGAAAAGAGTACTTCTCACTTATGGAGGTGGCTCCATCAAACGCAATGGTATATACGATGATGTTGTCTCGGTTCTTAAAGATGCGGGGAAAGAAATCGTGGAACTTTCAGGTGTCATGCCTAATCCGACATTGGAGAAAGTACAGGAGGGTTCAGAAATTGTCCGTGCCAATAACATTGACTTGATTCTTGCGGTCGGTGGAGGTTCGACTGTTGACTATGCAAAAGCTGTAAGCGTTACCGCTGGTTATGACGGAGATGCGTGGCAGCGTTACTGGGTAGAACAGGCTGATCTCGAACCCAGTCAGAAGCTGACTCCAATCGGTGTTGTCCTGACTATGGCAGGAACAGGCTCGGAAATGAACGGTGGTTCGGTAATTACCAACCACGACAAAAAACTCAAGATCGGACGAGGCTTCCCTGATGAGGTAAGTCCCCGCTTTGCTGTCATGAATCCCCGTTACACTTTTACTGTGCCGCAGAGGCAAATGGTGGCGGGAATCTTTGACACAATGAGCCATATCATGGAACAATATTTTTCCGGTGACGATGACTCAACATCTGACTATATCGCAGAGGGATTGATGAGGTCGCTGATTCACTCCAGCCGTGTGGCAATCAAAAATCCCGAGGACTATGAGGCGCGTTCAAACATTATGTGGACCGCAACATGGGGTATAAGCTCGATTGTCGGTTCCGGCAAACCACAGGATTGGGAAGTACACATGATAGGTCATGCAATCGGTGCATACACTAACGCGACACATGGATTTACTCTTTCTGCCGTCTCTCCCACTTACTACCGACACATGACATACAATGAGACTAAACGATTTGCCCGTTTCGCTCAGGTAGTCTGGGGGATTAATCCAGATGGAAAGACTGAAAAGCAGCTTGCTCTTGAAGGTATTGACGCTCTTGCAAGTTGGATTGACGAAATCGGTGCAGCAAATAATCTTTCCTCTTTAGGAGTGACGGAAGATATGTTCGATGGTATCGCCGATGCTACCATAATAGCTGGAAACGGTTACAAAAGACTTGACCGTGATGAATTGATTTCCATTCTCCGTGAAAGTATGTGATAACAGTCAACCCAAAATCATTCTAACGCAGCATTTCCCTATTGAGTGATCAGCATCCTTCATTACAGAAACTTTTAATCAATGGAGAGATGATAACCACCATTAAAACAGGTAATTTCAAAATGCTGTTAAGTTAAATTCATTTACGAATACAGGCTGTTAAGTATTAATAGATTCTTATGGTTTAAGTATAGTAAAGCCGAAGGCATATCGCTGCCTTCGGCTTACATTGTATGTTATGGAATAATATTACTTAGGGTCAAGTCGTTTGATGAGTTTAGCCGGATTTCCTCCTACGATAGTATTCGGCTCCACATCTTTGGTAACTACAGCGCCGCCGGCAACCACTGCATTCTCACCAATTGTGACACCTGGTAAGATAAGTGAACGACCACCGATCCAGGCACCTTTCTTTATGGTAACAGGAGCGTGCAACACAACTTCCCGATGGTTAAAATCGTGATTTGTGGTTACAATCATCGTGTTCGGACCAATCTGCACATCGTCTTCGATAATAATTCTGCCGCATGCCATCAATGAGCTTCCGTAGTTGATGAATACATTATTGCCGAGTTCAAGACCGTTAGGATTATCAATATGAAATGGCTGCACGATGAATGAAGTCTCAGGCATGTCAATGTGAAGTTTATCAATTATTGCCTGACGGGTTTCAGCTATATCCATCGGGGTACAATTGATCTCCTGACATTTTCTCCATGACTCTCCAATAAATGCGGCAGCCCCTGAATAGGCAGGATCTGCCATTGATACTGCCTCACCGGCAAGCATCTTTTCGAGTATATCATTTTTTGTGTCCATAATTTCAATATGTTGATACTTTAGAGTAAACGATTTTCCAAACGCCATCCGATCTCCTGAAATCAGATTTTATAAGCAGCTGCCATTCGTGCCGTCCTCCGCCATAGACAGCTGCCAGTACGCGGCTTCTACCTGCCATACGGGCTGAATCCCCGTCTATTTCAATCTCATCACCTTCATGATTGACGGAAAAATAATTTAGTGTGCCATCCTCCACAGCTTTTATGAAGTCTTGTTTCGGTTGGACGAGTCCGGTCATGTGTTCCAGCTTGGCATCATCAGAAAAGACCGCGTTAAGTTCGGCAGTATCCTTTGCAATCATTGCCGCATACAACCTGCGATACAGTTTGCTTATTTCCTCCTGATCAGACATTCATAGGAATATTTGTGGAATAAACGAAATACTGATTACGCTCTGCAATCCACCATCTGCCGTCAATCTTTACATACTTGTCGTAGTAACGGACTGCATGGAAAGTCAGTTTATCCTTGCCGTCTTCTTCGGTGACGAGAGTGGCGATTGCATAGCAGATGCCTGTAGCATGGGTTTCGTCAACGAAATCCACAACCTGCTGACCGTTCTGATGGAAGGAGGCTTTGGCGGCACCAAATGCCTTATACTGGGCTATCATGTCATTTACGGAAGAGATATCCATTCCGAGCTTGTCGCCGAAATATACTTTCAGTTTCAAATCAGGACGGAAGATTTCTACATAGTAGTCCTGATTGTTCTTATCGCTTTCTGTTGCGTAACGGTCAATAAGATCTTTGAGCATTACGCGGTCTTCAATTCTGTTATCCATAATTTGATTATAATTTATAGGTTGTTTTTTGTCCAAATACTCTTGACATAGAGATGCTTTCCAGCTGTCGGTCAATCATAGATATTTCATCAGCCGACAGCTTGATGTTTGCAGCTCCTGCACTTTCTTCAAGCCGGGAGATTTTTCTTGTTCCCAGGATAGGCACAATCCAATGACGTTGTGCAAGTATCCAGGCTAATTTTAATCTTTACTATATACGGCAGACATTATCTGATGACATCATATTTGATCCAAAGGACATCGCCAGCCAATTTTTCTACTGACTGTAAAGTCAACTTTGTCGGGAGTTTTGTCTGATCTTTGATACCGTCAAACATTGCACGCCACCCCTCACGTCCGTCTATGCCGGGAGCAAGCAGGAGGCTTACCTCGTCAATCAGACCGGCGGCAAGAAAACCGCCGTTGATAACTCCACCTCCAAGCACTGCCAAACGGTCAACCCCAAACTCGGAGCTTAATAATTCCATTGCATTTGCGAGGTCTATGGCATCCTTACCGGTTACAATAAAAGAAATACCCTTTTCACGGAGATACGCAATATATTCAGCCGGAGCATTTTCAGATGTAAATATCAGCAACGGACGGCCATCTTCCATCGTCGCGCCTTCCCACTGCAGTGTGCCGTGAGTATCGGGACAGATATGGAAATCCTTACGGTCAGTTGTCTTAAATACTTCTTTTTTATCAAATGGAGATTTGTTTTTGGCTACAAACTTATCCGGCAGAGCATAGTAATGCTCCATTGTCACACGCCCCTCAACTGTGGCTTTGCAATCGAGGGAATCAAGAGTGGTGTAATACTCATCACCACTTATTTTGTCGACCATCCCACAGTCTATACGACCGTCGATTGACTCAACCATGTGACATATTATATGTGGTCTTTTGATCATAGCTTAATGTTTAAATCCAAGTCCTTCAAGCCAGTTATTTACATTCTTCTTAGCAGTAGCCTGATTTTCCTGGGCAACCTTACCTTGAACGGCAAGACCTTTGCCGACTGCCACATCTGCGCCTTTACAAGCATTGGCAATTTTGCGGTCGGTACCACCCATTCCACTTCCCTCATGAGTAATAAACGGAATTACTGTTTTCCCATCCCAGTCATGCTTCTCAATAAATGTATAGACACACATTGGCACCTCGCCCCACCAGTTGGGATAACCCAAGAAAATGATATCATACCCTTCTATATTTACATCCCCCTTGATTGCCGGACGTGCATTAGACTGCTTCTCCTTTTTTGCAATCTCAATACACTCGTTATAGTCATCTTTAGGATATTCTTTTTCAGGGATAATCTCAAAACGGTCTGCACCGGTTGCATCCGCTATCATATCAGCAATGATATGAGTGTTGCCCTTTTCAATATAACCGACATTATAGTTCTCTCCGGTATGAGAGAAGAAAACCACGAGTTTCTTTCCTTCAGTTTTCATATTTTCTGTTTTTTGATTTGTATTAGTATTGCTATCACTTGAACTGGCGGCACATGAGCTGAAGCTTAACATCGAGCAGAGTGCCACAAATGTAGTTGTCAGTAACTTCTTTATCATAACATAAATTATTATAGTGCAAAATTAGGGTTATCTTCAAAATATAATGTTACACAAATAACATCAAATTTTTCACGATTTGACGTATTCGTCCAAATTGTCCGTATATATTGCCGAACACAACATTATAATTCTATAAACAATCAGTCCTCGCTTTAAGCATAACCAAAATCACTGAAAAAATAACCAATTGAATCTACTTAATTGTGATCCGGAAAGATAAACTCCAGTAAACACGGTGAGGAATAACCTGACTAAGCTATGTCTCCTCTCAATTGGCAAGTGCAAAATTAGTTAATCCCCGTGAGACTTCGGTGTGCCTTTTCACTTTTGTATTGTCGGTTTTGTGCTATCATTCCGCTTTTGGGGATAATTTTAGTTCGATCGCGCCACTCGGGCATTCCCTTTACAGAAAGAGAGTAATGGTTTGGCTTCCGAAAATCTTAACTCGAATTTCACACTTCATTTTAGAATCTATGCTTATTTCTAACATAAGGAGTAACTATTAGACTCTGTTGGAGAGTACTAAAAAGGAGGCTATACCTAATTATAACCTCCCACTGATTTATTACAAACGTTTGACAGACGAAGATTTAACTCTCTTATTGTAATTCATCAGCTATTTCCTAAATCTCTAAAGACATTATATATTACATTTCTAAGCGTTTCCACTTCATCTTTTGAAGCCGCTTCGCCCACTTTATTGAGCTTCTGAGAAAACCAGCTCTTAGATTTCCAAAGAATCTCGCTTTACACGTTTTTATGGGTTGACTGATATGGTTTACAGATTTATGTCTGTGACCTGTTTTCCTTTATAGCTTCGTTTTAAGATGCTCTGGATCCCAATGTCGCTCTCCGGAGACAAAATTAGTTATTTTTATCGACACTACAATTGAATTCGGTATTATAATATCCCAATGACTAAGGAACCAATCAACCAAGTAACCCAAGAACTAAACATCTATGATTGCGAAGATAACAACCATAGTTGATTTCTCCGGCATCGTCAACTATGCGAACAACATCAAGGAGAAATCTGCACGAATAATCGGCAACAATGGAGTTCTGCTAATCGACAACTCCACAATAGCCGACAGCTTTCAGGCACAACTTCGTATACCCGATGCCAACGGCAGGCTGCATCATCTGAGTAAACTGGTGAAACATGTCTCAATAGCGTTCTCTCCGGAAGATGCACACCGCTTTCCCGACAGCGAGGAAGGCGACCGATTCATGGCGTAGCTTGCCGAGGAATGGATGCAGGAAATGGGAATAGACCCGGAGAACACGCAATATGTGATCGCCCGACACTTCGACAAGAAGCATCCGCATTGCCATCTCGTTTTCAATCGTATTGCAAATGATGGGTCTGTCATCTCCGATAGCAATGAACGGAGACGCAATGAGGCTGCTTGTCGCCGTATAAAGCAACGCCACGGTCTGACTTTCGGCAACCGTCAGTCGCAGCAAATCAATCCTGAACGTCTCAGGAGATACGATACTGAAAAATTGCTTATCCGTCAACTGGTACTCAATAATCTTTCGCAGTCCAATGACTGGAATACATTTGCTCAGTTGCTTGCACAGGACGGTATAACCCTCTCTTTCTGCACGGACAGCAATACCGGACGTATCCGAGGGTTGGCATACGAGCACAACGGGTTCCGCATATCCGGCTCCAAGTTGGGGCTGCACAACCAATTCATATATGGAAATCTTTGCAAGCAATTCGGCATTATGGATGCTAACCGTTCCGTTTCCGCCCAGTCGGGAGTTGTCAAGCAGCGCAACATCACCTATATCCCTGTAGTCCGGTATATAGAGATCCTGACAAATCTTCCTAAAGCCAACACCGGACGTGGCGATAACCGTGAATATGAAGTCGGACGGCGCGGACGCAGTTGGGAGCGAATCGACGACCACATCGAGGAAGAAACCACATCTTACAAGTTCAAAATGTAACCACTATGGCATCGAAAGATGAATACTATCAGCGAATAATCGCCTCGCTACAAGCAGACATTTCATTGCAAAACAAAGTAATATCCGACCTAAAACAACTGTCGACAGACAGCAGAAAGAAATCGACGCTCTAAAGGCCTCGCAGAATACTTCGCAAATTTCCTCCGAGCCACAATCGGAAAGGATCGGTACAGAACACCTGCTTTTAGCAGTTAAGCGAGTGTGCGACGATGTAATCAGAGCCAATTATGAACAGCTCCCTACAATGTTCACTGACAGACAAGAATTCGAGAACTTCCGCAAATCCTCCGAGCAAAAGTTCCTTTTATCCGAAACCCTCTCAGATTATAAGAAGTTTCTTGAGGTACGCCTGAAATCCATCGAAGAAAAGTTGGATAAAGGTTTCTGCCTCTTGGCAATCAACTTCTACGATCAGAAACGAGATAAAGGATATAGAAGTATTTTTAGCGTCCTAAAGAGTCTTAAAGATATTGAAATCGAGGGCTTTCTTCCATTTTTAGCCTTTCTTTTCGTAGCTATGTTTGCTATCTGCCTGATAAGTAGCATAACCGATTAAAGAGAAATTATAGCTTCTTACGACACCGTATCTCCACACGTTAGGTATCTAGAATTTAGTGAAATAACCTTTTGATATACAGAAAAAAAGCCCTATATTATTGCTGTGTGAAAAATTTTCATTAAATTTGCAGATAAATAATTTATATTATGGCTGAACGGATTAATCGCCTCAAAGTTGTATTGGCAGAAAAACAACGAACAAATAAATGGCTGGCTAATGAGCTCGACATTAACCCTTCTACTGTTTCTAAATGGTGTACCAATTCATCTCAACCAGATATTACACTATTATTGAGAATTTCAAAATTGCTAGATGTTGAATTAGAGGAGTTGATAAACAAGGAGTTTGTAGAATCATTATGATGCTGAGTTAAAAACGAAATTGTTATGAAATTTAAACTTGAAAATCCACCGCATCAATCCACTGCCATACAAAGTGTGGTAGAGGTTTTTCGTGGTATGGAACGCAATATCTACGACAACGCTCATGTGGAGGATATTCATTCTAACGTCTGTTCTTTGACGGCTCAAGAGATAACTGCTAACATTAAACGCGTAAGCTCTGAGAACGGAATAAATATTAACCAAGCATTCATAATTGGCGAAAATGACGCCTGTATTGAGATGGAAACGGGCACAGGCAAGACTTTGACCTATATTCAAACTGCCTATGAGTTATTCAAGCAATATGGACTAAGCAAGTATATTGTTATTGTACCCTCTGTTCCGGTTAGACAGGGCGTTATTGATACTTTTGACAACTTCAAAGATCAGTTGGCAGAAAAATATGATGTTACTCCGGACGTATTTGTCTATGACAGTTCTAAATTAAGCAAACTTCACGATTTCATCACGTCCGATAATCTTCAGATTATGGTGCTAACACTGGCATCATTTAACTCTGAGAATAACATATTGAATCATGTTGAGCGTGAGGGGCTATTTAATAATTTGCCACATCTTGAAGCGATTGCTCAAACTCATCCAATAATCTTCATGGACGAGCCTCAGGAGGGTATGGATACGGATAATTCAAAACAATGGATTAGGAAATTGAAACCCCTGTTCAAGTTCCGCTATTCTGCTACTCACGCTGTTAAAAAGAATGTTCTTTACCAACTGACACCAGCTGAAAGTTATCGACTTGGATTAGTAAAAAACTTGAAGTTCTGACTGTCTCCGAGCGCAATGATGAAGCTACATTGAAATTAGAGATTAGTCAGGTGCAATCCACGCCCTCACAAGTTAAGGCTAAACTAAAGCTTTGGAAACTTAACAAAACCAAAGGACGCTTTGAATTCAAAGAATCGGGCTGGTTGAAGAAAGACGATAATATTGCTAATAAATCGGGTAACGAGTCATATCGTGACTTTACTATAAACCGCATTTACAAATCAATGACTGACCGTAAATGGCATGTCGTGTTTACTAACGGTACAGAAATCATTGAGGGTTCTTCATCGGCCAATAAGGAACAAGTGTGGGCGTTGCAACTTGAATGGCTTATACGACGTCATTTCCAGAATAAAAATCGGCTGAACCCACAGGGAATTAAAAACCTATCATTAATATTTATTGATAGGGTCGCAAATTATATGAGTTCTGACCGACCTATAATTAAGCAGCTTTTTGAGCAAAAATATCGTCAGGTGTTTGCTGAATTTAATGATGGTCAACAACCTTCAGATTCTGCGGTTGAGGCTGTGCAAGGCTTTTATTTCGCAAAGACCACACAAGGAGAATATACCGACAAAGAAGATGCATGCAGAAAGAATAAAGAAATCTTCGATGAAATTCTGCATAATAAACAGAGGCTACTTTCTTTTGAGAGTCCTATTGAATTCATCTTTTCCCATTCGGCATTAGGTGTCGGTTGGGATAATCCTAATGTATTCGGAATAGCCACTCTTAATAAAGCTATTCTGAGAATAAGAAACGTCAGGAAATAGGCCGTGGGTTGCGCATCTGTGTAAACCAAGAGGGAGAAAGAATCTATGACGCTGACGATACTCCCGAGGATGAACAGATAAACCAACTCACTATTGTCCCTAATGAGACTTACGAAACTTTTGCCCGCAGTTACCAACAAGAGTACGAGGAATTGTATGGTACTGGTGCGAAAGTTCCGAATCGTACCCATAAGGGCAAAAGGATAAACCGCGTAACATTCAAAATCAGGAAAGATGAAACATTCATGAGTGTGTTCCGTCGGTTTTGGAATACTGTTGCAAAGAAAACCACTTATCGCATCCACATGGATGAGGATGAGTTAATCCGTAAAAGCATCGCAGCTTTGAATGAGATACGTATTAGTGACTGTACTATTGATGTTCAAAGTATGCGCGTTTCAGATATTAGCAATATTCAAGACGCTGAGTATTGTGGTGAAGAGTCTTATACTGCGCGAGCAAAATTTAACCCTCATGATCTCATTGAAGAAATAAGCGAGAAGACGGGATTATGCTATACATCGGTGCTTAAGATTATTGCAGGAATTGATAATAAAGCACAATATATCAAGAATCCACCTGTATTTATGGAACAGGCAGTGTTTAAGATTCGTCAAATACAGCTCGACGAATTGGTACGCTGCGTAGAATATTGTCCTACTGGAAGTATCTATGATTTCAAATTTGAAGATTTCTATAAGGGGATGGCTGTGATAATTATGTCGACACTCCCAATCATGGTGTATGGGATAAGACACTATATGACAGCATTCTTGAAAGGAATTTTGCAGTAGATGCAGATAAGATAACCAATACTGAGGTATTGTGTTTCCTTAAATTCCCTTCATGGTATAAAATTCCGACGCCAATCGGTAACTATGAGCCTGATTTTGGAGTTGTGCTACACAAAAGATCTTTGAGTACACCGGCTGAAGACAATGAATATTATTTTGTTGTCGAAATTAAAGGCACTGATGATATAAACGACACGAGAGCTTTAACTCCTCATGAGATTGGTCGTATCAAATGTGCAATCAAGCATTTCCAATCTCTTGGAATTGAGGCTTACTATAAAGCTCCCATCAAAGAATATGAAACCTTCAAGGCGCAAGCCAATCAAACAATAAATAGCAATGGAAACGTATAAAGACCATATCATACAATCTCCGGATCTTAACACCGAACGACTGGAAAAACTACGCCAGATGTTTCCTGATTGGTTTACCCAAGAGGGGCAACTCGACATAAATGAAGTCAAGAAAGCCGTGAATCCGGATAGCGTTGATGAAACCGAACGCTATGAGTTCCGTTGGTTTGGAAAATCAAAGGCTAAACGCAATGCATTTATGCCCACTCGAGCCACATTGCACTTTGATGAGGAACGTAGTGTGAACCCGGACGCTACCGAGAACGTGATAATTGAGGGTGATAATCTTGAGGTCTTAAAAATTCTCACACCATCCTACCGCAATAGAATCAAAGTTATCTATATAGATCCTCCATATAATGCAGATGCTCTAACGGCATATAATGATAATTATTGCGAAGACCGCACGCATTATTGGGAAGAATCTGGCATAACGGAAGATGGCATTCTCGTTGACTCAATGTCTGTTCCAGAAGGAAGAAAGCATAGTGTTTGGATGAGTGATATTTACGCACGTCTATTAAAAGCTCGAGATTTACTTTCGGAAGACGGTATAATACTTATTTCTATTAATGATAAGGAAGTAGCACATCTAAAAAAGATATGCGAAGAAGTTTTTATGCCCGAAAATTTTATTGCCCAATTCGTATGGATCACAGACGGCAACTTTGATAATCAGGCAAAGATAAAGAGTTGCCACGAATATGTGTTGTTGTACGCTAAGGATGCGAATAAATTTGATTTCCCAGATCTGGTAGACCCAAATGTTGGAGATAGGAGTAAGTTAAATAATCAATTCATTCGTAATACAATAGTAAAAAATGGTCCCAAAAATCCTATTCAGACTTTAACATTGAGAGCTGGATTCCCGGCAGAAGTAGAAAATGCTGTATTCAAGGCACAATCCAAACACTGGCCGCATCATGAATCAGACATAGTAGTTGAAAACTATAGAGTAAAAAATGATGTCAAAATCACTAGTGGTTGGGCTGCTCGAGCACAGCTTGACCAATTCATGAGTGAAGACAACAACTGGGAACCCGTTAAAGATACAAAAGATCAAAATACAAGGTTCGTGCTGACCAATGCTGGAGGGATTGATTGTATCAAAGATAGAGGAATTAAAAGTCATGTCATTTCAGTCCTTCAAAACTTAGGAGGGACTCAAACTGCTACATCTGAACTTGAGAGTCTGGGTATTTATGGATTCCGGTATCCAAAGCCTACACAACTTTTAGAATATATACTAAAACTTGATAACAATAAAGATAGTATAATACTCGATTTCTATGCAGGTACAGGGACTACTCGCCATGCGATTACGAACCTTAATCTAAAAGATGGTGGATCAAGAAAGTATATTCTTGTTCAGTTCCCTGTAGCCTTATCCTCAGAAAATAAAGAAGCTGTTAAACGTGGATTTAAGAAAATAAGCGATATTACCATCGCGAGAAATAAGGCTGTTTCTGAAAAAATCAAAGCGTCTTATGATGGTCGAATAATTACACCGGAAGATCAACAACAAATTGATCAACTTGGGTTCAAGGCTTTCACACTCACAAAGTCATCCTTTCCCCGAACTGACTTTGCTCCAGATCCGGAAAAATCTGAGGAAGAAAATCTTGAACTCTTCCATAAATATGTTGCGACCAAGGAGCAGCAGCTATCCATGGGCTTTGATGAGCAGGAGTTAATCACCGAGATACTAATTTCGCGTGGCTTCATGCTTACATACAAACTCGTGCCTCAACCTCAATTTACTGTAAACACAGTTTACCTTGCCTCCGATGGGATAAAAGAGGCATACATCTGTGTAGATAACACATTGGCGGATTCAACGGTAGATTACTTTATGCAACATCCCGACAAAAAATTCATCTGCATAGAGCGCGCCCTTGACTCAACTATGAAGTTCAACCTCAAAAACCGAATGCAAGACAAGTTCTTCGC
>JAAVCP010000088.1 GCA_014802265.1 Bacteroides sp. | reverse complement strand
TCCGTATTACGCCAAAAAATGAAAATTTTGGTGAAATACGATTTCAAAAACGTGAAAGTGGAATTTTTTAGCGCGTTTGCATCATTTATTTTGTTTAATGAAAATCAGAATATGGAGAATTTGTTATAATCATTTAG
Source organism: Bacteroides sp. (assembly GCA_014802265.1). GTDB lineage: Bacteria > Bacteroidota > Bacteroidia > Bacteroidales > Muribaculaceae > Lepagella. Next base: position 11,558 of record JAAVCP010000088.1, on the reverse strand, counting down.
ATATTTGAGAGCACTCACAATAGAAAGTTGCAGACGCTCTCAAATATTATAGTGCAAAATTAGTAACCGCTTTCGATTGGTTACTCATCATTACACGTCAAAAATATATCCCAGAATGCCATAATTATTATTCTTTTTTCAGATAGGTAATTTACACTGTTCTTTTTATGTACGTAAATCTGACATTTGTAAAAATTCCAAATCCAAAAATTGAATATTAAAAATAAAGTCCGTCATTGTAGATGAATTTGAAAACTATGAGTGTTATTTGACTCTTTTTTATTACTTTTGCGACCTAAACAAAAGGTCAAACCATATCAATTTAGAATATAATACATGACAAACATTAATTCAGATAAAATTATCAACTCTTTGAAAAATAAAGATAAAGTCAAGATTCTGTTTGTATGCTTAGGCAATATATGTCGGTCTCCGGCTGCCGAAGGGGTATTTCGGAGCATGGTTGAGGAGAAAGGGGTAGGCAAGCGTTTTGAGATAGACTCCGCAGGTCTGTATGGAGGTCACGCCGGAGAATTACCCGACCGCCGTATGCGCGTACATGCCTTCCAAAGAGGCTACAGTCTTATTCACCATAGCCGCCCTGTAAGGATGTCAGACTTTGAAGATTTTGATCTTATCATAGCAATGGACGACAGCAACTATCAGCGTCTGCGCAGCTTTGCCACCACTTTAGAAGACCAACGGAAAGTTGTGAAGATGATTGATTTTGTAACGGGATTCCCTCAATACGATTGTGTCCCTGATCCCTATTATGAGGGTGCGGAAGGCTTTGAACTCGTGCTCAATCTCCTTGAAGATGGTTGCAGTAATCTTCTCAATAAGTTAAATTAAACTTTTGAATTCCACATTGTCAAATATAAAAAACATACTGGTTATGAAAAAGATTTTACTAAGCCTCCTTATGCTGGCAGGTGCGACTTTCGCAATGACAGCTGCTGACAAACCTACCTTCCCGGGTGGTGACGAAGCATTGAAAACCTATTTATCGGATAATATGAAATATCCGTCTGCGGCAAAGGCAAACGGTGTTGAAGGGGTAGTCAATGTAGGGTTTATGGTGAAAGCCGACGGCAGCATCGGGTCAATAAAGATTATCAGAATGGTAGACCCAGACCTTGAGCAGGAGGCAATACGCCTCGTGAAGAATATGCCCGCATGGACACCGGCAGACAAAAACGGTGCTCCTGTTGACGCGCTCGCGGAAGTGGCTGTGCCATTCGTTCTTGAATGACAACAAAACAAAAAGCACATATATAAATAAATCGGCTCCGAATTCGGAGCCGATTTATTTATATATGTGCTGACGTGAAACTGACAATTTATTAAGGACGCCTGATTTTAGGATTGTTTACTTTTGGCTTGTCAGCCTTTGGCTCCTCTTTATCAGGGGGTAGCAAAGATGCCTTAAGAGTGACTCTAACCACCTCAGCCGGCTCAAGATTCAACTGGCTTACACGCGGTCCAAACAATGCACGTGCAGAAGTGATAAAGCTCCCTGTCTCTCCACTTTTGAGAGCTGTGAGCATATCGTTGAGAGGAGCTGCAATGTTACGGGCACCGATCTTTCCCTTCTTTGGAAGGGGAGCATTGATTTCCGCGCCGTTAATTTTTGCTACCTTCACATCAATATCAACATTGTCACCTGTCTTAAGCTGCACACTGTCATTCTTCACAGTCACTTCACCGTAGACCTCATCAGAGAGTTTGGCAAGTTTAAGATTCTGAGCCTCCTTAGTCAATGACTCTCCGGCGGCTGCCTTTTCTCTTGTCTCTTTCTCTTCATTAAATTTACCTATAATCTTATAGAACTCACGCTGCATCTCCTGTTGGTTTGCCAGGGAATCAGCATTGACCGCTTCAGAAAGGCTTGACATGAAGATACGTTTATTAAGATCAATGCCATAGTCATCCTTAAATTGCTGAAGGTTCATTGCCATTTGCATTCCAAGGAAAAGACCTTGATTATACGCCTCATCGTTAGCCTTCACAGCATTCATACCTGCCTGCACTCCCTGAATGTAGGCTTTCTTTGCCTGAGGGGTGTCTAAAGTGGTGTCACGCTCAGCCTGGCGGTGAAAATCAACGCCTCTCATCTGTCCGAAATAATATATCAGAGAGTCGGCAGCAGTAGCATTCTTAAGATCTCCAAGAGCTGCCCCCTCGGAGGAAGCTCCGCCCTGACATGATGCAAGCATCAGCCCGGCAGCAGCCATTGCAAGAATTGATTTAAATTTCATTTCGTAATGAATCTGTTTAATTGGATTTATCATCTGACACTTCATTATTGGCATCATCATTGGGCTGTTGAATCACCACTTCTACAGTTTCCCCCTTGGGAACCATGTTGTGGGCAGTGCGACCCTGACATGAAGCCAGCAAAAGTATCATTGCCACGCTCCCCGCAAAAGCGACACGCGGCATATTGGTTCTACTTATCATTAATAATTAATTAACCTTTATCAACTGAACCTCAAAGATAAGGGGAGCATTCGGCGGAATAGGACCACCGGGTGTGCCCATCTCTCCATATCCAAGCTCGGAAGGAATATAGAACACTGCTACCCCGCCTTCCTGCATCAGTTGCAGACCCTCAGTCCAACCGGGAATAACACGGTTAAGAGGGAAAGATGTAGGCTCACCACGATCTACGGAGCTGTCAAACACCCTTCCGTCAGTGAGGCGACCTGTATAATGAACTGTCACATTGTCAGAAGCAGATGGGCGTGCCCCGCTACCCTCTTTAACCACGGTATATTTCAACCCTGAGGCAGTCTGAAAATAGGTAGAGTCGGTTGAGGCTCCGGTACTCCTCCTGTCAGGATTGTTGAAGAAAGCTGCATCGTAGGCACGCAGACTGCCGTCGGTTGTGGCTTGTTGCACGGCAGCTACCATTTCCTCAATAGCGGCAGTGTCTTCCTGTTGTTTTTCCGCTTTGTTGCCGCCGCAAGATGCAAGTCCGGCAACCAATACTACGGCGGCTGCAAGCCCCGCAGGGATAAAATTCTTTTTCATTTTGGTATGTATGTAATGTAAAAAGTTTACAAGTGAAAAAAGGTTAGTGACTAATCATGCCACTAACCTTAATAACGCTAAAAATCCAAGCTTATTTTTTCACTACCTTAATAAGTTCCACATCGAATATAAGTGTGGAGTGAGGTGGAATTGCATTTGGAACGCCCTGTGGACCATAAGCAAGGTCGGAAGGGATAAAGAAAGTGTATTTGCCACCCTCTCTCATAAGCTGCACACCTTCTGTCCAACCGGGTATTACTCTGTTAAGAGGGAAGGTTGCCGGTTCACCACGGCTTACTGAGCTGTCAAACACCGTTCCGTCAAGAAGTTTACCGGTGTAGTGTACTGTCACCTCGTCTTCAGCAGTAGGCTGAGCGCCTTCGCCTTCCTTGTCAACGATATATTGCAGACCGGAAGCTGTAACCTTCACGCCCTCTTTTTTGCTGTTTTCGGCAAGGAATCTCTCACCTACGGCACGTATCTCAGCTGCCTTCTTGGCAGTAAGTTCCTGAAGATACCCCTGAATAAGCTGATTAGCCTCTTCAGGCGTAAGTTTGGTTTCCTTACCTTCAAAAGCTGCATGAACAGCTTCATCAAAATCTTCTCTATTTATGTTCTCTACTCCCATTGCACGGAGCTGCTGACCAAGTGCCATGCCCCATGCGTAACTTAGTTTGTCCATTTTTATATTGTTTTTAATACTTGCCATCTCACCCAATTGGGGTGATGGCTTTTCGGGTTATATATCATTATAACGCCTAAACACCATATTTGGTTGGAGAGATGACGCGCTTAAGATCGCCTGTCGGGTGAATTAAAAAGTAAATGTAAGCAACTTTCCCTACATTTTTCCGAATTTTGTTGTATCTTTGCCACTTAAAATCACTCATCTTCATACTACAAGTGAAAAATATAAGCAATAATGACGATGAAGAGGTATCGAAACCAAAGATCGCCAATGCTGTCACCAAGCTCATCAAAGAACTTTCTGATGCCGGCGACAGAATCAATGCGCTCGGAAAGAAAACAAACTTCCTATGCGATAATGTGTGTTCTGAATTCAGGAATGATCTGCCATACTTGAAGGAGGAGGATTACAGGCTCTTCCTATTTCCATAGCTTATCGCTCGCAACAATCACTATTTCGCTTGGCGAAACAAAAATCCAATTAATCTACAACCGTAAAAACGTCTCAAGGTTAAAAGCACCTTCTCCTCCCCCGGATGAACGTGACAGGTATTTGGCGTGACGAAGCTCCTTGGGAAGAAATATAATCATAAATTTATAATACATATCTATGACATTAATGGAATTAATCAAAGAAGCACTTATGACGATAGGATTGTGCTTTGTGTTAGATAAGGTGTTAAAGTGTATGCTTATGCCTATTGTGTGGTATAGGAAGCGTATGCAGGAGATTAAAAATAATAGTAATGGTAAAGAAGAAGAGGAGTAAGTAAATGGAAAATATATTTATATCCCCAAAAGTTGCCCAACTTATCATAGCTATTATAATAATATATACCGGAGAAGGTACTATTAAGTGGTTTATGCATGAAATGGGATTGGATAAAAATAAAAAAACAAGTGTTCACAATAGAAAACATCTTCCCTTTTTATTTAAGGTAAAATTGTTTCTATCTGAAACCCTGTTGCAAATTGCTAAGAAGTTAACTACTATAGCATCTAAAATAGCACCGTAATTTTTATTGTGGTAATCCTCATGTTCTATGGAGAACAGTAATATGTAATAAAGACTTCTCTCCGGTCGTTTATCTAATTAGACCAATATCTATTTCAAAAGATTTGATGAGAAGCATATTAAAAATTATTGGAGGATTGCTGATTGGGATTACTGCCGGATTAACTATTGCGGCACTTATAACCATTATTTTTACTGATACAACCTTACCGGAATTTATATCAAAGCTATGCTCCATGAAAGCTGTGGAATCTATGTTGGTGGTATTAGTCGGCGTGGTTGCCTTCATTGTGTCTATAGTAATTATTGTTACTTTCCATGAGGCAGGTCATCTTGTCGGTGGCTTATTGAGTGGATATGAGTTTGTGTCATTCAGAATATTTAATTTCACCTTTATCAAGGTTAATGGTAAAATAAAGGTTAAACGGTTTTCAATCACCGGCACAGGTGGGCAATGCCTGTTGGCACCACCGGATCTTCCGGTAGATAAGATTCCGACATCACTGTATCTTACCGGCGGGATCTTAGCTAACATTACCCTATTGATAATGGTATTCCCATTTTTCTTCCTAAAACTTAACCCATTTATAGTTGAGATACTTACAATATTCTGTCTTACTGATTTGTTTCTACTAATTATCAACGGCATACCAATGAAACTCAACGGCATGGGTAATGACGGCTACGACTGGCTCAATATGCGCCATAACCTTTTGACAAAACGCGCAGTCATGACCCAGTTGAGATCTAATGCCATGATTCAAAATGGAGTGCGACCCAAAGATATGCCCGAAGAATGGTTTGAATGGAAAACGGATATCGACTACAAGAACCCATTGGAGGTATCAATCCCTTTTATGCATGCCTCTCGCCTCGTAGACGAAATGGACTGGGAACAAGCATACATCGAGCATGAAGATCTTTACTCTCACAATGCCGACATCATGCCTCTATATGTCAATGAAATGGCTTGTGAATTGGTTTTCTTGGCATTGGCTACACACCGCCAAGAGAGAGCAAGGCAACTCCTTGATGATAACCTCAAGAAATATATCGACACCTATCAAAAGACAATGTCATCAAAACAGAGGGTATTATGTGCGATTGATCTCTGGCTTAACAACGATAGAGAAAAGGCACTTAAAAAATATGAATGGTTAAAAGCCAATCAGGCCAAATATCTCCTGCAAGGGGAAGTTAAAAGCGACTTGGCAATCATGCATAAAATACTTAATAAAGTTAATAAAACAAATACAATTTAGAAATCATGGGGAAACTTGTAGTTTTGTTATGGATAGCACTTAGTGTTTGCAGCTGCACAGGTAAGAAGAAGGTGCATAATTATGAAGCAATGCAGGCTGCTTTATCTGAATTTGTCAAGGGGAAAGACGCAACCATTGGAATCGGTGTTATCATTGATGGCATAGATACAGTCGCTGTCAACGGTAACAGAGCTTTTCCGATGCTGAGCGTGTATAAATTCCCGATAGCCTTGGCTTATGCTGACTACTGCAATAATAACGGACTTGATTTTAGTCAATGCATAAGAATCACTAAGGAAGATCTGCACCTTGACACCTATAGCCCCATGACAGAGAAGATCTTGGCTTCCAGCAGAGCAGTAACCGATTCACTATGTCTACCTGCCAAGACACTTTTGGCTTATATGCTCCAGCAGAGTGATAACAATGCCTCCGACATTATTCTGAAGAAGACAGGAGGATGTGGTAAGGTAGAAGAGTATTTGTCACAAATTAACGCCAAAGGAATCAACGTAAAAAACACTGAGAATGAGATGCATGACGACATCTCATTATGCTATGCCAACTCCTCTACCCCACTTGCCATGGCTGCCCTGATGGATAAATTTGACCGGGTATTTAACGACTCCCTCTCAATGGAAATCAAGGAGATGATGGAAACGTGTGAGACAGGGATTGGACGCTTGTCCAAACCTCTCTTATCTACCGATGCCATAATCGGACATAAGACCGGCACGGGCTTCACCCTCCCTGACGGCAAACTAATGGCAATCAATGACGCAGCCTACGTACATCTCCCTAATAATCATCATTATTCCATTGCCGTCTTCATTGAAAATTCAGCTTATCCCATGGAAGAGACAGACTCCCTTATTGCCGAAATCTCCAAAATAGTTATCTTTGGATTAGATACGGATTAGTAAATATTCGAGTAAAGGATTTTTTAAGGATAAAAAAACCGGGATACATAAATGATGTGTCCCGGTTTTTGTCGTATGGAGCTTAGTAACTACCCTGAGATAAAGCCATGTTCTTGCTTATTTGACATATACCTTTACCGACTTTGCAGTCCCTCCGCAAGTCAATACCTTCACGATATAGACTCCTTTGGAAAGATCGTCTAATGCCAACTCCGATGCTGCACCTGAGCAAACATTCTGACCCGAAAGATCATATACGTTGATTGCAGCAACTTCAGAGCCATATACATAGATGGTGTTATCATGGAAGCGAACTGTCAAACTATCCTCATCGACAGCCTTCACTGATGTGTTGGCAATCTCACTGTAATAATATTCCATGCGTGTGCTTGCCCATTCTTCTCCGAATCCATAAAGCTGCTCTATATAGTCAATCTTATAAGGGTCAGTATAGGCTTCGGGCACCATCATTTCCTCCACAGGAACTGTGAAGTCGAAATAATTGTTCTGTCCTTGGTTATTGAGCCAATCCTCACCATTCCATCTGTAGCATAGACGCTGAGTCTGCACTCCATTTTCCCATTCAAATATCCAATGGGTAGTGAAATCCCAGTTCTCATCCTCGTCATCCTCTCCGATACGGTAATCTCTATCGGTTATTGATTCTGAGGAACGAGTCCTCACTCCGAAAGGTCTCAGCCCTCCTGAAGCATTTTCTCTACCCAGTATTTCTATCTGATTGCCATCTTCATCATAAGCCATAGTGACCCATGTATTCGGTACTCTCATGCCATCTTCAAAATCATAGGACACCGTTGCAATCTGACGACCATTTTCATCATACGCCCACTTATCCTCCACCATCGGAATCAGTTCCCCTTCATAAGAAGGCATCTCCTCATAGCACCATAGCTTCTTTCCGTTGGCATTGTAAGCATACCATGTCTTATCAATCAGCTTAGTGCCTACTGAGTTGCCGGCTTCATCATAAATATGATTCTGATTGGTCACAAGCATTATGAAATCGCCGTTGTCCATATCCTGACGCTGAAAATCACAATATCCAACTTCATACATCTTCTCTTCCGGACCCGGGACATAGTTAAATGTACGGTTTTCAATCTCTATACCCATATCGTCATGTAAGACCTTTGACTTCCATGAGGTACACAGAGGCACTCTGCCATCATAATCGTCGCCACCATAGTAGTTGTCAAACTCACGGTTATAATATTTCCATGACTGAGAGCATACGCGACCTTCAGCAGTAAACTCATTTTGATCTACAAACACCGGCAGCCACTCACCATCAACCTCCATATACTCACATCGGTATTCCATACGCTCCTTTTCTGTCCCCTCAACATAATCAGGATCATACGGGCCATCAAACCATCTGTAGTCCACCTTCATGGAACGCTGCCAGTCTGTTCCGTTCCAATAAAAACTGTCGATACTTGTCTGTCGTCCTTTGGCATCCCAAGTGGCAAAATTGTGATTTAGTCCAACCCATTCGCCGTTAAGTGGATCATATATAGAAACGGTTTCCTCTATGATATTATCGGCATCGTCATATATATACTCACCCTTATTGGTAGGTGTCCACTCCTCATCTCCGGGATTTATGGAGTAATTAATCATGGCAATTCCACGGTTTCTGTCATCATACTCATAATCGGCACGTACACCATAACCGCCATACATATTCTTTTCGGAAAGCACATATCCATTAGGCATTCTTTCTACGAATATCGACTGTACGGGTTCTCCCCATGTCTGAGTCTCAGAATCCCAATAATAATTGTGGGTTTCTGACCACCACCCGTTGTCGTCATATTCAAATCTTTGCAGCGATCCCTTGCTGCCGTCGGAATTGAATCCTACCACACTGTCAAGTCTCTGAAGAGTGGCAGAGGTTTCCAATAGTTTAGGAGAACGGCTAACCTTCTTCACCGGCATGGATTCCATAGTAATCCCATTCTTTACTTTTACCGGAGAAAGCAACGGCGCAATCTCTTCTGCGGAAATGAGGGAAGTGAGCATCGCCATCATCCCTGCCATTGTTAAAAATTTTTTCATTGTTAAGGTTCGTTTTTATGTTACGTTGATTTTTGAATGCCCAAAATTATAACCGTATTAAAAACTGTGCAAATTCATTACCTGCAAATTCGCGAATATGAAGATTTATACTAATAAAAATCAGATGTTCAACCATTTTATTATAAAAGTTGACTAATTTTGCACTAAAATTAATCAACTCTATCACACAAAAATATGCACTCATCTATCATACGCATAGTGTTATTTGCAGCTTTAGTCACCTCTATTCTACAAGCTGCATTACCTGCAGACGCACAAGAGAATTCTGATGCCATGAATCCTGTATCGATTCAGGCATCAGTTGACTCAGCATATACAATTCTCGAAGACGCGGACGACCCACATTCCGAAACCGATACCCCTGAGAACGCTCGTAAGAAAGCCAACGCATATATGCGCCTTGGAGAAATTTATTATAAAGATGGTCTCTACACAAACTCCTTCAGTGCCTTTGCCAATGCATTAAAACTGGCAGAGGAAAATAATCTCTCCGATCTTCTTGCATCAGTATATACCAAAATCGGAGCTATCTACTGCACATGGAGCGACTACTCCAATGGGTTATCTTATTTCAAAAAAGGACTTGAACACGTATCCCCAAGCCATAATCCAGATATATACCGTTCTCTGCTCATAAACATTCAGGGAGCCTATATAAATCTCAATGACATCAGTAATGCCAAAATATATTACAACATGATGTGTGATTTACCGGGACAAAACGCCATCATAGACTATTTCAAAGACACTAACAGGGGTCTTTTCCTTCTTTCCGAGGGAAAGGATTCATTGGCAGCTCCTCTTTTCAAAGAAGCTGCCTTGACCGCTCTGAAATCAGAGCTTGATGTATCGATGCTTGCATCTGCTTACGATTATTCGGGGGATGCCCTTAAATCCCTATCACCGGATTCTTCCATCTATTACTGGGAAAAAGCCGTTTCTCTTCCCGATATACCCCCGTTTCTTCAACTCGGCATACTCAAAAAACTGTCAGATATACACAAAAGCAGGCGAATGCGCGATAAAGCCGTATTTTATGGCAACCGTTATATAATGCTGTCTGACTCTCTTTTCAAGATGAGCGAGATCAACCGAATGAAAGACATTCAGACAGTCTATGAGAATGAAAAGAAGATGCGTCAAATCACGACTCTGTCATTAGAGAAGAGGCAGCAGCTTGTCAAAATCTCAAATCAGAGGAAAGCCATAATAGCGTCAATAATAGCAATCCTTATTTTTATTGCAATGACATTGATCTTGGTTGTGCAAAAACGTAAGCTCCATAAAACATATTTGCATCTTTTCAATTCCAACAAAGAGATTATGAAGTCGCAGGGTGAGTATGAAGCAAGGGAAAGTAAACTACTTGATGAAATTTCCGGACTTCAAGATGAGATTTCAAAACTAAGAGACAAGATAAACTCAACAAAAACTGACCCTACGGAACAAGACCCCACCGACATCAAACCATTAATTCAAGATGTAAAGCAGCAATCAGTAGATCGATTATCGGAATCGCAGCGCCATGATATCTTTATGGCTATAGATAACGCCCTGCGGGAAGAACAAAATGTATGTAGTCAGGATTTCTCTATAAATATCCTTGCTGAAATCACCGGATATAACTCCAGATATGTGTCTCAAATCATAAATGACGAATATGGTTGCAACTTCCGGACCAAGCTCAACGAATGTCGCATGAGAATTGCCAGACAAAGAATCCTCGACGTGGAGCATTATGGCAATCTGACAATACAGGCAATAGCTGAGTCGGTAGGCTATAAATCCCAATCAGGATTCGTGCAGATTTTCAAAAAGGCAACAGGCTTCACCCCTTCAATGTTCCAAAAGATGGCTCGTGAAAATAGCTGAATCACGATTTTCAAGCCAGTTATCAAAGACATAGCTACAGTAACTACATAAGTTTTTGGGCAGGTTGTGTTTATACATATCTACAGTTGTTTTAGACATACCTTCGTGTAATCGTCTATATTATTGATCCGGATAAAAGTGTTCAAGAAAAAAATAATAACCCGTTCATGATTTTGGAAAGGCATTCAAAATTGAAAAGAGTTATTTTGTAAAGTGCCGTGCCGACTGAATTATCAACCGACACGGCACCGCTTTTGTTAGTTGGTTGTATGTTGGCAAATTATGTTCCAAGTATGTGGCGGAGGATTGACTCGCCATTAGAGTATGGATAGGGCAGCAGGCACACTGCTGCCATAAGGGCGGCGAAGATCACGACGATGATGGCAGTGCCCCAGCGCACAAGCGGTGGCGGCACCTCCCCGAGCAGACGCCTGACCTTCTCCGAGCGCAGCTCAATGCCGTCGTGGGTGCGCTTGCCCCCCTCCGTATTGGGGGCAGTCTTGTTACCATTGTCTGTTTCCATGTCAGTTCCCTAACTCAAGCTGGTTCCTGATAAGATTATAATATGCCCCCCTGCTTTCTATCAGCGTGTCGTGGTCACCTGTCTCCACTACCCTCCCCTTGTCGAGCACCACTATCCGGTCGGCATCCCTCACCGTCGAGAGGCGG
>JAAVCP010000087.1 GCA_014802265.1 Bacteroides sp. | reverse complement strand
TAAGGACGGAAATATGAAACCCTTGGTTTTAAAGGGTGGGTGGAATTTTACCCCAACCTTTCGCCTTTATCTAAAGGGGATTTCATTATGAGCTTTCAAGGAATTGATATTTCTAGCTACCAGTCAACCGCACCAGCAGGCCTTGATTTTTACATCATTAAGGCAAGCGAAGGAAACGGATGGAAAGAGCCAATGTTTTCTGCTCTGCTGCTATATTGGCTTAAGCCGTGGTGGTTTTTTCGTTTTTCATAGCGTACTCCTACAGAACCAACAAAGGCAAGAGCAAAAGAAAAAAGCCCAAATCCGAACGGATAAGGGCTTAATTTTAGTATTTCATTCTCTTATTTCGTGCTATAATACCTTTGTGGAAGGGTTTTATAACAATGGCTTAAGTGGTTGTTCGCTTAAGTCTTTTTCTTTTCTCAGGCTTTCCATTTTTCTTCTTTTCTGTTTGGCGAGGCGCTTTTCTTTTTGTGCAAGTGCCCTTTCCGTTTTCTTTTCTTCAATTTTTCTCAATGGCGAGCGAACATCCTTTCTTTTCATTTCAAACATAATAGGCACTAAATCAACGCCGCCTCTTACCTGTTTTGGTTGAAGTTTTCCGGCTACTTTCAAGCCTTCTCCAAATTTATCAATGGTGAACGCTTCGCCTTTATCCCTTCTTTCTAGTATCCATTCTTGAACGTTTGGTTGAAGCTCTTTGTACTCATCCATATTTTGAAGCTCATACAAGGGCAAAGTTAGCATTTTAGGGGTGGTGAGTTTAAGCGCTGTTACAGACGCTCCTGTCATACCCGCACAATGCATCTCAAAGAAATCAGGCGTAAGATATTCAACGTATCTCTTAGCGCCATCAAACAAAGACGCATAAAGCTCTTCTTTTTCAATATCCCAGTAGTTTAATTTCGTGGGATGAATGGGGAGACCGTTTTCTATTAAGCGCTCTGGCTTGCAACAGCAGTGAATAGAGTCTGTATCAGCATAACAGAAATAGGGGATATTTCGGTTAATTTGATTAAGCGTTTCGGCTCTTCCATTTGCTGTAATAGCCGCCCCAATCGCAATATAACCCGCACGCTTTCCACTAGAGGCGATCTTTTGAAATTTAAGTGCCCCATTTGCGTCTACGTCAATGACCTTATAATTCGACTTTGGGGAGCTTGCAAACTTCCCATATAGGCTATTCATGTAAAGCTTTGTAATCAGGTAGCGTATAGGGTCAACTCCTTTTGATTTCGCTTTGATTTCTGAAAGCTTTCTGTAATATTCATCAAATGGGCTTTTCAGGGTTGTTTCAAAGACTAAGCTATCAATGATTTCAAGATCTTCTACAACGTACTCCTCTAGTAAGCGCTCAAAGTCTGTTTTATACATGGTGAAGGTGTGAATGGTATCTAGTACATCATTATCCCATAAGACTTTTTCATGATAGGCTTGGCCATCAAAGTAATCGGTTGTTTCTAAATGGGATGTGCCTTCATAGAGTAGATTACCTTTGATCTGTACCCATGGGCGGTATTTATAGCCTTCATGAAAGGGGTTATCTCTCATGCCTTTTAAACGACCATTAAAGCGCACATAATACGTGTAATCGTCTTCATTAGCATGTTCAGGAAGTACACCATCATACATAGTAGGCAAACCAAAAGCATACCGGTAGCCACCTTCAGAAATGGCAACACTGGGGTACAAGCTGTTTGCGTCTGCCACGCACCCACCCTCTATTGCTATAACCTCTTTTGTAGCGTCTTTGAAGTCTTCAGGGTTTGTTGTGAGAATCTTTCCTTGAAATTTTTCATTTACGTCGCAATGACCCCCACCATATCCATTTTGAATATAATCAAAGGCAGTCAAAGGGAACAATTTGTTAAGAGCCTGTTTTATAGATTCGTCTTCAATTTTGTTTCTTTCTTCTGTGCTTGTTATAACCTTTGGATTCGCTACTACATATGGTTCGACCATTGGCCACTCAAAGCTTAATTTAACATCAAAGCTTAAGTTATTTGCTCTGAATGACTCTGTTAAAATGCATTCTGTAAGATCTGGGTATTTGCTTTCAAAGGCTTCACGCCCCATACGGACAATATCTTTTCTTTTCAGTTTCTTCTTGTATTGATATGGCACTATTGTACCGTCTTTTTTCTCTTTCGTAGCATTGACCCAGATTTCATCACCCACTTTATAAGGTGTAAAATACATAAAGAAGTCCTGTAAAGTCTTTGAGCCAATCGTTAAAGGAATATCGTTAATTTCCCCATCCAAATCTTCAATGATAAAAGACTTGAGCAAATAGTAAACAATAGCGACATCTTCACAAGAATACTTTGCTTCTAATGGGCTTATGGGTTCATCCAGTGGTCTTTCTTTGGAATGATCAAGATAGCCTTTTTTCACATCTGTACGGTCTGACCAAGTAGCTTTCCAATATTTTCCATAATCGACTTGACTAAATTTTAAGCCTTTTAATTGTTTTCCCAAGTCTTTTACAGAGAATGGAAACAGCTTGACAGAGTCTCTAAATTCATATACAAGGCCGTCTTGATCTTTGTAAAGAATCGCAAACCATCGCCCCATTTCGTCAATCAAATACGAATAGCTGTTTCTTTTAAGGTTACTACCATTGAGAACCGCTCCCTCTACCTCTTCACCTTTTCTTTCGTCAAAATAAGCCATTTGACCTTTTACTCCCATTGAGTGAAGGCGACTAACAATGAATGCCCCATCATAAGGCAAATTATGAAAGTAAATAATCGCATTTTCCTTTTTATCGTGAAGCATTTTAAGCATATCATCAATAGATGCAAAGATGAATGGTCTATGATCTTTTTCACCTTTTCGAGTGGGAACCTGTCGAATCGTGGCATTCCAAACAGCACGACTTTCTAGCTTTTCGCCTGTATCCTTGTATGTTGTTGTCTTTGTGGTTTCAAAGTCAGCCATATAAACTTTTTTGTATTTCATTTTATACTCCTTTACTATAATGGGCTATGGCCTTAAATTCATTGTATAATTGAAGGGAGCAGCCACCCGCTAATAATTCGCTATCCTGTAGCCTACGAACCCAATTTTCAAAATCTCTCATAAATTCACCCGCCACATGTAGCGTTTCGCTATAGCCATATTGAATATTAAAGTAGAATGCCCCCCTTCTTGCTAATTCCATATACGTCTTTTCATATCCGTATCTTTCAACCATTACACCTAAATTTTCTAGGACTTTTGTAAATGTTGGCATTAGCTCATTGGCTCTTTGTAAACGACCCGCCAATTCGTCAAGAGCGCCCTTTGCATTTACCTTTATGGGTACTTCTGGTTTTTCGGGTTCGCCTTGTGGCGTTTCAATAGGCGGATGAAACTTGTAATCTTTATCTATTTTGTAAACACCACGCCACGGCTTCAGTTTTCCCGTTTTGGGATCTAGTTCACGATCGTTATAAAGGACTTTTCCTGTTTTGGGATCTCTTAAGAGCTTTCTTGCGTTTGGGTTTTTCCATTGTTCAACCTTTTCCGGTTTACGCAAATTGGCATAAATCTCTAAGCCCTCTGAGTCTTGAGTGGTTGTTCCAATCTTGCTATAGAAGACATCCCACTTTTGAAAGCTTGCTCCTTTAGTACCTGTATGCCCTTTATAAGACACATATTTGCTATTCTTAAGCTTCTCTTTCGTGAAACTCTTTATGCGTCCAATTTCCTTGTCTGTGGCGTTCTTGTTTCGTCTCAATTCCCTTGACGAAAGCAAACCCGCTCTATCGACTTGAAAACCCTCTGCTTCTATTGCGCTTATGCGCTTTTCAAGGGCTTTATGTGCCTTATTGCGGTTTCTTTCTCTTATTTGTTGCTTTGTGGGTTTCTTGGATGTCTTGCTTCTTTTGGGTTTTATAGCTTTCTTAGAAGCCATTTACTCACCTTCCTTCAGTTTTACAATTTTGGTACCCCCACTTGGATAATGAACAACTTTTCCTTTTTTTGCATACTTTAAAAAGTCTTCAGTACTCATCCAATAAGCGCTAATGTCAACAAACTTTCTTACAACACTTACTAATTCACATTCAGTTTGCTTTTGCACATAACGTAATAAAGCTTTATCGTCATATTCATATTGGCGACTTGGTACTTGGAAAGTTTCTTGACTTCCTTCACTTGTTAAACAAGTAACAAAGAAAGTCTTAACGTTTTTTGTAACAGCGTCTCGCATAAAATCACCTCTTTCTTTTAGGAATTATTACACCCCAATTATAACACTTTTATATTGTTTATTTCTTTATAACCCCCGATTTTACAAATTAACATAATATGTGAAAATACTTTATAAAGATCAAACCCATCCACGCCCCGTCTTTTTCTGTTTGTCACCCTTTTTGTGCGAAGCACTCCTTCTCTTTCCATGGCGGGCGGGCGGGCGTGCTGGAAAAGGGAGAACGATTAAGGGAGACATACAGGGCGGGTTCATGGGCGGGTACAGGGGCGATTGGGTCGTTCGTATGATTAAGCCCGCAATGGCCGGCCGGAAAAGCTTTAGACCGGCCAAAGCTCAACGAATAGATAAAGTGTATAGTAAGGCTATATAATGTGTTGTGATAAATATTGAGTTGTCTTAATTGAGTTACATAACGTTTCAGCTTTGTTACATTTTATTACATTTTACGTTAAACGTAACAAGAACAAATTAAACGATAAAGTCAAGAATAAATTTAATTTTCTGCTTGTATTTTCTATTTTGTGTGTTATAATAATGTTGTCGAAAAATATTGAACCCTTGAGAGGGAGACGGCTTAGGATCTGTTACATTTAGCTCCCTAAGTGCCAAATAGAACGCCTTGACCGGTCGCTACTGGTTTTTCCCTAGATGTTACCCCCTGAAATAGTGAGGCCTAGGTAGAAGTAAGCGTAAACGAACCATAAAGAGAGACTATGAGAATATGGCTAGACACAATAAGTAAATGGCTCACCTACACTGAGCGCTTTAAGGGCATACGCCAAAGCCTACCCATGAGTGAACATTGGCTGGTCTCACATTTGTTATGTCACCAAGTGAGCGAGGAATGGTGCAACCTAATAGCATAGTTTTCTCCATATGTCAATACTTTGATAAAAATACACTAGTGTATGAGTGTATAGCCCCAGTGCTTTTTTACTGGGGTGGGGAAATTAAGCTAAGG
>JAAVCP010000086.1 GCA_014802265.1 Bacteroides sp. | reverse complement strand
TATTTCGACTTACGGAAAATCTCCGAATCTCAAAATAATACAGAAAATAAATCATCGGTTGACGCAGTTAGCGGCTTAGCCGGTACTGAACAACCTCAAGTTTTACCGAACTATTGTAATTTATTTAAGTTTAAACGACTTTTTGACTTATGGTTACAAATTCTATGCAAATCAGCAGGATAATATATTTAATGATAATGACTTCCATGTTGGCTATAAGCTGTGGGAGGCATCGTGATTCCCGCTTGGAGAGAATTTGGGCAACTGTCTCTGATTTCCCCCGGAAGGCTATGGTCTCCCTTGACAGCATCGACCCTGCTACTTTATCTGAAAGAGACAGAGCTTTCTATAATCTTTTGACCATTAAGGCCCGTGATAAAGCATATGTGACACATACTTCCGATAGCCTCATATTAAGCGTGATTAAATATGCGGAATCGCATAAGGGTGAGGGGTATTATCCTGAGGCGTTGTATTACGGAGGACGGGTTTACAGGGACTTGGGTGATTATCCAACAGCTATTGACTACTTCCAGAAGGCTCTTGATCTTCTCCCTCCGGGCACAGAAAACTGTGTGCTGCGTGGCAAGGTGTTGAGCCAGACCGGAGGTCTACTCAATGACCTTCGGCTATACGAGGAGGCCATCACTTACATAAAGGAGTCAATCGAATGTGACAGACAGGCTGGGGATAGCGTCGGGATGGTTTATGACCTTCAGCTTTTAGGTGCCACATATATGCGAGCCAACAAGCTGAAGTCAGCAGACTCATGTCTGCACATCGCCTTGGCCCGGGCAAGGCATCTGCCTCCAAGCCATGTGGCAAAGTCGAGGATGTATCTTGCCGGTGTTAAAAGAAAGTTGGAACAGATTGACTCAGCTCTGTTTTATATTCGCAATACGCTTGACGTGGTAAAACCTCTGGCAAGGAACAGTGTGCTCGCTCACGGAGCATTGATTTACCAGCAGGCGAGCATATATGACACGGCCTACATATATGCCGACGAGCTTATTTATAGTGCGGATATAACTAACAAGAAAATTGGATATGAGGTAATTTTCTCCGATCCGGTACGGCAATATGTGCCTGCTGACTCGCTGATAAAGTATGCATGTGACTATCATGCTTCAATAGAACACACTTTCGACGAGCATGGGGCGCAGCAAGCCATTATGCAGAGGACAGCCTACAACTATCAGCTGCATCAGCGCGAGAGGAAGAGGGCAGAGGAGGTGGTGATGACCCAGAAAAACTGGATTATGGGGTTTGTCATTCTCCTTTTGATATGTATGGTGGTGATTCTGTGGCTGAAAAATCGCAATAAGAGAAACATCCTGCAACTTCGTGCGGCTCTTAGTAATGTGACACGTTTAGAGGAATCTCTGAATGCTCTCAATTGCAAGAAAGAAGGGTCTATTCCGGAGGTGACTCCGGTTAATCCTAAGGAGACGGCGGAGGAACTGCGTGAAAAATTACGTGAGAAGCTGTTGAGGATCTATGAGTCTAATGCCGGAGAGGAGCCGGGTGTGCCGAGGGAGATACTGGAGTCGGATGCCTACAGACAGCTCCAGAATATGATTAGCGGGGAAAGGGAACTAAAGGCTGATGACCCCCTGTGGGACGAGCTGGACGAGGTGGTGGGAAGATGCTATCCCAACTTCAGAACACATTTGCAGCTTTTGGTAGGTGGCAAGTTAAGTTCCTTTGACCTTCATACCTGTCTGCTTATAAAGTGTGGTGTGAGCACTGCCCGGATGGCATCGCTGGTTGGTCGTGCGAGTAGCACTATCACTTCCCGACGAGGAGACCTGTCCCGAAGAATATATGGTGAGAACTTGGGTTCCTCAACCATTACCGGCATAATTCGCTTGTTATAATTCTGTTTAAAATGTGCGGAAAATGTGCGGAAAGGGTACTGAGTAGTTTTGCAGTACCCTTTCCGCACATTTTCCGCACTTCGTTTTGCTGTTTTTCTCTCCTTTTGGCAGTAACTTTGCAACCTCATTTAAACATAACTAATATGAAAAAATTAATTTCATTCGTTTCTATTATCATGCTCCTCTCGTCGTTGTCAGTTCCGGCAGTGGCAGATACATTCCCTACTCCGGAATACACATAACAATGTATGTTCTGCCCGGTAACTTTGAATCAGAGCCGGAGATAGACCCTGACTATAAGCGGAAACCATCACATCCGTTCCAATGCACCATCAGTCTGGAGGATGGCATTGAAATTGCCGGATATCCGTCTAAGTTCATATCCCATGAAATTTGGGATGCTGATGGTATAGTGTGCATATGCGACTATTCAACAGAGTCCGATTTCATCGACAGCCTCTTCTCAATGCCCTCCGGTGAATACCAGCTCCGCTTCCTCACCGAAGACTATGAGTTAATTGGCTATATAGCTTTGTAAACACCATTTTAGTGCGTTAGCCCTATCGATAGGGCTAACGCACTAAAAGAATATGTGGTAAAATAATGTAATAATCTTTTAAATTAACCGTTTATTAATAAAGTACAAACAAATGAAAGGAAGTCAAATTTTTTGGATTTTGTTCATAGGTCTGTTTTTGGGTGCTTGTTCTCAAGAAACACCTATTGATGTGAAAAGAGATTCTGGACACAATGAAGTATCCAATAAAATTTCTTTGGAGGAGGCATTGAGCAATGCAAACGCATTGTTCAGCCAGCTTGAAGGCAGTACACGTGCCAAAGAACGCAGGGTAAGTTCGGTGGCATATTTAGGATCCACACAGAATACAAGAAGCACTGCAGACAATGACACCATGTATTATTTGGTGAACTATGCAGAGGATTCGGGTTTTGCCGTATTGTCTGCTAATAAAGAAATTGGAGAAGTGTTTGCAATTGCTCCGGAGGGTAACCTTGCCGTTGAGGATACTGTTGACAACAGGGGGCTTGCATATTTTTTTAGAGGTCTAAACTCACTCACCCAGACATACAACGCGTCCCAGGTTATTACTCCCAGTAAGCCATTCAATCCATTTGATTCTATAGCTAATATAGAAGGCTTTAGGCTTCCCAAATTGAACGGAAACGTTAAATGTTGGCCGGGAAACAAGCTTAGTCCTTTGTATGGTAAATATGCCAATATCTCGATTTCCATATCGCAGGCCATGACATATTTTAAAAAGCCGTCAATTTGGACTTCATGGTATTACCCGAATGAAAAAAGAACCATGAACTGGGAACTAATTAACTCCTATAAATTTAGCAGTTCTTCACAGATTACCGACCCTGGTGTAGTAGAAATTGAGGCATTGATCTCTGCAGTTGAGGAGACTCTTATACCAAATGGAGATTATTTTTTCTATGAAGATATGGAGCATTTTGGAGGTACTTATGGGTATGAGATAGGGCAGTTGTATACATCCGCTGAGGATGGATGTGGCCATGAGCACCAAGAACCCCTGTCATCAAAGGCTGCTGATTGGAGGAAAGCGCTCAATGAAGACCGGATAATAGTATCGATGGCTGATTTTGGGCTCTATTGGACTAATGTAACAGAAATGGTATCGTGGGTGGTGGATGGATATGTTAAATATAAAGAGGGCACTTGCTCGGTCCTTGTTCCATATAATGCGGACACACTTTTCCATTGTGTCTGGGGTCGGGGCTCTACTTGTAATGGTTACTTTGCCTTTATGTCAGACACGGAATATTTTGTCCCGACACCAATAGCAAAAGATATTGATTTGAATTATAATATGCCACTTGACTCGAATGTGCGACCACTGCACTATACATTTAAGGCAAATTAGTATAACTTTAATAAACTAATAATAACCTAATTATGATTACAGACATCAGGAAAACATTTTGGTATGGGGCGATGACGTTCTTTCTTTTGCCCATGATGGCATGCTCAGGGGAGAACTCAGCCATGCAGGAACCCCAGCAGCCTGACTCTGATCAATTGGAGGAGGAGATTGATTACAGGGGATACTACTATGACGGCAAGATAGAACTTTTTAAGGCAGAGAACAATGAGAAGGTGTATTCTATTTATGGACCGATGATGTATCCAATATACTACGGACATACCATACCCGTGCCGGTTCCTGACTATGAGTCAAGAATAGTTGTAAAGATGGGAGAGGGCACCGTCATTGACCAAAATTCAGTGAGGCTGGTAATCAATGGTGAGGAGGTTGTCAGAGACATGCCGTCTGATGGAAATACCATTGTGTATGTATCCAACAAGTCTGTATCCGCCGAGTATAGACCCGAAGTGTCCATAACAAGAACCTCAGCTGACGAGTATGAGGTGAAGATTGCTCCGAGCGGACATCATATTAACTATGATGACGTGAAGGTGATCATGAAGCCTATACCTTATTGGGCATTTGATGATTTCACTGGAGACAAAAGCATGTTCCTCAAGTTTGAATCACCTGCTGACTATAATTTGCCCGAGGAGATAGCCATACATTTTCTGCCACATACCTTCTCAGATGCCTACCGCCCTATCCGTCAATATCATCTGACGGTGTATTGATTGTGAATTGCTAATCCTTAATGAACGTTGGTAATCAGATACACTTTAACCTCCGGCAAGAATCACCAGAGATAGGAGACTCAGCGGAGACATAATCATTACCTAATCAGCAGTATACTAATACAACCAGCTAACAAAAGCGGTGTCGTGTTGACTGAGAATTCAGTCGGCACGGCACTTTATAAAATAACTCTTTTCAATTTTAAACGCCCTAAACCTCAATTTTGAACGCTTCACAATTTTTAATGAACACTTTTTCTTCCTTTTAAACGCGAAAATTCGCTTTTGAACGCCTTCCCAAAATCGTGGACAGGTTATTATTTTTTTCTTGAACATCTTTGATGGTGATATTTACATACTTTGCTTAGCAGCTTAGAGCGCAGATTGGAAAAATTATTTTGCAAAAGATTTAGTAATTAGAAAGAGAATTATTACTTTTGTAAAATAAAATGAACCCGACTATGACAGACTATGGATATATGCGCGTAAGTGCGGCAGTGCCGGTAGTGAGAATTGCTGATACCGATTTCAACCTGCGGCAGATAAAAGATATTGTAAAAGATGCAGTTGACAAGGAAGCCGATGTGATAGTCACACCGGAATTGAGTGTTACCGCCTATACATGCGGCGACTTGTTTGAGCAGCCGTTGCTTCTCGAGAAAAGTGAGGAGGCGGTGCATGAATTAGCGGTCTTTTCAAAAAATTTGCCTATATTCATAGTTGTCGGAGTTCCGGTGATGGCATTTGGCAGAAGGTATAACTGTGCAGTAGGTATCGCTGAAGGCAGCATCTGGGGCATAGTGCCCAAATCCCATATGCCAAACTATGGGGAGTTCTATGAAAAACGCTGGTTTGAGAGCGGTAGTGATATAAAAGGAGCCGTAATAAGATATGCCGGCGAAGAGGTGCCGTTTGGCACCGACGTAATCTTTAACTATAAGGGTGCGAAAATTGGTATTGAGATTTGCGAAGACCTCTGGATGCCCGTGCCTCCGAGCAGCCATCAGGCATTAGCAGGGGCTGACATTATCCTTAACCTCTCCGCGTCAGACGAGTTAATCGGTAAGCACCAATATCTGTTAAGCCTCATTGCCCAGCAGTCGGGACGTTGCCGGTGTGCCTACGTCTACTCATCGGCGGGATGGGGAGAGTCATCTACCGACCTTGTATTCTCCGGCAACGCCATAATAGCGGAAGACGGGACTATCAAATGCGAAGGACCACGCTTCCGCACACAACCCACATTAGAGATATATGACATTGACGTTGAAAAACTCAGGAGTGACAGGGCAAAATTCTCCACATTCTTTGACAACGCAATCATCCCTTCAGGATTCAGAATGATAGGGAAGAACGAAACACACTGGCGTGACACAAAGACCTCCCTTGTTGATCTCAAGGTAGATCCGGAGCCTTTCGTGCCTTACGACATAGATAAGCGCAACTCTCATTGTGAGGAAATTTTCAACATACAGTCGCAGGGACTTATGCAGCGTCTGAATGTAATCCACTGCTCTAAGGCAGTAATCGGTATTTCCGGCGGACTCGACTCCACCCTTGCTCTCCTTGTTACCGTCAGGGCTTTTGACCGTCTGAACCTTGACAGGAAGGGGATTATAGGGATAACCATGCCGGGAATGGCGACTACTTCCCGCACTCACAGCAATGCCGTCAGCCTTATGGAGGAACTCGGCGTGACAGCCCTTGAGATTCCGATTGGGAAAGCCGTGGCACAGCACTTCTCCGATATTGACCAGGATCCTGACAGATATGACGTGACCTATGAGAATTCTCAGGCACGTGAGCGCACACAGATTCTGATGGACTATGCCAATAAGGTGAATGCCATTGTAATAGGCACGGGCGACATGTCGGAGCTGGCATTGGGGTGGTGCACTTATAACGGCGACCACATGTCGATGTATGCCGTCAATTCATCTGTGCCGAAGACTCTTGTAAGGCACCTCGTGAAATGGTTTGCACGCGAAATAGGAGGGGAGGCAGAGAAGACGCTGCTTGATATTGTTGACACTCCGATAAGCCCGGAGCTTGTGCCGTCAGGGAAAGACGAGATAGGGCAGAAGACGGAAGACCTTGTGGGTCCATACGAGTTGCATGACTTTTTCCTTTATCACACTTTGCGCAATTCTTTTGCCCCTAAGAAAATCTACAAGCTGGCTCAGATTGCATTTGAAGGAAAGTATGACAACGCCACTCTCCTGAAATGGCTGCGTAATTTCTACCGTCGTTTCTTCAACCAGCAATTCAAGCGTTCATGCATGCCTGACGGACCGAAAGTAGGCAGCGTAAGCTTGTCGCCGCGTGGTGACTGGAGAATGCCGTCTGATGCAAGTTCGGCATTATGGCTAAAGGAGGTTGACGCATTACAGTGAGAAAATAATGACAACAGAAGATATATCATTTGAGCAGGACATAAAGAATGCCCTGTCGGTGCTGCGTGAAGGGGGAATAATAGTCTATCCCACCGATACGATCTGGGGGATAGGTTGTGATGCTGCCAATGCCGACGCAGTAAAGAAAATATATGACCTTAAGAGGCGTGTTGAAAGCAAATCTATGTTGGCGTTGGTCGACAGCGACGCTGCTCTTGAGCGGTGTGTGGACGATGTGCCTGAGGTGGCATGGCAACTCATAGAAGCAGCCGTGCGTCCGCTTACCATCATTTATGACCACCCGAAGGGGGTGGCGCAAAATCTTTTGGCTGACGACGGCTCATTGGGAATAAGAATCACCTCTGAACGGTTTTCGCATGAACTTTGCCGTCGTCTCCGCCATCCGCTTGTCTCGACTTCTGCAAATATAAGCGGTGAGAAAGCCCCCGCTTCGTTTAAGGATATTTCAGAAGAGATTCTGAAAGGGGCGGATTATGTGGTGAGCTATCGGCGCGACGAAGACATAAAAGGTGTGGCAAGCAACATAATAAAAGTATCTGCCGGAGGATTATTTAAAATTATAAGATAAAACAGCATACAGTAGTTATCAGATGAAAGAGGGTCTGTCGGTAAATGCTGCCCAACAGCGGCTGAGGTATATTATGAGTGATATGCTCACAGGGTTTGTGGCATTTTTTATCTTTAATATAGTGCGCTTCTTTCTGCTAAACGGAAATCAACCGGCAGAGTTTATGTGGGAATATGTTTTGTCGGGAAAACTGATTATAGAGACGGTGGTAGTGCCTGTCGGTATGCTTGGCATATACTGGCTTTCAGGCTATTATAATCTTCCTTTCGGTAAATCGCGGCTTCAGGAGTTTCTGGTCACCTTTTCATCATCGGTTGTCAACACTGCGCTGATATATCTTGTCTTGCTTATAAATGACCAGACCGGCAGACGCACAGTCAATTACGAGCTTATCCTTTCTCTGCTCGGATTATTGTTTATATTCTGCTACATAGGGAGAATAATCATTACCTCCTTTGCGTTGCGTCATTTTAAAGCTCATCAATGGGGCTTCAGGGCATTGGTGATAGGTGCGACTCCGAGGGCAAGAGCCACTGCGCGTCGTCTTGTGGAGGGACCTTCGAGGGTAGGCTACACAATTGTCGGGTTTGTAACCATACCCGGGGAAGAGAATGACTCCGTCGTTGGGGGAGACGTATATTCAATGGATGAAGTGGAGAGGGTGTGTCATGATAATAAGATTGATCAACTGATCATAGCCCAGAAAAGCTATGATGAGAACAAGGTGCTCAATCTGCTTTATCATCTGTTTTCGCTTGGCATACCCATAAAAATCATGCCCGACACATTCTCGTTTATCACTTCCGGCATACGTCTACAGGACATATATGGGGAACCCTTTATAGATTTGACCACCCCTTCTATTTCTGAGGCATCTAAAAACATAAAACGCACGATAGACGTGGTTGCATCTTTGCTGATGCTTATAATTCTCTCCCCCGTATATGCATGGCTTGCCGTGATGGTAAAAAGCGACTCAAAGGGACCGGTGTTCTATCGTCAGGAGCGGATAGGATTGCGTCAGGTGCCATTCTACATATATAAATTCCGTAGCATGAGGGTAGATGCCGAGAAAGACGGGCCCCGATTGTCAAGTGATGATGATTCAAGGGTGACACGTGTCGGAAAGATTCTGCGTAAGTATCGGCTTGATGAGCTGCCACAGTTCTGGAATGTGCTGAAGGGAGATATGTCGCTTGTGGGTCCGCGTCCCGAAAGGGCATATTATATTGCAAAGATTATGGAGCGTGCCCCATATTATGCCCTTCTATATCAGGTGAGACCCGGAATCACTTCATGGGGAATGGTGAAGTATGGCTATGCCTCTACAGTTGACCAAATGGTGGAACGCACACGTTTTGACCTCATTTACTTGTCGAATATGTCTTTGTTTGTTGACTTTAAGATAATGATCTACACTGTCAATACGGTGGTAAGAGGTCGTGGAGTGTAAGGCAAATAAATTTCAATTTTTAATTTTCAAGCGATGGCTTATACAGAACGACATAATTGTTTTACGGAATGGTGGATTAAGATGGTTGCCTGGCGCGAGCGTCATGTAAACGAGCGTTCCTTTGTAATTATCCTGGCATTGATAGTGGGAGTTTTGTGCGGCCTTGCCGCGCAGTTGCTCAAATTCTTGATTCACGCAATCTCCGGATTACTTACGTCAAATCTTAGTGCCACGACTGCCAACTGGCTCTATCTTGTCTATCCTGTCGTAGGTATCCTCTTGGTGACATTATTTATTAACTATGTGGTCAAAGACAACATCTCACATGGTGTTACGAGAGTGCTGTATGCTATATCGCGCCGCAAGTCACGTCTGAAGAAACGCAACATATATGCCTCCCTTATTGCCTCCTCGGTCACCATAGGCTTTGGAGGTTCGGTCGGAGCTGAGGGTCCAATCGTATTCACAGGGGCTGCCATAGGCTCTAACATAGGGCAGGCATTCCGGTTGTCACCGAGGTTGCTGATGTTACTCGTAGGATGTGGGGCAGCGGCGGGCATTGCCGGAATTTTCCGTGCGCCGATAGCCGGTATGCTTTTCACTCTCGAGGTGCTTATGATTGACCTTACGGGTGCAACCGTCATGCCGCTGCTTATATCGTCGATTACGGGTGCAACCGTGGCATACGTCCTGGAAGGGTATAATGCCGAATTCTTCTTCTCTCAGAGTGAGCCTTTTTCTGTCGGTAAAATTCCATACGCGGTCTTCCTCGGTATTTTCTGTGGGTTTGTGTCGCTATACTTCACGAGGGTAATCTTTATGATGGAGACCATGTTTTCCAAGATTAAATACCGTCCGGTGAAAATATGCACGGGAGGGGTAATCCTTGCCGTGTTGATTTTCTTGTTCCCTCCGCTGTATGGTGAAGGTTATTCGGCAATAAATTGCTTGCTTGACGGGGATTACTCAAATATAGTTGACGGAACGTTCTTCTATGTTGACAGAGATAATATCTGGTTTATAGCGTGTTATATCGGTGCGATAGTCTTGACCAAAGTGTTTGCCACAAGTGCTACCACGGGTTCCGGTGGGGTGGGCGGCACATTTGCCCCCTCACTGTTTGTAGGAGCTATGGTTGGCTTTCTGTTCGCCTTCGTGCTTAACAATATGATTGATGGTGGTGTGGGTATTTCCAATAAGAATTTCACGCTTCTGGGCATGGCAGGATTGATGAGCGGAGTGATGCATGCGCCGCTGATGGCAATCTTCCTTACCGCTGAGATGACCGGCGGCTATAATCTCTTTCTCCCTCTGCTCATAGTCTCTTCATTGTCTTATATGACAATCAGAATATTTGAGCCTTACAGCATCTACACAATGCGACTTGCCAAGCAGGGAGACTTACTGACGCATGAGAAGGATAAGGCGGTGTTGACTTTGCTCAAACTTAACAATGTGATTGAACATGACTTTAAGGAAGTTCACCCGGAGATGAATCTGAAGGAGGTGGTAGATATTATTGCTATGTCAAACCGTAACCTGTTTCCTGTGACCGACTCGGAGGGAATGCTTGTAGGTGTTGTGCTTTTGGACGACATACGCAACATCATGTTCCGTCCCGACCTCTACAAGAAGATGCACGTGACGCGCTTCATGTCGATGCCCCCCGCCCGCATAGAGCTTGACATGCCGATGGAGGAGGTGATGCGCACATTCGACAAGACAAACGCGTGGAATCTTCCGGTTGTAGACAATGGCAAATATGTCGGATTCGTCTCCAAGTCAAAGATATTCAACTCCTATCGCCGTGTGCTTCGTCACTATTGCGATGACTAAAATTTTAAGGAGATTCTGTCTGCATTATGGATACAAGGTCACCTAAAGAGAAATATTATTGGGTCAACAAGGCTTCGGAGCGTCACAAGGCACGCATGTTGACACTTGCTTCCCCTGAGCAATTACAGGGAGATCTTCTCGGTGTGCCGGCTCCAACTTTATAATCTCCTTGACGGCATCTTTGGCAATTCAAAGAAAGATATATAGTTTTCCAATTCCTTTTGATTCGTTCCAATTCTTCCGAATCAACAGTTATTTTTTCTCATATGCTATCCTTAATATATGAATGTATGTTTTTAATGTTTCCCAAATAACAGGTTCAAATTTAGTCAAAATAATTTTATTAGCCTACACTTTATGACAGCGTGGATATAAAATGGACTGAAATGGAATTAACTTAGACTAAAATGGGAAGTCATTCATAGGGGGATGCGAAAGGTTTTATGATAAGAAAAAAATCGCTATCTTTGCAAAAAAATAGGATATGACAGATAGGAAACTTAAGATTGTGTTTTTCGGTACACCGGAATTTGCAGTGGCGAGTCTTGACAGGCTGGTGAAGTCAGGGCATGAAGTTGCAGCCGTGGTCACCATGCCTGACAAGATTGCAGGGAGAGGGCATAAGCTGATTCAGAGCGATGTGAAGAAATATGCCGTGGAGAATGGCTTACAGGTGCTTCAGCCTGAGAAACTTAAATCTTTGGAATTTGTGGATACACTCCGAGCAATAAACGCAGATTTATTTGTGGTAATTGCTTTCAGAATGCTTCCGGAAGTGGTGTGGGGAATGCCACCTATGGGCACATTCAATCTTCATGCCTCTTTACTGCCTAAATATCGTGGGGCAGCCCCGATAAATTGGGCTGTGATAAATGGCGATACGGAGACCGGGGTGACAACCTTCTTCCTTAAGCATGAGATAGACACAGGCGACATAATAGAGCAGCGTAAAATAGAGATATTGCCTTCTGATAATGTCGGCGATGTGCATGACAAGCTGATGAGTCTTGGGGCAGAGATGGTGGCTCATACTGTTGATGAGATTGCCAAAGGAAATGTTATCCCTCAGCCACAGCCGGAAGGTGAATATGCACCGGCTCCCAAGATATTTAAAGACACTTGCCGCATTGACTGGCATAAACCCTCAGTCGGCATACATAACCTTGTAAGAGGGTTATCTCCTTATCCGGCAGCATGGACTACGATGGAGGAGAGTCGTACCCCGGGTGAATTTACTGATGTGAAGATTTATGAGACACGTATTGCGGAAGACGCTCCCCAAAGATTCGGTGAACCGGGTGACGTGAGTCTCACAAAAGACCGTCTGTTCGTAAATACTGAAGACGGCATCTTAGAGATATTATCACTACAGCCGGCAGGGAAGAAACGGATGGAGGCTTCGGCTTTTTTACGCGGATATAACCCTCTAAGATTCAAATAATGGACGGGACACGCGACACTGATAAGAAATTCTGTTCGATAGTGTTTGATGTTTTACGTCAGCATGGGGTGACAGACGTAGTGTGTTCTCCCGGGTCACGCAATGCGCCTCTGCTTATTGCGGCTGCTGCCCGCGATGATATGAAGAAACATATTGTCATCGACGAGCGTTGTGCAGCCTTTATGGCACTTGGCATCGCTACCGTAAGCCGTAAGCCTGTGGCGTTAGTATGCACCTCCGGCACAGCGTTGCTTAACTATGCTCCGGCAGTGGCAGAGGCATTTTATCAGGGTATTCCCCTTATTGTGTTGTCTGCTGACCGCCCTCAGCAGTGGATAGACCAGGATGATGCACAGACACTCCGTCAATTTGAGGCGCTTTCAAATTTTGTCAAGAAAAGTTACGAACTGCCAGCCTGGGGCGATAGTGATCCGGAGCTTCAATGGTATGCCAACAGGATTGCCAATGATGCAATGATTGAGGCAACCAGCAGGCGGAATGGGCCCGTGCATATCAATATAAGGCTTGGTGACCCGCTTGGCAATAAAATTAAAAGAGACTATACAGCTCAAAGAAAGATTGAGATATTAGTTTCTGACAGCATTCTCAATAAAGAAGTGGAGCGTAGGCTCGCAATGGAACTTCTTTATAAAAAGGTGATGCTTGTAGTTGGTTTTATGCCTCCCGATAATCATTTGCAACGCAGTGTGATTGAGATGAAGGGAAAGCCTAATGTTGTTGTGATGGCAGAGACCCTTTCCAATCTCCACATGTGTAAATCGGCTTACAGTATTGACAGCGTATTGACGGCATATACCGAAGATGAACTTGACCGTCTTGCCCCTGATGTGGTTATTTCATTAGGTGGCTCATTAGTATCAAGGAAGCTGAAGGAATATCTGAGACGCAACAAAGAAAGATGCACCCATTGGGCATTAGGTTGGACTCATACCACCTCCGATTGTTTTATGTCTTTAACTAAAAGGATAGAGGTTAACCCGTCAAGGTTTCTCCGTCATATAGCCGGATATATGGATTCAGCCATTAGGAAAGGGGCACAGATTAGCTTTGGCGACTACTCAAGACAATGGGAAGAGGCAAGGGCATCAACAGCAAAAGTCAAAGCTGAATATGTTGAGAATGCTCCCTGGAGTGAACTTAGTGCCTTTAGCAAAATATTTACCAGCATACCAGCCTCTTACAATTTGTTTCTTTCAAACGGCACTGCAGTGAGATATGCACAGATTCTTGACTATAATTTGCCCCATGCTTCTTATTGCAACCGTGGTGTGTCGGGAATTGACGGCAGTTGCTCTACGGCTATAGGGGGAGCTGTTGCATATAATGGTGAGACTGTCCTAATTACCGGTGATCTGTCCATGGCGTATGATATCGGTGCACTGACTCTTCCTGAGATTCCTGAAAAAATGAGGATTATAGTAATTGACAACGAGGGAGGAGGGATTTTCAGATTTATTCCTACCACATCATCTCTTGAGGAAAGGGAAGAGTATTTCTGTGTTGCACCTAAATTGCCATTGCATAATCTTGCTGAGGGGTATGGGTGGGAGTATATGGAAGCCACTAATGCAATAGAATTAGATGAGGCTTTAAGGAAGTTGATTTCCACTGAGCATAAGATGATTCTGAGAGTGATCTGTGATGGGGAAAAGAGTGCCGAGATTCTTAAGAGTTATATGAGGATAGGAGTAAAGATTAATGATAATAGATAGACAATTCTTTGATTAAGACATCTCTTAATAGTATTGTATAGCCTACTATCATATTGTAATACTTTAATTTTGATTAAGATGAGCAAGTATGATTGGAAAACTATAAAGGAATATACTGATATTCTTTTCGAGCAGTTTGAGGGTATTGCTAAGATTACAATTAACCGTCCGGAGGTGTATAATGCTTTCCGCCCGCTTACTAATCGGGAGATGCTTGACGCAATGGCTATCTGTCGCGAGCGTCAGGATATCCGTGTGGTGGTATTGACCGGTGCCGGTGATAAGGCATTCTGCAGTGGAGGTGACCAGAATGCAAAAGGACGTGGCGGTTATGTTGATTCAGACGGTGTGCCAAGATTGAATGTGCTTGAACTGCATCATGCGATCCGTTCCCTGCCAAAACCGGTGATTGCAATGGTAAACGGTTACTCTATAGGTGGAGGGAATGTGCTTAACGTCGTGTGTGATCTTTCAATTGCCTCCGACAATGCACGATTCGGGCAAACGGGTCCGAAAGTGGGTAGCTTTGATGCCGGTTTCGGTTCATCTTATCTTGCGCGTTGTGTTGGGCAGAAGAAGGCACGTGAGATATGGTTTTTATGCCGCCAATACACCGCAGAGGAAGCCTTGGAGATGGGAATGGTGAATAAGGTTGTGCCTTTTGACCAGCTTGAGGATGAGGTTGTTGACTGGTGCAGAACCATTATGAAGCGTTCTCCGCTTGCAATCCGTATGATAAAACGCGGACTCAATGCCGAGCTTGACGGTCAGGCAGGACTGATGGAGTTTGCCGGAGATGCCACACTTATGTATTATCTGATGGACGAGGCACAAGAAGGGAAAAATGCCTTCCTTGAAAAACGCGACCCCGATTTCGAGCAATTCCCTAAATTCCCTTAATTATGCGCCTTGCATTTGCTCCTTACCTTTTACAATTCAAAGAGCCTGGTGGAACGTCACGCGGAGTGATGACCGAAAAGCCTACGTTTCTCATTAAGATATATGATGAGAGCGACCCTTCTCGCTTTGGGATAGGGGAGGCAGCTGTATTTCCCGGATTGTCGCCGGAAGCTGACGGCAGATATGTATGGAAGCTCACCGAGTTACTTGCCAACGTTGCAATCGGCAAACCGACAGACTTATCACGTCATTCATCCATACAATTTGGTTTTGAACAGGCATTGTATGATTTCTCCAACGGTTGCCGTGGAATCTACTTTCCATCTCCTTTCACTGAAGGTAAAGCCGAGATAGAAATCAACGGACTTGTGTGGATGGGCGACTTCGACAAGATGATTGAGCGTATTGATGAGAAGATGAGGCAAGGTTTCCGTTGCCTTAAACTGAAAATCGGAGCTATCGACTGGAGGAAGGAGATTGAGATGATTGAGTATGTCCGTCGCCGTTATAATGAAAAGGGGCTTATGATAAGGGTTGATGCCAATGGAGGTTTCTCCATGGATAATGCCCTCCCACGCCTGAAGATGCTTGCCGACTTAGGCATACATTCCATTGAGCAGCCAATTCCGGCAGGTAATGAAGAATTGATGGCGTTTTTGTGTCAGGTGTCACCACTCCCTATAGCCCTTGATGAGGAACTGATCGGAAAAGGGACCACTGAGGAACGTACAGCTATCCTTGATGTAATAAAACCGGCTTATATAATCTTGAAACCGGCACTTTGTGGAGGTTTCAGTGGAGGAGGGGAATGGATTTCGCTTGCTGAGGAAAGAGGAATAGGGTGGTGGATTACGTCAGCCTTAGAATCGAATGTCGGGTTGAATGCCATATCACAGTGGACCTCCTTTATCAATGCCAGAGGTCCTCAGGGATTAGGCACCGGAGGTGTCTTTACGAATAACTTCGTTACTCCGACAGTGCTTGAAGGGGATAAGCTGAGATATGACAATAGTTTGCAATTTGATTATTCTCAGTTTGACGGTCTGAAATGGCATTGTTAGTCATAAAAAATTATGGAATTTGAAGAATTTATAGGGGAATGGCGTAATGCCGTTCCCCATATATTAGCTAAGACATCAGGTTCAACCGGGAATCCAAAGATAATCCAATTGCCTAAAGATTTTGTAAGGCGTAGCGCGGAACGCACCAACGGATATTTCGGTATATGTAAGGAGAGCCGTCTCCATTCATGTGTGGCAGCCGATTATATCGGTGGCAAGATGATGGCGGTCAGGGCAGATATTGCCAATTGCAGGCTGACATGGGAATCTCCTTCCAACCGTCCGTTGTCAAATTTGGATAAAGAGGAGAAGATAGACCTTCTCGCCGTAGTTCCCTCACAGATGATTCATATTCTTGATAACTTGACGGAAATGCCACATATTAAGGCTGTGATAATCGGTGGGTCTGCAATTAATCCCTTGCTCTATGAGCGTATAATT
This sequence comes from Bacteroides sp., assembly GCA_014802265.1. GTDB lineage: Bacteria > Bacteroidota > Bacteroidia > Bacteroidales > Muribaculaceae > Lepagella. Next base: position 17,822 of record JAAVCP010000086.1, on the reverse strand, counting down.
GCCTCAGGCATAAATGCGTATGAGACTTATGGCATGACAGAAACATCCTCTCATATCGCTCTGCGTAAGGTGGCAGCTGATAGTGAGTGGTTTGAGACATTGGGAGGCATAACAGTTGCAACTGACGAAAGGGGCTGCCTGCTTATAAAGTTTGATTCAGGAGAGAGTTTTCAGACTAATGACCTGGCAGAGTTAAACGGCATTCACCATTTTAAGATTAACGGGAGATATGACCATATGATTATTACGGGAGGGAAAAAGGTTAACCCGTTTGAAATAGAGAAAAAACTTGCCCCATATATACCGGCTCCGTTTATGGTGACATCACGCCCTGATTTAAAATGGGGAAGGGCAGTGGTGCTTAAGATTGAAGCCGGAGAGGAAGAGCATAATGATGAGTATGGTTGGGGCGTACATGCTAATTTAGAGTTGCAGAGTAGAATAAGGTCAGTTTTAGAACCACATGAAGTACCTAAATTTGTAGAATATGTTATGTCGCTCCCACGCACGGAAAACGGGAAAATTAAGCGATAGGCTTTCCGGATATTATAAAATTTGAATAAAATTCGGTATAAATCGGCTTTTAAAGGTTAAAAGTTTTTATGTTAGAAAAAAATGTTATAAATTTGTGTTGTGAAACATAAAAAGAAGTTTTTCTAAAGGGCAATTCCATTTATTATTTGGAGATTCCTAACCCTTCGGAATGCTCAACTTATCAGAGTTTTTTATTAATAGAATCAATTTGCAAACAATAAGCGAGCGTAATGTTAAAGAAGAGCACTCTTGAACAAATCATAAGTGAAGATTTGTCAGACTTATGGGCTATTCTCTCCCCCGAAGAGAAGCGTACAGTTACCGACAATTTCACTATCAACGAGTTTAAGAAAGGTCAGATGATCTACGCTGAGGGGGAAGAACCGGAAAATTTATGGTGTCTTCTCAACGGCAAGGTAAAGATGTATAAGAGCGGCGTAGGCGACAGGGTCCAGATACTCCGGTTATACCGTCCGGTGCAATATTTTGGTTATCGGGCTTATTTTGCCCGGGAGAATTATGTGTCGTCGGCAGCAGCTTTTGAGGCTTCGACTATCGGAAGTATCCCGATGAAAATTGTGGAAGGGCTGATAAGGCAAAATAATGACCTCGCCATGTTCTTTATCTATGAACTCGCCTGCAACCTTGGCGGATCGGACACTAAGATAGTAAATCTTACGCAAAAGCATATACGTGGTCGTTTGGCTGAGTCTCTTCTTATGCTCAGTGAGAATTATGGACTTGAAGATGATGATGCCACATTGAAGATTTATATGAGCCGGGAGGATCTGGCAAATCTTTCAAACATGACCACCTCTAATGCTATACGCACACTTACTGATTTCGTGAAAGAGAAGCTGATTCTTGTTGATGGTCGCAGGATTCGCCTGCTTAATGAAGCGCAACTCCGAAAAATCTCCAAATTCGGTTGATTTTGTAAGATTTCTACGATAAATATTTACCCGGAAATAATTCTCGATGTGAAAGAGGGTTAACTTCTTTATTTTGCATTGCGAGAATAAAATATATAGTGGAGGCGACAAAATTCAAGATTTTGTCGCCTCCACTATATATTATTGGCTTTGATTATTTCGCTTTCTTAGCAGTTGATTTACGGGTGGTTGTTTTACGCCCCGGCTTTTGGGGAGCCTCCACATCGGCTTTCTCAACCACTTCTACCTCCTCAGCTTTAGGTGCATTTGTGGAGTCGTCGGCATTGAGAATATTGTTGCGAAGATTCTTCACCTCCTTGTTGAGAGCGTTGATTTCCTGCGACTGATTGCGGATCGTGAGCAACAGTGAGTTCAACTCCTCATTGTCAATATTCTCAGGGAACTGTTCCTCAACTCTTACGAGGAAGTCAGCGAGCACGTTCATATAGTTGGTGAACGCAGCGAAAGGTGAATCATACGGACTGAAGGCTGCATGGCTTGCGCCGTCTGCCATATTCTTGGTGCTCATGTAATAGAAATGGTCGCTGCTCTGGAGATATTCCCAGTCTTGTTTTAGACGACGGTCAGAGCAAAGGCTTACACGTTCTGCCACGCCGTAAAGTTTGCCAAGCGCCTCTCTCTGAAGTTCGTTACCTTTCCATGCTGAAACGTCACGCGCCTCGTCAATATCCGAGATGGGGAAGGGGATAGTGAGGGCACCGACCGGGTTAAGCTTGCCGACCACGTCAGAAGGTTTGGTGAAGGCAACGCCCTTCTCCTTGCCAAAGCGTGGCAGAGCCTTCATAAAGTCGAAGATGCCGGTATCTTTCGGAAGGAATGAACCGAATGTATCCATGCTCATATATAGATTGACAACCTGTTCCTCCTCAGGAAGAGCAGCAATCCAGTCGACATACTTGTCAGCAGTGAGAGGATACTCGTCCCATGAGGTATTATTGAAGTTACCGGCAATATCGTTTGCGAGCTTGTCGTTGGTGAGAAGCAGACGAAGCTCGGGAGCTGTTGCAGCACAATATACGTAGTTGGGCGATTTCCAGCCGAGCACATGTTTTGCACCTTCAGTAAGCACTGTTGAGAAGCCCATTGAAGCGATGAGAGTTGCAATGTCGTCGTCATAGATAAGTTCTGTGTTGGCAAACACAGTGGGCTTGACTCCGAAAAGACGCTGAATGAGGGTGTCATGCTCCTTCACCTCACGCATAAATTCCTCGGGGTCTTCCAAGGAAGCGAGGCTGTGGGAATAAGTGCCGCTGAGGAACTCAACGCAACCCGTGTCGGCAAGTTTCTTAAGAAGATCAATCATCTCAGGGGCATAGAGTTGGAATTGCTCAATGGCTGTGCCTGATATGCAGATTGAGCATTTAAACTCACGGTTGCTGTCATTGATCATCTGAAGAAGCGTGTTTGCCATAGGCACATAGCTTGTCTCGGCAAGACGGGTCATGATTTCATCGTCAGCGAAATCATCATAATAGTAATGGTCGTTGCCTATGTCGAAGAATCTGTAGCGTTTCAGACGGAACGGCTGATGAATCTTAAAATAGAAACAAACTGATTTCATAATTTGTATATATGTTTTTTATTATCAAATGTGGATTATTTGCGCGACTCGATCACCTTTTTATATATGTCGATCACTTTCTTGCCTGCCTTCTCCCATGTGATTCCGAGAATTTCCTCAACACCACGGTCGCGGAGAGTATCAAACAGGGCTTTATTGGTGATGATGGAGTGCATTGCGTCTGCCATGGCATCCACATCCCAATAGTCGGTCTTTATGACATTTTCCAGAATCTCAGCGCAGCCGCTCTGTTTGGAAATAATGGAAGGCACGCCCATCTCCATAGCCTCAAGGGGGGAGATGCCGAAAGGCTCTGACACGGAAGGCATCACATATACGTCGGAATCACGGAACATCTGGTAGACTTCTTTGCCGCGAAGGAAGCCCGTGAAATGGAAGCGGCCAGCGATTCCACGTTTTGCTGCAAGGCGGATCATCTTCTCCTCCATGTCGCCGCCTCCTGCCATCACGAAGCGCACATGCTTGTTTTTCTGAAGCACCTTGGCAGCAGCCTCCACGAAATATTCCGGACCTTTCTGCATGGTGATACGCCCGAGGAAGGTGATGACCTTGTCTTTGGATTCCTTCTTCTTAAGACTGAGAAGTTCCTCGCTCAAAGGGATAACGGCGTTGTGTACGGTTGTAACCTTTGCCGGGTCGATACCATATTTCTCAATCACTGTCCTACGTGTGAGGTTAGAGACTGTGATGATATGGTCAGCATTATTCATGCCATCTTTCTCAATTCCGAACACAGTTGGGTTCGGCTTCCCTCTGGAGCGGTCGAACTCGGAAGCGTGAACGTGAATCACGAGGGGCTTGCCGGTTACGTTCTTGGCATGTATGCCGGCAGGGTAGGTAAGCCAGTCGTGGGAATGAATGATGTCAAAGGGCACAGTGCGGGCAATCACGCCTGCCACGATTGAGTAGTTGTTGATTTCCTCAACGAGGTTATCGGGATAACGCCCAGAAAACTCGATGCATCCAAGGTCATTGAGACGCATATAGTTGAAATCAGCATAGATATGGTCGCGCAGGTTGAAATACGTCTGCGGGTCCATGATTTTTCCTATTCTGGAATTGACATAATCCCAGGAGACATCGCGCCATGCAACCGGGGTGTTGCACGCTCCAATAATATTGGCGAAGCCACGCTCTTCATCGCCCCACGGCTTGGGAATGACGAAGGTGATGTCCATGTCGCCATTGGCGTGCATACCTTTGGTGAGACCGTAGCTTGCAGTGCCGAGACCGCCGAGGATATGCGGAGGGAATTCCCATCCAAACATTAAAGCCTTCATTTCGATTCTTCGGTTTCTAAGGTTTGTAGTTTGTTAAATTCTTTCACGTTTTTAAGGGTGCGCAGAATCTCACCGACGTTCTTGGCGGTGCTCACGGCTCCACGTCCGGTGTAGGGCGGGTTGCCATCATACATCTCTGACAGTGACCCTATGCAGCCTTCGGTCATTTCGTCTTCGTAGCCAATGAGCATTCTCTCAATAAATCCTACGCCGCTCACACCAAACACTTTGAAGTAGGCATCAGCATAGAATCCAAACAGCCACGGACGTGCCGGTCCCTGATGCACTGTGTATTCACGCTGCACGGGATCTCCCACATAGGTGGGGCGATAAGCATAGCTTTTCGGACTGAGGGAACGCAGCCCCTTCGGGGTGAGCAGCTCACGGGTTACAAGGTCAAGCACTTTCTTGCGCTGGCGGCGGTCAAGCGGTGAATATTCCAATCCGATAGCGATAGCCATGTTCGGACGCACCTCAAGATCGGTGTATGTGCCGTTGACATAATCATAAAGATAGCCGTAGCCGTTGAGGAAAGTGGAGAGGAATGAGGCTTTTACTTTCTCTGCGAGAGCATTGATCTCTTCAAGATATTCTTCGGAAGAGGGATCGCCGTCGTAAAGGGAGTTGACGAAGCGGAGAGCGTTATACCAAAGGGCATTAAACTCAAGAATATATCCTGTTCTTGGGATAATGGGGCGACCATTGATGGAGGCGGACAGCCAGGTGACCGGTGTGTCCTGACCATTTGACGACAAAAGTCCATTATCGTTGAGATAAAGATTTGGCACCTTGCCGTTGCGGATCTGGTCAACAATCCATTTTACGGTCTCTCCGTATTTCTCGCGGCATTCACGTGTGGTGGTAGCACGGCGGAACTGCTGGATTGCCCATATAGTCCAAAGCGGAATGTCAGGGAGATCAATCTCACCGATTGTCCTGTCTTTCTCACCCTCGTTGAGGAAGCGGCGCAGGGCATGGAGGAAAGTCCCCATTATGCTTTCATAGTCATTGCGGTGGTCAATGGCGAGCGTACAGCCGGGGAGTGCCATCAGTTCATCGCGTGCGCGGACATTATACCACGGATAACCTGCCATGATATACATTCCGTACTTATTCTTCAGATAGAACTGCTTTGCGGAATTCTTGAGGCAGTTGTAGAAGCTGGTGCGGCATGTACGTGAGAGGAGTTCCTTTTCATAAGTCTCCAGGAATGAGGCAGGGTCAGCTTCAAATGTGGAGGCAGAGAAAATGATAGACTCTCCTTTCTGTATAGGAAGCTGGAAGTAGCCGGGCACCCAAAGGTCTTCCTTATAGGGAATGCCACGGTCTTTGTCCTTATAATACTCAATCCCCTTATACCAATGACCGTCAGCCACCCATTCCGGCTTCTTTGAGAACTGCATGTAGAGGTTCGGGTAGCCATGATACAGACATGTCGAGATGCCGTTGGCAACATTCTCGGTGGCAGTGTTGATGGCTCCGTTCTCAATGCAGAGGTCGTTGGCGTTGCGGAAAGCGAGGAACGGACGGAATTGAAGGGTCGTGGGGGAATGAGCCTCTACAAGAGTGTACTTGATAAGTATTCGGTTCTCATGAGAGATGAACACTTTTTCTTTGGTGAGGATAACTCCGCCTACACGGTAAGTGACAGTAGGCACTGATTCGCAGTCAAACTGACGGATATATTTGTGTCCGTTAGGACTGAATATGCCGTCGCCATACTGATGAAGCCCCAGATTAAACGGAGCACCATGCTGAATCACGGTCTCATCAAGAGAAGAGAGCAGGACGTGTGCCTTGTCGTCCATTTCCGGGATAGGGATCACAAGCAGACCATGTTGCTTGCGAGTGTTACACCCCACAATTGTTGTGCAGTGGTATGCCCCTGATTTATTGGTGCGAAGCATCTCTTTTGGAAGGCTTTGCTCCAAGTTAATCATGAGGCTTTTGTCAAATTTCAGATAGCTCATATATTATCTGTTATTTAAGGTAAATTTTGAGTCAGTTGAAGTTTCTCTCTTAGCAATGAGAGGAGGGTTATAAACCGGCATTTCCATGCTACAATTTAAGCAACGGTTATAGAAAGTGGCGGTCAAATAAAAAAGCTGAGGTTTTATATTTGATTCGCTTTTTCAATTATCCGTAGATATTAAAATTGTCTACAAAGATATAGTTATTTACTTAAATATGCAAACAGAAAAACCAAATTTTTATTAAAGTGCTATCAAAAAATAGGAAAAGTGTTGTAAAACACAAAAAATCCTTAATCATTATTATTGACAGGAGAAGAATCATCGTCGGTGGAGAACTGGAACTGTGGTTTCACCTCAGTCAATGCCTTCTCTTTGTCGATGTCTTCAGGGAGGTCAATTTCGGAGATCAGGTATGAGTCGAGCGACTTATAAGAGTCGTCGAGCCATAAATCAATTTTGTCAAGCACATCTTTATAGATGATGTTAAAACGGGGAATGAAGTCAGAACTGCCCACATGATCTATTTTTGAGAGTAGTTCCCCTACGGATAGTTTCCCTGTCTCGGTGGCAGGTGCCACTCCGGTCTTCTCGTCAGGTAAGATGACATAGTTTATCAATCCTGCTTTATAGAGATTATCACAAATTCCGGTAACCACCCTGATCGGTATGTCATAGTAAAAACTAAGTTGCGATCTGGTGAGGGGAGTCTTGCCCTGACGGAAGCGTGACGAGATGGCTGCAGTAAGAATAATTGTCACCTTCCTTGAATAGTTTTCCGACATTTTTGTCAGATCGCCTATAAAATTAAAGGAGAATATGTTTTGAAGAGAGTAGGTAAGTACGCAGCCGGAAAGAAGGATTAGCCATGAGAGCTGGAGCCATATAAGGAGCAAGGGGAGGAATGAGAAAGATCCGTAGATGGCATTGTATTTTGATACGTAAATCTGTCCGTTGACGAATAGAATCTGCAATATCTGAAATAATATGGCGCAGATGACGCCGGCTATGGCTGAATATTTAAATTTCACTTTCGTGTTGGGAATCAGCATGAAGGAAAGGGTAAAGGCGAGCCACACAAGGACGAGAGGCGAGGCTTCGAGTGCTACGTTTACCAAGGGTGTGAGGAAAGCGAAATGAGCATTTGACTGTACTGTGGCAGACATGAAAATAGACACACCCGATGAGCATATCATAAGCACCGGCACAAGCAGGCAGATGGCTATGTAGTCAGTGATTTTCTGATACATCGTCCGGTCATGTTTTATGTCCCAGACCTCATTGAAGGCACTTTCTATATAGGAAAGGAGGGATATGAGGGTCCAAAGCAAGAATATTATACCCACCCCCACGAATATTCCCTGGGAGGTCTCCGCGAGATAGGAATCAACGAACTGCAATATATATTTAAGCACCTTTTGCTGTCCCGGAATGTTGTGCATGAGCTGGTCTTCCAGAAGTTTCTGAAATCCGAATCCCCTGCCAATGGCAAAGAGCAGGGCAAGCGCCGGCACGATGGCAAGCACCGTGGAATAGGTGAGCGACATGGAACGCGTCTGTAAATTCCGGTCAAGATAAGATCTCACTGAAAGATTTGCTACCTTAAGAATACGGATTCCGGTGGTGTCGCGTGCGTCTTTCCATACACCTGTCCAGCAATAGTTGGCAAGTGTTATCCCTTTGTCGATGAGCTGAGATATTTTGGAAGGCTTTTTATCAGGCATAGGATTGTGTGGTTTTGAGGTTATGGGATTGTGGAGTTTATTTGGGGTTGTGAGGTTAGAGTTTAAAATTAAAACCGTTTAACGGGGATATTGTTCAGTAAGAGTGGTATAAAAAGGGATATAAAAAAAGACGGTGAGCATAGTTCCGCTATGCGCCGTCTTTTTTAGATGCAGAAAGGCTGTAAGCCGGGTTATGTGCCGTCATGAAGACGGTGTCTGTCATTTATCTACGCATCGCAGTTGCCTGCGAGCTGGAGCAGCCTACCCCCCGGCAATGGACGAGCAATCCTTGACTGCCGGTATATTTGGCCTTGCAACTCATGAGATGTGCGGCCTCCCATGTCACCATGGGAGCCGGTGGGCTCTTACCCCACCTTCTCACCCTTACCATCTCCAAGGGAGGGGCGGTTGTTTTCTATCACTTATCTCCGGCGTTGCCGCCGGCTTCCCGTTAGGAAACATGATGCTCTGTGTTGCCCGGACTTTCCTCTTGAAAGAAACCTCCCAAGCGACAGACCGCTTTTCTGCATTTTATATTCTTTCTGTCATTTCACCTTTTTCTTAGCAAAATTAATGATTATGTCGGCAAGTTCGGAATCAGGGAGAGCCGACGAGTTAAGGGAGAGATGATAATTGGAGGCTTTCCCCCAGTTTTGTTTCCCGGTGTAATAATTATAATATCTTTCCCGGTTGTGGTCATGCCTGTTTGCTTTTTCTATTGCCTGAGCCTCCGAGATGCTTTCGCCACGGCTTACAATGTTCTTTGCCCTGATTTCAACGGGGGCATGAAGAAACACACTTACCAGTCCGGGGTGATGGCGCATTACGTAGTCGGCAGTGCGCCCCACTATTACGCAGCTTCCCTGGTTACACAATTGGCGTATGATTTCGCTCTGCTCCTTATAAAGCCGCTCCGCGCTCATAGAGGTGTCATGAAAATTGTCGGCAATCCCATAGACCCCTTGCAGCAATGCACGGAAAGGAGAGGGCTTCCGCTCATCGTGCACATCAAAAACCTCACGGGCATATCCGAGTCTTTCGGCTGTCTTCGCGAGAAGCTCCTTGTCATAATAGGGGCATTGAAGCCTGTCTGCCACAATTTTTCCGATTCGTCTTCCACCGCTTCCAAACTGGCGACCGATCACGATTACCATATCGGAGGGCGATGGCTGGATGGTGCGGGTGTTTTTATCTGTTGTCTGCATACGATAAGCCTTGTTTTTACCTTGCAAAATTAATAAATCGTCTTCAAATAGAAAAATCTCTCGGTTTATTTTCCTTATTTAATGAAATTTTATACTTTTGCGTAAGAATTTAGACATGTATTATGAATCAAGCAATAAAAGAATTGGAAAATGACCCGGATGGAATGACCACCTATGATTATATTGTCAACAATGTAGACAGTTGCATAGCCGACATGCCGGAGCTTATTGAAAACCTGAAAAGAGTTGATGTGTCGGGGCAGTTTCTGGCGAGCACCGCACGTTTCCTCCATGCAGTAGACTGTGACTCTTTTTCGGAATGTATCCCCTCATTGATCGAGGGAGCGATATTCAAAGACAGGGAGCGCAGATACATCGGTGCGCTTTTGGAGGCTGTATGGGGAGCTGACTATAAGGATAATGCCGTCGCCCTGATGGCTAATGACGATAATTTCCGGAGAATATATAAGAGAATCTATCCGGAAGAGGCGGGAATAAACACGGGCGGCTTGTAAATTCTGTTTTTAACTGATAAAAGAGATGAAAAAATTATTTATGACTGTGGTCGGGTTTATTTTAGGACTTTCCACAGCCTGTTCACAATCAAATATGGAATACAGCGCAGAAGATTCAAAAGACGCCATAGTTGAGCTTCAGACCTCAATGGGCGATGTGGTGGTGGAGCTGTTTAACGACACTCCGCTTCACAGAGACAATTTCTTGAAACTGGTGAAGGAAGGCTACTATGACGGAGTCTTGTTTCATAGGGTAATTAATGATTTTATGGTTCAGACCGGCGATCCGGAATCAAAAGGGGCAGCCCCGGGTGCCCAGCTTGGCAGCGGCGATCCCGGCTACACTATTGAGGCAGAGATTGTCTATCCTAAGCATTATCATAAATATGGTGCATTGGCGGCAGCACGCACCGGCGATGCCATGAACCCACAGAAACGTTCTTCCGGCTCACAATTCTATATTGTCACCGGCGACACCTACACAGAGGGGCAGTTGGAGAAAATGGATGCCAAGAGAATTAATTCTGAGATGCAAAACTATTTCCAGAACCTCGCCATGAGTTATCGTGACAGCATTCAGTCAATGCAAAGAGCCGGCAATCATGACGGACTCGAGGCGTTGCGCCAGGAACTTATAAAGCAGACAGAGGCAGCCGTTCACCCTGAGGAAATGTCGGCAGAGATGAAGTCGGCTTACTCCACCCAAGGTGGCACTCCCCATCTTGATGGATCTTACACCGTGTTCGGGCAAGTGCTTAAAGGAATGGACGTAATCGACAAGCTCCAGAAAGTGGAGACCGATAATAGCGACCGCCCTCTGGAAGATGTGAAAATTATCTCTGCTAAGGTGTTAAAAGACTTCACAGAGTAGGTAAATTGGAAATATAATTTATCCCTTATTAAAGAAAAAAGATAATAAATTGCTGAAAAATTTGCAGTTTGAGATATAATTGTTAATTTTGACGCAAAATTTCGCAATAATGACGGTCCTGACGAGAATTGACTCCGTGAAAGAGGCATGTTTTCCTCTCAGGGCTTAACAAACTAACTTATAGTAATGAACGAGCTTGATAAGCTGTCATCCCCCGTGGATGACCTTCACCGCGATGAGGCTGCCGAAGTGTCGGCAGTTGCGACCACCGAGACGCTTTCTGCCCCTGAAAATGCAGACAGCGAGACAACATGTGTAATAGAGTCTTCTCCGGCTATGGATTTGGCGGAGGTTGCCGATAATGTAGAGGCATCGGCTGCCAGGACCTACCATGCAATGACGAAGGAAGAAATGGTAGAAGCTCTCAGGGAGATTGTGACTTCCGGGGATATGGAGGCTCATAAGGAGGTGGCAGCAATCAAACAGGCATATTACTCTCTTCACAACCGCCAGCTCACTGCCGAAATGGATGCATTTGTAGCTGCCGGTAATCCTGCCGAGGCATTCTCCGCAACTCCTGATGAGAGTGAGAATGAAATCAAGAATCTTCTTTCTGAGTTCCGCGAGAAGCGCAACGCCTATCTGGATGAGAAGGAGGAAGAGCGCCGCAAGAATCTTGAGGAGAAAACTGCAATTGTGGATCAACTTAAGGCAATTGTGGAGGATATTGACAACATCAATCTCCATTTCCCGAAATTCCAGGAACTCCAGCAGAAATTTAAAGAGGTGGGACCCGTGCCCGCAGGTTCTGAAAACGACATCTGGAAGGCGTATCAAATCACCGTGGAGCAGTTTTATGACCGTTGGAAGATGAATAAGGAGCTGCGCGACCTTGACTTCAAGAAGAATCTTGAACTGAAGACTGCGCTTGTAGAGAAGGCTGAAGCCCTGACCACTCTGGCTGATCCGATTGAGGCTTTCAAACGCTTGCAGTCACTCCACGACGAATGGAGGGAGATCGGTCCTGTTGCCCGCGAAATAAGGGAGGAGATATGGAGCCGCTTCAAGGAGGCTTCAACAGTGGTCAACAAGCGTCACCAGGATTTCTTCCAGGAGCGCAAAGCCTCCGAGCAGGCTAATGAAGATGCCAAGACTGCTCTTTGTGAGAAGGTGGAGGCAATTGACGTTGCTGCGATAAAGAGCTTTGCTGAATGGGACAACACCACTAAGGAGATTATCGCAATGCAGCAGGAATGGAAGGGACTCGGCTATGCTTCCAAGAAAATGAACAATGTGCTCTTTGCTCGTTTCCGCAAGGCATGTGACGATTTCTTTGTTGCCAAGGCTGAATATTTCAAGAAATCAAAAGAGGAGATAAAAGATAACCTTGCCAAGAAAGAGGCTCTGTGTGAAAAAGCTGAGGCTCTGTTGGAAAGATATCAGGAGCGGGCTGCCTTTGATGAGCTGCAGGCTCTTCAGAAAGAGTGGCGCACTATAGGTGTGGTTCGCCGCAAGCAGGGCGACGAAGTGTGGAAACGTTTCTGCACCGCAGTAGATGCTTTCTATGATGCCCGTAAGAAACTTCTCAACGGTCGCCGCGATGAGGAATCGGAGAACCTGAAGGCAAAGAAGAGCGTGATTGAGCGTCTGAAAGAAATTTCTGACGATGCCGAGAGGAGAGACGTGATAGGCACAATCCGTGAGTTGCAGAATGAATGGCAGTCTATTGGTCATGTCCCCTTCAAGCATAAAGATGCCATCAATACTGAATATCGTGCCCAGCTCGACCGCCTTTATGGAGCTTTTGACATGAAGGAAACACGCCAGCGTATGCGTCGCTTCGAAGGTGAGGTAAAGAAGATGGAGGGTGACGACAACAAGCTCGCCAAAGAGCGCGACCGTCTTGTCAGGGCAATGGAGGCTCGCCAGGCTGAGTTAAAGACCATCGAAAATAATCTCGGCTTCTTCAATGTCAAGTCTTCTGCCGGCAACTCAATGCTTAAAGATTTTGAGCGTAAGATTGAGAAAATCAAGGAAGACATTGCCCAGATAAAGGAAAAGATTAAGCTCCTCGACAAGCAGGAGAAAGCTCAAAAGGCTGAAACGGCTGAATAAGCCATATTTATATCAAGAGATAAAGGACGGTATCATACGCAATATTTGATGCCGTCCTTTAATTTAAACACAAAAACCTTATAACGTTAATTATGAATAATACTGAGGAAAAGGCAGAAAGAGAGCTGATACTTGTTAATATAAGTGGTGAAGACCAAAGCGGTCTGACTGCCCAATTCACCGAGATTCTTGCCCGCTATGACGCAGCGGTGCTTGACATAGGTCAGGCAGACATTCATCACACATTGTCGTTTGGTATCCTGTTTATGACCGACAGCAGACGCAGTGGCGACATCATTAAAGAGCTTCTTTTCACCACGGCAAAACTGAAAGTGCAGGTTGCGTTTAAGATAATCTCTGAGGAGGAATACAATGATTGGGTGGCTCGTCAGGGAAAGAACCGCTACATCATAACCATATTGGGTAGAAAAATTACTGCGGAACAGATTTGTGCCACATCGAAAGTGATCAGTGAGCAGGGTCTCAACATCGATGCCATCACGCGCCTCACGGGGCGAATGCCGCTTGATGACACCGAGCAACCCGTCACTAAAGCCTGTATTGAGTTTTCTGTAAGAGGCACTCCGCACGACATGCTGAAGATGCAGGAGGAATTTATGAGCCTGTCGCGCACCTTAAACTATGATATTTCGCTTCAGGAAGACACCATCTATCGTCGCAGCCGCCGCCTGATTTGCTTCGACATGGACTCCACTCTTATCCGCACTGAGGTGATTGATGAACTTGCTGACCGCGCCGGCGTAGGTGAGGAGGTAAGGGCTATCACTGAGTCGGCAATGCGTGGTGAGATTGACTTCGAAGAGAGCTTTAAGCGCAGGGTGGCTTTGCTGAAAGGGCTTGATGTGAGCGTGATGAAAGATATTGCCGAGAACCTGCCCATAACTGAGGGGGTTGACCGTCTGATGGAGGTGCTGAAGCGTTCAGGCTACAAGACAGCTATCCTTTCTGGCGGATTCACTTATTTCGGCAATTATCTCAAGCAGAAGTATAATTTTGATTATGTCTACGCCAATGAGCTGGAAGTGGGTCCCGACGGCAAGCTTACGGGCAACTATGTGGGCGACATTGTTGACGGCAAGCGTAAGAAAGAACTTCTGCGCCTGCTGGCTCAGGTGGAAAATATCAACATTGCGCAGACCATAGCCGTTGGTGACGGAGCCAACGATCTCCCCATGCTTTCAGAGGCAGGGCTTGGGATTGCTTTCCATGCCAAGCCAAAGGTCAAGGCAGAGGCAGGTCAGAGCATCTCCACCATTGGTATTGACGGAGTGCTCTATTTCCTCGGTTTCAAAGACTCATATATTTCCGCTAAGGGCAATTAATAATTGTCAAAAGCTTTTCAGCCATGCGTCAAGGTCTGAGAGCATCTGGCTGTTGTAAGTAAAGTTTGTCCGGCTTCCCCAACCATGTCCCCCTGAAGGGTATATGAAGAGGGATGCCGGCACTTTTGCTTCATGAAGTGCCTTGTAATAGTTCACTCCGTTAAAAGGAGGCACAACGTTGTCATCGTCGCTATAAAAAATGACGGCACGCGGCGTGTCGGCAGTCACCTGTTTCTCGCTTGAATACATAATTTCCATCTCCTCGCCCGGATTCTCACCCAACAGATTGTTATGTGAGCCGATATGGGTATAGGTGGGGTCCATTGTAATCACCGGATAAAAAAGAATCTGGAAATTCGGGCGAGTCTCTTTTGTGGCATGCGTGGCTACAGTCGAGGCAAGATGTCCCCCGGCTGAACTTCCCATTATCCCTATGTCGTCAGGATTTATATTTAGTTCCACGGCGTTCTCTCGGAGATACCTGATTGCATTCTCGGCATCTGCAATAGGAAGGTCTTTATTGCCGGCAGGCATTGTGTAAGCCACTACGGCAACCGCTATCCCACGCTCATTGAAGAACGGTGCCCAGTCGGTGCCTTCATGCTCCACAGCCAAGTGGGTATAGCCTCCACCAGGGCAGATAACTACGGCACGCCCGGTAGCCTTTTCTTTCTCAGGAAGAAACACGCTGACATTTTTGAGGGTATCGGAAAATGCCGACATACACATTGAGAGGAGTAATGCACAGGTAAACACACGTTTTTTCATGTTGATAATTTTAGGTTCAGTTAATAAGGAGTGGGTGTAATGACGCTCTGTGCAAAGTTAATACATTTTCCAAAATAATTATCGCCTTTTGATGAAAAATGATTATCTTTGCGTATTGATTTCAACATATAGTTACCCATAAGCAGTATTTATTATCTGAAGATACTTTTGAATCGGTGTCAATATATTGAAAGTCAGTAGAATAAAACAGAATTAATACAATAACCATAAAATTAGACAAAATGGCATTGTGGTTTGAATGTAAAGTGCGCTATGACAAGATGATGGAAAACGGTTCTGTGAAGAAGGTCAATGAGCCGTATCTTGTAGATGCCCTGTCGTTCACTGAGGCTGAAGCCCGCATCATTGATGAGATGACCCCCTTTATTTCGGGTGAATTTTCTATTTCGGCAGTAAAGAAGACAAAAATATCGGAAATCTTTTTCGATGATTCTGCCGATAAATATTACATGGTGAAGGTCAACTTCGTCACTCTTGATGAGAAAAGCGGGGTAGAGAAAAAGTCATCTTCCTTTATACTCACCCAGGCTTCCGATTTTGACGGTGCCTTAAGCCGTTTCAGGGAAGGAATGAAAGGCACTATGAGTGACTATGAGATTGCATCTATCACTGAGACCATGCTGATGGACGTATATCCGCTTGATCTCTCTGCTGAAAAATCTCCCGAATAATCATCTGCCACACTATAAAACTATCTATTTTATGAGTGTAAGAGAAAACCTACTTAGGGTGAGGGGAGAGATTCCGGAAGGCGTGGAGCTGGTGGCTGTCTCCAAGTTTCACCCGGCAGAGATGATTGAAGAGGCTTACGAGGCAGGGCAGCGTTGCTTCGGTGAGAGCCGGGTGCAGGAATTGGTAGAAAAGGTAAAGGCTTTGCCCTCCGATATCCGCTGGCATTTCATCGGGCATCTTCAGACAAATAAGGTGAAACAGTTGATCGGTAAGGTGGCTCTCATAGAGAGTGTAGATTCCGAGAAACTGCTCAACTTGATTGATGCTGAGTCACGCAAGACTGGTGTGGTGACACGTGTGCTGATGCAGGTGCATGTGGCTATGGAGGAAACTAAATTCGGTTTTTATCCTGAGGAGTTGCTGGAATATTTCCGTGAAAAGAAATTCGAGTCATTGACCAATACCCATATCTGTGGAGTGATGGGGATGGCTTCCAACACTGATGATCTTGATCGCGTGAGGGGAGATTTCCACAAGATAGCCACTATTTACCGCTCAATTGCCAACGATCCTTCTCTCGGGCTGCGAGGGTTTGACATGCTCTCGATGGGAATGAGCGGCGACTGGCAGATTGCTGTGGAGGAAGGCGCCAACATTGTGAGGATCGGCTCAGCTATTTTCGGAGCAAGACAATATTGAAAATATTTATACAATAACTTTAATAACTCCAGACATTATGAGTTCTAAATCAAACACAGCGACAAACACCAACGGCAACGTGGTGGCTATCATTGCGATGTTCTTTATGTTCGCAATGATCTCTTTTGTCACAAATCTTGCTGCCCCAATCGGCACAATATGGGGCAATACTTTCCAGGGCAACAGTTTCCTTGGAATGCTTGGCAACATGATGAACTTCCTTGCCTATCTTTTCATGGGTATTCCCGCAGGTAATCTTCTTGTCAAGATTGGCTATAAGAAGACAGCTCTTTGGGCAATGGGTGTGGGCATTGTTGGTCTTTTCGTGCAGTGGCTGTCAGGTCTTGGCGAGGCAGGCATAGGTATGTTTATCGTCTACCTTATCGGTGCTTTCATCTGTGGTTTCTGCGTATGTATGCTTAACACAGTGGTTAACCCCATGCTTAACCTCCTTGGTGGCGGTGGCAATAAGGGTAATCAGCTCCTTCAGGCAGGCGGTGCGCTCAATTCCCTTTCCGGCACCCTCACTCCGTTCTTCGTAGGTGCGCTTATTGGTGCCCTTACCCCTTCTACCACAATTGCCAATGTGTCGCCGTTGCTTTGGATAGCTATGGGCGTGTTTGCATTTGCCTTCGTGGTGATTTACTTTGTAACTATCCCTGAGCCCAATCTTGCTAAGAAGGGTCATGCTAAACCCAAATATGAGCACAGCCCCTGGAGTTTCCGCCACACCACCCTTGGCGTAATAGGTATATTTATCTATGTAGGTATTGAGATCGGCATTCCGGGCACACTTAACTTCTATCTTGCTGACCAGGGCGAGAATGGTGCCGGTGTGATAGGTGATGCTTCAACTATTGCGGGTGCCATAGTTGCCATCTATTGGTTCCTTATGCTTGTGGGAAGAACTCTCAGCTCTGCAATCTCCGGTAAGGTTTCAACCCGTGCCCAGCTTATCAGCGTTTCCGGCATGGCTATTATTCTTGTGATTGCAGCTATCCTTACTCCCAAGGATTCACTCATCGGCGTGCCGGGCTTCATTTACACAGGCGCAATGGGTGAACTGGCAAGCGTGCCCGTAAGTGCTTTCCTTCTTATCTTGTGTGGTCTTTGCACATCTGTCATGTGGGGTGGCATCTTCAATCTTGCAGTGGAAGGTCTTGGTAAATACACCGCACAGGCATCAGGCATCTTTATGATGATGGTAGTAGGTGGCGGCGTTATTCCGTTGGTTCAGCAGCTGTTTGCTAATAGCGTAGGCTACATGCCGAGCTACTGGCTGATCGTTGCTTGCCTTGGTTATCTCTTCATATATGGCATCTGGGGTTGCATCAATGTTAACAAAGATATCCCCGTCGCTCTTGAAGACGAGCTTAAGGAAGAACTCGTGTAAAATCAAAATTATATGAATAAACAAAGGTGGGTTTCACGAAACCCACCTTTGTTTATTCATTAGAGTTTACATCAATTAAAAGTTCATGCTAATTTCGCGAGGAGATACGCCAGTTATGAATGCCAGCGGCAATGTGGAATATTCTGCCCACATAGTCGTTAGCCCGGAGTCTGCACT
>JAAVCP010000085.1 GCA_014802265.1 Bacteroides sp. | reverse complement strand
TATTTCTATTAGATCCATATCATGAAGCAATGTTCATTCCATTGATTGAAACAAATTAGAGTAGGAATTTTGTTTACGGTTATACTAATAGTAGATTTTTCTGGACTTCCTCAGTCGATGTGTTGAGCAGAACAGCTGCTTTTGAGAAAGTGATTGCTTCATCGGCCAACGCTCGATAAACCATTCTTGCGAAACGACCGGAACGCTCTAATTCCATGCGTGACTTTTCAACCAATGCACGGAAGTCAGGCATGGTACTTTTCTTTTTCTGAAATCCGGCATACCGGCGGTCGGTTATTACACCTTGCTCACGGAGGGAGAGCATTATATCATCGACCGATATACCGAACTGACGCTGAATGTCAGTCAATTCAGATAACGAAATATCATGTCGATTACTACCCATTTTGGTAGTAAGAACACTTGAGGGAAGTAGCATCTCCGAGGCGAATATATTACAGATATTCTCCACGGCTTTAGCAGGCATATCCGCAGGGGTATTGAGGAGTAGGTGCCCGAGTTCATGGAGCGCAGTATAACGTTTGCGCTCACTTGAGAAGTTGCCATTTACAACTATCAGGGGAATGTTGCCGTTAGCGTATCCGCTCAAGCCATCAAAGTTGTTATCCTCTGGAATCTCAATAACCTTGATGCCATTATCTTCCAATACCTCTATCACGTTAGAGATGCCATCATTACCTAATCCCAATAGGTTGCGGATTTCGTGAGCGAAAGCTTTTGCTTCATCTATCGTTTTCACATCCTTGCGTGGAAGGGAGAAATTTATTGATGAGTCTGATAATTGCTCTATTTCAAGATAGCGTTCCAATTCCTCTCTCACACGTTCCTTTACGGCAGTAGCCATTTTTTCAGTGAATCCGGGCATCTTGCGGAACTCTACCTTATCAACTTCAACAGTGAATGGACGGAAGAAATAATCAATCTTCACGCCCAAGGCTCCGGCAAGTGCAATAAGCACACGACTATCGGGCTTCATCTGCCCCTTCTCATACTTGTTGATAGCCTGACGGGTGACAGCAGGACTAAGGGACTGCGAAAGCTTTTCCAAAGAGAAACCTCTCATCAATCTTGCCTGTCTGAGCCGGCGAGGAAATATATCGGTAGTGTTGTTTATCATATCGTTCTGTTTTAGGTTGACAAAGATAGTAAAAATATTTGAATTGTCAACTACCAACAAGCAAAAAATAATACCTTACGAACTAAATCATAAGGTATTATTAGGGTTTAGAGAGCATTTTAAGCTATTACTCAATAAAGCCTATCATTTCTTTTTTAAGGTCATCGTCTATCTCACGGTATCGAGCAAAAGCACGGCTACCTTCCTTGTGGCCACTCAGAGCACCAACGAGATTTGGGTCTTTCACCTTCTTGTAAAGGTTGCCGACAAAAGTGCGTCGAGCCAAGTGGCTGCTTGCTATCTCGTCGATCGGACGCTGCTCTTCTTTACCGGTAGTCGGATTGAGAACCGTGACCATTCTGGTGATACCGCTTTCCTTAAATATCTTCTTGATAGCTACATTGTACTTTTGTGAGCTGATGAACGGCAGAATCTTTCCGTCTTTCTCCACATCTTTGTACTTTTCAAGAATATCCTTTGCCCTCTGAGTAAGCGGAACACGGATAACGTCAGAACGGTCGTTCATCGTCTTACTTGCGATATACTCCACATAGCCATTGATGATGTTACTCGGAGTAAGACGCATAAGGTCTGACACTCGGCATCCTATACAGCATTGGAAGATGAAGATGTCACGCTGAGTTTCAAGCGACTTATTTGCCGAAAAATCGTGGTCAGCAATGATGTCTCGCTCCTCAATGGTGATATAGATAGGAGTGCCATACTTCTCGGTGGTCTTACCGTGATACTTGTCAAACGGATTATTTGAGGTCAAACCCTCCTCGATAGCCCAACGGAAGAACGTTCTGAGACAGGCAAATATACCGATGATGGTATTATCGCCCTTGTCAGACGGGCGACGTGACTTATGATTCTTTCTCGTCTCGGCCGGATATTGCTCAAATATCTTTGGGTACTTGTCGAAGATTTCCGGCTCATTCCGCAGAAATTCCTCGTACTGTTCCAAAACTTCGGTATTGAACATATCAAAATCAAGGGTAAAAGGCGCACGGCGTTTCACCTTACGATAAAGTTCAAAGCGATGCAGGCTGCGACTAAGCACACCATATCTGCGATGTCTCCACTCTGAGAGACCTCTTTTATCTGGGAACTCCTCGACCAATTCAGTAAACTTCTTCCTGAGCTTCTGCTCTACCTCCTTTGGCTTACGTTCCTTACGAGGATTATGGAAGCGATAAATCTCCTTCTCGAAGAATTCCTTAGTCAACTTCTCAGCAGGGGTAGTCTCACATAGTGTGAAAATAAACTGCTCCAGATTATAGATAGCGTTCTCTACCTCTCGAAGTTCCGAAGCCAGCTTTTGATTAGCTTTGGGCTTTACAATCTTCCCATCCTTGAATCTTGCTGCTTCAAGAAAAATTCCACTGCGGACGCGTACTCGCGTCGTCCTATTACTATTGATTCGGAGCATCAATTCTGAGCGTCCGTTGCCGTCTATTTTTGTCGACAGAGACCTTGTTATCGTAGCCATTTTTACCTGATTTTAGAGTGAAAATATAGGCTTAACAAATTTTAACTATATCATTAGCCCATATACAAAGTTACAAATTAGTTTGTTACGCTCCAAAATTTTTGTCCCCCGATTGTCCCCCAAAGTAGAATTTAGCGGTTGAAAATGGAAATGAAGGCAACCTGATTTTTACATCACACTAAATTTAACTACCTATATGTTAGCATATTGTCAAATTTGCCATAACTTGAACTCTCTTCCAAACTCTTCCATTCGTTTCCATTTGGTTGCTTCTGTTCTGGGCACCTTATAAAATTGCAAGTGATTGAAAATTAATCACTTGCAATTTTTAATTTCAACTCGTGTCAACGCGGTGTCAACCAAACTTGCGCCAACACCCCATTTCAATCGAAATAAACCATCCTAAATCGGACTGAATAAACCGAATTTGAATTCTTTAACAATTATTAATATAGTTCCATGACAACAGATCTTAATCAGCGTTTTTTTGAATGGCTTAAAGAGCAACCAAATATAGCAGAACCAAGCGCATATTCATATTCAACTCCCTATTTCAATAGAGCATGTAAAATATGGGATAAATCAAAGTCTCAGTTGAGGCCATTGAAGGATTCGTTAGCTCTAATGATAGATGAAGTGAACTATAGAAACGCTATTGAACAAGTTCTGTTGACTTTGGAAGATTGTATTCTTCATAAAGTCAAGACTGGGGAAATAAAAAAGGCCTCTGGAGATAATATAAGAACTTCTCTTCATCGTTTTCAAGAGTTTATTGATTCTCTACATAATTCCACAGGTATCAAATCTTCTCTATCTATTTCTCAAATGCTTCCGACTCCAAAAGAGATCGTTGAAGAAATTGAAGAAGATGACTACGATATTGAAATCTTACGAAAGAAGTTTCAAGCTAGAATTGCAAGTGGTCAAAGAAGAGAATTCCCGGCTCGTGTACTAAATTCCATCTTAAAAAGAGTAACTTCAGATAGTTGGATTCAGAAATCAATTGAAAAATTTTCAATACTTACCGAGGGCGGAGTGCATTCGCTTAAAGGAATTGATAGATTTAAAGTCAAAAATGGAATACTATACGTACGTCCAGTAGTCTATCGAGATAGTTCTCTTGTAAATAGAGGGATGGGAGTGATTGACTCCAATGGTTTTGTCAAGGTATTAGGATACCACGCCGATGGATCAATACAACCCTTTAAAGTAGACATGCGACCCGATGGCTCCATAGATTTCGGATCAATTTCCATTGACCATTCTCCAGCTATCTCTCTTGTTATGGCAACTGGTAAATATCCAGAGTTTGACAAGATAAATAAAGGCCAAGAGTGTGATCCGACTAAATTATTAAAGGAGTTTGAGCATATTAACTCGATTACTTCGTACATTCTTATGGAACGCAGTGAAAATTCATCGAAGGGCAACAAATGGTAAATGTACAACCATTATTCATTAATAATCGAATATAGATAAAAACCATATTATTTCTCAGGATAACAACAAACATTTTATGAAACTAAATTTACCTCATCCTTCAAACTGGTCGGATTTCCAAGATTTATGTTTCTTCTTATGGAAGGAAATGTGGAGAGATCCCAATGCACATCATAATGGGCGCATTGGACAATCGCAAAATGGTGTAGATATCTGGGGAAAGGATGTTTTTGACCGAGATTACACTGGGATTCAATGTAAAGGTAAAAACGAGAATTATGGTAGTCAATTGACAACAGACGAGATTGACAATGAATGCAAAAAAGCTGTTAATTTTCAACCTAGCCTAAAATCATTTATTATGGCTACTACATCTCCTAGAGATGTCGCAGTACAACGTCATTGTCGAAACCTTACAAAGAACCGTACTTATCCATTTCTTGTTGACACTTGGTCATGGGACGATATTGAAGATGAGGTACAATGTCGTCCAACAATTATGGATAGATTCTATCCTGAAATAAGAACCGCATCCCTTCTTCCTGAGATTCAAATACCTATTTTTGCATCTGCGGATCGACTTCATGCTTTTTTTTCGCGCCCAGGACTTTTCTGTCGACTCAATGCATTAGCAATTAATATACTACGAGATTTAGCATATGAAATTGCCATCAATGCGTTTGAGCATGGACGTGCAGGAAGCTTTGGTATAAAAGTAGAACATAGTAAAATAGTCTTTACTGACAATGGCGTACAATTCGATCCTATAAAGCTTTTAGAGAATGAGGGAAATGGTGGTAAGACCACTATGAAATATGCTACTGAGTTATTCCGTCTCTCATATAGATATGAGAATCAGAATATTTTGGAGCTGGAGTTGCCAGAAAATTTGTCTATTAGTAATGGCGATTCAAATCATACCATTCACTTTGATGCTAATCAGATATTTGGTCGGGAACAAACAGAAAGATACATAATAAATGAATTTTTTAAAGTTCCAGCAGATTCTAAAAAAATAATAGTTGATATCAGTGGACAGGTAAACCCTGCTATAAGTTGTTCGTTGGCTGTAATTGATAGATTATTACAACTCCGAACAGAAAACCAACAAGTTGTTATATATCTTCCGGACAATCTTTATTATAAAGATGATATCATACATAAGTATTGCGATGAAGCCAATCTTATTATCAAGGTAAAAGACTAAACACTTATTTGTAGAATACTCACAACTAGTGATTCCCCAATCTATGTATTTCAGATCATTATGATTTAGGTATCATATGAGTAATATTTTATATTTGTTTATTTGAGAATACATTATACAATAGTTCGGTAAAACTTGAGGTTGTTCAGTACCGGCTAAGCCGCTAACTGCGTCAACCGATGATTTATTTTCTGTATTATTTTGAGATTCGGAGATTTTCCGTAAGTCGAAATA
>JAAVCP010000084.1 GCA_014802265.1 Bacteroides sp. | reverse complement strand
GCCTCGGAATCGGTTATTACAGCGAGGAGGTCGGCTAGCGCACCCTTATATTCCCAGTTGTCGAGCATGTTGAGTGTCCAGCGAGATGCGCTTGCCGAAGAGTCCCAGCGTGTGAGGCGTCCGTAGCCGTCGTCGTGCAGCGAATCGTGGTCGCTTCCTTCGGGGCTGATAGAGAACAATGCCAGTTCGCGGAATAGAACCAGTTGCTTCATCGGCTCGTCGAGGAGTGGGATTGCGCCCTTGTCGGCCGATGCTTTTCCGATATATTTGTTGAATTTCACATTTCGGATATAGTAGTAATCCTCTTCGTCAGTGGGCTCGAATATCCACTGCTGTGCGTCATCGTCGGCATTCACTTCGTCGGCGTTTACATTTGCCAGCTGTGTACCGTTGGCGTTGGCCTTGATGCCTTTGCCGGGATAGAGCTTATTGGAGGTGAATACATAGATTGCACCAGGGGTGACGGGGATGGTGTTTTCGAGGGTAGCGGTGATGTCGCGTACGGCCATGAACTGTTCGTAGAGCGCATCGTAGAACTGAACGCTGTTTTCGGTAGTAATCTGGCCCTCTTCACGGCGTGTTTTAACATCGTCATATATGCTCTGGAGTTCGGCTGTGAATTCGGGACGGAGGAAGCCTGGATTGCGGCCGTAACGGTCGGAGAGTGCAAGCACTTCAGCCGATTTATCCAGCAGTTCGTCCATGGCTTGGAGACGCTGCGCCAGACTGCCACCGTGAATGGCATCGACAACGGTTACGGTGCTGTTGTCGGGGCATACTACCTGGAATGTGCACTGGCCCGAGCGTATTTTCTCAGCTGCTTCAGGACCTACTTCGAATGTGGTTTCATTGGCGAAGCCTATTAGTTCGCCGGCTTCGTCATGAATGAGGAAGCCTACGCCTCCGGTGGCACCTGTTACCTTGACGGTGGTACCGGTGATTGTGAAGGAGTATTCACCGTTTACGGGTGCACCCTGACGGAAGTCGTTGAGACCGCCCATGGTGCCGCATTTGTTCTTGTCGAATTCATACGACTGCTTATCCGAGCCCACGCGGTCATCGATAAAGATGACTGCCTGGTTCTTCTTCCAGCCGTTTTCGGCGGCGAGGGTGGCTATTTCCTGGCGCCATTCTGCTATATCCTCTGCTGATAGATAGGAGGTGTACGAGGTGTAGTCACCGATGAAGTAGCCGTCCTGAACTTCGAGAAATCCCCATGCGTCGAAGAAATCGGTGAGGTCTTCGCCGGCGGCAATACAGGCCATTTTTGCAAAGTGGAGCAGATCATCCTTGGCAAGCATGGGGTTCACTTCGCCTTCGTGACCGGGAGCGGTGGTGCGACGTAGTGGATCGTTGCGCAGCAGCTCGTAGAGGCGCGGATAGAATTTCTTGTTGTGACCGATGACGTGGTAGTACAGCCAGAGCTGGAACCACATGCGAGTGGTGCCCCAGGTGTCGTGCTGGTGGAAATTTTGACCTTCGTTGAAGCGCTGGCGCTGTACCGAGGGATAGTCGGCGCGCGATGTGTGTTGGTTGCGGTAGAACAGTGCCACGTTAGAGAACACGTTGTTGCTTTCTTCGGTACAGCCCGCTATATTCATCGGGCCCTGGTTAAGGTGACCGAATTCGTGGGCGGGACCCCATAAGTCACCGGTGGGGAATTCACGGATAATGCTGCTTATAGTGCCGGGGTTATAGGCGGTGCGCCACCATGTGGCGTTCATGAACCCGCATTCGCGCAGCGATATGCCGAGATGGCGGTTGTTGAAATATTTGTAGTAGTCGTCGCGTGCCACATTGTCGCCGGCGAGGGTGTCGTAGTAGTCACGTCCGGCGGCCTTTTCAGCTTCAATCAGCGAATCGGGCTGCAGACCCATGATGAGTGTTTCAGCCACGAACATATCGTCCCATGCGCGCATGGTGGCATTAAGGTCGAAGAGACCTTGCGCATACGCTTCGGGCGAGCACAGACTCTTCAGACACTGGGTGGTATTGCCGTTGTCGTCGGAAATATCGTGGAAGTGTATGTAAAGCGAGTTGTATTTGGACAGAAGCATGAACATGGCGTGACGAGCGCGCTCACGGTAGTAGAGCCAGTCTTCGTTGGTATCAGGCTCGTATAGGGCATCACCCTGGGCATTGAAGTAGCCGTTAAGCGAGCCTCCTTCGATGTGAATTTTTATGTCTTCGTAGTCGGTGAGTTCGCGCAGGCGTGTGCGGTTGTTAGTGGTAGCAACGGTATAGTAAATAATCATGTCGGCGAGGTCCTGGTTGCACTCTACTATATTGAGACCTTTTTTGAGGAGGAAGCCGTCGCTATTGTTGTTGAGTGTCACCATGGGAGTGCCTTCGCCTGTTCGACCGGCTATGCGGAGGGTAGAGCCTTCGCGGGGCTCTTTGTCTACCATTATATAAAGGGTGGTACCATTATCGGTAACTATACCAGTAGGGTTGTTCACGTCACCGTAGGCTTGGATGCCGGCAAGTGTGGCACCATGGCCGGCGTCGGAGTAAGGCTCAGCCATCATCACGCGGAATTTACGTGCGTGGCTGCTGTCCCATTCGTTACCGTTGTAGGGATCGGTTTCCGACCAGTCACCCAGGCGAATTTTGCGCACCATCGGGCGGAGTGGTTCGGGAAGTGCCAGCACATTGGGGTCAGTGTCGAGGCTCTCAGGATTGATGGAGGCGTATTCGGGGGTTAGCTCGGTGCAGGCTGCATCGGTGAAGATGGTTGCAAGGGCATTTGCTACGGTATTTTGCTTGAAGCAGGGCCAGGTTTTGGTCTTGGCGGTGATATCGGCGGGAGTAATGTCATCGACAACCGAAAAGTGCCATACCGACGGATTGGTCGTTACCAGCCATCCTACCACGGCACGCTGGCTGTCTTCATGGGCATATGTGTAATCGTTAGCCTCGTTGTCGGGCTCGTAGGTGCTTAGTGTGGAGAAAGCGAAGCCTGTGCTGCGTTTGTTGAAACGTAGTGCCGATACGGTCTGGTCAGGCACGTAGGTGTCCTGTAAGCTCCATTGCTTGCCCGATGCACGCGAGCTGGCAACGAGCTTGCCCGATGCATAGTTGCGGATGAGGTATCCCTCGCCGGAGGGATTGTTCTCTATCAGCCACATCTGGGTGGTATCAGCCTCGGCAACCTGTGCGCCGACGAGCATATCACCCGATGGAGCCAGCGCGTGGCCATAGTTATAGTTGCGGATACGGTACACTTTTCCAGCCTCAATCTCGCTTACCGAGGTTTGCCACTGCTTTTTCGCATCGGCAATCTGTGCTGCGGTGATACCGTCGGGCTCTACCAGATTCCACTTGGTGTATTCCGAAGAGGTGTTCCAACCCACTACGCGATGGCTGCCGTCTTCGTGGGCAAATCCGTGGGTACCCTCGTCATCGGTCTTGCCATAGCCGGCTACCGTGTGGATGAAGTAGTTGTCATCGGTAGGCACGAAGGTGAGAAGCATGCTTGGGTCATCGGGCTCAATGCAGAACTGAGCCTGCCACACCTGGGAGCGGGCACGCGAGCTGCTTATGTAGTATCCGGTTTTTAGATTGCGCATGTAGAACCCTGTCCCGGCAGGGTTGGCCTCAGCCAACCACAATTGGGCAGGCTCGTCCTCGTTGATGGCGGCGGCGGTAATGTTTCCGGCGCCTGCGGCAATCATTGCTTCGTTATAGCCAGCGTTGACTATACGGTAAACATGACCGTCGACCGGTGCGGCGGTCATTACTTCTGTCACGGTAAAAACACCGAGCAGAGCAATTAAAATAGCTGTCAGACGATGTGTCATAGTTGTTTGTATTGGTTTGCGAATAATTTATAGAAGATGATGTGGGCGCGTTCAATAGCGCCGGTGGCAGATATGAATGCTTCTGCCCAGTTTGATTGGATGGATGGTCGGGAGGAAGACTGCTTTCCTTTTTTCATTATCATTTTTGTTGTAATTCCTTTTTTTCAAATGCAAAATTAATATAATCGTCGGCGAAAAACAAACTTTTGAAAGGATTTTGCCACCCAATTGTTTTAATCCATAATTCAGTAACCGAATTACGTAATAGGTATACCGAGAGCCTCCAGTTGGGTCTTATCCTTACTGGAGGCTTCGGCTATTCTCCACTCATCATTCAGTCTGACGATGCGCTGACGACATAAAATTCTGATTGCCTCACGTGTAGACATCTTATCGGTCAGATTACTCTCGACCAGACATCGTCGGATCATATAGAAAATATGCAGGGCGATGAAGTTAATAAACATCCATCCCTCCAGACGGTCATTGTCCTGCATATATGAGGTCAGCGCATCGAGGTCTGTCTTGAGGACATCTATTTCCTGTTCGATCTCACACCTGCTTTTATAATCGTCGAAAGCCTGTTTTGCCTGAATGTCGCCTGATGTCATAAGTGCGATTGTCCCGAACTGCGGAGCTTTGCGGGCATATGTCTCTATTGTGTATTCCTCATATTTTTCGTCATCCACGCGGCGAAGGTAGTCGGTCTCCTCTTCCGCAGCATGCTTGGCATCGTAATACAGATATACCTTGCGGCTTTCAATGCTCTGGGAACTTAACTTTATCAGTCTTCCGGCATAAAAGAAATGACCTTCGCTTTTATGGTTGTCAAATACGCCGTAGTCTATCCCCGCGGTGCTCCGGCGAAGGGCGATGATGTAGTTTATTTTGCGCTTCTCCAGCTCCTCCACGTTCTTTTTCGAGTAAAATCCCTTGTCACCTATAGCCGTGGCCGATGTATCATAAAATTCGTCAAGACTTGTAAGAAAGGCGGTTATATCCTTCACGTTTCCCGGCAGAATACGATAATAGACCGGAAGCATCTGTTTTGTTGAGAAGGCCATCATAAGATTTATCGCCTCGGCAAATCCTCCCAGTTTGGTCTTGCTCATTCTCGGAAAGTCCATCTTGGCAGATGCCGACAATATATCCGTGCCGTCAAAAAGAATATTTCCGCCTGCTCCGGTATACTTTCTCATAAAAGCAAGTATGCCTTCGCGGTTCTTGCCGAGTTTTTTTAGAAAATCCGTCAGCGAACGGGCCGAGAGACCGGATGTGCCGAGCGACTGCGACAGATAGCTGTTGGAAAAATCCTCCTGTATATACTTCAGCGGTGACTGATTGCGCAGACGGCAATAAGCCATAGCCATGATACGGTTCCATACCGTGGGCAAAGTCAATTTCAGATTATCCATCAGTTCCGCGCATTGAGCTGTGATAAATGAGGAAAGACCATATTCCCTGACCTGGCCGAGCTTTGGTTCGGGTACAGTTATTTTCCCGCTGGCCACCTCCGCATCCAGTCTTTGATTCTCAATCTCAATCTGACGGCGGCGAGGCGGGACAAGTCCCTTTTCTTCGGTTATCATCCCAAGATAAGCCCCGGTCTTCTTGCGGGTCTTCTTCTTTTCCTTGTCGTAAAAACTGCTGCATTCATACAGATAATACTTACCGCGTATGCAACGCAGTTCAGTTCCGGGACGCTTCTGGTCAAGTGCCCACTGAGGGTGATCGACTTTCTTTTTCATAACTCGTTTTATTACGTGGTACGTAATGCAAAATTAATTATAACGCGAGTTCGGGATAATAATAGCCTCAGAAAAAGTTGAATCGGCAGCTTAAAAAGTTGCCGATTCTTTTGGTAATATCAATGATTCTTAGTAAATTAGGGGTAACAAACAATATTTACTAATCATGATTACCGAAGGTAAATATAGATAAAAATCCTGAGATTTTTACACCGGCAGGATAAAAAACAAGGCCGGCTCGCTGATTTGTGTCGCCTCCTGCGTGCTCTTAGTCACAATTTTAGTAATTTGGAGGAATAATTATAAATTTCAAAATATGGACAGAAACCGAACGGTAGCCGGCATTGATGTCCACAAAGATAGCATTTATCTTTGTATTATGGGTCATGACGAGGCAATTATTTTTG
>JAAVCP010000083.1 GCA_014802265.1 Bacteroides sp. | reverse complement strand
TTGATTGACGGATTGCCGACCTTATTGCTGTTGACCTCGTAGGAGACAATCTCGGAATCATACATGCCTGACTTACGTGCCTGTGCATATATGGTGCCATTGACTGCCATCTCAAATGGTGCCGTGTATTCCTGTTCCGGATTCGGGTCATCAATACTGTAATAGAGCGTTGAGCCTTCAGTGGTCGCAGTCAATGTGACGGTAGTGCCCTCAACACTTATCTCCGGCACACCGGTTACGTAGATGGAATGACTGTGATTATATTCCACCACGTTTGAAGGATTATACCCCTCTTTGAAAGAGCGGACAAGCACCTTGGCATTACCGGTCAGTGAGAAGGGTGCATTATATTCCGTGCTCTCCTCTGTGGGTTCTTTACCGTCAAGAGTATAGAATGTGTGTACCCCCTCATGCTGATCCTGTGTAATCACGAGCATCAGGTTATCAAAGCTGACAACCGGATCTGCCACCTTATAGGAGTTGACAACTAATTCAGCGATAGCCGATGAATCAATGTCGCTGTCAGGAATAATTGCGATTGCCTTCACCACAGCGTTATGGTCAAGAGCGAAAGGCTCAGAATATGGCATCGTTCCCTCACTCCCCGGAGTCGGCGCACCCTCATTGAGTGTATAATGAATCTCCGCGTCATCTCGGCTGCATGTGATGCTGACCATGCCGTTATTGAAAGTAATCTCCGGCGTGGGAACTGAATTCGGTGTATCCATAAGGTGAAAGGTGAACTGGTCGGATTCTGTCTCTGCGCCATATAGAATACCGAAATATTCCCCTGCTTCCAGTTCGAGCATTGCCATTGCTGCAACTTCTTCGCCGGTCAGCTCTTTCACCTTGCTTCCATCGCGGTAGAGGTCGAGAGTCACAGGAGCGTCAGCACGGACATAGAGAGGAGTGTCAGCGGCAGTGAATTTCACAGCTACAAACTCACCCGACAAGGGGTTATCAAATGTATGGGAGGAGTTGACACTCATGGCTACGGCAGTGGTGGCAAAATCATGACTTGCCTCAAAATCCCATGTCTGGGGTGGTGCCCAGCCAAGCTCTGACTCTATTTGCAAGCAGTAGTGAATGGAGTCATTACCACCAACAGATACCTTATCCCCATCAAATTTCAATTCCTTGTCTTTAAGGCTGAAGCCAAGGTCTTCAGGAAGATCTATGGTGAATGTATAGGAATCTGTAATTTGACGTTCAACCTTCACATAGCCCAGATCGGTTCCATTCATACTGTGGCGGTAACCAATAAGGGGAGCTTTCTTATCGTTGTTGTAAAACAAAATAAGCTTACGATAGAAAGAACTCCAGTCGCCGTCATCATCGCGCACGCGCAAATTGAAATAATGGGCTTCGCCGCTTTTGTCAAAACCGGTAAGATCTACCTCAAAATTCACAGGATTGTTGCTTGTCGTTCCGGTCTTGCGGTTGGCGTAATCATTATCAAGCCAATACTCATAAAGTGTAAACGGTGTTTTGGCAGTAGAATAGAAGAAATATTTTGAGTAGACTGAGCCCCATGTTCCCGCGCCGGTTCGGATACGGTAGTTGAAGCGGTGAAGACCCTTGCGGGTGCCCTGCAAGTTTACGGTGTAGGTGTTGGCACCCGCAGAGATTGTTCCCTCCACTTTGGAGTCATAGTTATCATCTATCCAATATTCGTATGCCGTGGCATCCATCATGGTGCCTGTGGTGAAAACCATCTGGCGATATACCGCTCCCCAGCCACCTTGATTGGTGAAGAGGCGGCAATTGAAATAGTGGGTACCGGGAATCATGGGTGAGGCATCAACCTCAAAGCTCATGCTCCCGGTGGTGATTTCACCTACTTTTTTGGCATCATAATCATTATCAAACCAATATTCGTAAGCCACTGCTCCCGTTGTGTTGTCAACGGTGAAGAACATCTTACGGTAAACGGAACCCCACTTGCCATCGGCAGTATGCAGTCGGCAGTTGAAATAGTGAGTTCCTTTCGACAGGTCCGACAAATCAATCGGTATGTCAAACCGCTCTCCGGAGACTGTCCCGGATTGCAGTGTCGACACATCGTTGTCGAACCACCACTCATAACCTGCCGGTTCCGCTGCTAAGGCGGAGCCGACAGACATAAGCAATGCCGATATAATCGAATATAATTTTCCCATAATAATTCGAATCAATACCCTTATTAATTCGGGGAAACAGTAATGGTTACGTTCAGTTTATTATTATCCGCATCATATTCCACAGAACTGTTGGCAGAATCCACAGTCGGAACAGAGGGATAAACTGAGTAGGGAAATTCGCCGCCATAGACACCAACAACAGTGCCATCTTCACCAAGATAACCTTTCTCCTGCAAATCTACTGTTGCCTCCAAATCATCATCAAGCAAAATACCATCTTCCGGCACATCGAAATAGCAATCATAAGTAATTATATTACTACTTCCAAGTATTGATTTAGGCAGCCATGAGTTATAAATTGCGTGAGTAGTACTATTAGCGCCTAGCAATTTATTACCACTAGCAGAACCTTCCTGTATAATCGATGAAATCACTGTTAGTGGACAATAGTATGCTTCACCAATATTACAATTTATTACCTGAATTGAATTACCATTACTACTATCAATTACTCCTATCTTGGAATTTTCAATATAAGTATCATGAGTATTAGCACCATTAAACGACGCCTTCTCTATCAGACATTTGGTATATAGATTATTCCCACCTGCATCACCACCATCTATTAAATTACGAATCCATGTCTTTGAAATCGTAGCATTTATGTTATTTGGACAAGTACCACTAAAATTAACTTTCTGTAACCTTACCCCATCAAATAATGTCAAATCCAACTTATCCTCAGGATTAGGCATACTCACTGATAGATCTGCAAGTATATGTGACTTGTAACCACACCCAATAATACTTACCAATTTATTAATTGTGATTGTACTTGAGGAAGATGTAAACTTACCCTCTGAGAGATAAATTATATCCCCATTTACCGCAGCATTAAGGGCATCATCCAATGCTGAGAGATTACTGAAGAAAGAGAGTTCCCCTTCATGGGAAAGTGTCACCAAGGGTCTCTGTGCCATAGCACCAAGGAATACGCTGATTACAGCGATCAATGCGAAAATTCGTTTCATTTTCTTTTCTGTTTTTAAAGATTAAATTTATTTTATTTATCATAGTTTCATTGTAGGGACGTGATTCATCACGTCCACCGCGCCGTTAGTCGGCGCGGACGCGAAAAATCGCGTCTCTACAGAATTTATTCGCCTCCAATTGGGGTGTTGTCATCTTCACCCGGCATGATTTTAGTGGTGGTGAAGTCAAACGGACCTTCGGTAGCCGTGTTAATTGCTGTCTTGACGAAAATCTCAATTCGGTAATCTGTAACCGGGGTCAGTACACTTTCGGAAGAGATTTCAACCTGATTGGAATGCCCGGAAAGCGATTTGGTATATGTGCCAACCTCATTACCTGCCATATCATAAATTATAATACCACCCTCTGTTAATTCCTCATCACTTTGAAGCGATAGACTGACTTTCACCATTCTGCCGTAAGGGGTGATCTCATAATTAGTGATGCTCACCCCCTTGGCATCAGCCTTAGTGAAGAATTCCACTGCCTCTCCGGTGGCTGTGGCAACCATAGAAGTTACGTATGGTTCTGCAAAGTAGCGCGTTCCCTCCGTCAGACCCGTCAGATGCACCACTACGGGTCCTGAATCAGGATAAACACCGTTGTCTTTCTCTGCCGGGAACGTGCCTATCTCTGAACCTCCTGCCTCTGTCAACCGTATGCCGACCTCTGAAACAGGAGCAGTGGAGTTGTAATTTATAGTGACATCACACTCCGTATAGTCAGGAGTGCCGATGACGGCTTCCACTGCATCAGGTATTGTGCCGGGAGCCTGGGTAATTGTGAAGGAAGAGGGTAATCCATTCTCCACAGACCCAATCATCTCGGTGGCGTCTGTGTCTACGGGACGTAAAGCCAAGGTCATTGATCTTTCCTGCGTCGTATAGTTGGGGGCTACCTCAATACTCATCATCATTGGTTCCCAATCACCATATCCCGTTTGACCGGGAGTAAATTTTACCCAGTCTTCAGTCGGACCGGTATTGTTTGTGATTCTGAAATACCATTCGATGGTGCTCGTAAACTCAAAAGAGAATTCGCCTCCCTCCTCGGGCATCGACACATTCTCATGCCTGTCCATACTGAACATCAGCTGTGCCTGCATCACGTCGATCACAATCTGCTTGTTGATGTTGCGGGCTGTCACATACAGCTTGCCATCACGACGTGTGTTATTGTAGTTAAGGGCACCGCTTACCGTGACAGTACCGTTCCCACGGTCGGTAGACTGCTCTACGGTAAATGTATTGGTATTGACATCTTCACGTATATCTGCGTCCCAATATACATTAGACTTCACGTTTATCGTCTTCCCCTTGCCGTCGGCTGCAAGCCGAATCGCCCCGGTCTCCGCTACACTTATATCAATATCTGATTCCGGACCGGGATAGTAGGCTTCTTCCGTGGTGTTGCAAGCCGTTGCCATAAAAAAGGCAACGATGTATAGGGGGGTGTAAGTATCTTTTTCATTATATTCCGAAATTAAAGGTGACACCGGCACTTACATAGAATCCTCCCTTCGAGAAACCTCCATATTCGGCTATATCCTTATATAGCTGGTTAACCTGTAAGGGTACGGCATACTCCGGGTTGACAAAAACACCCACTGTGGGGTGAGGATTAAACACACATCGCGCACCGATTGAAAGATTATGGCACATAGCACCGTTGCCATGGACACCACCGCGAAGACGCTGGCTTAAATAGCCAACCTGAGGGGTCAAACCGACACGCTCCACAAATCTGAACTGATAACCGGCTTTCACTTCAAACTCGTCCATACTATAGGTGCAATGATCGTCATACAGACCGTCGGGCTTCGGAGCCTCAAACCAATAGACCTCCTTGCTTTTACCTATGCCAAGAGTATAACCCAATTCAATATTAAAATTACTAATGACTCCGCCGACATGCGCACCAACACCGGAAATAGTGCCATAATTAAACCCTACGCCGGCATATATTGCGTTGCTGCGGATATACTGAATGCGTTGCAATATCACGGTATCTGTGGTCTCTTTATTACGCTCCACTGTAAAAGTTTTGATAAGTGGTATGTAACCCTTCTTGCGGAAGGTCAGGCTATAATTGCCTACTCTAAGTTGTTTCTGCAGACGGTGTTCAGCCACGATGGTGTCGCCATCATAAATCTTTGTGCCGGTATTCGGAATCACGTCCACCGACAGATAACCCTTGAAAGGCACCGGTGCCGGAGCCTCAATAATAGTTGGCTTCCCTGCCACAACCTCAAAATCCTTCACTCTGTCTTCACAATTGCTTTTCTTTAACTCCACTGAATAATGCCCGGCGTGAAGTCGCTCGTGCCACTCCCCTACTCCCACACGGCGACCCTGGAAATAGATGTCGGCATTATCAGGCACCCTGACTGTCACGTCGGAGTATTTAAGGTTCTCATCTTCCATCTGAAGCACAAATCGGGAAGGACCGTCAGGTGTCACCAGAATGTTATCGTCATAAAGCATGCTCCCTTTCTCTGCCTTCACTGCATGCTCGCCATAGGAAAGATAGATATTTAGGGGGCTGACACCTACAGAATCCCCGTTGACATAAACCGCTGCCTCGCGCACGGAAGCGGAGAGCGTAACCTCTTTTCCCTCCACAGTCAGCTCCATTGAATAGGTTCTGCCGGGAAGAATCTCCTCCTCGAAGTCATAGTCGAGTGGTTGGTATTTCTGATTGGTAATCTCAAGACGCTGTGAACGTGCCGGGACGTAGAGCCATACCTGCCCGTTTTTATTGAGTCGCCCCACTATTCCCATCACACCATTGCTGAAATAGGTCTGCTGCGGATTCAGATTGGTGTAGATCTTGATCAGGGCAGCTGTCTTGCCGTTTTGGTCCTTCATCATAGTCTCGGCATTAATTGCCGTCTGGTCGGTAGGGAGCAGCTTGAAATTTCGGACCACAAGATTTGCTCCCTGTGCAGTAAATGTTGTCAGCAGGGCTGTCATAACAAAAATGACAGCCGCCACCGCTTGACGGTAGGTAGTTCTTGTCATAAATTCATTACATTTATATGTCGGTTGAGTTAGAGATTTTCCTAATAATATCTCCAAAAATTTAACTTTGACTCATTGTCTTTTGTATGTCAAGAAATTGTAATTCAAAGTTAAGTTAAAAAGTTCACTTTTACCCCCCAATTGTTAAATTTTGTTAAAATTATATTAAATTGTGTTAATACATGAGGTTTTTTGGATTTATTTACAAATCAGGGGGATAAAAACCGGAAAAATTCCTGCAATTCCGATAAATCAGAAGCTATTTGCTTTCACTCCGGAATGGAAAGGTCAATCACCGGCGCAGTGCCTGAATATTGAGGCATGCACATTCCGGTGACGGAGCCGATATAGGTGGGATCGGAGATGTAGTAACGCTTGCCGTTGTGGTCATAGCTTGTGCCTTTGATGTCTTCAGGAAGCGCAACTCCGGCACTCTCGTGACCGGGGAAAAACAGCAGCTCGCTCTCCAACCCTAAGGCATGCCAAAGCATATAGGTGTAGAAGAT
This sequence comes from Bacteroides sp., assembly GCA_014802265.1. Lineage (GTDB taxonomy): Bacteria > Bacteroidota > Bacteroidia > Bacteroidales > Muribaculaceae > Lepagella. The sequence goes on along the minus strand of JAAVCP010000083.1, from coordinate 85,711 downwards.
GGCGCGATCCTCACAATCGTTCATCGGGTAGTATAGGTTTTCCTCAAGGAAATATGGTTTTTCAAAGCCGTGAAGTTCGTCATCGGTGGCATATTTAAATCCTGACTGCACAAACTGCAGCAGCTCATTGGTGGCAGCAAGAGGCTTCTTGTCTTTCAACTGCTCCTTAAGTTGGCTTACAAGGTCGGCACGCAGGTTGCCGTCAAGCTCACTCAGGGCATAGTCGGCAGTGTTCATCTGCGGATAGTTGTAGACAATAGGCATCAGGTTCTCGTTGAGTGTTCCCCGGAGGGAAAGCCCACCATGTTTCACCTCAAATGCGCGCTCCTTTACGGGGATGTTAAGTCCGTTGATAATAAGGTCGAATTTTTTTCCTGAGTCAGCCACTTTGGGGAGGTCGCAGGTGGCAATGCCCTGCCCCATCACATCTACTCCGGGAGCCGACATGATATAATAGGTCTGTCCGGCAAGGGTCACAGACGGTTTGGCATAAAGAGTCTGATTTACAGGCATCAACAGCAGTGGGTCGCCGGTGTTTGTTGTGGAGGCGATGCGCACGTTGTAACCCATGTGGGTGAGAAGATAATGCACTGCCGACATTTTGGGCGCGGCAGCAGCTTCAGAGAACTTGGAGTCCATATAAGCGCACAGAAATTCATAAGCCAGGTAATCATTCAGCCCGAGTTTTTCCATTGTAGGCTTTAATGCACCCAATAGGGAATCAGCCACCTTCTGATCCTCGATTATTTTCCAGTTGCGGGAATAATCACCCACGCTGCGGAAGTTTTTCATAATCTCAAAATCTATGGAGGGAACAAGAATCTCCATGCCATAAAAATTTACAGGGTCTTTCCCCACGGTCTGCTCTTCAGGCATCACCGGTTCTTCTGCCACAGGTGGAAATTCAGGAATAGGGATTTTCGGGGCTGGGAGGTCTGCCAACAGCGGTTCTCCAAGGTCGGGTTTCACTTTTAGCGACGGCGGCACAATCTTCCCTGCCTCGGGAGGCACAATGGGACTCAGGTTCTCTTCAGCCGGCGGAATGGTCGGTAAGGGGGATTTGTCATCGGGCACTTGCGGTGATGAGCCGGAAGGGAGATCGGCAAGTTTAGGAGTGGGAAGCTGTGGCGACGTGGAAGGTTTCGATATCTTCACATTCGGCACTTTCATAGGTTTCGGGGTCTTGTCGCGCTTAAGGGGTTGAAGCGGCTCGTATTCATGCCATGTGCCATTGAGGAAATCGGCATAATGTTCGAGAATCGTTTTGCGAAACGACTCGAAGTCATCAAGGATTGACTGACGGAATTGCTGGAAACTTGAGGGTGTCTGAGACATAGCCGAAGGCGCGGTGCAGCCGGCTATTACCAAGAACAGGGCTAACTCTCTTTTCATCTGATTTGAGTTTTTTAGTTAATACTGCCCAATTCCTTAATTATATAAAGACAATGATAGAGATATAAATTTTTTACTCACCGATTGATTACGGTTATGACTTTATAACGCCCTATGCTTGGATTTATTGTTTTTGTGGGGTAGGAAGTCTTAGAGTTTTTACAAGACTTATCGGTGGTTTTACAGGATTTATAGAATTTTTAGTGATTACACAATAAACGTCATTCCACTTCGTTATTCATATACGATTATTGTATTTGCACTGTGTTTTATTCATGGTATTAGAATTTAATGCTATCAAAGAGCGTGATTGTGAAACCCCGCTCTTTTTTTTTACCCTTTTATTTGCTAACTTCGCGTCATGTTTTCAAAAAGAGTACTTACACTAATCATCGCCGCTCTGTCGCTGACATCATTCACGGCACAGTCACAGGATCGTCGCCCCTCATCGCCCAAAGGTAATAAGGGAGCACATAATGTATCCTGGAATCAAACCGACACTGTAAAGGAAGGGTCGGCTTGGACTCTCACGTTCCCCCTCGGAAACCATGTGGAGTCGCAGATCGACACCCTGACCTATAATTTCCAACGCTCGTCGATTCCAACCTTAGTGACCGATGCCTATGCCACCACAGGCAACTTCGGTTCAGAGGGAATAAACCTGCTTTATTTTAACCGACTGCCGCGTGCCACCTTCTTCTTTAAGGATGCACTCGAGGAGTGGATTCCGATGTTCAGGAAACAGAAGTTTTACAACGTCTATATCCCCACCACGATCCTGCAGTATGAATTTGGGGGCAATAAGCTTAACCATCAAGACCGGCTGAAGGTGGATTTCGCAGGCAACGTAAACCGACGCATTGGAATCGGCGCAAGCCTTGATTACATCTACTCAAAGGGTGCGTATGAAAATCAGGCTCTGAAGAATTTCTCATGGGGACTCTCCACCTATTATCTTGGCGACCGCTATGAGCTCCAGGCATTTTATAACCACTATAATTCTCTCAACAAGGAGAACGGCGGCATCACCGACGATCTTTATATCACCGACCCTGCGGAGCTTCAGGGCGGTGTAAGCAAAATAGAGCCCAAGAGTATCCCTACGCGCCTCACAGCCGCACACACCCGACTTAACGGCGATGAGTTTTTCATGACCCACGCATGGAAAATGGGATTCTGGAAATCGGAACAGGTCAACGACACGCTGACTCGTGAGGTGTATGTTCCCATTACCCGGCTTATCTACTCTTTCGACCTCCAGCACAACCGCCACATGTTTAAGAACACCAATCAGACACAGGCGAAGGAGTTCTGGCAAAACACCTATCTTAACCCCGACGAGACTTTAGATTTCTCTTATCTCACCCAAATGACTAATTCATTCGGGGTGGAGCTTATTGAGGGGTTTCAGAAGTGGGCAAAATTCGGACTGTCGGCATATATTTCATATCAGACTCAGAAATATAAGCAGGCAACCTATTTCTCTAATCCGGAACTGACCGAAGACCAGATTGCGCAACTTACGCCGCTGCCTCAGAATTTCAATGTGTCGCCGGAACTTACGAAAAGTATGCTATGGGTGGGTGGCAGGTTGCAAAAAGACAAGGGGTCGCTCCTAAGATATGCTGCAAGCGCACGTTTCGGTCTTGTGGGCGATGTGATCGGTGACCTTGAGCTTGACGGAAATGCACGGACAAAATTTAAACTCTTCGGCGACTCTGTGCAAATCTCTGCCAATGCCGAGTTTAAAAACATTGCACAGCCATATCTGCTGCAGCAATATATCTCCAATCATTTCGCATGGAACAATGACTTCGGCAAGACCCGAAGATATAAAGTGGGAGGTGAGCTGGTGATTCCTTGGACAAACACCACTATAAGTGCCGGAGTGGAGAATATTCAAAACATGGTCTATTTCGATTCCGAATCCATGCCGCGTCAGCATGGAGGCAACATTCAGGTATTTACTGCCAGACTTGATCAGAAATTCAAGATAGGCATTCTTAACTGGAACAACACCATATATTATCAGAAGACCTCTGATGCCAATGTGCTGCCCCTGCCGGAGCTGACCATCTACAGCAACCTCTTCATCAAGTTTATTGCCTTCAGGGTGCTGAAACTTCAGTTGGGCATTGACTGCGACTACTACACCTCCTACAACGGTCTTGACTATCAGCCTGCCACAATGTCGTTTCATGTGCAGGGTGCCGACAAGATAAAGGTAGGCAACTATCCGTTTTGCAATGCCTACTTCAACGCCCGCCTGTATCAGACCCGCTTCTACATTATGTGGAGCCACGTCAACCAGGGATGGTTCTCCAAAAACTATTTTATTCTCCCCCACTACCCTATGAATCCACGTCGCCTGGAGTTTGGGTTGTCGGTAGATTTCTCAAATTAAATTATCTTAAATCCATGTCATGAGACATCTGAAACCGAAATACCGCCAGACAGCCACTTATATCCTGCTCCTCTTGGCTATTTTCGCCCTGATGGAAAGCACTCGCCGATGCACACACGCAGCCCCGCTCCCTACAATTGTAAAGGGGAACTCAACCGGCGACACTATCGACGTGGCTATAATCTACGGTCCACTGAGCTATTATCTGTATGCCGACACTATAGGGGGCATAAACTTTGACCTTCTGACGGCATTCAGCCGCGACGCAGGAATGCCTGTAAAAATGTGGCCCGTGGTGAGCCTTGAGTCATCTCTCGCTAATCTTGAAGAAGGCACTTTCAACATATTGGCTTCACTCCCTTCCGACAACTCGGTGAAGCAGCGTTTTCTCACCACCCAAAGCGTGTTTCTTGACAAAATGGCTCTCATTCAGCTTGCCGATTCAGCGGGGAACATACGCATAAAGTCTGTCCTTGATCTTGCCAACGACACGGTGCATATACAGACCGATTCTCCTGCCGGGGCACGCCTGATGAACCTTGACAACGAAATCGGAGCACATATCGAAGTGGTGAGTGACAAGGATCTTTCCGAGGAATATCTCTGCATGAAAGTAGCGGTAGGCGACATCAGGTGTGCTGTGGTAAATGAAAAGACTGCCGCCGCAATGAAGAAACGCTACCCCCTGCTTAATTATGACAACCTCGTAAGTTTCACCCAATTTCAGGTGTGGCTCATGAATAAAAATGACTCTGCCTTGCTAAATTCGGTCAACAACTGGCTCAAGGAATTTAAGGAAACAGAGGAATATCGGCAAATAATTGAAAAATACTAACCAAAAATCTAATATCTGCATGAAACTTCCAAAAGTTAATCTTCTTGTAAAGATTCTGATAGCCATAGCCTTAGGCATAGGTTGCGGCTATTTCTTCCCTGTGTGGCTCGGAAGAGTCTTTGCCACGTTCAATGCCATTTTCAGTCAGTTTCTCGGCTTCCTGATTCCGCTGATTATCCTTGGGTTTGTTGCCCCGGCAATAGCCGACATCGGAAACAAAGCGGGAAAGATGCTTGTGGTTACAGCTGCTATAGCTTATCTCTTCACCACATTCGCCGGTTTTATGAGCTTCACTGTGGGTGACACCTTCTTCTCCAAACTTATCACCCCGCAGCCCATGAACCAACTGGAAGAAGCAAGCAGCCTGCAGGCTTACTTCACCATTGAGATGCCCCCGCTGATGACCGTGATGACCGCACTTGTGTTCGCCTTCACCCTTGGCATATCGCTCGCATATCTTAAGGGGGAGACCATCAAGGCTGTGCTCAACGAATTTCGTGACATTATCTCGCTTGCCATCGCAAAGGTGATCATACCCCTATTGCCAATCTACATCTTCGGTATATTCTTAGACATGACAATCACCGGGCAGGTGGCTACCGTGCTTGCCGCTTTTGCAAAGATAATTCTCGTAATCTTCGCAATGCACATTTTCCTCCTTGTGCTACAGTATGTCATTGCCGCGTTGTTTGTGCGCCGGAATCCGTTTAAATTGCTGCTTACTATGCTTCCGGCATATTTCACTGCCCTTGGCACACAATCATCTGCCGCTACAATCCCCGTCACCCTGCGCCAGACAATAAAAATGGGTGTCAGTGAAGACACTGCCGGATTTGTGGTGCCGCTGTGTGCCACAATCCACATGTCGGGCAGTGCGATGAAGATAGTGGCATGTGCCGTAGCCCTTATGATTATGCAGGGGCTCCCCTACACCACTGGAATGTTTGCCGGGTTTATCTGCATGATCGGCATTTCCATTATAGCCGCTCCCGGTGTACCCGGCGGTGCAATCATGGCATCATTGGGCATTCTTGCAAGTATGCTCGGCTTTACCGAATCCGACCAAGCCCTTATGATAGCTCTCTATATTGCCATGGATAGCTTTGGGACTGCCTGCAACGTGACCGGCGATGGCTCAATTGCCCTCATAATTGATAAGCTCTTCCCCACCAAGCCAATTAAAAATAATATAATTGAATAACGGAAATAAATGATAAATAGGGCGCATCAGAATTGATGCGCCCTATTTATCATTTATTCTTCTGTATATCTGTTGAATATAGTATAGATTCCTCTTACGTTCTGTGAGTGAACCCACGGGTTCACTACCCCGCAGTCAGAATTTATGATTACTGAAGTGGCTCAGAGAGCACGCCAAGCTTTTTGCCGACTTTGATAAATGCCTCGACAGCGCGGTCAAGCTGCTCGCGGGTATGACCTGCTGAAAGCTGAACGCGGATACGTGCCTGACCCTTCGGAACGACAGGATAATAGAAACCTGTAACGAAGATACCCTCTTTCTGCATCTCGGCAGCAAAATCCTGAGACAGCTTTGCATCGTAGAGCATCACTGCACAGATTGCACTCTGAGTGGGCTTGATGTCAAACCCTGCGGCAAGCATCTTGTCGCGGAAATAATTTACGTTCTCCACGAGTTTGTCATGAAGCTCGTTGCTTTCCTTCAGCATCTTCAGCATCTCGAGACTTGCACCCACGATTGAGGGGGCAACAGAGTTGGAGAAGAGATATGGGCGTGAACGCTGACGGAGCATATCGATAATCTCCTTCGGACCGGTGGTGAAGCCGCCCATTGCGCCGCCGAATGCCTTGCCGAGTGTGCCTGTGAAGATGTCAATCTTGCCATAGCAGTCAAACTGCTCTGCAACACCGTGACCTGTCTTGCCTACTACACCAGCAGAGTGGCTTTCGTCAACCATCACAAGTGCATCATATTTCTCTGCCAGCTCACATATCTTATCCATAGGAGCCACATTGCCGTCCATAGAGAACACGCCGTCGGTGGCTATGATACGGAAGCGGCAGTCTTTTGCCTCCTGAAGACAACGCTCGAGGTCTTCCATGTCAGCATTTTTATAACGGAAACGTTTTGCCTTGCAGAGACGCACGCCGTCGATGATTGAAGCATGGTTGAGCGAATCGCTGATGATTGCGTCTTCCTCAGTGAAGAGAGGCTCAAACAGACCGCCGTTAGCATCGAAACATGCAGCATAGAGGATGGTGTCTTCAGTATGGAAATATTCGCTGATTGCTTTCTCAAGCTCTTTGTGAAGATCTTGAGTGCCACAGATAAAGCGTACTGACGACATGCCGTAGCCTCTTTCGTCCATAGCCTTCTTGGCTGCCTCGATAAGGCGGCTGTTGTCGGCAAGACCGAGATAATTGTTGGCGCAGAAGTTCAGCACCTCACCCTTTGTGTTTTCTACTTCGATCTCAGCGCTCTGCGGAGTGATGATCACGCGCTCGTTCTTGTAAAGACCTGCATCTTTTATGTCTTGCAGCTCTTTTGACAAGTGTGATTTAAATTTGTTATACATAATATTAGATTGATGTGGATAATGCAGGCTAAAAGTCTGTTTAGATTTCATTTGTCAAGCATGAATGATTGGCAACTCATGATAGCCAAATAAAATTTTAGCCAAAGTTAACTATTTTATCCGAATTTTGAATTAAATTTGCAGAAAAATTCTGACCGAGTGATAAAATTATCTTTCCCGGCACAAGAGAAAACACAATAACAACCTTAAAGATATAACCTTAATGAAGAATATCCTTATTATTGGAGCTACCGGACAAATCGGTTCGGAACTCACAATGAAGCTTCGCTCGCTCTACCCCAACGGCAACGTGGTGGCAGGCTACATCAAAGGCGCAGAGCCTAAGGGCATACTCCTCGAGAGCGGTCCGGCTCACCTTGTAGACATCACCAACCCGCAGCAGATTGCCGAAGCCGTTGACAAATATAATGTTGACACCATATATAACCTTGCTGCTCTTCTGAGTGCCGTAGCTGAGGCAAAACCTCAGTTGGCATGGAAAATCGGTGTAGGGGGTCTTTACAACACCCTCGAGGCAGCACGTGAGAAGAACTGTGCCGTGTTTACCCCCAGCTCAATCGGTTCCTTCGGTCCTGAGACACCTCATGACAAGACCCCGCAAGATACAATCCAGCGTCCGCAGACAATATATGGCGTGACAAAAGTGACCGGCGAGATGCTTTCTGACTATTACGCACGCCGTTTCGGTGTTGACACACGCTCAGTACGCTTCCCGGGACTTATCTCCTACGTTGCCCCTCCGGGTGGCGGCACAACCGACTACGCCGTTGACATTTATTATTCAGCCGTAAAGGGAGAGACTTTCAAATGCCCCCTGAAAGCCGGAACTTTCATGGACATGATGTATATGCCCGATGCTCTCCGCGCAGCCATAGAAATCATGGAAGCCGACCCCACACGCCTCAAACACCGCAACTCATTCAACATTGCCTCCATGAGCTTTGACCCCGAAATCATCGCCAATAAGATTAAGGAGTATGTGCCGGGATTCAAGATGGAGTATGAACTCGACCCGCTCCGCCAGAAGATCGCCGACTCATGGCCCGACAGCCTCGATGACTCATGCGCCCGCGAGGAATGGGGCTGGAAGCCTGAGTATGATCTCGACGCAATGACCGTAGACATGCTTGACAACCTCCGCCTGAAGCTGCACATTCCCGCACCCGTGGCAGAACCGACAAAGGCATGATTGTTCTATTTTTCTAATATTATAGTCTGTTATTTACTTTTATCAGGTTTTTAACAGCCAAACACTCTAAAAACCGGAAACCCTATTTAGGTTTCCGGTTTTTTATTGTAATTTTGCACCGCAAAACCATGAATGATAGTAATAGTTTTCAACCGAATATTTAATGATAAAAGACAGACTTACCCCGGAGGCGTATGCCACGCTGCTTGATTCCATCTCAAATATCTTGTTGAGCAACGGAATCAAGGCAACCTCGATGGATTTTATTGCCTCGTCGCTCCACATTTCCAAACGTACACTTTATGAGGTTTTCGACAGCAAAAGCAGTATGGTGTCGGAAAGTCTTAAGGCACTTCACCAACGAATGTGTCATGAGCACACTCAGATATTTGAGTCGTCTGAAAACGTGATGGAAGCCATTCTTTTAAATTTTATCAAACACAGAGACTTCCTCAGCAAAACTAATGTTGACTTTTTACGCGACATAGATTATCATTTTGCTGAGGCGAAAATCCACTCAGAAGACTCCAAGCAGCTTTTCATCGACAATTTTGTGGCAATGCTTCAAAAGGGAGTTGAACAAGGCTACTTCCGGGAAGATGTCAATCTCCACGTTCAATGCCGAATGATGCTGATTCAGATGGAGTCGCTTAAAAGGATGGAAGAATTCTTTCCGCCCGACATCACCCTTCTCGACGTGTATGACTCGGTCAATATCAGTTTTCTAAGAGGCATATGTTCGTTAAAGGGGATGGAGATGCTTGACAGTCTTACCAGTAAACTTTTTGATAAAAACATAACAGACAAATGAGATTTTCATTAAAACCATTGATTGCCGCCCTTGGCTGCACTCTGCTTACGATGCCGTTGGCGGCTGAGACGCTGACCCTGTCTCGTGAACAGTGTCTGGAGATTGCATTGCGCGATAACCCAACGGTCAGGATTGCCGACATGGAAGTGAAGAAAGTGGATTACGCCAAGAAGGAGACTCTCGCCGGAGTGTTTCCTGCCATCAATTTCTCAGGTTCATACCAGAGGTCCATCGAATTGCAGACCATACGTATGAACATGGGAGGTGAGAGCCAAAGCCTGAAGATGGGTTCCGACAACTCTTGGAACCTCGGGTTTTCAGCTTCAATGCCACTTATTTCCCCTACCCTATGGAAAGCCATAAGCATATCCGACACTCAGATTCTCGCCAATCTTGAAAGCGCAAGAGCCTCAAGGCTAAACCTCGTGGATAATATCAACAAGGCATATTATGCGCTTCTTCTCGCCAAGGCTTCCCATAAAGTAGTGAAACAGAACTACGACAATGCCGTCTTCAACGCGGATCTTTATGAAAAGCAGTTTCAGGCAGGCACAGCCTCGGAATATGACGTGTTGCGCTCCTCCGTGCAGGTAAAAAACATAGAGCCGGAGCTTCTTCAGGCAGATATAGCCATAAAGCAGTGTCAGTTGCAACTAAAAGTGCTCATGGGCATTACCACTGAAGTTGAGATAGAGCCGAATATAGAGCTTTCCGACATGCAGCGCGACATGTATCTCTATCCCTCCGATGCCGACCGTTCACTCACCGACAACACCTCTATCCGGTCAATGGTGATTCAAAAAGAATTGCTTAAGAAAAACGTTGACCTCAAGAAATTTGCGTGGCTTCCCACCCTCGGTGCCTCATTTAATCTTTCCTGGATGGCACTCAACAACGGCGCACCGTTTAAGAATCTGGAGTTTAACCCTTATAGCAACGTAGGGCTAAGCCTTTCCGTACCCATCTTCTCCGGGGGGTCAAAATATTACGGGCTTAAGCAGGCACAGGTGCAGCTTAAGGAACTTGAACTCCAGCAGCAGGATCTTGAAAATACCCTTAATATGCAGATTGACCTCGCAATTGACAATATCAACCGCCAAGCCCGCCAGATAGCCACAAGCGAGGAGGGGGTGAAGCAGGCTCAGAAGGCATACGACATCATGCAGAAAAGCTTTGAAATCGGAGCTGCCTCCTACGTTAACCTCCGCGACAGCGAACTCGCCAACACTACGGCACAATTGTCTTATCTCCAGGCAATCTATAATTATCTCGTGTCAACCTCAGAACTTGACCTCCTCCTTGGGAAAGAGATTAAATAATCACCTTCAATCCGGAAATAACGAAAATATCTTAAAAGATAAAAGTAATGAAAAAGTACCTTTTAACATTAATCATCATCTTTGCCACAATGATGGCAGCCTGCTCCGGCGGCGATAAAAATGAGACCACCCAAGAGGAGGAAAAACTCCCATTGGTAAAAATTGAGTCAGTTGACAGTCGTGAAGTGATTCAAGAAGGTAACTACACAGCCACTGTTGAGCCGGAAAACATAAATAATATTTCCGCCTCTACCCCAAACCGCATCAAGCAGATTCTCGTTGACGAGGGTATGCGTGTGTCAAAAGGTCAGAAATTAGTGGTACTCGATGATGTCAACATTTCCACCTACGAACTTCAGGTGGAAAACGCAAAGGCAAATCTCCAGAATGTTCAGCTTAATTATGACCGTGCCGTAGAACTGCTGAAAATCGGTGGGGGTACACAGCAAAACGTTGACCAAATGCAACTTCAGCTCACAAATGCAAAAAATGCCCTTGCTTCAGCAGAACGCACCTTGCGCAACGTGCATGAGAACACTGTGCTTGTCTCTCCCATCAACGGCATGATCACTGCCCGTAACTATGATCCGGGCGATATGACCGGGTCGCTCCCCATTCTCACAGTGGCTCAGGTGCAGCCCGTAAAGATTGTGATTAACATTTCCGAGAGTGAACTCTCGAAGGTGAAGAAAGGGATGCCGGCAGAAGTGAGATTTGATACCTACGGCGACGAACTGTTTAATGGAACAATCACAATGGTGTCGCCCACCGTCGACAGCAACAGCCGCACTTTCGGGGTGGAAGTGACAGTGCAGAATCCTGACAACCGTATCCTCCCGGGTATGTTTGGCAGAGTAAGACTTAACCTCGGGGTAGCCGACCATGTTGTGGTGCCTGACCGTGCGGTGGTAAAGCAACCCGGCTCAGGGAATCATTACGTCTATGTTTATCATGACGGGAAAGTGTCTTATAACAAGGTTGAGCTTGGTCAGCGTCTCGGCGACTCCTACGAGCTTATTTCCGGAGTAGAACCCGGCTCGCAAGTGGTGGTTTCCGGTCAGACAAAACTTGCCGACGGTGCTTCTGTTGAAGTTGCAAAATAATCTCCCAAATCCCACAATTTAAAACTACCAATCTATAAAACCTAAAGAAAAATGTCATTATATGCTTCGGCAGTGAAAAGACCAATCATGACCACACTGTGTTTCGTCACAGTGATCATTCTCGGTCTTTTCTCACTCGCCAAACTACCGATTGACCTCTACCCCGACATTGACACCAATACGCTGATGGTAATAACAATGTATCCCGGTGCCAGTGCGGAAGATATAGAGCAAAATGTAACCAAACCGCTTGAGAACACCCTTAACTCAGTGGAACACCTTAAGCACATCACTTCCAATTCACGTGAAAATACATCAGTCATAACCCTGGAGTTTGAATATGGCTATGATATTGATGTGCTAACTAATGATGTACGTGACAAACTCGACATGGTGAAGTCATCGCTTCCCGATGATTCCGAAAATCCGATTATCTTCAAGTTTTCAACCGACATGATTCCTATCTGCCTGCTCTCGGTGGAGGCAAAGGAAAGTATGGCAGGTCTTTACAAGATTCTTGATGATGCGGTAGCCAACCCGCTTGCCCGTGTTGACGGCGTGGGCTCCGTGTCAATTTCCGGTGCGCCCAAACGTGAGATTCATATATATTGTGACCCTAACCGTCTGGAGGCTTACCATCTCTCAGTAGAGACAATAGCAAGCATAATCGGTGCTGAAAACAGGAATATTCCCGGGGGTTCTTTCGATATTGGTTCAAACACATATGCCCTCCGTGTGCAAGGGGAGTTTGACGAAACTTCCCAAATGGAAAATATCCCTGTCGGCTCCTATAACGGAAAGGTGGTTTATCTGAAAGACGTGGCTCGTATTGACGACTCCCTTGAGGAAAGAACCCAGCAGACCTACATCGGGGGTAAGGAGGGTGCCATGATTATAATTCAGAAGCAGTCAGGGGCAAACTCCGTTGCTATCTCCGACAAGGTGATGAAGATGCTTCCGCGACTTCAGAAGAATCTTCCTTCCGACGTAAAACTCGGTGTGATTGTGGATACCTCCGACAATATCCGCAACACCATCGCCTCACTTGAGGAGACAGTGCTCTACGCCCTTCTCTTCGTGATGATTGTGGTGTTTGTGTTCCTCGGAAGATGGAGAGCCACTATGATTATCGTAATTACGATTCCGGTCTCTCTGATTGCATCATTTATCTACCTGTTTGCCACGGGTAATACCCTTAATATCGTCTCCCTCTCAGCCCTGTCTATATCTATCGGTATGGTGGTTGACGACGCAATTGTGGTGCTTGAAAACGTCACCACCCATATTGAAAGAGGCTCTGATCCGAAACAGGCAGCCGTGCATGGCACCAATGAGGTGGCTATCTCCGTTATAGCGTCAACGCTTACCCTTATAGCGGTGTTCTTCCCACTTACCCTCGTCACCGGCATGACAGGTGTTCTTTTCCGCCAGTTAGGCTGGATGGTGACCATCATGATGATTATCTCCACCACTTGTGCCCTATCGCTCACTCCGATGCTTTGCTCCCAGTGGTTGCGTCTTAACAATCATCATTCAAAACTTTACAACACCCTTTATCTCCCCATAGAGCGTGCCCTTGACAAATTTGACAATGCCTATGCACGACTGCTGCGTGGTGTGGTGGCACACCGCACGGTGACAATCCTTGTCTGTCTTGGTATCTTCGTCGGCTCAATCTTCCTTATGAAACAAGTAGGCTCAGAGTTCTTCCCGACTCAAGATGACGGACGCCTCGGAGTGTCGCTCGAAACCCCCATCGGCACGCGTGTGGAGATTTCGCAAGACGCTACCCGACGACTCGACTCGCTATGGAGGGATAAATATCCTGAAATTCTTGTGTCGAGCTACACTGTGGGTCCTGCCAGCTCCGATAATACTTACGCATCACTGCAAGATAACGGCTCACATATTATCTCCATGAATATCAGGCTCCAAGATCCGGGCGACCGTAAAAGAGGCATAAAGGAGATTGCCGACGGCATGCGTAAAGACATTGAAAGCGAATTCCCTGAATTTAAGAAAGCACAGGTAAATATCGGCGGCGGTCGAGGCCAGGGAATGGGCGGTCAGGCTACCGTTGACTTTGAGATATATGGTTATGACTTCACGGAGACAGACTCAGTGGCACAGCAACTGAAGAGAATCCTCGAAGGAATCCCCGGCACTGCCGACGTCACCATCTCTCGTTCTGACTATCAGCCGGAATATCAGGTTGACTTCGACCGTGAAAAATTAGCACTCTACGGGCTAAACCTCCAGACTGCGGCATATTATCTGCGAAACCGTATCAACGGCTCCGTAGCTTCCCGATTCCGTGAAGACGGTGAGGAATATGACATTAAAGTGATGTATGACAAGGCTAACCGCACATCACTTTCCGATATAGAGAATATCGTTGTGTATACCCCTTCCGGAGCAGGCATCAGGATTAAGGAGCTTGGCACTGTGGTGGAACGTTTCACTCCCCCCACCATCGAGCGTAAAGACCGTGAGCGTATCATCACCGTGTCGGCTGTGGTAGACGGAGTGCCGATGAGCCAGATTGTGACTGAGGCGGAAATCAAGATTGACGAGATGAATATCCCGTCAGGAATCAATATCGGTCTGTCTGGTTCATACGAGGATCAGCAGGATTCTTTCGGCGACCTTATGATGCTCGGGGTACTTATCATTCTCCTCGTATATATAGTTATGGCAGCCCAGTTTGAGAGTTTCACCTATCCGGGTATCATTATGACCTCATTGCTATTTGCGTTCTCAGGAGTGTTTCTTATCCTTTGGCTCACCGGGCACACCCTTAACGTAATGAGTATGATCGGAGGTATCATGCTTATCGGTATCGTGGTGAAGAATGGTATCGTGCTTATTGACTACATCAACCTTAACCGTGAACGCGGAATGGGTATCCGCACTGCGGTTATTCTTGGTGGCAAATCTCGTCTGCGTCCTGTAGTCATGACCACACTTACCACAATTTTAGGTATGGTGCCTATGGCTGTGGGTAGCGGACAAGGTGCTGAAATGTGGCGACCGATGGGTACTGCCGTTATCGGTGGTCTGACATTCTCCACTATCCTGACCCTGCTGTTCGTGCCGGTGCTCTACTGCGTGTTTGCAGGAAACGGCGTTAAGAATCAGCGTCGTAAACTAAAGAAACAGTATGCTAAATAATTAGTAATCTATTCAATTAGGAATTGACAATTCCTAATTGAATAGATGTAAGATTAATAATTGAATAAATATGCAAGCGATATTTATAGCCTTTGACCAGGCACACTACGAAGCCATAATAGAGGTGCTTGACCGAAACGGGTGCCGTGGGTTCACATCATTTGGAGAGACACAGGGACGCGGTTCCGTAAAAGGTGACCCGCACTACGGCAGCCACGCATGGCCCGCATTAGGAGGCGCAATCATGACAATAGTGGAAGATTCGAAACTCGACACGGTGCTGCAGAAACTCCGACAGCTCGACGAGTCGAAACCCCTCCTCGGACTCCGTGCATTCGTCTGGACCATAACCCAAACAATTTGAAATATAAAAACGGGCGTACCGTATTTAGGGTATGCCCGTTTTTATATTTCAATATACTTTTGCAAAAAGTAATGATTTCGCATTTATCCGAATATTTTATTGGAAAATACGAAATCGGAAATGTGAGACATAGAATTTGCCGTTTTTTTTGTAATTTTGCGCCGTAATTCTAATTTAAAAACTGTTTCTATGGGAGGTTTTTTCGGAGCAGCATCTAAACATGCCTGCCGAAACGAACTGTTTTACGGAGTTGACTACAACTCACATCTCGGAACCCGCAGAGCCGGTATGGTCACTTACGACACAGATGACCATTGCTTCTGCCGCAGTATCCACAGTATCGAAAACACGTATTTCCGCACCAAATTTGAAGATGAGCTTGACAAGTTCAAGGGTTACATCGGAATCGGAGTCATAAGTGACAATGATCCGCAACCTATCGTCTTCAATTCCCACCTTGGTAAATTCGCTATCGTGACGGTTGCAAAAGTTTGCAACATGGATCAGCTGGAAAAAGAATTGCTTGAAGATGGCGCACACTTCGGAGAGTTAAGTTCCGGACGCACAAACCAGACTGAGCTTATCGCTCTCCTGATAAATAAGGGGAAAAACTTTGAAGAGGGAATCAAGCACATGTTCTCACGCATCGACGGCTCTTGTTCTCTGCTTATCCTAACTGAAAATTGCATCATAGCTGCCCGCGACCAACTTGGACGCACACCTATAGTATTGGGTGTGAAAGAAGATGGCACGGGGTTTGCCGCTGCATCTGAATCTACTTCTTTCCCAAATTTGGGCTATAAGCATTATCGTGACCTCGGACCCGGCGAAGTAGTGAAAATTACTGCTGACGGAGTGGAGACCCTCACCCCTCCCGGCGACGAGATGCAAATTTGCTCTTTCCTTTGGGTATATTACGGCTTCCCTACTTCTTCCTACGAAGGCACTAACGTGGAAGACATGCGTTTCAAGTCAGGCTATGAGATGGGTAAAACTGACGAAAACGAAGTTGACTGTGCTGCCGGTATCCCCGACTCTGGAGTAGGCATGGCTCTCGGTTATGCTGCCGGCAAAGGCGTACCCTATCGTCGCTGCATCTCAAAATATACTCCGACATGGCCCCGAAGCTTTACCCCTTCAGAGCAGTCAAGGAGAAACCTCGTGGCAAAAATGAAACTTGTGCCCAACGAGGCTATGCTGAAAGATCAACGTGCGTTGCTTTGCGATGACTCAATCGTAAGGGGAACCCAGCTTACCGACAATGTGAAAGGTCTGTATGATCTCGGTGCTAAGGAAGTACATATCCGCATTGCATGTCCTCCTCTTATCTATAGCTGCCCGTTTATCGGCTTTACCTCTTCCAAGAGCGATATGGAGCTTATCACACGTCGTATAATCGGTGAACTTGAAGGTGATCCCAATAAGAATCTGGAGAAATATGCCACCACCGATTCACCGGAATACAATACACTTGTGGAGAAGATTCGTGAACGCTTCGGACTCACTTCTCTGAAATTCAATCCCATTGAGACCCTTGTATCTTCTATCGGATTGCCTAAAGAGAAACTCTGCACCCACTGTTTCGACGGTAGTAGCCGTTTCCATCCTTGCTCTCATTGCCATAAAAAGGCAGAAGGCAAAGAGTGACAAATTGGAAATTCATTTTGTGACTGATTACACAGAAATAGGGCGTATCAATTTTTTGATACGCCCTATTTCTAATATATCTTATATTCTCGATCATATATCTCTCTTGCAAATAAAGCCAGCCTGTATTATAGCTCCATCTTACGTTCTGTGAGTGAACCCACGGTTTCACTACTCCACCCGTCAGCAGAATTAATTTTAATCAGATGGCATATAAATTTGAATATGTCATCTGGCATATTATGCTGATTAGTATGTGCCGTAGCGTAGCTGACGATAGAAGTTAAGGGAAGTGGCTGTCATATATGGAACCAGCCATAAGAAACCAACCCCACAAGTAAGTATGCAGAGAAGAATCCACCCTAAGAAACGTAATTGAAGGCAGAAGAAGTCCATCTTGTGACCGTTCATCATGTTCCAGCTCAATTTCATTGCGTCTATGCCCGAAATATTGGCATCGTCTGCCATGATAAAGAACGTCATTCCGAATCCACACGCAAGTATAATCCCCGGAACAATCAGAAGAGCTATCCCTACAGTTATAGCCAAATTGACCAGCAGACCTGCAACCAAAGTTTCTACAAATCTATCAAATCCCTTAAACAATAGATTGATATTGATTACTTTAGTATCAACCAGACATGCTATGAAAAGCACGTAACCAAAAGACATAGGTCCCGCAAGGATATATTCACCTACGTATGTAGCAGAAGCGGCACTCATAATCAGTATATAAATCAGTGTGCCTAACAGAGCGTTTGTCCAATTGTTGGTGAGCTGCTCCTTAGCTTTGCGCATAAATAAAACGTTGTCCATAATGTTTTGTCTATTTTAAGTAGTTTATATATGTTTGACAGCATTATTACTAATTTTATAACCATAAAAATACAAATAAATTTTAACATTAAGCCAAAATTTTGTAAATTCGCCCCTATATTTTAAATGAACTAACCCAAAATCGACAAACAACATTAACAACCATAAAACAACTAAACATCAAATGAAAGAAAACGACGAAAACATCACCACAGGCACCGGTCTGCCGGAGAACGCTTTCCGCGAACTCGCAGCCGATGAAAAATACACTCCGGTGATGCACCCTGCTCACGATCAGCAGGAGGTGACCCCCTATTCGGTGATCACCGGTCTCGTAATGGCGATTATCTTCTCCGCTGCTGCCGCTTATCTCGGGTTGAAGGTGGGGCAGGTGTTTGAGGCAGCTATCCCGATCGCCATCATTGCAGTAGGACTCAGCAACGCCCTCGGCAAGAAAAATCCGTTAGGACAGAATGTCATTATCCAGAGTATCGGCGCATGCTCCGGTGTGATTGTGGCAGGTGCTATCTTCACTCTCCCTGCCCTCTTCATTCTTCAGGCGAAATACCCTGACATCACTGTGCAGTTCTACCAAATCTTCCTCTCATCATTGCTGGGAGGTATCCTTGGTATTCTGTTCTTTATCCCATTCCGCAAATATTTCGTGAAAGATATGCACGGCAAGTACCCCTTCCCCGAGGCTACTGCCACAACTCAGGTGCTTATCTCAGGAGAAGGTAAAGACTCTGACGAGGGTGGACAGGCAAAGACCCTCATTATGGCATCTCTCATTGGCGGTATCTACGACTACATAGTTGCAACCTTTGGCTGGTGGGCTGAGACAGTGACTTCCCTCGCTTCTTCTGCAGGTCAGGCGTTGGCTGAAAAGACAAAGCTTGTGCTCAGTTGCAACACTGGTGCCGCCCTTCTTGGTCTGGGCTACATAGTAGGTATGAAATATGCTTTCGTTATCTTTGCAGGCTCAATATTCGTGTGGTGGATAATAATTCCACTGCTTGGTACATACGGAAGCCCGGAATTCGTGGCAATGTCGCCTGACGCCATTTTTAAAGACTATGCACGTATGATCGGCATTGGCGGCATCGCAATGGCAGGTGTAATCGGCATTATCAAATCATGGGGCATTATTACTCAGGCTGTCGGTCTCGCAGGTCGTGAGCTGAAAGGGAAAACTTCCGCCACCAAGGAAATGCGTTGGCAGCTCGACATTTCCATGAAGCATATCGTATTCTTTATCGCTATTGCATTGGTTGCAGTGTTCCTCTTCTTCTGGTTTGGTGTGATCCACACTCTCTGGCAGGCAGCCATAGCATGGCTTGTGGTGGTAATTATTGCTTTCCTCTTCACTACAGTGGCTGCTAATGCAATTGCCATCGTAGGTTCTAACCCAGTGTCAGGCATGACCTTGATGACCCTTATCATTGCTTCCGCTATATTCGTGGGTATCGGACTCAGTGGCACCTCAGGTATCGTTGCATCAATGGTTATCGGTGGCGTAGTCTGCACTGCCCTTTCAATGGCAGGTGGTTTTGTGACTGACCTCAAGATTGGCTACTGGCTCGGCTCAACTCCTAAAAAGCAGGAAAGCTGGAAATTCCTCGGTACCCTCGTGTCGGCTGCCACTGTTGGTGGTGTGATAATGGTGCTCAACCAGGTTTATGGCTTCTCCGGTGACAACGCGCTGGTGGCTCCGCAGGCTAATGCAATGGCAAAGGTGATCGAACCACTTATGATGGGTGGCGACACTCCCTGGATTCTTTATATGGTAGGTGCTATCCTCGCCTGCATCCTCAACTGGCTCGGCGTTCCGGCTCTCGCTTTCTGCCTCGGCATGTTCATTCCACTCTCTCTCAACACTCCTATGCTTGTAGGCGGTGCTGTGGCATACTTCGTAAGTAATTCTTCTAAGGATCAGGCTCTCAACGACGCACGTCGTGACCGTGGTACTCTTCTCGCTTCCGGACTTATTGCCGGTGGTGCTCTCTTCGGCGTATTTGCAGCAATCACCCGCTTTGCCGGATTTGAATACACTACTCCGGGCAGCTACGAAACAACTCAGATTCTCGGCTGCGTAGCTTATCTCCTGCTTATTGGTTACTTTATCTGGGATAGCAAGCGTGCTAAACTACGCCGCTAATTTCATTAATTCAGATAATTTGAAACAAAAAGCTCAGCGATTTCGCTGAGCTTTTTTATATCCAATTACTTTGGTTCTGTGAGATTAACTGAGGCTAATCTCCTGAATTTATCGTACAAATACTTTCGCCGTATATTCACCGGCTTTCACAATGTATATCCCCTGCGGGAGCTCCTTGCTGAGAGTCCCTATTGCCTGTGCCTTCAATACTCCCTCAGCAGAATAAACACAGATTTCAAAATCCTCCGAAGCATTAATGCTAAGAATACCATTAGCCACTGAAACACTAACCCCTGAAAGTTCCGCCTCCACTTTGTTTACCCCTACTGTGGAAGTAGCCACCGTCATCATGTCAGACGTTTCCGACACAAAATCCTCATAATTGCGGCGAGTAGAAGCGGTGATACTGTATGCATGGTCTGAACCCTTCCTTATGTCTCCGACATGGAGAGATGTACCTTCCGAGAACCCTATTGACAACGGTGCTATAAGTTCCTCTCCTTTGCGAAGATCCTGCATTATGCACACATCATCCACATAGAAAGCTGTACCGGTCTTATTCATAAATGCAACGATTATATTCGACAAGTCTGCGCCTTCCGGATTCGGAACATGCACCTTGGCTGTGTGGCTCCCCACTGTCGGCGTATCAATCAATGCGGCAGTCACAGCCTGGGAATCAAATGGAGTGTTAAGCACCATTACATATACCCCTTCCTCATATACGTTTCCTGATCCGTCTTCTATAGATTCCACAGTGGTGACAACTGTTGCTTCCACGTCAAAACCCTCACCGGCATTTCCTGAAAGATTTAGATTGGGAGAATAAACCAGCCCGGCAGTTCCTATCCAGGAAGTACCCTGTGTGCCTGCCATACCCGGTTGCCATGCCGGTTGTGTTGCGCTCCAACCTGTGCTTGTCATGCCGTGTTCTGCAAAATTATATGGAGAAACCCAATCTGTGCCTGAATTGGTTATACCGTCAAAATTCTCTTCGAGAACCACTACTCCCGGCATGTCTTCATCAGCACGTATAATGAAGCTGGTTTCTACCTTATAGTTTGTGGCATGACCCAATTGCTTCCAGTTGGCAGTGAAAGACGTCGCTGTCACATCGGTTGCCTCCATTGCCTCCGGTTTAAGTCCCGTGATACCGTCAACCCAGATAACATAGCTTGGCTCAGACACCAAATCACCATCGACCGACAGAACATAATATGAATACTCATTTTCAGGGTTAATACCTGATACGGTATACTCAGTGTCTTCTATGTCAAGATCCTTGATCACATAATACGTTTCTCCCTTTGATGAGTAACTTAGTTCCACGTCATCAATAAAGAAATCTACCTTTCCTTTCTGAATCATAGACAGACGCACCCTTGTCACATCTTCCCCCAATGCTTCCGGCATCATCTCATAGAAATCACCGTCGCTTGTCATCCAGTAATAAGGCAGATGAGCAATATTTTCCCATACCCCTGTAAGTGAATGATAAATCTCCACACGGAGAAGTGACATGATTGTCTCGTCGTCTTCCATCTGCGATGGCTTTACCCAAAATTTCAGTCCGTCAATCGGATATGGAGTCTCTGCGGTGGTTATGGCATCCCCCTCCGCATCAAAAACAAGCGACAAAGGAGCGGAATGATAATTACCGACATCGAGAGAAACATCTTTTGTTCCGTTCGGCGAAAGATTTATCTCCCATCCTTCCGGATAATTCGGGTTAGATAAATTGATAGTAGAATTATCAGCATTAACACTGATACCATCAAAAGTTTCTGCCAACTTCCCTTTTTTATCAACCGGAGCTAACTCCTTGCAAACAACATTAAGACGATAAGTCGGCACATCACACTCCTCCCACGATGCCACAAACTCTGTTGGTGACAGGTTAATGGCATTGTAAGCATAAGGGCTGGGCAGACGGTCTCTTACAAAGTCAATCTTTACATCGTCAATCTGCACAAATCCCTTTTCTGCCTGAAGTTGGAAATAAGACATCTCGTCAAGTTCTGCATGAGTTGCCACCATAGTATAGGTCTCCCAATCTTCCGTGAGTTTAAAATTCTCCTGGTCATCACCCGGTCCATAATAGTCGTCACACAGGGCAATCCACAATGAACTTCCAGTAGATCCGGGGAGACAACGCGCACGGAATGTCAATGTGGCTGTTCCTCCGAGATACATAGGCGGGGTCGAAATAAAACCGAGATTGTTGTTAATACTTCTCTTCTTAAGCGCAATACTTCCGCCGGTCGGGAATATACCCCCACCGGTCCAGCCCGGCACCGTAGTCAACTCGTCAGGTATATGATAGCCGTTGACATACTCAATCTCCTCCCCCGGATCATCCTCACTACCACCGGAAAATCCTGAGAAATCCTCATTGAGCAATGTTTGTGTTGCAGGTGCTCTCATGATGTTGGTAATTCCGAGAGAGCGATGTTTAGGTGCTGTCATTCCCTTTTGAAATGGCACGGCGGCAGAGGCGTTAAATAACAGACCGCCCAACGTCAGCACGAACAAAAAATTCTTCCTCATAATAAAAAGTGTTAGGTTGAAACTAAAAAATGAAAGACCACACGTCTTCATTAAAAGAAATCAAGCAAATAAATCAAAGTTACTAAAGAAATCAAAAGCTCAACTTCAGCGGCAAAGATATACAATCTCCCCGACATTCACAAATTATTATGCCATAATTATCCATTTAACTAAATTTTATCTGCCAAAAGCCTATATCTGAGAATTTTTTACTACATTTGCAACTGAAATAAATTACCCACCATAGCTAATAACAGCTACTATCAGCTGATTTAGCTAACTCCACCCACTTAAATACCCCCAAAAACATGGAGCCACTTGATTTTGCTAAGTCAAAGACAAGCTATCGAAAACTATATGCTTTTCAAAAAGCAGAAGCCATTTACGACCTGACTTACCATTTCCTTCAAAGAAATATCTCCCGCCACGACAGGACTCATGATCAAATGCTTCAGGCTGCAAGATCAGGTAAGCAAAATATAGTGGAAGGCAGATCTGATGCCGGATCCTCCGCCGAAATGGAAATCAAATTATACGGGGTAGCTCGCGGCAGCCTACATGAATTATTGAATGATTATTTAGATTTTATGAGAACACGTGGCATCCCTAAATGGACAATTGACCATCCCCGCACAAAAAAGCTAAGAGAAACCTCTATCAAACATAATGATACCTCATATTATATGAAATTCTCTGCTCGCCTCAACAACGAAGAACTTTGCAATCTAATCATTACCCTAATCTACCAGACAATCTCAATGATATCCAAACTTATAGAATTGGTTAAGGAAGACTTCTTACGCAAAGGAGGAATTAAAGAGCAAATGTATAAAGCTCGTCTTAATTATCGCAACTCCAATACCAATCAAAAATAAAAATCCATAATCCCCAATAAACCCTTTCTCCAATTAAGCTATCCCCGCTAACCTAACTAACCAAATTGCAAGCTATCCCCAGCTACCCCCGCTAATCAAGCTAACTAACCAAAATACAAGCTATCCCAGCTAACAAAAACTACAAGCAATCATTACCAACTATCCTAAAAACCTCCTCCCAATCACACAAATACCAATGAAAAAATAAATCATAATCTTACATTTGTTAATAACCTTATAATTTGTAGTAACTTACCTCTGATATATAATACTTTATACCTCCCAAAAGCAATAGAGACTTTATCTACTTACAATCCACCATCCCCAATTACTATCACTAAATAATCATCAACTTATACTCCTAGTACCCCTTCTATGTAAAATCGCCTCTAAGCAAAAGACTCAACTGGTAAAACCCCAATTGAGCCATTTCTTATTTCATATCTATCACCCTCACCCCCTCTAGCTGTTTTGCAACCATCCATATCTCTAAATAAGAGATACTTAAATTTGAATGCAAATATAGCTATTTTTCTGTAAATGAACTAATTTTTTTAATTTAATTTCTTTTATAAAAAGATGGTTTTAAGACTTTTCAAGCATTCTGTTTAGCAAATGACTATTTTATCATCTTGTAATTATTTGATTATCTTTGATTTATTTTAAATCCATATCTCTTATTTAGAGATCTTCAACCCAAACATTATATGATTTGTATTCTTATGTTAAAAATTTAACGTTAAGTATGAAATTAAAGACTCTAATTCTATTCATGTTGCTTCCTTTATTAGGTATAGCTGCCCCTAAATATTATGGGAAACATATTGTATTGGTTGTTGATCAAACTCCTAAAACAAGTTCCGGTGGTTTCTTGCAGCCAATAGGAGATGATTTAAAGTCATTTTTGTTTGGAGAAACTCCCAAAACTCTAAACTCGGGACCCAAAGACTTTAGTTTTGATCCTACCAAAGATTATTTGGAAGTATTCTTATATGGTCTTGAAGGAAGTATTTTATTTCCTAATCCTAATGGTAATGCTTTTAAATTGCTACGACAATCCGTTGAACAAATTAACAATGATAGTCTTTTTACACATACACTCAACTATCTGGTTCACCCTTACGAAAATTATACGGGAGAGGGAGATTTTGAAAAAACATGGGATAACGTTTTCTCAAACGCTTTTGATACTCGAAAGACATCTGTCGGAAAATCAATCAGTCAAGATAGTGGTTATGGATTATCCGGATTTTTACCAAATACAGTTATACCTTTCATCAATAAATCTATTCCCGCACAAGAATACTACGTTATTTGTGTCAGTACTTATCAAACTGGTTATTCCGGTCAACCTGCATCTTATGACATCAATATATTAGGACAGATATATGATAATCTTGATAAAGCTAAAATATTCTATAAATGGCTTAAGCAATACTCTGCTCCATATCAGATTTCAGACTGGGTTGAGATATCTCGTGGTGTTCATAATGATAAAGGAGTCACTGCTACTGGAAGACAGCTTATCATGCAATCTGC
Organism: Bacteroides sp.; assembly: GCA_014802265.1. Classification (GTDB taxonomy): domain Bacteria; phylum Bacteroidota; class Bacteroidia; order Bacteroidales; family Muribaculaceae; genus Lepagella. The sequence goes on along the minus strand of JAAVCP010000083.1, from coordinate 60,965 downwards.
TGTCAATACATCGGTTAATATAACTTCCAATATAAATCTTTCTCAAAAAAGTTATCTCGGTGATTCTTTTGAAATTAACAAGTTAACAGTATCATTTCCAAAAGATGATCGCCTTAATATTAAGGATGTCTACTTAACTGTTACAACAGATAAAGGGTCTGTTGTTTATGACGAACTTCAATCATTCAAGTATGATGATGTAAAGAAAGAGTTTGTCATAGATGCTCAGACTATTAATCTTAATAGCTTTTCAAAAGATGAAGTATTAGATTTCCAGCTTACATTTATGCCTGAAAGTAATAATAGTGATATTTTGCCATACGTTTTCTTGGCAAATCGCGCTATACCTGCTTCTGAGATTTCCTATAAACCCGCTCCAACTTATTTGTATATACTTATCTCAGTTCTTGTAATCGTATTAGGATTTATTGACTATCTTATATATTTATCAAGGGGTAAAAAAGCGACAAGTAAAATTGACATTGATATATTACCTATTTCCAATGAAAAATTCATGGATGTAAGCAATAATCATGTCATTAGTCAGGATTGCTGGTATTTTCAAGAAAGGAGACGCTCAAAAAACATAGCTGTAAAAGGCTCTATAAAAACTATAATTCCCAAATTTGCAAAGCCATATAAATTAATCGCGGAATATGAAATAGAGGATGTAGATTTAAATGAAGATTTTTCATTCCGTCCTGCCGGTACAGAACACAATGGTTCACAACGATCAGCCAAGAAATGGTATCCTCTCCACCTTGACAATAATGGTAATTATTCTTTTGAAGTAACAGCTTATCTTGAAGACACTATACTTTATCCAGATTTTTCTGATCTAACCCATTGTATTCTTCGACTAAAGGTGAATATACGTACATATTTTGCTGACCATACAGGCAAACAGATTACACCCTATACTCAAGATGAGAGCAGGTATCGCTTCATCGTGCGCCCTGCAATTCCTAACAGTGACTTGTGGATTGCACTTGACCCAGGCACAACAGGTTCATGTATAGCATACGGTTGGGGAGGACTACCGGCTGACACCGACAACATCAATCTCGCATGCAACATTTCTAAAGATACAGCGGGCAATAATATGAAGAGTCCTATCTTCTATTCGAAGATACAAATTCTTAATCACGCCTCAATTTTCGATGGTGGCAATCCAGCTGAAATGCAAGTATTCGACTCTGAAAAAGGAAAAGGAGATTTCCGTTTCGGCAATGAGGCTCACATCTATTGGGGTAAAAATAGCTTCCAGTCCATAAAGAAACTATTGGGCTATGCTAATGAATTTAAAGTCAAAAATAATAATGGTGTTGTGGCTCGCATAAGTGGTCATGACCTTGCGCATCTACTTGTCAAGGGTTTATGCAGTGAGTTTGAGAAATATATTGCCACCTCTAAAACGGTTCCTGATACAGTAAGACAAAAATTATTGACCGATGGTCATTTGTCTCCCTCTAGGGCTATCGTTGCAGTACCAAATAATTATACTGTTAACAAAGTGCAAGCAATGGTTGATTCAATCAAGCGCACTAAGCTCTTTAAAGAAGTTCACTACCTTTATGAAGCTGAAGGAGTACTAATGTATTACCTAAATCTCAATTGGGCAAATCTTCCCAAAATGGCTAATAAGACGTTTATTGTGTTTGACATGGGCGGTGCTACAATAAATGCTACTGCCTTTAAAATTAATGTTAAGACTAACACGAATAAAGGTCACGCTTATACGCAGCACATTACTGTGAATACCGTGTCTAGAGTTGGCTATACAGTGGGAGGTGATAATATTGATTACGCACTCATTAAAATCATCATTGGAATTCCATCTTTTAAAGAACGGAGGAAAGCACTTAGAATATCTGAAAATGAATTGCTCAGAGAGAATAAAAAACGACTCATAACATTCGTACAAAAACTTAAAGTTGACTATGTTGACAAAAAGGCTGGGAATACAAGAGAAGGCAATATCGCAGAAAGTAAAGAGGCACTTTGGATTGAAATTTTCAAGCTTGCCAATGATTGCGGTATAAGTGTCCCCGACTCTATGAGTGATAAGGACTTAGAGTATCTGAATGATGGTAAAGCAGCCCATAAAATGTATGAGCTCGTTATAAATAGTGTTGAAGATTCCGTCAAAGAATTAGTGTCGGGTATAACAATAAGCGATGTAGAGCTTATTCTTTCAGGAAGAAGTGTGTTGTATCCAAGAATAAAGAAAACGGTAAGAGATACCCTCAAAAAATATAAATTTAATGTTAATCCATGGAACTACAAAGGTGGTATTGATTCTGATCAAGATGTCGTAAAAACAGCAGTAGTGCGTGGTGCATGTTGGTACGGTATGTTCTCTAAATATATCAATCTGCGCCATGACATAGTAACCTCAACATTTGGATACACAGACACGGTAGATGGTACAACTAAGTTCATTCCGGTTGTATCAAAGAATACCAATTTTAATGATAACGGAGAAGCGGAAGGAGAAGTTGAGCCCATTGATCCTACTACAATTAACGTTAAATTCCTCCAAATGCTTGGTTCTGATTACGATGAAATTTTAAAGAATAAAATCCATCATAAGAAGGCGGAATTGACTCAGGTATATTCATCTGAAATCAGTGGGTCCGTAAAGTCTATAAAAGTCAAGATTGACTCAAATGGTAACTTTAGCTATGAGATTAACGTGTTAGGAGAGTCCGTGCCCCTCACTGGTACCTGTAATACAATAGATGTGGACATTACCGATACTAATAGCGAAGCATACGCATTTGCAGCTATGGCTACATTAGATGATAATACCGTCTCCTCTCAATATGATCCAATTAATTCTCCCCAAACAACTAAGATTAATATTAGTAAAACTGGTGATAATGAAAATAGTAACCCAAAAAGATTTAAATAAGTTATGGAATATAAGATAAGATTATTAATTTTATTCTTCGTTATGGTGACCATATTTTCACCCAATGTAATCTGTGGGAATACACCCGATAGCATTTATATTCGTCCTATTAAAAGCGACATCATACACTCTCATAATGGCAAATCTTATCACTTTGTCAAAGATGAATGGGTAAGAGTAGAAGAAAAATACATAGATAATATTATTGTAGGAGATACACTTCCTACTAATAATAAATCAAACACTGATTACAATAAACAGATTCATATTCCTAAATCTGATATTGAGTCTTTTCCCGATTTTCAGAGTTGCATTACAAGACCTGATAGTGTAACTTTGAAAATTGATTTATCTAAGATAAATAGGATTGGGTATATGAAACTATATCTTGATACTCTAAAATTAGCAGAAGTGCGATATAAGAGTATACACACGCTCACTTTACCTGATAGCCTCGACTTTACTAATGCCTCTATACATTATGTTCCGGATAGTATTCCAGGCAATTGGATTGATTTCTCAACAATTTCTGTTCATTCAGACGATCATCCGGAGGATAGCGACATCACCAAAGGAGGACAAACATCCAAATCTTTAAAGATTTTAATACTAGTTATAGTAGGCCTATGCATACTTATTATCGATATCTTTATTCTATGGCGGAAGCGCAAACAGAATCAAAGGTATAAGAAAACTTATACTTCGGATGATGAATCTGAAGTAAATAAAGATATCTCAACACTTTTAGATAATGAGATAAGTGATACCGATCAGATAGAAGACTATGATAACACATCAGAAAAAGCAACCAAAGAAAGTTTTGATAAGTTACAAAAAGAATATACGGAAACCAAAAATCAATTAAAATCTGCTCTATATAAAGCTGACAAACTCACTTTTGACTTGGAAAAAGAATGTAAAAAACGTAATGACATAATAAAACAAGAGATAACTAATGTAAACAAGGAGAGCGAAAATAAAATTAGAAAAATTCAAAGCGATGCAGATAGAAATGTTAAACTTGCTAACGAACGCGCCGACAAAGCAGAGAGTCTATCTCGTTCAATTGAAAGCAGACTTAACGAGAAATTCAACCATGAACGCAATAGACTCATCGGAGAGAAAAATGAACTAAATGATTCATTGAGTAAAACTCGACAAGAGTTAAAAATCACCATCCAGGAGTTAGATAAGGTAACCCTTTCTCTCAGTCAAAGGATTCGAGAAGTAGAGCGCTTAACTTTAGAGACTCAGGCGTTTAATGAAAAATTAAGCGGTATAACTGACGCGCAATCTTATTGCAGAGAAATTGTCAATTTATTGAGATTATCCAACGATATTCAGACTTCCGCTATTGAGATGCTAAATATCGATATTTCTGATTCATATTTTATGTATAAGGCATTAGCTCTTTTCAGTTCCAGATTAAATGCAATCAATATGCTGAATTTCCTTACTGAAATTGAAATGATATCCAAAACAGGGTTTGTAATCAAGGGTACACCACTTTCTGGGATTAATAAAAGTCTTTCAGCTAAAGAGATTGAGAATTTGGCAAAGAATTATTTCTTTACTACATATCTCAAATCGTATGTTGACGCGCTTGTGGTATTGAATGAGTCATTTGCTGGAATACACTTTTTGATTCCTGATTTAAATTCTTCGTTCACCAATATATTCAAAGAATATCGTGAGCAGCTTAATAATGTTACCCAAAGGTTAGGCATCCAGATCGTGACAGTCCGATTGTTTGATATGGTTGGAAGTAACACAGACTTATCAGCAACCGAAATAGATGCCGGAGTTGACAGACACGGTGCAATCATTGAGATAGAGAATTGTAAGGTGAGTCTTATTGGAGGCACTCCTGATCCCCGAAGAATTGTAGTTAAAAGTCAAATCTAAACGTGGATTATGAAAAAGATAATTCTTTATATTGTTTTAGGAATCCTCGTCGTTGTTGGTGTCATAAAAATTTTTAGAGGCAATACTGGTGAATATGGTAGTAAGGCTAAAATTGAGGTACCTTTAAAAGGAGATGTAAACGTTACAGCTATAAAAAATGTAACATTTATAGTCGACAATTCAGGTTCTATGCGCGGTTACATTGATTTTTCAGGGAATAATCCAAAATTTAAGGATGCAAAGAAAACACTTTTGTCAATTACAGGAACCTTCATGAGCAATTGTGAAAATATCCTTCATGCCAATACAATCGCAGAATGTAATAAAATAAATTACGATATAGACACAATGCTTGATAACTTAACCACTTATTCAGCATTTTCAGGTCCAATTACAGAAGTTAACAAACTGTTAGAAACTGCCATCACAAAATGTGTTGGAGATAGTTCCATCTGTGTTATAGTTAGTGATCTTATTCTCTCACATGGTAAGAGAAAATTACTTGAGCAGAATGATCACTACTATAATCTACACAGTCTTACTGACCTCCAAACCTCAGTAAGAAATCAATTCCACAAATTGAAAAATGAAGATAAAGGAGTGCTTATTGTGAAGTATGATGGTGATTTTAACGGTAAGTATTACTATAACTATACCGAGAATCTGGAAGTATGCACTTATAAAGATAGTTTGATGCAGAAACGTCCATTCTATTTTGTAGCAATAGGAAAAAATAAGGCATTAAAAGATCTTTGTAATAGTGACTGTATACCCTCCGGATATTCAGAAATTTTTACCTCCTTATCACTTGATAAGAATGATATGATTGATGAAGAATATAGTGTGAGACAACCTTTTGATCAACCACAATGGATACTTGGTAATCCGGATCCAAGGAAGGCAGATGAGGCTAAGAAACTTATATACTCGATTTCAATTAATAAGAATATAAAAACAGCTATATCAAAGTTTACATTCACCTTTCCTTCCTTTATATTACCCATCTATGTGAACAAAGCCCTTATGCCAGATTACAATAAATCAATATTAAATTCTGTATCAAATATAATAAATTTTGAAAGTTTTGAGATAGAGACTCGCCCTTTCAATGAAATGGGAATAAAAAGACCAAAAGATATTAAAATTAAATTCAATTCTCCCCGATATATTGATTACACACCTTACTCCACCTTAGATGATGTAAAGTCATCATTGTCAGAAATGACTGGTAAAACATGGGGGCTTGAATCAGTAATCCAGGCTTTGTATGAAGTTTATGACATTAAGAAAAATGATGTCAATGAAGTAGTATCAATCAAATTTAGAATTTTCAAACAATAATTTTCATAAAAACTTATCACATGGAATTTTTAGGAACTATAGCCGACGTGCTTTATGGCTGGGTGCTTGATGCAAACACAGAGAATTACAGCGTAATTGTCAATTCCGATGTACTTGCATGGGTGCTAATCTTTTTATTTGTAGTCACTATAGGCACAGCTGCGTCATTCTATTACGGCGTAGCAAAGGTTGCAGCTAATGCAACAAAGAAAAATTATTTCATTGTATGCGGATTAGGCCTTTTTGTCTTATGGCTCGCAAATTTGATCATAGTGCCAACTATTGTTGCTGACTGGTCGTATGCACTTGAGATGAACAATTTCCTTCTATGCTTCGTAGATAGTATCTATTATGTAATTTTATATGAAATAGTGTCATATTTCATGAAGGATGGATCCTATGCTAAGCATATACATCTTTTAACATGCTTTTCTTGAAAAATATAAATTATGAATAATCTTTATATATTCGCAATCGGTGGTAGTGGAGAGCGTATAATGCGTTCCTTTATAATGCTTTTAGCTGCCGGAGTCAAACTTGGAGCAAACAGAGTAGTGCCAATTTTCGTGGATAACGATGCTAAATCAAAGGCATTGACTCGATGTCGTAAACTAATAAATTATTATAATGCCTGTTCTAACAAAGGTGGGAAAATAGGTATTGGAACTGTTTGTCAGCAGCTGGGAGAATCAAACAGACCGTCTTTCTTCCAGACTCCCATAGAAGAACCCATACTTCTGGATATTGCAGGAGACACAATCGGTGACTTGAAAACGATAATAGGAAAAAACCTTACTTCATATAATCAGATTCAAAAAGATATAATTGAAGAGCGTGATCTTCTTTTTTCGGAAGACGACCTTTCCATGAAGCTGACAGTGGGTTTTGTAGGAAATCCCAATATTGGTTCAGTTGTACTTAATACTCTTTCATTTTCTGATCCTAAGTTTGCGGATATTCTCAATAATGCCGGTCCGGGTGATGGAGTAATGGTAGTTGGTTCACTATTCGGAGGTACAGGCGCAGCAGGGTTCCCATTGATTGTAAATAACTTTATGCGTTCCGATAGTAATCGTCCTACGATTGGAGGGGTAGCCGTCCTACCCTATTTTGATTTTGGAGCCGAAGATCAACATGACAATAATGAAAAAATTATTGATACCAAGAAATGGGATGTCAGTTCGGATACATTCAGTGTAAAGACAAGGGCAGCTCTAATGTATTACGACGACTATATGAAAGATATGGATTTCATGTATTATGTGGGAGATGACAATCGTTCTGTTTATCCACATTATGTCGGAGGAGAAAAGCAAGACAATCCGGTGCATCTCGTAGAACTATTAGGTGCTATGTCGATTGTAGATTTTTCAAAACAGCGAAACCAAGATAATATTGTTTATAAACAACCGATTTGGGGAATTACAGAGAAAGACAATAATCCCACTATATGCAATATTTCCAGCATAAAAGACAAAAATATAAAGCATGCATTGATAAAATTTCAACTCATGCGTGAATATTTCATTAACAAAGGAGACGGCTTTCTGGCACATGCAATTGCTAATAGATCTGCAACTACTAAAGATATTGGTTTCACTGAGATAATGCGCACTGCATGTGTGGGAGAAAGGCTTGATAAAGTTTATAAGGATGAAAACGACATGTCAAATGTCGTTGACACAGAAACTACTCAATTTCCCTATGCCTGGGGGTTAAATGCATTCTTCAAAGAATGGGTTACATGGTTTGAGGATCTTAGTGGTAAAGATGCCCGAAGAACCTTTACTATTTTTCCTAATACCGCAAAAGATATTGATCAAAACAATGTGACTCAAAAATTCTTTAGTGAAAATAAGTTTGGAATTGCCACTACAGAACAGCGGCGAGAAGGTGGTTTCTTCGGATTTGGAGGACAACTTAAAGAAGTTGGTAAATATCCGGATATAGCAACCAGTATCCTTAAAGCTCATAATAAAAATAAATGGTCAAATGTCCCTGAGGAAAAGAAACTGGCAGCATTGCTAAAGACAGTTTCTGATGGTCTTGACGAGGTAATTAATAACACATGCGCTCTATAATATAAAAAACTAATGAAATGAATGATTATAGATTTGGACTGAAAGTAAAAAAAGATTCCACCCACACTGAAGAAGGATATAGTGTGAATAGAAATGACGGTGGCACCGCAGCAAATGAATATAATCCTTATGGAGTAAGCTACTTTAATGATCCTCAGTATATGGTAGCTACAGGAGGTGAAAAAATAACTTCTATACCATCGCCGTATGCAAGAATGCTTGTCACTGATATAGCGTTCCGTGAGTACGTATCTGGCAAAGGGATCCTGAGTGAAACAGAATTAAGAAGTAGGGCACTTTCGGATGACTATGTTAAGACTATCTCTCATTGTCTTGATATGTTTGAGATAATGTTCCGCCTAACCGATCTGGACTTGCTTGATCATGGCATTACGATTACACTTCATAATTTAGTGACACCTCATTCACCTGGGTTGGGTGCACTATGTGATGATAACCCTAACTTAAGGCGATACATTGAAACCTTACAATTATTTCGTAATAGTTATAATAAAGCGATACAACGTCGTGTACCAACAGGTAAATCCTATTACTATGATTTCACGAGTAATTATCTCTTCAAATACAAAGGGGTGACCTTTGGTTCAACTTCTCCTTTTAGCGGATTCTTTACAAAAGCGGACTGCAATCTTGTCAATGAGAAAGGTGAACCTGTCTTGACGTATAACAATCATAGTTTCTTGACTCGTAATAAATCAGATTGGCAACTATTTGATGAAAGAGAGCCTGAATTTCTCAAATTTTTATATCTGCTTCTCAACGATACCGGCTTAAGTTCTGTATATAAAAATCTATTTGATGCACTTAAAATTCATGTAGACGCATCGAATTTAGGCAGAAAAACATTCGCACACGAATTTCCCAATTTTAATCTCGGGCCAAATGCCCGCGAACTGCCTAAAGTAGCCACAATCAAAGGGGATACATACGTACGTCCTAATAATTTTGACCGCTGTTATTTAAGGTATATACTTTTCCTTGACAGACCTTTTGACTTCAGTGTCGACATCAAAGAATTTGAAAAGCCAATTTCTGACCGATTATCTCCAGATGGCAATGATAACATGCCATGGCTATCAGTAAATGATTTGCTTTCAGATTCGCTTATGATTTTACCTTATGATATCGACGACAAGTATGAGGCTATAGAATATTTGGATGAAACTACAAAGCATACTTACCGCCGTTGCTTGATTCCTATTAAACAAGAGGCTCTAAATTATGTTGACTTGCAGGAACTTATTGCGGGTTTAAAGATCAAGAGATATAGCAATACTCATTATTGCGTCACTTTGACCCTTACATTGACAACTGGAGGTAAAATAGAACTGCGTAGAGATTATTATAGTCCAAGTAGAGAAAAAGGAATCTGCTGCTATCCTAATGGAGTAATCGTCCAAGGCTCGGATATGAAACAGTTTGTGTTTGGTATATATCCCTTTGTCAGGTCAAAGAAATTTGAGAATATCTACAAAATCTTATTCTACAATGATTTCGAAAGCAATTGGAAGCTGAGTTTTTTCTATGAGACGGACGGGGTGATCTCTTGCTTTCCTACCGCGCAAATAAAGACGAATATAACAAATACGATTACATCTGGAGGAAATTTCTATCCCCATAACTGCACATATTATGAGGTGTCAGGAGGAATACTTACAGAAGCAAACAATGACAAAATAGGGATAAAGTTTGCTGAAATAAGTATCAATATTGATGTTCCGGCAAAGCCGGGTACTTACCAAACTATTTATGGCACAGCATTGATTGTGCCTCGTCTGCGTACAATTGAAAGAGTAGATTCCAACGAAACAACTATAGCAATAGATCTTGGCACGTCAAATACTTATATGGCATATTATCATAAAACATCGAATACCACAACAGAAGCTAAAATAGAAGATTTCTCTACTATTCATGGTGGTGGAGATGCTCGCTATGTAGAGTTGGAATTTATGCACAAGGATATAGATAGGAGACAAATACCTCAGTTAGCAGATTTCTACCAGGATGCAATCTTACCAACTCCGGGTAATGGTACCGATGAAGAAGCCTTGTCTGCACAGCTTAGCGAATTTATTCCCGCACGTATCGTTTCAGGAGAAGACGAGGTAGGTTTCCGTTTCCCAATACCGTCAGTTATCAATCGCTTGCGTAGTGAAAATAACAATGATGGTATGGAGCCATTATTAAACAGGTCAATTCCCTTCGCCTACTATTCAATTGGTTGGCGACGAGATGATGAAAGAAATATTAATATTGATAACATTGCAGAAGGCACATTTAAATGGTTTTTTGGTAAAGACTCTCATGGAATATATCGTACTAATCCGGAAAGAAAGAATGATTTCATAGCCTTTATGTCAGAACTCCTCTTTATAGTTCGCTGTAATATGCTCTGCAATGGATATGATCTTCATAAGTGCAAGATAATATGGACTTATCCTTTGTCTTTTCAACAGGAGCTTGTCAAAAACTATATAAAGGAATGGGAAGTAAATTTCTGTAAATTCTTTCATCCCTCTTGGCTTGATACAAATAGAACAGATATTCTATCATCAAAAAAATTAGAGGTCAAAAATTATATAAAATCAACCAATGAGTCATTGACTCCTTTTTTTGCCTGTTGTGATGACCCTGGGGCTGTACATCACTTGAATTTGGTAATAGATATGGGTGGAGGCTCTACGGACGTTATAGGATACCGTGACAATAAAGCACAATTCATAACCTCGTTTGGGTTTGCAGGTAATTCACTGTATCTTGATGGCAATCTTAATCACAATGATGTAAAAAGAGAGAATAATTACATAGCTTTTTATGTTAAGGAAGCAAGTGAGTCACTTCAAAATCAGCAGAGCGCACTCAATAAAACAAGAAAAATTGATCTCAATGCTCCTGTCAGTTCACTGATGAACTATGGGTTCTCACAAAATCAAGAAGACTTTGAGAATATATTCCTTAATCCTGTGCCCAAATTCATGCTACAGCTACATAACGCTGCACTATTCTATCATATTGCACAAGTTTGTCATGCTATGGTGCCGGATGAAATGCCAGTCAATATTTATCTTACCGGCAATGGCTCCAAGCTCATAAGCATGGATTCTAATTTCCCCACTGCACTTAAATATTTTAGGAAGGCATTTCAAACGGTTTATAACAAAACAGATGCTGAGGCAAGACGAATTGAAGTCACTCCATATCCGAATCCGAAAGCGGCTACCGTTTATGGTGCTCTTGAAGGAAATCTGAGTGAAAATCTATCCTTTAATGAAAATGCTCGTGAAAGCAGAGTAGTAGCATTTGGAGATAACAACACCTTTGAACGCATTGATATTATGGATGATGGTATTCCGTCTGGACAATTGGTAGGACGTGAAGAAGAAGTCTACAAAAATGTCAAGAAGTTCATAGATATGTTCTATACTTATTATGGTAATTCCACCCCTATTATGAAGAAAGAAGATATGCTTTATGCCCTTGATTACATAAAAGGCGACAGTAAGAACTTTGTGAATGGTGATTTTGTTTCTGATTCACTGTTCTTCCAGTATGTATCACTGCTGATGGAACAAGTGTCAAGAAAACTTCTGAAAAAATAAAGCCAATCTGAAAAAGGGAGGTATTTGCCTCCCTTTTTCTTAAACCTATGATTTATGACCGAATTTGAAAATAAATTGCTTCAGCAACTGGAAGGCATACGAATTGCTCTTGAGCACATTGCAAATAAATCAAACTTTAGAGCAACAGACTTCTCTAACCTAAAATTATCAAATCAACAAGAAGTTGTTAATGATGTAGTGGTTAATAATATAGATTTTGAGCATAAAAATTCTCAACTCCTCATGTCACAGAATGATCCATCCATCAATAGATTATTTTTTGGTACCCCTGATGGCTCTGGATTTGATGAATGTAATGTGATAAATGATCCTGATAGTCCTAAGGTTCTTTATGTGGTTGAAACCATCGATGGAATCAATGGAAAATTTTATCCATTGAGCAAAGGTTATTCGCGATTAAAAAGTAATGCAAAATCTTTTTTGCTGCCACTATGTGAATTGAGAAGCAACCTTGACTCCATTGAGAATTTCAATATACTACCTAATGACTACGGTGAAATAAAATTGGAAGATGGATACTGGAATGTTAAGAAAAAATGTATCATCAAATGCTAAGGTAAAATTGTTATGTCTGGTAAAAAGATTTTTCTCATAATCGTTGGAATTATACTTATTGGTTTCTTTATTATAAGTCAAAGAGGTCTAAAAATTAAATCAGTAGTAGACGGTGCAACAATTGAACTTAATAATGGAACCTATATCACATTATTAGGAGTATATCCTACTGAAGAATCACAAGAATATCTTAATGAACTAAAGGGACAAGGAGTCGTTGTCATACCTGACGGCACCCAAAATTTCAATATAAAAAGAATGGAGAAAGGAAAATGCTATCATGCCTATGTACTTTTGAAAAAGGGTGGGAATATCAGCGGTAAAATATTATCCTCCGGAAAATCATTACTGAATGAAGCACCACCACTTCATGATTCATTAGAGAATTTCCGTAAATTAGCTTCTTTGGCTAATAGCGCAATTCCATCAAATAATAGTTCACATGATGATCAACGAAATCTTGAAATAAGTCTCTCTAATATCAGTGGGGATAAAAACAAATTAGACGGTTCTGAAATATTTGCAAAATATAATACAGCTGTATTTATGGTTTTCACTTCTGATGGTTATAATGGATATCAAGGTTCTGGTTTTTTTATAAATTCAGATGGTCTTGCTGTCAGCAATTATCATGTATTCCAAGGCACACATATTGGTGCAGAACAAATCAAACTTGCAAATAATGATGACGTGTATAAGGTTGTAGAAGTGATTACCAGAAATGAGAACGAAGACTTTATTCTTTTCAGAGTAAATACCTCTAATACCAATTTTATTCCCATTGCTAAATACAAGCCTCAAGTCGGAGAAAAAGTATTTGCTATTGGAAGCCCCCGAGGATTAGAGAATACATTCTCTTCCGGAGAAGTGTCTCAATGGAGAGATAAAAATCTCATGCAAATTTCGGCTCTTATAGATCATGGCAGCAGTGGAGGTGCACTAATTAACGAATATGGTGAAGTTGTCGGAATAACCTCTGGAACGTTTGTTGATGGTTCACAAGCAAATCTAAATTACGCTTGGAGCATAGACGTTATTAAACCATATGTTAACAGCAATTAAATCATATCTATAATTCAGATATATTATAAATTAATTTTCTATTTTCTTAGATACCTTACTCGTCTACAGACATCTAAGTATTTATAACGAAAAGGAATAAATATAAACCTAAATGATCTTGTAACCTTAATAATAAAAAAAATGAAACTAAATTTTAATTCAATTATTATAATTATTAACATCATGTTAATAATTACAATATTAGTATTAATCTATAACATTAAAACTAGTATTGATTCCATTAAAAATCAATATATACCAGATCACCCACTTACTGTACAAATAAAGGATACCATTATCGAATATGATAAATCTCTAATTGAAATAACTGATACTTTAGAACTAAAATTATATTACCCTCGATATTCTCGAATAGACCTCGTTTGCGGTAACATGCCAGCGAAAAATGACTCTTCAATTATTTTTATGGCATCGGCTGCATATACTCTTAAATGTCTCAATAAATTTGAACACTCTAACATCATAGGTAATCATGTATCGGGAGGAAAACTCTATCATGGTTCTCCATCTAACACTTATCGAGGAGCATTTATTTTCTACAACGATAGCGCCAGATTTATATATAACGATTGGGTAGAGGAAATGAGAATAGCCGCAGAAAATGGTGGCTGCGGATTTGCACAAGATATGATGATTCATGCCGACACAATAGTTAATCACTGGCGTAGTACTTCTGATAGAAATGCATATCGCGCCTTGTGCAAGATAAATGGCAAAGTTGCCATCGCTGATTCAAAAAAAGTAATCAAATTTGGTGACTTCATCGACAACCTTATCAAAGCAGGTGCCAGTGAGGCAATATATCTTGACATGGGTGGCTGGAACTACTCATGGTATCGCGACAATGACGGAAAAGTCACTGAAATACACACCAAGCCAAACAAATACGCAACCAACTGGATCACCTTCTACCGTTAACCACACTACTTTTACTACGCAGGCAAACTAAATAGCCCCAAAATGCGCGATTTAATCTTTTGATGTAGGCAATTCAGATTCAGCCATTGTGCAATTCAAAATTTTTTTACAAAGTTACAATCAAGAAAAGAGTACATTTATGCCTTTAAGGCATAATGAAATGAAGAAACAGTCGCAACGTCCGGCAATCTAATCTGCGTCACCCCTTCCACAAAATGTAGAAAAAACGATGACAATCGTAAGTGTGAGTAAGGCTTCAAGCCCTTTCAAAAACGTCTTTATTCAAATAATTATCACTCAGTCGGTTAATCTCTGTAATACAATAAATTAAATTTCGCCAACATCTCCATTCAAATTCTTGTGTAAATTTTACCCAAATTATTTGGTGATATAGAAATTAATAATTAATTTTGCAGTGTAAAAATTACACAAGTCACAACTATAATAGATGTATGGAAAGTAAACAGTATTGCTACAAATATCCCCATCCGGCAGTAACCACCGACTGTGTTATTTTTGGTTTTGACGGTATGAATCTTAAAATTCTGCTTATTCAAAGAGGTATTGAACCTTATAAGGGAAAGTGGGCACTCCCTGGAGGTTTTCTAAAACCAGATGAATCCGCAGAAGAAGGTGCACTGCGTGAGTTAAAGGAGGAGACAGGACTTGAATATGCCTATATAGAGCAATTTCACACTTATTCCATTCCCAATCGAGATCCTCGTGAAAGGGTTATTACTATAGCATATCTCGCTCTTGTTAAACTCCAGAAAGTCAAGGGGGGTGACGATGCAGTCAATGCCCAATGGTTTTCTGTCAACGAGGTCCCACAATTAGCATTTGATCATGACGTTATACTCCGCGATGCCCTCTCTCGACTTCGGGAAAGAATACATTTTCACCCGATTGGATATGATTTGCTACCCGATAAATTCACTCTTAAAGAGTTGCAAACGTTGTATGAGTCTGTGCTTGGAGTGCATTTTGACCGACGTAATTTCGCCAAAAAGATGTTACATCTTGATATTCTAACCCAACTTGATGAAACCATCTGGCCAACTCCCAAACGTGAGGCCTTTCTCTTCCAATTTAATCTTGAAAAATACAGAGAACTAAAACAGCGTGGATTTCGTCTTGAATTTTAGAATGTAATAGCTATCTACAATCTAATTTTAAAACTCTCTCCATTATCAACTACTAATAATTTTCAAAACATTATTATGAACAAAAAATTTACACCCGGAAAAATTGAGAGCCTTAAGCCAAATGAGGTTTTCGTATTTGGAAGCAATCTATCTGGTTTTCATGTTGGTGGTGCAGCAAAAACTGCCGTGAAGAAGTTTGGTGCCATATATGGACAAGCTGAAGGATTACAGGGTCAATCCTATGCTATACCCACAAACTTACCAACAGTTGATACGATACGTCCACACGTTGCAAAATTCATTAAGTTTGCTAAAAATCATCCCGATTTAACTTTTCTTGTCACTCCATTAGGCACTGGCTTTTCTGGATTTACTTCCTACGAAATTGCACCACTCTTTAATGAAGCTCTTACATTGGAAAATATTATTCTACCCAAAAGTTTTGTTGAGGTAATCATGATCCAACCTCGATATGCACACTTTCCTCTCAATTCTTGGGATAGTAATCGTGATTTCCTTGACATTAAAGAGGCTTTGGAAAAATCAATACTTCCACAATGGAATCAACTAAGTGAGATTTATGTCAGGACTTTTCTGAATACGGTTCAGATTGTCAATTCCGGTTTCTATCTGATAGAATCGGGGAAAAGAGTGGAATTGCCCGATGACAGAAAGATGATTGAAGGCACTGCGTTTTATAAGGAGAAGTTTGCTGTAAATAATGTGCCGGCGTTGGAATCTCCTACTATTATTGAAGTTACAGAAAAAGACTGCTTGAAAGAGGCTGTTAGACTTAGCGAGGAAGGACTTAACCCGGCTGTGCTCAATATGGCAAACCGTCAGCATCCGGGTGGTGGTGTGCTTCACGGCTCACGTGCTCAGGAAGAGAGTATTTTTCGCCGCACCAGTTTGTTCAGATCATTATATCGGTTCTCCCCTATCGCTGACCATTTCGGATTGACTCAGGCTACTGACCAATATCCCCTTGATCAGAATTTTGGTGGCATCTATACCCCGAATGCTATTTTGTTCAGGGATTCTGAGAAAAATGGATGCAAACTGCTTGAAGATCCAAAATATGTATCCTTTATAACAGTAGCAGCTATGAACCGACCTCGGTTGACATCTGCCGGAATGATAGACCCAATTTTAGTTGAGGGAGTAAAGAATAAAATGAGGACAATATTCAGAATTGGTCTACGGCATCGACATGATTCTTTAGTGTTGGGTGCATGGGGTTGCGGAGCATTTTGTAATCCTCCGGTCCATGTTGCCCGTTTGTTTCATGAGGTAATGGAAGAGTCTGAATTCAAAAATAAATTCCGCAAAATAGTCTTCGCCATCATCGAAGACCATAATTCCCGCAAAGCCCATAATCCTCAAGGCAATCTCCTACCCTTTGTAAATGAATTCTCAAACCATAATTTCTGATACTGCATTCAGTAGCTGTTCAAATTAAATTATAAACGTTTTAATTTGAACAGCTATTAAAATAATATTAATAGCCTCAACTCGTTATAAAATAAAAAGCAAACGTTGTATGGAGACTACAGACCAGGTAAAAAAGAGGATGCTACTGATTGTTGACCCTCAGATAGATTTTATCACAGGCTCTCTTCCAGTGCCGGGAGCAGAAGAGGCTATGAATAAACTTGCTCAGTATGTAAAAGAACACGGTGATGAATACGGTCATCTCTTTGTCACATGTGACAATCACAACTTGCGTCATGTCTCCTTCAAAGAATTTGGAGGGAAATGGCCCCCTCATTGCATACAGTCTACTGTAGGTGCTGCAATATGGCCCCCTCTGTTTGATTCCTTGTACCCTTACTCTTTCCATGTATTGATACTTTACAAAGGTGATGATCTTTTTCAAGACGAATATTCCATCTTCAGAAATAAAGACGGCAGACAAAGCATGGACATATTCTTAAGAGACGATCAAATTAAGGAAGTTGATATTTGCGGACTTGCAGGTGATGTGTGCGTAGCAAAGACTCTTGAAGACTCCCTCTATCTGTATCCTAATATAAGATACCGTATCCTCAAAGACTTTACTGCCTCTCTTGATGGAGGTAAGTATGTCAACAGTATGTCATCTGCCCTTGATATAAGAAACACTAAACTATCATGAAAATTCCCGGACTATCTTTCTCATGGAAAAGAGCCGTGGGCATAACCCAGGCAAAACAGCAAATAGCTCGCAAAACCGGTATACCAACTACAAAAGCCGGACTTGAACGCAAGGTGGGTAAAATAATCCTCAAGTCCATCTTCGGTAAATGACCATGGCTTTTGCCATTCTGATTTGGATATCTGCAACCTTACAATGAAATAATCCTGTGTTAAACCTTTCGTCGCCTCATCGGTCATATCTTTCGGAATACATGATCGCGTTATGAATCTAAGATTATTAACAACTGCCTGCGCAGGCATTCTTCCACTCTTAGCGCTTGCAGCAGGTGACATTACAGGTAAAATTATCAATAAAGACACAGGCAACCCGATGGATTTTGTAACAATCCAGCTCGTTGATGCAAACACTGGCAAAGCTCTTCCAATCGGAGCCACTACTGATGAGCAGGGTGACTTCATTCTTAAGAATGTGAAAGATGGTAAATATATCGTAAAGATTTCCAACATCGGAAGCATTGATCAGGAAAGGTCTATAGAAGTGAAGGGGAGCAACGTCAACATCGGAAGCGTAAAACTTGCTGATGATGCCAAACTGCTGCAGGAAGTAGTGGTGGAAGGCATCAGGAGTCAAATGCGCTTCGAGCTTGATAAGAAAGTGTTTAGCGTAGATGCCAACATTGCCGCCGCCGGACAGTCTGCTTCAGAGCTTCTTGAGTCTATACCCTCCGTAGAAGTTGACCAAGACGGCGAAGTGTCACTCAGAGGAAACTCTTCCGTCACAATTTGGATCAACGGTAAAGAATCAGGACTCACGGCTGACAATCGTGCTCAGATACTTGAGCAAATTCCTGCAGAAACTATCGATAAAATTGAGGTAATTACCAATCCTTCTGCCAAATATAGCCCGGAAGGCACTGCCGGCATCATCAATATCATACTTAAGAAAGACCGCAAGGCTGGATATTATGGCAGCGCGGAAGTAAGTGCCAACTCAAGAGGTGGTGGCAACGCCGGACTTAATATTAATTACAACAGCAGCAAGGTCGATGCTTTTGCCGGACTTGGTTTCCGTATGCGTCACCCCAAAGGAGGCTCAAAGATGGATCGTCAGTTTGATGATGGCACATATACACGCTCCGAAGGAGAAAGCCCAAGCCATGGAAATAATATTTTCCTCCGCCTTGGTGCCACTGTCCACCTCACTGACAAGGATGATATCTCCGCAAGCGGATTTGGCATGTTAGGGCACAATAAAGGTAACTCCACAACAAGATATGTGTCAAACGTTCCCGGCAACTGGCTTCAAAACAATGACCTATCTCATAGCCGTGGGAACCATCGGGGAATGCATGCCGAAGTGGGTTACACTCATAAATGGAATGATAACCATACTCTCGACTTCACCGGATCTTATAACCATTGGGGAGGTCCTAACGACCGCAACTATCTCCAAGAAATTATATATCCCGATTTTGAGGAAGATATCTACCAGGAGCAGAACATGGATATGAGCACCAATTCCTGGGAGGCAAAACTTGATTACACCAACCATCTTAACGATTGGCTTAAGTTAGAGGCAGGTTTTAACGGTAATTACAGTAAGGAAAATACACCTACTGACACCTACATCGGCACTTCTCCAGAGGATATGGTGCAGAATGAGGCTCTCTATAACCGCTTCATATATCGCAACAACGTCTCTGCCCTTTATGCTACCCTTGGCGGCAAAGTACAGAATTTCAGTTTCTCCGCAGGTCTGCGTTCTGAATCATGGCAAGTCAGGACACGTTCACTCGCTTTCGGGCAAACCGAAGCTGACGTGCCAGAGTTTAAGAAAAATAATTTTGCCTTGTTCCCATCGGCATTCGTGTCGTGGTCACTTCCTTATGATAATGAGCTGCAGATAAATTACACCCGTCGCCTTCGTCGTCCGTGGGGCGGTCAGCTAAATTCATTCCATGATATTTCTGACCCGACTAATGTGTCTTACGGTAATCCGGAGCTACAGCCGCAATATTCAAATGCCTTCGAACTGAACTGGCTAAAGAGTTGGACTTTCCACATGATCAGTCTCTCTGCCTATATGCGCACTGCCAACGACATGATGAACCGCATAAGTTATCTTGACGGAGGAGTGATGTATTCCACATGGGCGAATATAGCCGACGAGCTTAATTCAGGCTGCGAGATTGTAATGAAAAACTCCCTCTTCAACAGTCGTCTTGACCTTACCACAACCGTAAACTTGTATAACAACCACATCAGTGCATGGAATTATAATTTCTTAGCAGAAAGTGGTAATTATGTACCCTTAAGTGGCAACAAGCAGAACAGTTTCGCATGGGATGCCCGCGTCATGGCTAATGTACGTCTCCCGTGGTCGCTTGCACTCCAGGCATCAGGCAACTACAATTCCAAACGTCTCTCGGCACAAGGTTCCCGTCAAGGTGGATGGAATGTTGATCTCGGAGTACGCCGTGTGTTCGGTAGTTGGTCATTCTCACTCAACTGTCGTGACCTATTTGATTCACGCCGATTCAAGAGTACAACCAATGGCATAGATTATACCCAGTATAATGAACGCTGGCGCAATGGACGTACAGTTCGTCTCACAGTGAAATACACTTTCGGCAACATGAACTCAAAGCACAATAAAAATGATGGCGAACCTGCCGACAACAGTGGCTATGGCGATATGGAGATGTAATATCCCTTAGGCTATAATCACCAATATATTGTAAAAGCCAAAATGCCCATGAAAATTTTCATGGGCATTTTGGCTTTTGTATAATTTAATTGTATGAGTATCTATAAGTTGAAGTAGTATGTCCCGGTAGTGGTGACAGTGTAGAAATCATAGTTGTTACCTCGTAGATAATAGCTGGTGTTATAAGCCGGCTCATCTACTCCCCTATTCCACGTGTCGGTAAACGGATTCCATGCGTTTAAGACTGTAACATCATATTGGGCACCGTTAAATGTGTATTCCACATACAAAGGTAATGTACGGTAAATACCTGTATTGTCATAACCGCAGGCAATCACTGTTGTTGTGCCCTGATTTTGCCAGGAAGGATTATTGAATGGCGTGCCACCGGGTCCCCAGGGATTTCCCCATGCCGGACCGGGACCGGGGTTACCTATAATTCCAGAACCGGGACCATTGCCTGGACCGGGACCACCTCCCACAGGTGCCGGATTAAAACTGCCACCGGAACCCGGTGCCGGAAGACTGTTCTGTGCGCTCACGCTGACCGCTGACCCTATTGCCAATATAACCGCCAATGCTATCCGAAGAGCCTTGCGGCTGCTTATTATATTTTTCTTAATGCTTTTCATAGTAAATATCTTTTATACTTTTATAACAATTTAATGTCTTGAAAGTTCTATTTTAAAATTTATCATGGCAAAATCATTTTTTTTTCTTAACTTTGCAGATTATTGTGAAATCCCTCTTAACAACCATATAATATAATGGCAAAACAGGAAGACGTTTTCAAGACCATTGTTGCCCATGCGAAAGAATATGGGTTTGTATTCCAGTCAAGTGAAATATATGACGGTCTCTCAGCCGTCTACGACTACGGACAGAACGGCGTTGAGCTGAAAAACAATATCAAGCGTTATTGGTGGGAGGCAATGACCATGCTTCATGACAACATTGTAGGTATTGACTCAGCCATATTCATGCATCCTACCATCTGGAAAGCCTCAGGACACGTTGACGCTTTCAACGACCCTTTGATCGACAATAAAGACTCCAAGAAACGCTATCGTGCCGATGTGCTCATCGAAGACGAGATAGCAAAGTTTGACGATAAAATCAATAAGGAAGTAGCAAAGGCAGCCAAACGTTTCGGCGAAAGTTTTGACGAGGCAATGTTCCGCCAGACTAATCCCCGAGTACTTGAGCATCAGAAGAAGCGCGATGAACTTCATGAGCGTTTCTCAAATGCCATGAATGCCAATGACCTTGCAGATTTGCGTCAGATTATTCTTGACTACGAAATCGTCGACCCCATTTCCGGCACAAAGAACTGGACCGACGTGCGTCAGTTCAATCTTATGTTTAAGACAGAGATGGGTTCAACTGCCGACGGCGCAATGGACGTATATCTGCGTCCGGAAACAGCCCAGGGTATCTTTGTAAACTATCTTAACGTTCAGAAGACCGGACGTATGCGCATTCCTTTCGGCATCGCCCAGATAGGTAAAGCCTTCCGCAACGAAATAGTAGCCCGTCAGTTCATCTTCCGAATGAGAGAATTTGAGCAGATGGAGATGCAATTCTTCGTACGCCCCGGTGAGGAATTGAAATGGTTCGATTTCTGGCGTCAGACACGCCTCCGTTGGCATAAGGCTCTCGGGCTTGGTGATCAGAAATATCGCTTCCACGACCACGAGAAGCTTGCCCACTATGCCAATGCAGCCACCGACATCGAGTTTCAGATGCCTTTCGGCTTCAAAGAAGTAGAGGGTATTCACTCACGCACTAACTTCGATCTCTCACAGCATGAGAAATTCTCAGGCAAGAAGATACAGTATTTCGACCCCGAGCTTAATGAAAGCTACACTCCCTACGTCATTGAGACATCTATCGGCGTAGACCGTATGTTCCTCAGCGTGCTTTGCAGCTGCTATGAGGATCAACCCCTGGAAGGTGGCGACCACCGCGTAGTGCTCCATTTCCCTGCCCCTCTTGCTCCGGTAAAATGTGCTGTGCTGCCTCTTGTGAAGAAAGACGGGCTCCCTGAAAAAGCCCGTGAAATTCAGCATAAGCTGCGCTTCGACTTCACCTGTCAGGTTGATGAAAAAGACTCAATCGGGAAACGTTACCGTCGTCAGGATGCTATCGGCACACCCTTCTGCATCACTGTTGATCATCAGACGCTCGAAGACAACACTGTCACCCTCCGCCACCGTGACTCTATGGAACAGGAGCGTGTAAACGTTGATGATCTTGAAAAAATACTTGCAGAGAAAGTCAGCCTTAACTCTCTTCTCCGCAAGCTTGTATAATATCAAATTAAATCTAAATCTGATGAGAAAATTAATAAGCAAGATAATCATCGCGATTGCTGCAATCACCTTTGCCACTTCACTTTCTTCCTGTAATTATAACTCCCTCGTGGAGCAACAGCAGAATGTAGACCAGGCATGGGCACAGGTCGAAAACCAATACCAGCGTCGTGCTGACCTTATCCCCAACCTTGTTAACACTGTGAAAGGTTATTCTACTCATGAGAGTGAGACCCTTCAGAAAGTGACTGAGGCACGTGCCAAAGCCACTTCAATCACCATCAACGCAGACGATCTTAACGAGGAAACCCTTGCAAAGTTTCAGGAAGCACAGGGTGAGCTTTCACAGGCTCTCAAGTCGCTGCTTGCTGTAACCGAAGCTTATCCTGACCTTAAGGCGAATGAAAACTTCATGAATCTTCAGACTCAGCTTGAGGGAACAGAAAACCGCATTGCCACCGAGCGCATGCGCTACACCGAGGCTGTGAAGGAATACAATACTGCCATAAAGAAGTTCCCAACCACTATTTATGCCGGCTGGTTCGGGTTCAAGGAGAAACCACAGTTTAAGGCTGAGGCAGGTGCGTCAAAAGCTCCTGAGGTGCAATTCTAAAATAAGGAATTAAGCCATGACCATTAAAAATTTCGGATTTCTTGCATTGCCTGCTGTGCTCCTTAGCTTGTCTTCCTGCCTTAGCGACGATGAGAAGACATACAGGGACTACACTGACTGGCGCAACCAAAACCTTGAGTATATAGAACAGGCTGAGGCTGCTACCATCGATGGTAATAAGCAGTATGAACATGTCACTCCTGTTTGGGATAAAAACACTACGATTCTGATGCAGTGGCACAATAACCGTGCACTCACTCAACAGAATCTTAGCCCGATGAACAATTCTACTGTTGACGTCAAGTATATCCTTACCACAATTGAGGGAGATACCATCGAAACAACAGGTGACAGCATTTTCCGTTGTAAACCTAATGAGATGATCACCGGATTCCAAGTTGCCCTAACGTCAATGCATATAGGAGACTCTGTCACTACCGTCATTCCCTATACTGCCGGATATGGGGCTACCGGATATAATAAAATTTTACCCTACTCCACTTTGATTTTTGGCATCAAGCTGGCTGACATATATGGATGGGAAAAAAATTAACTGACTCCAATAAATTTCCTTAACAAATAAGGCGGCGAATTCGCCGCCTTATTTGTTATAATATCTGACAACTCATTTGAGTTGATCAGTGAAGCTGTCAAAATTTTTATTTAAGGAGACTGCTTCAATGACAATGAACATAATATAACCTTTTCACAATGAAAAAGACCTTGATAATAGCTGTATCAGCCGCCTTTCTTTCAATTCCGTTATTTTCAAGCTGCTCTTCATGCAGCAGCATTGAGCATTCGGAAGAAGTGACATCGGAAGTAATGGCAGCCCAAATAGAGGGACGCCGTGCTGCACGTAGAATAATCCACATGCCACAGAAAGATTCCACCGAATTAAAACGGTGCTACGAGGAAATTAAGCACTTCCGTGACAGTATAGTTCCCAATCACACAGCTGATTTCGATTCTACGTTTTTTTCAACCCTGCGAATAGTGGAACCCAAGGTGGCATCTTCACTTCAATACGGGATATTTTGATGCGCGCTCCACTCCTATTCCAAACAAAGCGAAATCATAAACTACCGGATCATCAGGACGTATTGTGCGAAGAAGCGAAGTCAGTTGCTCCACATTCTTTCTGTCACTGGCTTTGCGTGTGAGGAGCCCAAGTTCCCTTGAAATATTCCCCACATGCACATCAAGAGGTATATACAGTTTGCTTTTAGGAATAGATGACCACACTCCCATATCAACTATTCCATCATCACGCACAAGCCAACGCAACGCCATATTGACACGTTTTAATGCCGTCTGTGCCAGATTAACCGGAAGGCACTGGCTGCATGTTGCACCATTGTTTACATCACACATTATCTTCTGCATTTCTTCCACAAGTTTCCACGAAGGTGCATCTGTCTCCCCTACTCTCATTGCCTTGGCAAAGGCGTCAAGCGACCCATAATCCTTAAAAATTTTATGTAACCCACGAAGAAAGTATTGAAGATGGCTGCCAAAGAACGTGCGGTGAATATTTATATCGGGATCGAGGTCTTCATACCCCTCCTCCATTACATAGTGATATGGCTCATTGTCCATCAGGGAAATCATTTTCTCAGCATCCCGACAAATCATCTTGCGGTTGCCCCACGCTATCATTGCGGCAAGGAAAGCCATCGTCTCAATGTCTTGCAGTTTTGAAAATCTACGGGGAAACTGCACAGGATCTTTATCTATAAAACTGACATTATTGATTCTTGCAGCTTCAGTGTCAAGAAGTTCCCTTATATCAGAGGGTATGGTAGTCATTATTTCTTTACTCATAACTCAATTTATATAATCTACTTACCTACTTTTGCTTTAATTTTTCTCGGTTCCGATTCACGGTTCATGCGGTCAACAGATGTTACAACAAAAGTTGACCCTTCTACTGACGGACCTTCTGAATAATCCTCAACGAGTACACTCGTATATGGGGTTATCGCAATGATTGTCTGAGCATCTTCCATGTCAATATCTTCTCCGGGAAAAAATTGATAGACAACATACTTCACTACATCTGTTTCTTGCTGCAGACTCGCCCCCACTGCCCCTGTCCATGTAAGAAATGTGCGTCCGTCCTCATTCTGAAATGACAGATGTTCCACTGGTACAGGTTTCTTGTTTTTATTGCCGTAAGCCGGAGGCAAAGCTAAGGTCGACTGATGCTTAAGAGCCAATGAATCTGCCACCCCCTTCAGGTTATCAGTAACCCAATAACCATGCCACCATACATTTCCCTTTACATTCGGTAGGCTTCTCGATAGCTTCACCTTTGTGTCAAGTTCATTTGTATCATGGTTTTTCGGATCAGCATTGGACATTGTTCTTTGAACGTCCTGACCGATGTAAACGTCCACCCCCTCGCAGTTATCATTCCACCATTGTGCAAGATGCCGACTCGGGGCTGCCTTCATGTCGAGCGTCCAGTAAAGCTGTGGTGCAAGATAATCAACCCAACCCTTCTTAGCCCATAAAAGCACATCGGCATAAAGATCATCATAATTTTGCAGACCGTTGCTGTTGCTTCCTCTCGGGTCGCTATTTTTATTACGCCAGATTCCAAAAGGGCTCACACCAAAGCGAACCCATGGCTTCTCGTCTTTTATAGTATTGTAAAGCTGCTCGATCAGTAAATCCACATTATGTCGTCTCCATGCTTTACGCTCCATGCCGTTGCCAAACTTTTTATAGCTGGCATCGTCAGCCTCAAATTTCTTTCCGTTGGCAGGATAAGGATAAAAGTAATCATCTATATGAATAGCATCTACGTCATATCTCTGCACAATATCCCTTACCACGTCACATATAAAGTCACGATTTTCCTGATATGCAGGATCAAAGAAGGTCTGTCCGTTAAACTTTACGAAGCGGTGTGGTTCCTTATTTGCATGATGGGAAGCAGGCAACACCTCCTTGGCGTTGGAAGTGACACGATAAGGGTTAAGCCATGCATGAAACTCCATCCCCCTTTTATGTGCCTCTTCTATCGCAAATTCCATAGGGTCCCATTCAGGAGAAGGAGCTTTGCCTCGTTTCCCTGTGAGCCATGCACTCCACGGCTCCAAGTCTGATTTATAAACAGCATCAGCCGTTGGGCGTACCTGAAAAATAACGGCATTGCACCCTGCGTCCTGAAGTTTCTGAAATTGATCTTCTATATATTTTTTTGCCTGTTCAGTCGATTTATTCTGCCATTGCGACTGACCGATGACATGTAGCCATGCTCCACGGAACTCCCTTTTAGGGTTATCCTCCTGTGCCACTCCCGGCAACATACACAACGACATCAATCCCGCCGCAATTATTCTATATATACTTTTCATCTAATTCAATTTCAATTTCTATTAGAACATTGATTCTATCCACACTGACATTTTATCTGATTATGTGGCTATGACATAGCAAAATTAGTCATTTTCAATTGAAACTGCAAATTCCCCTTAAAAGCAATATAAATTATTTTATCATCTTACAATTAATCATTCCATTTGTTCTCAACTACTTATAAGGCATATAACTCTTATTGTATTATCTTCTAAGACTCATAAAACTCATCTATCCACCACTCAATTATTATCCTTAAGCACATTATATAAGAATAATAGAAAAGGGGTATACTAGCATACTCCTTTTCTATATTATATACAGAACTTTTAATTTGATCAGATTTAAACCCTCATGTTATATTTTGCTATTGACAATAGCGAGGATTTCCTCTTCCTGACGTGCTGCGTCTGCCTCAATTGCGGCACCACGGGCTACAAGCTCATCTGCCTTAGTGCGGTCTTTCAGACCGGCAGCATTGATCTTGACATTAAGGAATGCACCACGCACTGCAGCACGCGCTGCCAAGGCACCTACGCCGGCATCTGTAACAGAAGAGGGATTACCATTCGCAGCCATCTCACGAATCACTCCGAATGTCTCAGCTGCCGTCTCCATCGTGCGAAGAGGCACCTGTGTGGCATATAGGGTAGCCTCCTCCAAAGCTACCTTGCGGGCTGCTTTCTCAGCATCAGTCTTCTTCGGCATTGCAAACACGTCCATGATACGGTTAAAAGCTGCGGTGTCTTCATCTACAAGGTGAAGCATACGCTCCATCAGATCCTGTCCTTTCTCGGCAACATTTGAGAATTCTTCCCAACGGTCATCGTATGCAGCCTTATGAGCTGTGAGGTTAGCAACCATTGTGGCGAGAGCAGCTGCTAAAGCACCCATATATGCTGATATTGAACCACCACCTGGAGCCGGTGACTCTGAAGCTGTCTCTTCAGCAAAGCCACGTGCAGTGAGATCAATAAGTTTTTTAGCTGACTTATCCTCAATGAGATATTCAATCACTTTCTGCTGTGGGTCAAACTCACCAAGCTGGTCAAGACCCATCGACTTAATAGCAATACGGATAATCTCACTGTCAGGAATACCGGCTGAACGCTGCTGCTTCTTAAGGAAATATTTACCTGCATCAATGAGAGTGCGTTTTGGCACAAGACCTACAATTTCAGTACCTGTCACGCGCACTCCTCTTTCATTAGCTGCACGGCAAACCTCATCAAAAGCCACATGAAGCGGTGTGGTGGCGATGTCTGTAATGTTCATAGATACCTGAGCAATTCCATACTCATCTATATACCAGCCAATAGCCTTAGTGCCTTTCAGTGTGCCGGGAATAGTAATAGGATTACCATTCTCATCCTTCATAGGCTTTCCGGTCACCTTACCCCCCTCACGCATAGGACGACCTTTTTCGCGCACATCAAATGCAATGGCGTTTGCACGTCGTGTGGAAGTGGTGTTAAGATTATAGTTTACTGCGATAAGGAAGTCACGCGCACCGATTGTGGTGGCACCTGTCTTCGCCACCTCCTCATCAAAAGGACGGTTGCCGAAGTCAGGTCCCTTCTTTTCGTCACCCATCTTTGCAGGGAGAGCCTCATATTCACCCTCACGGCAAACAGCAAGGTTCTTGCGCTCAGGGGTAAAGGCGGCTGCCTCATAGCAGTAAGTAGGGATATTCAGTTCTGTTGCCACACGCTCTGCGAGTTTACGTGCCATTTCTGCACACTCTTCCAATGTGACACCTGAGACCGGGATAAGCGGACAAACATCTGTTGCACCCATACGGGGATGCGCACCGTGATGACCACGCATGTCAATCAACTCTGCAGCTTTCTTTATCCCCTGAAAAGCCCCCTCCACCACATCTTCAGGTGCGCCAACGAAAGTCACAACTGTGCGATTGGTTGCCTCACCCGGGTCAACGTCAAGTAAACTGATTCCTTTCACTGCGCATATTGCGTCAGTGATAGCCTTAATTTTCTCCTTGTCGCGTCCCTCGCTGAAATTAGGGACACACTCAATGATTCGTGTATTCATGATTTATGTTTAGATTCGGAGTTACAGTAGTCCCTCTCAAAAGAGGAACCAACATTCCTGTCTGAAATTTTGTGCAAACTTAGCAAATAATCTCCAATCGGCATAGCAATAACGCCAAAATCTTCAATTTTACCCCAATATTTAACGCACTAATAATAATAACCAAATCTTAATCATTGGCTATTTGATAAAAATCAACTTATAAATTAGCTATTTGCAATTATGTCCAGCCATGCTACTCATAAAATTTTCATGCCAACCTTTCATTTTGTTTGAAAAACTATTTTGGAATTAAAAAAATGGACGTAAATTTGCACAAAATTTCCGAGATCTCCGGCTGCATTACTTTCTGTCCTATTCTCGGTTAATAAAAACGGAAAAATAACAGAAACAACATAACAAAAATTTAACTTCACGACATGGCAAAGCACAAATATGACAGCTTAATGTCTAACGCCAAGGATTACGTAATGATAATCGTTGGTCTTATCCTTTACGCACTGGGATTCTGCGCCTTTATCCTTCCACACGGAATTGTAATCGGAGGTATGGCAGGTCTTGGTACACTTGTATATTTTGCCACCAATACTCTTATACCGGTGGCTGTTACAATGTATGGAGTAAACCTTATTCTCCTTCTCGGCGGTTATAAAATGCTCGGAAGGCAGTTTGCTCTCCGTACTATCTTTGGAGCCACGGGTATATCCGTATTTATCGGTCTTATAGAGGGATATTTCACTTCCCATCCCCCTTTGATAGCCGACACTGCCATGAGTATTGTATTGGGAGGTATGCTGTGTGGATTCGGTATCGGAACCATCTATGTGCACAACGGAACCTCCGGTGGATCAGATATTGTGGCTGCAATGGTTACCAAAGTCTCAAACGTCAGCGTAGGACGTATTCTGATGTCGGTAGATATGACAATCGTAGCACTCACATTCTTCCTCCCATTCGACGGTGACCTGGAAGCACGTATTCAGGCAAGTATTCCCCGTATAATCTACGGCTGGGTCACAATATTCATATACTCATACATCACCGACCAGATTATCAATACCAACCGTCAGGCAACTCAATTCATTATCTTCTCTAACAAATGGGCTGAAATTGCCGACGCAATCAATACTGACGCTCACCGTGGCGTGACAGTAGTTGACGGACAGGGATGGTATTCAAAGCATCAGGTAAAATTACTTCTTGTATGGTGCCGAAAGATTGAGTCTGTCACCATATTCCGTATCATCAAATCTATTGACAATAACGCATTTATTACCCAGAGCCATGCCAACGGTGTATACGGTAAGGGTTTTGACAATATGCGCATCAAGATGAAGAAAAAGAAGGAGCATCATTCAGAACAAGCTACAGAATAAATTACAGAATAATTTAAATCTATTTTAGGTTGAGTTAATAAGACCAAAACAAAGAATGGAGTGGGTGTATCAAAATTGAATTTTGATACACCCACTCCATTTATCATAGTCTTCCGTATATCCTACCTATATTACAAGTTCCTTATTGCGTTCTGTAAGTGAACCCACAGGTTCACTTCTATCCTCTTAATATATAATATTACATAAGGCTACCAAGCCAATGAATGATAGAGACTATCAGCGAATAAGCTGCATAGATCAACACGCCTAACACTAAGAGACCTATAATACCCCACTTTGCTCTACGGTTGATTTCTTCCATAATGGCTGGATCTTTCTGTACGTAACCCACTACCAATCGGCACGCTATCTTATTTGACTTATAAAAACAGTCAACCAAATCACCAGCCACCGGAATCAATCCACACAGTAGATCTACCATCAATGTGCAGATAATGGCTAATGTCAGCTTAAAAGACTGCAGTTTAAAGATGGCTACATATATTGCAGGCATTGTTGCAATAGATGAAAGAATATCTCCCACACCCGGAACTATAAATCCTACAAGTGGATCCAAAAACCAGTCGTCATACTTCTTTGCTGCATAAACCAACGAGAATGCCCCTGACTCCCCAAGTGCTTCTGCCTGATTGGCTTCCTCTTCCTGATATTTGCGCACCTCCTCTACACTTTTCATGTAATCAGAGATATCAACCTCCTTTATTACTTTTCCCATAAGCTGCAAATCCCTTAAATTACAAACCAGTCAGTCAAAATTTCTTAATATGTCCCATGCGTCTTAATACTGAGGCATAAGCTTTGCCACCAAACCATTGAGTGATGAATTGGTCAGTTCAATCAGATTCATCATTGCCTCCTGCTTGTTAAGAGAATTCTGCGACACATCCTCACACATTATCTCCATAGCCTTGTCAATTAATCTATCCATGCGTGCCTGACATGCTGAAAACTGCTTGTCAAGAATTGGAAGAGTCTGCTCATAAATCCGTATATCACGCTGAGCTTTCACCATAAGGCAATCTAAAGCGTGATCAAGTCGGGCATACTCCATTTCCACACTTGCCGCGAGCTGTTTCATCTGCACAAAGGTGGCTGACACATTCCCTATTGCGTCTGCTACTTTACCTACTATGTCGGTGGCACAACTTGCCAAATAAACGGCTTCATCAATCGTATCCACGCCTGACATACCCATAATCACCTCTACTTTCTCTACTGAATTATTCATATCAAATTCCTTTTAGATCAGTTACACTTAATCAGTTCCCACTACCAAAGAAAGCACGTGCCACTGCCTTCCCTGTGCTCTTACGGTTATAATCAATCTCCGTATCTACAGTTTTGCCACAATAGGCAGCTATCTCACGGTCAGTGTTTTCAAAAATCTCTTCCCCCTCTTCCACATGTTTGATTTTTGCTTTCCGTGATAGGTGTGCGCCAATCCTGATTGTAGCTCCTATACCTGCCGCACCCGCCAGTGTTCTCACCCACCATTCTCCTGGAATGAACCATATACATGCTACGACTATTCCCACTACTATCACAGCACACAAAAAAATTATTCCCCCCTCTGCCACATCTTTTACATGTTTTTTTACACCCTCAGTTATCGACTCATATTCCTTAAATGCAGGATTAGCATTTAGTAAGACACTCACTGTTGAAGATGCCGCAGATGTGTCAAACTCGCAAAGCTCATTTTTCATAGTCAGCATAGCAAGTTGCGGATCAGAGATCAGCATAAGTTCAGCTCCCGACATATCGCCATTGCCGTCAGTCACATTTACTAAAGTCGAGAATCCTTCTTTATTGAAAAGCTGCTTAAGAATCAACCCATTTATCATATAATAATCAGGTCTTGCCATTGTCGAGATTTGTTTACCTTCCAACCATGCTGCATACTCCTTCTGAAGGTATGTACACAGATTGACTAAAAATAGATTTGTGCGGTAAAGAGTAAGCACTCTCAGGCATAAATTTGACGTGCGAATAATAACATCATTTTGTTCTCCCGAAAGTTTATAACTATTGGAAGCCATCTTTTCAAATAATCTTTTTGAAGATGTCAGTTTTCTTTTCACCTCCGGAAGCAGCCTGGTCACCTTATTCTCGTTTAACACAGCAATATCATGCTTAATACCTAAAAATTTATCAAGCATTCTGTTATGCCTGGTGGCAGCCTTATATGCCCCGAATGCCTCCACACTCCTTGCTCCAATCTCGGTTGCAATAGAAATCTTAGAGGCGGTGCCGGCTGTAGGGCGCATCAGACTGATAGCATAACCCAAGGTTTGCCTCACCATACTTGCATAACCCTTATAAATCTCTGGCATTTTCTCTGCCAACATATTCAATTGCGGCATTATCTCTCCCTCTAACCGACGTATATCTTCGGTCAGCATTGTCAACGAATTCAAATCTCTGTCAGAGAAATTATTCCCTGATGAAGTTTCATTAATATCACTCATGTCAACAACATCCTATTTAGTAATGGTTTCCGATATCATTAAAAGAGTGTCTTGACTTTGCGGGTAAAAATAAATCCACATTTCGGGCATGAAGGATTCGGCACAAAGACAATTCCACCTAAAGTATGATTAAATTCATTACCACACCTCATACATTTTCTTTTCTGAATCTCTATAATCATAGTCTATATTTTTATTTTGTAGGCAAAGTTAAAGCTATACTCTGCCAAATGACGGCAGAGTATAAAAATTTTATATTATATTGTCTCAAGTTATAGTTTTTAATTAAAGTATCGAATTTAATTTGCAAATTATCATTATTTTTATTACATTTGCCAACATATTGACCGCAGTATGAAAGATACGTCTACCTAACAAGTCAGTTCAATCGTTCTTACAGAGTTGATTAATTATATAAACTCCACTAACACAATTAATTATGAAACATTTTTATAAAAGTAATGGCTGCAAAGACATACTATTGAGAAAACCTACGCAACTCCTTGTGTGGCTTAGCTTTGCGCTTACTGCTTTTTCAGCATTCCCGGCGCCAACACCCAATAGTTTTGCCAAAGGTCAAAAGGATAAGCAACCTATGAAGTCTGTGACCAATTATCTTGAGTCAAACTACAATCAGGTGGGGAACACACGTCTTTATTTACGCCAAACCTATAATTTTGATTTCTGGGGTCAATTTGGTGAATTTTATTATGGTTCGACCTATTCTAATGGCGGCTACCAAATGGCATTGAAAGTAAATGATAACTCTGCCGAAAACATTGATTCCTCCAATCCGACCGAGCTTTACGGAATAAAAGTAGCCACTCTTTTCGAGCCTCAAGGAGAAATGGTAAGAGTGAGTTATGTGCTAAACAACACAACCCAAGAGGATATTGTTATCTCGCTTGGCACCTATGCAGACGTACAAATCGGGGATAATGATTGTGCACCTATTTCACGACGTATTGACTATGACAATAACACCTACGGTCTGACCATGAAAGATGGCAGTGGCGCGGAACTATGTATTTTGTTTGGCTCGGGGCTTGCCGGAGTCACTCCTGTTAGTGATTTCTGGTTTGGCAACTATGGAAGCAACTCTTACCCGTATAACATTGTGGGAGAGTATGAAGAGACAGGCAATTTCATGTATGAAAACGGTAACTACGACAGCGCAATGGGCTGGTGTTGGAAAGATAAGACCATCCGGTCAAATGACTCTGCCACATATTCCTTCCTTATTGGAATTGGTGACGTAAATCTTCAGCCCGGAGTTTCCTATTCTGTTACACCTGATGATCCGGAGGGATGGAACGACATATATGCAGTTCACCGAATCAACATTGATGGCATATATACAAGCCCTGCGGGTGTTGATGGAAGAATAGAATACGCCGTAGAATATCCGGATTTATGGCAACCGCTTACTGATATGATTCCTTCTGACACAGAGTTCTCACAGCAGATTGACCTTTACTTTGATCCGGAAAAGAAGATACACACTGTCTATCTACGTATCGTTGACAATGTAGGCAACACTACAATGCTCGATCCGATTGAATATCTTGACGTTAACCATGTGGAATATGATCCGTTTATAGATTTCACCTACAATGGTGAGGAGCATTTCCAAAACGTCATAACCACAGAAATTGATAACAATAAATATATTGTATCAAACTACGAGAATAATATTAATGCCGGAACTGCATACTTTACCATTGAAGGGGTATATCCTGAAACTATAGGTAAAAAATACTGTGAGTTCCAAATTAATCCGGCTCCATTGGAGGGAACAATCATTCTTCACCAAACAGAATTTGATTTTGTTGCCGGCGATATCCGTCCGGACTATACCCTTGACGGACCGGTGGCTAATCTTAATGAAAATTCGTATTGGGTTAATGGCGATTATGATGTGAAATATACAGATAATCATTATGCCGGTACCGCCTTGATGACTATTGAGGGAGTAAACAATTACTGTGGTACTCTCTCAGCATCTTTCACAATAAACAAGACTCATTGTCAAGATGATTGGATAGAGTTCCGGATTCCGGAGGAAGACATAACCTACGATGGCACCCAACACGCAGCATGGGTTCGTGACATTGACGGAGTCGGCGAAATGATTCTTACATATGTCTGTGACGACTCCCACTCGGAAGAGGCTCCCTCCAATGCAGGTGACTATGAAGTATTCATTGAATTTACTGAGGGTCCGGGTTTTTATGCCATTCCACGCAGAAGTCTCGGCTGCTTCTCTATATATAATCTTAATGATGACGACTGGAACAAACTTCTCGCATTAAATGAGGAACTCAGCAAGGATAACAATACGACCGACCTTTGGGAACTGACCAACGATAAGACATCTGCCGCTAAGCTAAACCATAACCACATTACTATTGAAAAAGGGAATATTACTCAATTATGGCTTACCAAACGTGGACTTAAAGGTGAATTGCCACTGACAGCTTTCAGATTCAAGAATGTCAGAGAAATGTCCTTAGCCAATAATGACTTTACCGGCGACATCGACCGTCTGGCTTTTATTAAAGAGGAGGATCCCGAAGCGTTAAGTAATCTAAAATCCCTCTCAATATACGACAATAAGCTGACCGGGAATGCCGGTGTATTATCGCAATTCCCAAACATCGAATGGATAGACATTACCCAAAACTTTATTTCAGAGGTAGTTCCTATGCTCAATCCAACCACTGGATTCGCATACTACCAACAGACTCTTGACCTCACATTGAATCTTGATTTGCGCGATTTCAATCTCGACATCTTGACCAACCAAATCCCTACCATCGTGTTGTATGACCATGAGGCGCAATCCTATTCCTCGGAAAACTTAGAAGTATATCTATTTGATAATAGCTGGAATATATCCATTAGTAATCTTAAGGAGGAAGCTCTTTGTCTCTCAGATAATGATCTGGTATATCACGGCAAAAGTGGTGACACGCTGGGAGCCATCTTACCCAATGAATGCTATGCCAAGGTGCAATTATGGTTTAATCAGGGTGATGTCAATTTCAGTGCCTCAGTTGACTTACTCGACCTTCAATCAATAATCAATGATATTTTATACAACAGATATTGGCAATATCTTAATCGTTGGACTGCGTTCAACTTTACTGCTGCCAATCTCTATGAAGACGATATCATCAATGTGCAAGACGCGGTTTGCCTCGTAAATATGCTGTTGGAATCAGATCCGGCACCCGCACAAGTCTCGCCCAAATCTCCATCTACTCAGGAAGAAAACGACGTTGCATCCGTATTCGTTGATGGTACAGCCCTCTTTATCTCTTCGGAGAAAGATGTGGCTGCCTTCGATGTGATTGTTGAGTCTGAGAATGTTTCTCTTGAAAAGATTCCGGGCATGTCTTTGACAAAGAAGTCTGCCAACGGCAAAACACATATAATAGGCTACTCTCTTGCAGGTTTCACCATTAATATGGGCACAGTTAAGATTGCCGACACAGATGCCAATGCCGTCAGCTTCGCCATGCTATCTGATACTAATGCTGTGGAAATTCCGACAACCCTCAATACCCGTCCGTCCGGAATATCTGTAATCAAGGGTGATCAGAACTTAACCATTAATTCCGAAGGTATATCCATACTCCTCCCCGATGCTATCGTAGCCTCTTGGCAGATTCTTTCAGTGAGTGGCATGACTCTTGCACAAGGGGTAGACAATATCACACATGGAAAACTATATATTCCGTTTAACGCATCACCCGGTTCCGTTTATATTCTTTCTATAAGTTATGACGGAAAACATATTTATAAGAAATTTAATCAGAAATAACTAACCTCATCATTATGCAGACAAGATATTTATTTTCAATCCTATTTCTGTTGCTCTCAACAATGGTGATGAAAGCACAGAAAAACACCTTGTCGACCCCGGATGTAGTCCTTGGTGCTGGGAAGGAGATACCTTTACGTATCAACCTTGACAACACAGCCGACGTGGTTGCGGTGCAATTCACCATTAGCTTGCCTGAAGGATTATGGATTAACAACTTCTGGAATGAAACATTGCAAAATTGGCAAGATGCCTTAACCACAGATAGGACAGACTCACATACTGTCGCAATGAATCATGTTGGTTTGGATGATAACGGTTATGCACAATTTAAGGCAGTGCTGCTCTCCTCAGATAATACGCCAATTAAGGGTCGCACAGGGGCAATCATGACCATACAGCTATATGCTGATGAAAATCTAAAAGAAGGCACCGAGTTGCATCCGATTTTTTCAGACGTGGCAATTGTTGCCAACGATGGTTCAAATCTTGCCACAGGATTTTCAAACGGATCAGTTACCATTGCTCAGAATCCTGATTTGGAAGTCTCGGCAGTAAATGTGGCTTCTGGTGACATAGTGCCCGGCAACACTCTGTCATTAAGTTGGACAGTAGATAACGTTGGTGCCCTTCCCACCACCGGAGGCTGGAGCGAACAGATATTTCTTGAGGCTCAAGACGGCACTACATCTTTTCTGGCGGTTACATATCAGGAGACTACCCTTCCTGGAGGAGGAGTGATGCAGCGCAATGCCGAAATCGAGCTGCCTGAAATTCTCGGTGTTGACGGCAACTGTCGTCTGAAAGTAGTGCTCACGGCAAATTATGATGCCGGCGAACCATACTGGCTCACAGAAAATAATATTGCATATTCCGCAACTGAAATAAGTGTGGCGAAACACCTCTATCTATCCCCCCTTAATCTCACTGCGGAAGAACGATACGCTCAAGAGTTGCAATATCTGCTTAATCGTAGTGGTTCAACTGCCAAAGATGAAACCTTTACAGTCTCTGCACCCTCTGACGGAAGAATGACAATACCTCAAACTGTTACTATACCTAAAAATAACAGCGGAGTCTATTTCTACGTAGGTATAAAGCCAAATGGCACTCTTGATGAAATTTCTGATTTCCCTATCATAATAGAAGGAAACGATTATGAAGCCATCGAGGGAAATATTACTATTGAAGATGACACCTTTCCCTCTCTTCAACTTGCAGTGTCATCACAAGAAATTGAAGAAGGAGAGAACATAGAATTTACTATTACCACTCTGCGAGCCCCCATTGAAGACCTTGAAGTGATTCTCTCATGCAATCTCACTTCTCGCTTTAAAATTCCCTCTCCCATTATCATTACAGCCGGCAGCAGTTCAGTCAACGTCACAGTTGAAGCCATCGACGATGATATTCCCGATATTGAGCGTGACGTGGTCTTCACTGCCTCTGCCCCAGGACAGCAACCGACATCTGTTGACATTATACTTGCTGACAACGATATCCCAGCTCTTGAACTGACAATATCTCCGAAAACAGTGTCAGAAGGTGATGGTCCTCTTGCCCTTACAGGTACACTGCGACGTACAGACAACATTGATAAACTTGTAACTATCCGTCTTGAAGATGATTCGGAGGGTGCAATATATTTCCCGGTAACCACTTTTGAAATGCAACCTGGTGTGGAAGAGATGACTTTTAATTTCGGGTTGGTTGACAACAACATAGTTGATGGTGAGCGCAACTACAATATCTCTGCATCAGTCTTCATTCGTTCTTGTAGTTGCAACGCCACCAATGGAAAATCGGGAGGTACGGTTACAGTCCCAATTACCGTAATAGATAATGATGGACCCATGCTTTCCCTGACTGCCTCTACTTCCGTGCTTCAGGAAGGGGGTGAGCTGACAGCTACAATCTCCAGAAACACAATTGACCAAACACCGCTGCAAGTTGTGCTTTCCTCTGACCATTCATCTGAGCTTGAGTTCCCGGAAACTCTGACTATCCCTGCCGGTCAACCCTCGACAGACTTCAATGTCAAATCAAAGTCAAATACCTCTACCGGCGATGGGTTTAACGCTACACTATATGGTGAGGCAGAGGGATTTGCCAAGGCAACACTATGGTTTACCATATCCGACCAGACATTACCTGATGCACAATTATCTGACTTTAACGTTAGCCCTGAAGAAACTGAAGCGAATAGTTTTACCACTGCAAATATAACACTTTCCAACACTGGTGCATACGAACTCCCCGAACTCACCAAGGTGGAATTTTTCTTCAGTAACAGTTCAGAGCCAATAGCCACCTATTATCTTCAAAATCCTCTTGCGCCGGGTGAGACTGTAATTGTGGAAAAGAATATAGAAATGCCTGCCAAAGTGGGTAAATTCAACTTATACGCTACCGTCAACCGTGACCATAGCGTAAAAGAACTCAACTACGGCAACAATACCTCTGCAATGATTGATGTGACTACCGTCGCTCCATTCTCATCCATAATATCCACTGACAAGACTTCCTATAAACCCGGTGAAGAAATAAAAATTTCCGGCAAACTTGTTGGAATTGATACTGCTCTTGAGAAAGTTGAGATATATGTCATCAATTCCGGCTATCGACACAAAATGATAGTTGAGACAGACGAAAACGGTGAGTTCTCTTCTTCTTACACACCTTTCACAGGTCAATATGGTAAGTTTGCAATCGGAGCATGTTATCCCGGAGAAAATCTAATGGACGAAATGAGTGCCTTTAATGTATTTGGCATTAACCGCACCTCAAATGATGCTATAACCTGCGAGGCTACTCTCGGGGAGAATTTTAATGGGAA
Organism: Bacteroides sp.; assembly: GCA_014802265.1. Classification (GTDB taxonomy): domain Bacteria; phylum Bacteroidota; class Bacteroidia; order Bacteroidales; family Muribaculaceae; genus Lepagella. Next base: position 21,666 of record JAAVCP010000083.1, on the reverse strand, counting down.
TTTCGAAATCAATAATCCCTGTTCCCTTCCTCTTACAGGGTTAAAAGTCGAAGTTATGGAGTCACCGGCTAATTGTGAAGTAATTGCATCCTGCAATGATATCATTGAGGGCGGTAAGGATGCGGACATAACCTTCCACATTACTCCCCTTGCCGTGACAGAGACTGCAAAATGGCAACAAATTGAACTTAATGTTACTTCAAATGAAGGTGTCTCCCTTCCGGTCACTATTTATTACTATTGCCGACTTGCCGCAGGACAACTTAAGGCAAGTGTTCAAAACATTAACACCACAATGATTAAAGGCACTTCTCGTGACTATGTGTTTGAACTCGGCAACCTTGGCAAAGGTGAAACAGGAAAGATTACACTCGCACTCCCCGACTGGATGACAACAGCCACCCCGAAAGAGATGGCATCGCTCGCCTCTGGAGAGACGGTGACCGTGATTCTCCGGCTCACTCCTGATGATGACATGCAGCTCAATGTGCCGGTGTCAGGCTCTATCGGTATTAATTGTGCAAACGGCTCAGGTCTGTCTCTCCCCTATTATATCGAACCGGTTTCAGAAAGCAAGGGTATGCTCACCATCGACGTATGTGACGAAAACACTTATTACACTGCTGAGGCTCCACATCTCAGAGACGCGGAAATAACTATAGCTCATCCCACCACAGGAGTAACCCTTGCATCAGGAGTAACAGGCGACGACGGTAAATATTCTGTGGAACTTCCCGAAGGATACTACTCAGTTTATGTAAAAGCTGACAAACATGATTCTTACCGCAATAACCTTATGGTTGATCCTGGTAAAGAGACCATAAAAGTTGTTAACCTTAGTTTTAATGCAATCACTGTTGACTGGAACGTGGAGGAAACTGAAATCGAAGATGAATATGAAATAGTCACCACTGTCAATTTCGAAACAAGTGTGCCTGTGCCGGTAGTAGAAACAACTGCACCAAGTTATGTGCCTGCTAAGGATCTTATGCCAGGTGAATCCTTGGTATTCTATGTCACAATGACTAATCGCGGTTTAATAACCGCTAAAGATGTAGAGCTTGAACTACCTGACGGCTTTAAGACTTTGACTTTTGAAAAACTGGCATATGCTGATCCCTTCTCTCTTGCTCCCAATCAAAGTATTCAGATTCCGATTAAGGTGTCAAGCATCAGCCCTGATACACGCATAGCACGCGAAAATTCATTCCGACCAATGGACGACGATCCCTGTGCTTCTCAATTAGGTACTTTATATTTCTGGGATTGTGGACCAGATAGGAAATGGCATCGCTATGGAGTTGCTCTCCAAGTGGGGACATGCAAAAGTGATGATCCCTCCACATGGGATAACTCAGGCAATGGATCCTACGGTGGTAGCGGTAGCGGCGGTTGGTCAGTTGGACCTGGTGCCATAGGTGGTTTTGATTATTTTGAAACTTCTGATGACCGCCCAAATGTTCCAACAAGGGAAGATAAAGGATGTGAACCTTGTCAGAACGGTATTATTATAGCAGCTGCTAAATGTGCAAGTCACTTTGTAGGAGATGCAGTTGATACTCTGAAGTCCTTAATGAATTTGTTTAATGATGATGAGGAAAAAAACAACAATAATGACAAAGACAATGGTAATAATAACAATGACGATAATAAAATAAAAGATATTATCGATGGATTTGATGATTTTGCAGATAATGTTCCGGGATTAAAGCCGGTGTCATCTACTGTAAAGGGTTTATATGCACTGCTCGAACAAATTGCGGGTACATTTGACACTTGTGTAAATGCATCAGCTGATTTTGACGGAGTACACGCTTGCTATAAATCAGCAAGTGATGCCGTTGACCAACTCTTTGATGAAACACTTACAGAAAGCTTAGGAGAATTGGTGCCTGCCGAAAAACTTTCCAAATTTAAGTCAGTAGGTAAGAAGATGCTGAAATATAAAAAATGGATTGATATTGCAGCTGACTGTGCAAAAGATTTTGTACATGCTTGCGATCATGTCAACAACGATACAATCAACCTTCCTAAGGCTCCCGCAATGTCTGACTATACTCAATCTGTAATGGATAATCTTGACATTATCCATAAAAGACTTGAAGCATTCGGAGCAATCAATGATATAATGTGGGGTCCGGAAGATAACTGGGATGAGGTTTCGTTTGAAGAGATGGAGATATTGAATTCTATTGACTATTCAAAAGATCTTTCAGAACTGAGCCAATACAAACCTGAAAGCATCTCTCATGATATGTTCCGTGAGTTCTGCGACAGGAGAAGAAAATATATGGAAGGCGAAATGCCTGATGATGTAAAGAGCTTACTTAGGGAAAATCTTGTTTTTATGCAGACCACCCACACCTATTTCAACGATTTAGGTTATGATAGTCCTGCGGATTACACAAATGAACATGTGACGAATCTTCAAAAGAATGCAGAGGAATCCTCTTCTTCTGTATGTGCTTCCATCACTTTGCAATTTGACCAAAAGATGGTAATGACACGTCAGGCTTTCCGGGGTACACTCTCTGTCTTTAACGGAAATGAAGACACAGCTATGGAGAATGTGAGACTAAATCTCGTCGTGAAAGACAGTGACGGTAACGTGGCTACTTCTCACGAGTTCCAGATCAATCCTGAATCACTTGATGGATTCAACGGTAATCTTTCCCTCTCTGATGGCTGGAGCCTCGCTCCCGGTGAGACCGGTAATGCTAAGGTATTGTTTATTCCTACAAAGTATGCCGCACCAACCACTGATAAGCCATACTCATTCGGCGGTTCTCTCTCATATCTCGATCCATTCTCAGGATTAGAAGTGACTCGTGAGCTGTTCCCTGTCACCTTGACTGTGAAACCTTTGCCAAATCTCAATCTTACCTACTTTATGCAGCGTGATATATTCGGAGATGATCCTCTTACCGAGACTATAGAACCAAGCGCAGAGGCTGAATTTTCTCTGCTTATCCATAATGTAGGATATGGTGAGGCAACTGACATTAGAATGGTGACAGAGCAACCAAAAATCATTGATAATGAAAAAGGTCTTGCAATCGACTTTGAGATTATCAGTAGTCAGCTTAATGGTGGCGACAAAGACCTTGCCCTTGGCTCAGCGGTGGCTACTCAGTTCGGTAATATCAAACCGATGGAAACAGCATATGCCCAATGGTGGTTTAAGAGTTCTATGGTTGGACATTTCACCAAATATGATGTGAAAGCCACTCATGTTTCAAGCTATGATAACCCAGATCTTTCATTGCTCAACGAAGTTACCATTCATGAACTTATTCGTAGTCTTGAGGCTGAAAAAGAGGGTAATAGACTCAAAGCCTTCATGACTAATGATATAGCTGATGCCAATGACACTCCAGACATGGTTTATCTCTCTGACGGATCAGTGGAAAGTGTGCAGCTTATGAAATCTTTCGAAATCAAAAAGACCGACGATAACAATTATCTTCTCTCAGTGATCCCCGCAGCAGAAGGATGGAACTATAGCAGTGTTATGGATCCTACCTATGGAGTGTCTGAGATTGTGTCTGTTGTCCGTAAGAGCGACGGTAAGGAAATAAGTCTCCGTAACTTTTGGCAGACTGATCGCACTCTCTGCGACGGCAAAGATCCGATTTACGAAAATAGAATCCATTTTGCTGACTATCTACCAACCACAGAAAGTCAGGAATACGTAATTACCTTTACGCCTGCTCCCGAACTTCTGTTGGAAGTGGCTTCCATCGAAGGTACCCCACTTGACGGCAAGCCGGTTAAGACTCCTCTTGAAGGTGTAAATGTTATGTTTAATAAACACATTGATCCTTCAACATTTACTTCTGAGGATATTGAAATGGCTATCCAGGGAGAAAAGATTGACGTAAGTGGTATTACAATCACAACTGAAGATAACAAGACTTTCCATCTTGATCTTTCAGCTATTAATAAAGATGCCGTTACCGGATTCTATACTCTCACAGTCAACACAGAGTCTGTCGTTGATGCTGAAGGCTTCCCCGGAAAGAATGGCAAGACAGCCGGTTGGAACTATTATCCTGATGGATCTGTATTGATTGGCATTAGTGTTTATCCTAAGAATGCAGGCAGCGTGAAGAGAAACACAGAAGACGGAGACCAAACCATCACCGAGTCTTCGGTTATCAATTCTAATTTCGGCGATAATATCTCGCTTACCGCTATTCCGGCTGAAGGATACGAATTTGAGGAATGGACAATTTTCGATGATTCCTATTCTTCTGATAAGGAGATTATAGTAGTGGCAATTTCAAATAATGAGATCACTGCCATATTCTCTCCGAAATCTTATGCAGTGGAAATTGATACCTTCTGCGAAGGTGGAACAATCACCGGCACCTATTCCGGCATTTATCCGTTTGGTGAGGAACTTACCTTTATAGCTGTGCCTGACAATGGATACGAGTTTACTAACTGGATTGTGAACGGTGAGACACTGAAAGAAAATGCTGCTTTCAATTACATTGTGACGGGTGAAACCACTATAAGTGCTGTATTCTCTGACATTACAGGAATTGATACTATAACGGCAGACAGCAGAATTGTAATCTATAGCATTGACGGTCTGCTCATCAGTAGTGATGCGTCTGTCGAGACTATCCGTAATCTTGAAAAGGGTATTTACATCGTCAATGGTGTGAAATACATTGTAAGATAAGATGTAAGATAGATAAAGTATAAGCAAAGAGGGTGTATCAAAATTCTGATGCGCCCTCTTTATTATATATTATATATATTGCGAATATTTCCTACTCAGTATTATAATTCTCTTTTCAAAATCCGCTCAAAGATTAGAAAATCAAAAAACAATTGACAAAAGCCGGCTTTGTCAATTGGAGTTGGCTGTTTTGATTTTATTTTGTAATTTTGCAAAAAATAACAAATGACGACAATTTATGAGCGAATTAGCCACTAAATACAACCCTGCGGAGGTTGAAGACAAATGGTATGCTTATTGGATGGAACACGGTCTGTTTCATTCAGAGCCAGACAACCGCGAACCATTCTGCATAGTAATCCCACCACCAAATGTGACCGGTGTGCTTCACATGGGACATATGCTCAACAACACCATCCAGGATATACTCGTGCGCCGCGCAAGAATGCAGGGTAAAAATGCCCTTTGGGTGCCGGGCACTGACCACGCTGCTATCTCAACTGAAGCAAAAGTCGTAGCAAAACTCGCTCAAGAGGGAATAAAGAAAACCGATCTCTCCCGTGAAGAATTTCTTACTCATGCATGGGACTGGACTCATAAATACGGCGGTATCATTCTTGAGCAACTTCGCAAACTTGGTGCTTCATGTGACTGGGAGCGCACAGCATTCACAATGGACGACATCCGCTCAAAGAGCGTACTAAAAGTGTTCTGCGAATTATATAACCGTGGGCTTATCTACCGTGGTGTACGTATGGTCAACTGGGATCCTCAGGCACTCACAGCTCTCTCTGATGAAGAAGTTATATATAAGGAGGAACAGAGCAAGCTCTTCTATCTTAAATATATGGTGGAAGGTGAAGATGGCAAATACATAGTGGTTGCCACTACCCGTCCGGAGACTATTCTCGGTGATTCGGCAGTATGCGTAAATCCTAATGACGAGCGTTACACATGGCTTAAAGGAAAGCGTGTGATTGTGCCGCTTGTAGGTCGCTCAGTTCCAATTATTATGGATGACTATGTGGAGATGGATTTCGGCACCGGTTGTCTTAAAGTGACTCCGGCTCACGATGTAAACGACTACATGCTTGGTGATAAATACAGCCTTGAGACATTTGACATATTTAATGACAATGGCACTATCTCCGAAGCCGGTGGTATGTATATCGGCATGGATCGTTTCGATGTCCGCAAGCAAATTATGATTGACCTTGCTGAAGCCGGATTAGTAGAAAAGGTTGAAGACTATGTGAACAAAGTTGGGCACTCAGAACGCACAGATGCAGTGATTGAGCCTAAGCTCTCCATGCAATGGTTTGTCAAGATGAAAGATCTTGCAGTGCCAGCTCTTGAAGCTGTGGAGTCTGACTACATTAAGTTTGTTCCTGCAAAATATAAGAACACTTACCGTTACTGGATGACCAACATTAAGGATTGGTGCATATCCCGTCAGCTTTGGTGGGGACACCAGATTCCGGCTTGGTATGTTCCAAATGGAGGGTATGTGGTAGCTGAAAATGAGGAAGAGGCACTTCTGAAAGCCATAGAAAAGACTGGCAATCCGGAGCTTACCCTCAATGATCTTACCCGTGATCCTGACTGTCTCGACACATGGTTCTCTTCCTGGTTGTGGCCCATTTCTCTATTTAACGGTATCCTTGACCCGGGGAATAAGGAATTTAAATACTACTATCCTACTTCTGATCTTGTGACCGGTCCGGATATTATATTCTTCTGGGTGGCACGTATGATCATTGCCGGATATGCTTTCTGCGATGATAAACCTTTCAGCAACGTCTATTTTACTGGTATTGTCCGCGACAAGATTGGCAGAAAGATGTCAAAATCGCTTGGTAATTCACCAGATCCATTAGAACTTATTGACAAATTCGGTGCCGACGGTGTGCGTATGGGTATAATGCTGGCTGCTCCTGCAGGTCATGACATTATGTTTGACGAGGCACTGTGTGAACAGGGACGTAACTTCTGCAATAAGATATGGAACGCTTTCCGTCTGGTAAAAGGCTGGGAGATTGACAATGACCGACCTCAGCCGGAATCAGCCAAGAGAGGTATTGAGTGGTTTGAGGCTGAACTGAACCGTACAATTGCAGAGATGGATGACCTCATGGGTAAATTCCGCATCTCAGAGGCACTTATGGCAGTCTACAAACTTTTTTGGGATGAATTTTCTTCCTGGTATCTGGAAGTAGTGAAGCCTGTCTACGGTTCACCAATTGACGGTGAGACGTATGCTGCAACCCTTAGATTCTTCGATATCCTGTTGCGTCTGCTCCACCCCTTCATGCCCTTTATCACTGAAGAATTGTGGCAACACCTCTATGATCGCCAGGAGGGTGAAAGCATCATGATTGCACAGATTCCTGCTCCGCAACCCTACGATGAAGAAATAATAAGCAATTTTGATCATATTAAGGAAGTGATTGCCGGCATCAGAACTGTGCGTAAGCAGAAGCAGATTCCTCAGCGTGATGCACTTGAACTTCTGATCAAGGGTCAACATAATGATTACCTCGACAGCATTCTTGAGAAAATGGGCAATCTCTCAGTGATAAAACTTGTGGAGGAAAAACCTGCTGCAGCAGCTTCATTCATTGTAGGTTCTACGGAATATTGCATTCCCATCACTGCCAATATCAATGTGGAAGAGGAACTGAAAAAGCTAAACTCTGATCTTGAATATCACGAGAAATTCCTCGCTTCTGTACGCAAAAAACTCTCCAACGAAAAATTCGTTGCTAATGCACCTGAAAAAGTAGTGGCATTGGAAAAGAAGAAGGAAAGTGATGCCCTTGAAAAAATCGCTGCCCTGAAAGCTGCAATTGCTGCCCTCAGCTAAAAAATTATCACTTAAACAGTCCAGGCACACCGTCGCTATGTAGATATTATGACACGACGGTGTGCCTGAACTTAAATTAATAATTCATTTCTGCTCTCCACAATGACTAATTACGGCTTTATGCCACATTTAAATAAATCTTACCTAAATAATTATAGCTTGACCCGTATCTGTTATTTTGTGGTGCTCCTGCTTTTTTTATCTTTAGGTCTTCCTCAAATCAGTTTGGCTAAAGTGAGGGCATCAGTCTCAAAAGATTATGACCGCTGGCAAAATTTCTCGTTTTCTCAATTAAAAGATAAAGCAAATAATTTTATCGATCTGGAAATGCCGGACAGCGCGTTAGTGTGCTACTCAATTATGGCTAACCGTCTGCCGGAAGTTAACTCGAGGGAAGACAAGATTGCAGCAGCTACAGCCATAATGAATGTTGGATACATGTATTCAACATATTTCTATGATTTCCATAGGGCGTTTGACAATTTCTCCAAAGCATTAAAGACGGCAAAAGAAGAGAACGACAGTGCCCTGATGGCATCATGCTACGTCAACTTAGGATCACTCTACTCTACGTATCACCAAATGGTTGATGACAAATCCATGCTCGACGAAGCTATAAATATGTATAATTACGCCTATCAGATTTCTAAACAGGCAAATTATAGTCGCACGCTTCTTACCACTGTATCTAATCTCGGGACGGTCTTTATCCAAAAAGATAGTGATGAAAATATTCGTCAGCAACTTAATGACTTCTTGGAAATAGATTGTGCCGGACAGTCAGAACGTTGGCAACAAGTGAATGCTTTTGTAAGAGGGCTCCTCGCTGTTAGTGATAAAGATACTGATAAAGCCTCACAAAATCTCATACAAAGTCTTAGTTATAAACACACACATGACCTTCCTTATAAATATGAGGCGAATATCCTCTTGGCTTTAAGTATAAATTCATTGAGAAACGGAGAAGCAAGAGAAGCAGAAAAGAATTGTCTAAAAGTTCTCAGTATCGCAAAAACACATGATTTCGTAGATATTGTCTCTATTGCATATCGACTCTTGGCAAATATTTATGATGCTTTGGGACAAAATGATAAAACTAATTTCTATCGCCTCAAATATTATAACTTTAAGGATTCTCTAATAGAAGCATCCAAAATAAAAGACGTTAAAGATTTACGTTTCCTTGAAGAGCTTAATACGAAAAATGAGGAAGTTAATCAACTCGCTACCCAAAAGAACAGGCAAAAAAATATTTTGCTGATCACTGTGTTAGCTTTAGTAATCGCAGCTATTGTTTTAGTGATTATTCTAATAAATAGCAAACGGTTACGTCGTCGGAATCTCGAACTTTACGATAAGCTTCAAGAATCCTTAAGCCGATGGAATGAGGAATCAATGACATTCTCTTCTTTAAGCAGTCCAAAGCCGGAGCCTGCAGTTGAGAATACTCCGGAGTCGGAAAATGAAATAAAATATAAAAACAGTAATCTCTCCGATTCTGAAAAGCTTGATATCCTAAATCGCATCAAGGGTTTTATGGCAACTTCTGATGCTATATATTCTCCGGATTTCACATTATACCAACTTGCAGAAATTTTAGATATAAACCGTACATATCTTTCACAAGTTATAAATGAAACCGGCGGATCTAATTTTAAGACCCTATTAAATTCTTATAGAATTCTTGAGGCTTGCCGACGCTTTGAAGATGTCGAGACTTACGGAGGACAGACTATTGAAGCCATCGGACAAAGTGTAGGTTTCCTTTCACGAAGAAATTTCGGAATTGCCTTTAAGAAAGAAACCGGCTTAAGTCCGTCAGTCTTTGTAAAAACTCATCAAGAAAAACAAAATGAAAGGTAATTTATGATATAAAAATGGGCTGTTTTATAAAACAGCCCATTTTTATATCAGTTTTATTAGGATTTAATGCTATTTGTCAACTAATTTTGCACATCTCATTTTTTAAACTATAAACAAAATGAAAAATTTTACTAAACGAATCAGTGGAATTCTGATACTCGGAGTCATAGCTTCAATCGCTTCCGGGTCAAATCCACAACGAGTACAACTCTCAACTCTTAAGGAGGCAGATCTTCGCAACAATCCTAATGTAACGGTTGCTCCTGAAAGAATGACTGCTCCGGCTCATGACATCCAAATGACACGCACTCCACAAAAAGTAAAGCGCGATGCCTCAGGCATGACATGGACAATACTTATTGATGAGGACTTTTCCAAGCTTACAGAAGGATCAGTACAGGATCCTTCTGAGGAACGATTATGCTATTACTATGGAGAGCCAGGCATGTATATTGATCCGCAATATACCCAGCAAGCCGGATGGACAGGAAGCAACGCCTTTTCTGCAGGCGGTGCAATTTTTATGAAAGAAGTAAATGCCTCTACCGGGGCACCTTTGAATACTCCGCTTGGTGACTATTCCGGCAACCTCACAATATCATTCCGATACCGTATTGCTCCAGGATATGATAAACACTCACAGGTGATTGTCGACATCTTGAAGGGTGGCATAGATCATCCGCAAGTAGCAGATTGCGATTTCAATTTCTACGCATGCAATGTTTATCCGGGACAGGAAGACTGGAAATATGCCGAAGTAACATGTAAAAATTTATCTGCCGACAATGACGGATTCATTCAGTTTAATTGCTATGGAGCTGTCATCCTTGATGATATTGAAATTAAATCTGCAAATGACTTCATTGCATCTCCTGTGCTTAAGCCAATAACCGACTTCACTCAGACAAGTTTCACAGCCAACTGGGAACCAGTCAGACTTGCATCTTACTATTATGTAGAACTAAGCAAAAAAGTCTATACAAGCGATGAGACTTCCATAGTCTATAATGAAGACTTTGAGAATATTACTGCAGTGCCAGAGGGTTGGACAATAAATAACTTTTCTGAGGAAAGAATCTCCGACGCAGGAAACAATAATTCCAAGGGGCTTATCATGAATAACGGAGATTATGTGGAGACTCCTGATAATATGGCAAAATACAAATGGTTCAAGATGTTCGGTCGTCTTGTCACCCCTGAAAATTTTGATATCTACAGCATAACAGGCACTGTGACTTTCTCTCTGCGTACAGAAGATGGTTGGACAAAACTTAGCTCAGCACCTGCCGGCTGGTTCTATGATCCTTGGTATTTTGATTTTGGTGCAGAATTATATCCTGGATTTAATGAGAATTATTATGGACTTAAGATTGAAGTTGACGGTCTTGCCGAGGGTACTTACATTGTATTCGATGACTTTGAATTTGAAACCGGTAGACCTTCAAAACTTGAACCGATTATTACCCTCAATAATTATGTGGCAATCAGAGACGGTTCAACCTCTTATACTTTCACAGATCTTGACCCTGAAAGTGAATACTATTACGGCATTTATGCTTTCTACCAGGGTATTTACTCCCAGCCTGCCACTGAACATGCATTTGGCGTAGCTGCGCCTGAATTATTACCCGCTTCAGAAATTAAATCTGATTCTTATGTGGCAAACTGGATGACGGCTCCTAAAGCTACCGGCTATATTTTGACAAACTATGGAGTGTATGAAGCTGAGGAAGACGTAGTTGAGGCTACCATCTTGGAAGAAGATTTCTCAAAGATTACAAGTGATCTTACTTGGGCAACATCATTCAATGACGCTGAGCCTCTTGACAATTACACCAAAACCAGCCTTGACGCCTACACTACTCTTCCTGGCTGGACAGGCATAGGTAATATGATTTTCACAAATGCATTAGGGGTAATTGATTCCATGAATACGCTTTACTATATCCAGACTCCTCCTTTAACACTTGACAATGATGACTATTTCGTACTTAGCCTTCAGGGACAAGTTGCATATGACGATGTACTGGTAGTATGGGTTAATTCAAAGGCGTATCGTCTCCCGGTTTATGCTGATGAGTTCGGTGGCGAGTTCAGTGGTGAGTTTGAGATTTCGGAAGCTGGTCACCACATGCCTATCATGTTCTATACTGCTAATGGTTCTCCATTCTGCCTTGAGTTTGTCGGAGTATACCAAAATATGAAGAAAGGTCAAAAAATCTATACATATCTGAGCGAACAGACTCTCGACAGCTCAACTACAAGCACACCGGTTGACGGTCTTAATGATGACTTCTCAAAATATGCTTATGAGGTGAAATCAGTATTCCAATATGAGGGTCAGACCACATATTCCGATTCTTACGAAAAGATTATTGTAGACCTTAAAAATGGGACTTCCAATAGTGGCGTGACAGGAATAAATGAAATCAGTGAGATTGATGGTGAGACTATATGGTATAGTATTGACGGGCGTCGTCTTTCACAGCCTGAGCGTGGAATCTGTATTGCCAAATATCCTGATGGATCAACAAAAAAGGTCATTGTAAGATAATAAAAATATTATTCCAATACCATTCCAACTGAAAGTAAGAGAGCTGCGTAGCTATGACATTCATGGTCATAACTACGCAGTTCTCTTTTATCAAAATATATCCCAGATGAATAATTTTATATAAATTTGTAATTTGAAAGTTAAAATTGATCTTTATACCCAATTATGAAAATAAGAATAGGACTGCTTATAGCATCAAAAGTTGAGATTAGGTTTATTGGAGTTTTCCACAATGATAAATCAGAAATAATAACAGGAGATTATACCTACGATGCACGTAACTTAACCGCCAAAGAAGAGATTTTTATTCCCGAAATTCCCGACAGCTCATTCTTTGAAGTTAAAAATATTATAATTGGTAAAGATTTTCACTGGCAAAGGAAGGAGACTCAGCGATTTAAAGGAAACCTTATATTGAGAAACAATGGTAAGGATATTACCCTGATCAATATCCTGTCTGTTGAAGATTATCTGGTAAGCGTCATATCAAGTGAGATGTGTGCCAACGCTTCCCTGGAATTTCTTAAAGCCCATGCTGTAATATCACGCAGTTGGGTAGTAGCTCGGATATTGCATCGGAATACTACCAATCTACTCAATAATAATGGTATGATTGACACACCTAACGAAAGAATAAGATGGTATGACGACTCACAACATATAGGATTTGATGTATGTGCTGACGACCATTGTCAACGCTATCAGGGAGTGACACGAATCACTAACCATAATGCAATAAACGCTGTCAAAGCCACAGAGGGCATCATTCTTACATATAAAGGGGAAATAGCAGACACACGATTCTCTAAATGCTGTGGAGGTGCATTTGAAAAATTTGAAAACTGCTGGGACGACACACCTCACCCCTATCTTGCTCCCGGAATAGATTATATCTCTGCAAATATAAATAAGCATAGTAAATTCGACCTGACGAAAGAAGAAAACACTCAGAGTTGGATTGAGACAGAGCCAACGGCTTTCTGCAACACTCAGAACCGAGAGGTATTAAGTCAAGTGCTTAATGTATATGATCTTGAGACTACTGATTTCTATCGTTGGAAAAAAGAATACACACCCATAGAACTCAGCGAGATTGTAAGAGAAAGATCCGGCATTGACTTCGGTATGATCCTCCATCTTATACCCATGCAACGAGGTGTCTCCGGAAGGATAATAAGGCTTAAAATAGTTGGGTCCAAACGGACCATGGTAATTGGCAAGGAACTTGAGATAAGGCGCATACTAAGTCGCTCACACCTATACAGCTCCGCCTTCACAATAACAAAAGAGATTACTTCAAGCTCAACCGATTCCAACTACAAATTTATATTTCACGGAGCCGGTTGGGGACATGGAGTCGGACTATGCCAAATTGGGGCTGCCATGATGGCTCATAAAGGCTATAACTATAAGGACATACTCCATCACTACTACCGGGACTGTGAACTACTTCATATTTCTCGACTATAGAAAATCCCCACTAAAAAAAGTAAGCCGGAATCCTTCGCGGAGTCCGGCTCAGAAAATCATGATGATATAGGTTACTATGTGATATAAGTATTATGCTATTTCTTTAAGCGATTACAATTTCAGAGGAGTGTATTCCATATCAAATGCTTCTGCCACTGCCTTGAATGTAATCTTACCGTCAACAACATTTACGCCGTCAGCAAGACCCGGATCTTTCTTGCATGCCTCAACCCAACCCAAGTCAGCAAGACGAAGGGCATATGGGAGAGTGGCATTTGTGAGTGCCAGAGTAGAAGTAAACGGCACTGCACCCGGGATATTGGCAACTGCATACTGCACAACGCCGTCTACCAAATATGTAGGCTCGCTGTGAGTTGTGGGGTGAGAAGTTTCGAAGCAACCACCTTGGTCAATAGCAACGTCTACCATCACTGAGCCGGGACGCATCAGCTTCACCATATCTTTAGTGATCAAATGAGGAGCCTTTGCTCCGGGAATGAGCACAGAACCAATCACGAGATCAGTATCCGGAAGTTCTTGCTCTATATTATGCTGTGAGCTATATAATGTCTTAACATTCTTGGGCATCACCTCCGAGCAATGACGGAGAACGGGAAGGGATATATCGCATATTGTCACATCAGCACCAAGACCTGCTGCCATAAGGGCAGCATTGCGACCTACCACACCTGCTCCAAGAACGAGTACTTTTGCCGGACGAACTCCCGGGACACCACCCAAGAGGACACCTCTGCCACCCTGAGGCTTTTCAAGGAAACGAGCACCTTCTTGCACTGACATTCTGCCAGCAACCTCACTCATAGGAATGAGAAGGGGAAGGGTCCCCTGACGGTCACGGACTGTCTCATAGGCTATACAGATTGCACCACTCTCTACCATTGCCTCTGTAAGAGGACGATCGCTGGCAAAATGGAAATATGTAAACAGTACCTGACCCTTGCGGCAGAGTTTATACTCAGGCTCAATAGGCTCCTTTACCTTTATGATCATATCGCCTGTGGCATACACATCTTCTATTGTGGGGAGAATCTTCGCACCGGCTGCCTCATATTCTGCATCGGGGAAACCACTGCCCTCACCGGCAGTATGCTGAACATAGACTTCGTGCCCATGCTTAACGAGTTCTTTCACACCCGCCGGGGTTGCGCCCACGCGGTTTTCATTATTCTTTATTTCTTTCGGAATACCGATCTTCATATTATGTTTAGATTTAAGGTAGTGTTTGCCTTGGGTTAATGAACATTATGTGGTAAACTACCACAGGGTTTAAAGACTCGCTCATCTCACAGAGAGTAGTGTTTGTGAGATTTCGGTCGCTAAATTACACAAATAATCTTACACTGCAAACAAAAATACCAAAAAATATTAAAAAAAATTAAATTTATTTTGTTTCACCCTAAAACTCAATACCCTTTTACCCAAAAAAGAAGTAGGCTACTATTACTGCCGCAACTGCCCCGGTAAGATCGGCGAGCAACGCGTACCCGGCGGCATAACGAGTCTTCATTACTCCTACACTGCCAAAATAGACTGCCAGAATATAAAAGGTCGTGTCAGTAGACCCTCTTACTGCCGCTGCCACTCTGCTAACAAAGGCATCCGCCCCATGTTCCTTCATAACATCAAGCATCATGGCACACGACCCACTGCCACTCAAAGGTTTCATCAACATCGTGGGCAGGGCACCAACCCATTGAGTATCAAAACCCAATGCTCCAACCCCTGTTTCAACCCATGAGGTGAAGGCATCAAGTGCCCCTGATGCACGAAACATTCCGATGGCTACCAATATCGCCACCAGATATGGGATTATCATAACCGCTGTCTTAAATCCTTCCTTAGCGCCTTCTATAAATGTGTCATATACATTTATGCGTTTTCTTACACCTGCCCCTATAAATGCAATTATGACGCAGAAGAGAATGACGTTTGCAGCAAAAGTTGAATAGAGTTCTACCCGGTCTGCTGGTAAGGAGTTAAAATACATAACCACAGCCGTCACCACAGCCCCTATTCCTAACAGCCAACTCCATATAACCCAGTCCATTTTTATTTTCTGCTTTATACACAATGCCACTAACCCGACAAGGGTGGCAATGGCAGTAGCAATTAATATCGGCAGGAAAATATCGGTAGGGTTTGAGGCCCCACCCTGCGCCCTATACATCATGATGCTTATAGGGATAAGACACAGTCCCGAAGAGTTAAGCACCAGAAACATTATCATTGCGTCAGTGGCAGTATCTTTCTTGTCATTAAGTTTCTGCATCTCTTGCATTGCCTGAAGCCCCATTGGAGTGGCGGCATTGTCAAGCCCAAGCATATTGGCAGAAATGTTCATGAAAATAGCTCCCATTGCAGGGTGATCTTTTGGTATACCGGGGAACAACCGCGAAAAAAATGGGCTTATAAGTCTGCCGAAATAATTGATTACTCCCCCTTTCTCCCCTATCTTCATTATGCCGAGCCAAAGGGTAAGCACGCCGGTCAACCCTAAAGAGATTTCAAACGCAAAGGCTGCCTGGCTGAAGGAGCTGTTCATTATATCAGACCAGACGGCAAGGTCACCATATAATATGGTACGCCCTGCCGCCATGATGAATGCGATTGCGAAAAATGCAATCCATATCCAATTTAATGCCATAATCAAAACTTACGGATACCCATAATTTCACGTACATCTTTAAGGGTGTCTGCTGCATATGCCCGTGCCTGCTCCCCGCCTCTGCGTATCACCTTCGACAGATACTCGTCATTGTTTCTTATGTCAAGTATTCTCTCGCGAATTGGAAGAGTGACTTTCAGAATGTCTTCGGCAAGCTGCTTCTTCATGTCGCCATAACGGATAGAACAGTCAGAATATGCCTTGCGATAGTGATCAACCACATCGGGTCCGGAAACAAGATTCATCAATGTAAACAGATTTTCGACAGGCTGGCTCACGGGAGAGTTAGGTTCTTTCGGACCCTCGTCAGTGACAGCACGCATCACTTTCTTGCGCAGCGTCTTTTCATCGTCAATAAGATATATGCAGTTACCTTCGCTCTTTCCCATCTTGCCTGAACCGTCCAAACCCGGAACCTTCACAGCCTCACCTCCGAAATTAAAATTGACAGGCTCCCCGAAATATTCGGTCTTATAGAATGAATTGAAGCGACGGGCAAAGCGGCGTGTCAGCTCAAGATGCTGTTCCTGGTCTTTTCCCACAGGCACAAAGTCGGCATGATGAATTAAGATGTCTACAGCCATCAGAGTGGGATAAGTAAGCAGTCCGGCATTTACCCTCTGATTGGTTTGATTGCCTATAATCTCCTTCTCTATCTCATCTGAGTCAGAAGTGATGCCAAGTGCCTTCCTTGCCTTGTCTTTAAAAGAGGCTGTGCGCATAAGCTCACCTATGCCCACATGCATATTCATCAAAAGATACATCTCTGAAATCTCCGGCACATCACTCTGCACATAAAGCACATTTTTCTCCGGATCAAGTCCGGCAGCCAGATACTCTGCTATGATGTCTTTCACATTCTCATGAAGCATCTTAGGATCAGGGTGGGTGGTGAGCGCATGCAGGTCTGCCACAAAATAACGGCAGTCATAGTCGTCCTGCATTCTTACAAACTTGCTCAATGCTCCGTAATAATTGCCCAGATGCAGGTTCCCGGTAGCTCGGATTCCGCTGAGCACAATTTTCTTATCCTTGTTTTCTTTCATATCTCTGATATATGTTTATGGGGTAAGCCCATGCTTTCTTTAAAGATAGTATGCTGTTTAGAATTGCAAAATTAAGAATTTTTTATTTTAAATCCTCAAAATCCAGCATCTTTTAATTTTTTTTATTCTTATCAAATCTTTTTTGCCTATATCATTGTTATATTATAAGCATCGTAGATTCTGACGATTTATTTAAATTGAATTTAATTAAGTATGAAGATAATATGGTTTCACACAGTTATTAAGCGCTTTGCCGCTCTGCTTTTACTCGCGGACCTTGCAGGAGTTCTTGGTACACACGCTCAAGTCCCTGCCGGTAACACGGATATCGATTCCGATACCACCGCTTCACAAAGCGTTGATGTCACGACTGAGAAGCCCATTAAAAAAGTATTGTTTTTGGGCGATTCAATGACAGGGTGGATGGCAGAGAGGCTAAATGCTTATGGAGAATTAAATGATTTTGAGGTTGCCACAATTGTGTGGGACGGCTCAACAATCAAAAAATGGGGAAATGCACCTAAACTCCGTGAAATTATTGAGGAACAAAGTCCCGATGCAGTATTCATCAGTCTCGGAATGAATGAGCTTTTTGAGCAAAATCCTGAAAAGAATCTTAAAACGGCAATCGAAAATATAAAAAGCAGTATTGGCGACACACCGTTTTTATGGATTGGTCCCCCATCATGGCCAGGACATGATGAAGGAAATGACCTTAATGACTGGCTTGAATCTGAGATGGGGAGCGAACATTACTTCAGAAGTTCAGACATGGATCTTCCTCGCCAAAGCGCATCTAACCCTCACCCTGATAAAGCAGGCATTGAAGTTTGGATTGACAATGTGGTAGCATGGATTCCGGACAACACTGAATTGAAGTTTAATTCTCTAAATCCTCCGGAGAAGGGATCAATGTCTCGCGGACAAACTTTCATCTATAAAAGAATGAAGGAAGAACTTTAAGAGGGTTCTCCTATAAATATAAAATTGATTTAAAATATTTTCCGGCTTACATAACTCGAGGTCCGGGATCTTGGCAGTGACTGCCGGGTCCCGGATTGTAAGTTTTCTACATTGGCTTCGAGAGCATTATTTCCACCAGCTTGTTACAATTATAAAGTTTTTTTGTAATTTTGTGCCCGATAGCTGTAACATTTGCAGCTCATTATTGTCATACAAACATAACCACTAAGACTATGAATATGAAATCTATTATGACAACAATATTGTTGTCGCTTTGTGCCTTATCAACTTATGCCGTTGAATTCCTGTCAACAGAGCCTGCTGACAATCTTTTTAATCTGGGAGTAAGAATTGGGGTTAATGCGTCCAACAAGACCTTCCCTTCTGAAAAATTCACAGCCTGGAATGTCAATAGTTGGGGTTCAGGATTTGAGGCAGGTGTAGTGGCAGATATTAACATACGTCAGTATCTCTCCATTCAACCCGGCATTTTCTTTGAATCGCGCAGCGGCAACTATTCCTATTCTGAAAATTACATAAACAAAGATAACGAGGCTGATTACTTTACTCAATTAGGTCACCTCCGCACCTATAATTTTACTATACCGGTATTGGCATCCATAAAGCTTAATATCGCTAATAATCTTCAATGGCTTTTGGAAGCCGGACCCTATCTCCAGTTTAAATTGCACGCCTCGGATTCCAATAAAATTCAAGTGATTGACCAACCTACCCCTACAAGTCCTCTGAAAGTGGAATATGCAAAAAATAGGTTTGCCGACTGGGGATTAAAGATAGGCACCGGAATTAGATTTGATACTCATTATTCTTTTGCAATACATTATCTTGCCGGGGCAAATAACGTATGGAAGTCTCCTGTTGAAGGCGGAAAAAACAAAGCCTGGACATTTACTCTCGGATATGATTTCTAACAATCAGAAACCATTTCTATAATCTTTCGGGCATTTTCTGAGGGCAGTGTGGTAAAATCAAGACGAATCAATTCTTGGTCTCGCTTATACCATGTAAGTTGTTTCTTGGCATATACACGCGTGTTTTTCTGAATGCGTGCCACTGCCTCGTCTTTAGTCATTTCTCCCTCAAACCAGGCAAACATCTCCTTTAGCCCCACAGTATTTAGAGAATTGAGATGACGCAATGGATAAACACGTCTTGCCTCTTCCTCTAATCCCTCAGCCATCATTACCTCTACCCTCTTATTGATTCTTTCAAAAAGTTGTGAGCGTTCTCCGTCCATACATACCTTTATTATATGGAACGGTCGCTCTCTTCTTATCCCCCTCAGCATAGAGCTATAGGGCATCCCTGCCATTCTGCATATCTCAACGGCATGAAATACACGCTTCATGTTCCGTTGGTCAACACGCCCATAATGAACCGGATCCAAATGTCTCAGTTCACCTAATAGCCATTCATCCCCTTTCTCTTTCCATTCCTCCATCAGTCCGAAACGCACTGCCTCTGACACCGTAGGCAGCTCATCTATTCCATTACACAAGGCATCAACATACATCATTGAGCCTCCGCACACTACTGCCGCCGCCTTCTCTTTAAATATTTCATCTAAGATACGCAGAGAATCGGTCTCAAATTCAGATGCACTGTAATAAGCCTCCAAAGGAAGTATATCAAGCAAATGATGACTGATGCCTCCCCGCTCCTCCTCCGTGGGAGTGGCAGTCACAATAGGGATTCCATGATATATCTGCCGGCTGTCAGCCGATATAATATCCGTGTCAAGTTGCCGCGCTACTTCTACGGCAAGGGCCGACTTACCACTGGCAGTCGGCCCTGTTATTACTATTAATGTCGGTTTCTCCATTAAAAATCTCAAGCTTTTAGGAAAGCTCTGTTCAATCTTATTCGGCAACAAGACGACAGATATTGACCACCACATCAGTGGCTTTTTCCATTGCCTGAATTGCCACAAATTCATAGCGGCCATGGAAATTCTCTCCGCCGGCAAAGATGTTAGGACATGGCAAACCCTTGAAGGATAGCTGTGCACCGTCAGTACCACCTCTGATAGGCTGCACCTTAGGCTCTACCCCAGCCTCACGCATAGCCTTCTCTGCCACTTCTATGATGTGCATTACAGGTTCTATCTTCTCGCGCATGTTATAATATTGATCCTTTATCTCCACAGATGTGCTACCCGGGAACTCCATGTTTGTCTTGCGCACAAGATGCTCAATTTCACGCTTACGGCTTTCAAAGCGAGCGCGGTCGTGGTCTCTTATAATGTAGGTGAGAACTGTCTTCTCCACTGTGCCTTCCATACCCACAAGGTGATAGAAGCCCTCATATCCCTCAGTATGCTCAGGAGTCTCCCAACGCGGAAGCATCACGATAAACTGGGTAGCCACACGCATAGAGTTGATCATCTTGTGCTTGGCAGTGCCGGGATGCACATTTCTACCTAATATGGTGACTTTGGCTGAAGCGGCGTTAAAGTTCTCATACTCCAGTTCCCCCACAGCACCACCGTCCATTGTGTAAGCAAACTCCGCACCGAATCGCTCAACGTCAAATTTATGTGCGCCCTGCCCGATTTCCTCATCCGGATTAAAGGCTATGCGTATCTTGCCATGTTTGATTTCAGGGTGTGCCTGCAAGTATGCCACAGCTGAAACTATCTCTGCAATGCCCGCCTTGTCGTCCGCACCAAGCAGCGTAGTGCCGTCAGTCACGATAAGATCCTGACCTATATAGTTGAGAAGCTCCGGAAACTCAGCCGGGGTAAGGAGTATACCCTGTTCCTGATTCAGGGTTATGTCTTCTCCATTATAATTCTTTACTATACGCGGCTTCACATTCTTGCCGCTCATGTCGGGAGATGTGTCAAGATGTGCGATAAAGCCAACCACAGGCACCTCCTTGTCGCAGTTTGCCGGAAGAGTGGCCATAAGATAGCCATTTTCATCTAATGAGATTTCCTCAAGACCCATCTTTTCAAGCTCCTCCTTAAGGAATTTTGCAAACACCATCTGACCCGGTGTTGAGGGGGTCATGTTTGTTTCTTCATCGCTTTGCGTGTCAAATGCCACATAGCTCAGAAAACGATCTGTTACTGTCATGGTAATTGATTATAGTTTTATGGAGAGCATCTAATTGCCCCCACTGGTTAAATTACTGCAAAAGTACATAAAATTATGGATTAACCAAAAAAGTAGCCTTACAAATTAAAAAATATTACTATGCCCATAAAAGATTCAAGGTATTTTAGCCCTTTTATACCCTTATTTTTCCTAAAAAGAATAAAAATTTTTATTTAAATAAATCACTGTTATTCAATATATTAATTATAAGCTTAAAAATTATTTAAAAAATTATTCATCAAAAATTTGCACAGAATAAAAATAGTTACTAACTTTGCACCGCAATTGAGAGAGACACTTACTCAAACAAATCACCTCTCACAAGAGCAAAATGCTTCAGTAGCTCAGTTGGTTAGAGCACCTGACTGTTAATCAGGGGGTCGTTGGTTCAAGCCCATCCTGAAGCGCAAAC
>JAAVCP010000082.1 GCA_014802265.1 Bacteroides sp. | reverse complement strand
CAAAAATTTCTTCGGATTGTTACGTACCTCTGTGTATTTCATAGTCTGCTTTTATATTAAAACGTAAAAACTCGCGCGCACGTATAATATAAACATTAAATTTATTTAATCTCTATTATATAAAATTTTTGTTTGGTACAGTCTCGGGGCATAAGCCGTTTGCTCATTTAGCGTTTCAGTCCTTATGAATTTTAAACAAATCCCCACCCAAGTTAGTTCTTATTCCAATGTATTTTTCATGGCACTAATATCTTTTTACCGTTGATGATATAAATGCTGAGAACGAATGGGCTTTTTGTTATCAGGTAAAGCAACGACTTTTAAGTGACCTCAACAAGACCTACGAATAGCGAATGATAGTCGTAAATATCTAAACAGAGAATTGTATGGCAACACGAATAACCATCAATGAAGTAAACACTATCGGACATTTTTATCCCGATAGGTCATTATCGCACAGTAGACATACTCAACAAAAACCAAATCCCATAGTGAAAATCATGATGATTACCTGTAAGGGATGATCAACAAACTTTTGGAGGATTCCCTCGTAATTGTAATAGGGCTGATCAACACCGTAAAGCAACATCAAATCCAAATAGCTGATAATTTCATTATAAATCAATGATAATTAGTTATCTTTATAATTCTATAGACTTAGAGTCTAATAAATTGATCTATACACCTAATCTCCCAAGGCAGACAAAAGACTCACGAGTAACCGTAGTTTTCAAAGGATTTTGAGCGTCATTCATAAGTATAATCTATGAATGTATCAGCTCATGCGGTCTTTGTTTTTTACAAGTAATCAAGTACAGGCAACTGCGCTAAAAGACTTTGAAGAGAAGCTTAAGCAGAACCTCAATGACATATGACGTTATTACAGTCTGGGACTTAACTGTCAATATTTCAATTCATTCGACAGAATCTTATTCCATGTTTAAAACACGGAATAAAATTGCCGTCATAATTTTTCAAGACAGGTACATAGACGCACGGTGTCACTGGAAATTTGGCTTGTCGGGAAAGTATAATGTTATGCTTAATTTCAGATTTTAAGCTGCTTGATAAAACAATCAAGTGCTTCCGAAAAAGGCTCCGGTGCTTCCATAGCTGTAAAATGACCACCATACGGTATTTCCGTAAATTATATTAAATTATAACGCTGTTCAATCCAATCTTTCAGTACCGGGAGAATATCATGAGGGAAACGTGCGATACCTATCAGAACACGAATTTCACCCAAGAGTGGCAGTGTGTTGGAATTTCCATAATAGGCTGTGATGAAAGAGGGTGCGCAATCGGTCATCCAGTATAGAGTCAGATTATATAGGATATCATCAAGAGAGAACCTTTTCCAATCACTCCAATCATGAAACTTCTCGATGAGCCATCCTGCCATTCCTGCAGGGGGTTACAGAGACCATACCCTAATGAATAAGGTTTCGTGCCTTGAATTGAGATATAAGTCCCCTAATGCTTCATCCATTCTGTTGCAACCTTTTTAAATGCAACCATTCGGGGGATAGCTTTTCATCCGGAGTCGCCACTATGTCTACGGCAAAACCGATATCTGTCAGAAACAATCCTTCAAGTTCATGGGGATGATTGGCTGCAATATAAGACAGAACACCACGTCCCATATCTCCACCTGTTGCCACATATCGTTGATATCCCAGAACCTCAGTCATTAGTTTATGCCATATTTTGACTGTGTCAGCATTGTTGACATAACCTTTTTGGGGCAATGAGCCAAAACCAAATCCGTGTATAGATGGAACAATCAGATCATATTCCTTGAGCATTGGAAAGGTTTTGGAATACCGTAAGAAACTGTCAGACCACCCATGTGCCATCAAAATCGGAGTGGCATCCGGATTTGATGATTTGATATGGAAAAAAATGTATATTGACACCATCAATATTATAAATATTATATATGAACTGAGGAAACTGGTTAAGATAATTCTCCTGCACTTTCCACATCTCATAAGAGTCAGCCCAGGCTTTCAACACTTTCTTTAATACATTAACAGGTGTGCCCATTTCCCAACCTTCGGCTTGTTGAAAATTGGGAAGTCTAATCTCATTAATCCGCTGTTTCAGCAATGTGAAATCAGAATGTGTAAATTCTATTTTGAAATTCCTCATATCCCTCAAATGCTTGATTCGAAACTATCTATACCAGATAACAAGATTTGTCTTACTCTGGTTATAGAATTGTAAGAGAATAATCCATAGAGTAAGTGAGTATGCCGGCTCCATTTTCCTTGATTTTTGATATCCCAATGAGTACCGGAATATCCTCAGTTCAAAATACTACTTCCAATTCTTCCTATTCAGATAATTCAACGGACTTTATAAGTTCGTCAGATTTATCATTACACATAGCTTTCAATGTTTCAAAGCTATCGTTTATACTGCCAATACTGATTGACATTTTTTTCTTTGAGGGTTTCTTATAATCCTCTCTTTTTACTCGTTTGTATGCACTCATAATTTGTTATGAATTTTTGTCACAAAGTTATAAATAAACGTTTTACTCTGTAAATTGCAGTTACCAGATATTAATTTAATAGGATTAAAGTGTAACGAACTATGTTAAAATCTAAATAATTGTGTAATTTTTACACAAAAATATTTGGCAGATAAAAAATATAGTATTATCTTTGCGTCATATTTACACAATGACTGTATTGAAAACTAAAAATAGACTAAATATGGCACTTTTCAATTTTTTCAAGAAAAAGTCGGAGATACCAAATCTCTCCCTCATTCTTCCTACTGAGGATGAATCTGAAAACGAGGTTTCACAGGAAACTGAGTCATCGAACATCGAAGAAGCGAAAGCTCCTGTCTCTCTCAAGGTGTCATACGCCACCGGTTGGCCGATTGACCTAATATATGGTTATCTTCATAAAAACTATGAAGATAAGGGATATGCTGATGCGATGCTGAATAGTAATCTCACCTTCCGCGATATGAACATGTCAATCATCCGTAATAAGGTACTTATGATTTTCCGTGAGGTAAATCTCAAATATGATGGTATGAAAAGAGAATTGGAAACCCGTATCGGCACTTGTAGTGCTGCCGGTCTGCTAACTTCAGTCGCAGAGTTGGAAAAGCAGATGGGCGTTATTAACGCCCACAAGGAGGAACTGAACAAACTTGAAATGGATTTTCGCAATAATGCCAACGAAGCGTCAGTGCCTCTGATGTCGTATGAGTGCGGATTTCTTAGAGGGGTATCCGCAATAGCAATGTCTGCGCCCTCTGTACCAGCCCAGACTGAGACTCAGATTCCGTCTGCTCCTTTTTTCTCGGCAAGTAGGGTGACCGCATAAACTATATCAACAATGTTTCACTATATAACAATATATTATCTATGAGTCTTTGGAATCGTTTTGGCTGTTTGCTCACTGGTTGGAGTTACAGCACTCTCAAGCAGTGTTCAGAAGCGAGCAGATGCCAACTGAGCAAATATACTTCCGCCTTAATGATACTCATTCTGATTTGGAGTGTTACTGGGTTTTGCTTTGCGCAAAGATACATTGGTCTCCCTGTGTGGGGATGCGTCACTGTCTCCCTTTTCTTTGTTACAATAGTCATCATGATTGAACGTCAGATTATACTGACTACCAAGAAAACATTTTCAATGTTGGCTTTTAGGGCGATGATTGCTTTGGTTATGGCTGTTGTTGGCTCTACTATCTTTGACCAGACAATGTTCGGCAAAGACATTGATAAACAAATGGCAAATACCATAGAAATACAAGTCGTCGATCTTACCAAACAGCGTGTCCGCATAATTGATGAGAAGCTTCTCGCGTTGCATACAGAACTTGATTCTCTTACAAGGGTAAACAGCGCACTTCAAGAAGAAATTAACAACAATCCATTCGTGATACAGACATCTGTGACTAATAGCCAGAACAAAGTACTGATGCCGGATGGTACTTTCAAAACTGTCAACAATCCCTCGGTTACAAAAAATCAAGTCCCAAATCCCAAACTTGCAAATGTTGAAGCCAATAACAAATCAATTGAGCGACTGCAAACGCAAGAACAGGTATGGACAGAAAAAAAGCAGGGTATGGAAGAGGCTGTCCGCGCAGAGTGCAAAGCCAGTGTCGGTTTTCTTGAAGAGCTTGAAGCTATGTGGACAATTATTTCTACACGTCCCCTCGCAGGCATATTCTATGTGGTATTTTTTGTACTTTTGATGAGTCTTGAACTGTTTGTCGTTGTGAGCAAGATGGTTGATGATGAATGTGACTATGATGCCGCTATAAAAGGAGCGCAGAAAGTTAGATTGGTTCAGTTTCATCAGGCTTTTAATCGAGTGGCAAACCCCATATAAATCATGTATGCGGATACTATAAAGAATATGTAATTCGTTAAAATACAAATATAAATAACAATCAAGATATGTTAGATCTTCGACCCGCCTTAAATGAGGCAATGAGAAATATTCAAACATGGAGGAACAAGTATCCGTCCAACGTGTATCCTCACAAGATCGTGCTGAATATGATGTATCGTGCTTACAGCACTCGCATTGTGTATGACGCATTTAAGAATGATGAGCTTGTAGAGCAAGACAACATTCAGGAAGCAATGAATTATGTCATGCTGACTTATTCAGAGTCTGCCGCAAAGGAGGTGCATCCCCATCTGATGCACTGGATGGAAACCCGCCCCAACGAACAGGTAGGAACCCTTTGCACTTCAAGATATGCGAGCCTCGCTTCTCGTGCTGAAACGAACAAGCAGGCTCTCGAAGAACTTGAATTTTCGTATGCGTTTGAGCTTCTCAATGATATGTCCGTGCTCTATTTTATTGCCTTTAGACTTTGTGGATACTCTGAAGTGGATGCTATATCTCAAATGTCAGGCGTGATTATTGAGCCTTTGGATCATATGGATTATGCCATAACCAAACAGGTATTCCAACAACTCTTGGTTGCCCGATATATGCACTTTAACTATCAGCCACTTCCTTGAATATAGTCTAGTATGAGTCAACCCAAATGGTCATATTGTCTTACAGAAGATCAATTCAATAAACTGAAAAGGATTATTGATAAGATTTCAGGACTATCATCATACCTTACTCAAAATGATGATTGGGATCTCTGCCGCTTGATTTCAGATTTTACTTATATGCGAAATGCTGCGTCGGGTACAACGCCGGGCGAGCGTTTGAACCTTTCTGTCCTGTCTAAAAAATTTGAATTGCTTCAAAAGGAATATGATTCAAAAAATGATTCATTAAGGCAGAATTTAGATTTCCGTCTGGATAGTGTGCTCACGTGGAGGCCTAAGCCCCAATGGGCATTAAATATGAGCGTGGCCGAGATTGATTATCTCGACCATTTCATCCCTGCCATACCCGGATTCTCGGGATTCCTATATCGCAATCAGGATGTCCGCAATCTTTATGACCTTACAGCCTTTTATCAGTTGCGGCTTAATGCTACCGGTAGTAACAGTCCAGAAATCAATTTTGTGCTTGAAACCATTAAGGAGCGTTTTTATCGGATAATGGATGACC
This sequence comes from Bacteroides sp., assembly GCA_014802265.1. Classification (GTDB taxonomy): domain Bacteria; phylum Bacteroidota; class Bacteroidia; order Bacteroidales; family Muribaculaceae; genus Lepagella. Next base: position 45,348 of record JAAVCP010000082.1, on the reverse strand, counting down.
ATACTGATGCAATCCATTATGTAAATCACAGCCATACGATTGATGATGCGAAGCTGATTGAAACGTTTGAATGTGATGCTCGAAGAGATTTTTATGTCGTAAACCTTGAAAATTGTATTTGTCCGGATTTTACCAACAAATACATTTCATATAACAATCCTTATATTAGCGCAGAGATCTTCACTCGTCTTTTCAGAGCGGATAAAGTAATTGTAGCATTGTCTTTTGCGAATAATGCTTTCAGATACATATTTACCTCTCCCAATATTTATTGGCACAACAAAGAATCTATTTTTGGAAGTGTGAACATACTTTACATGTTAGTTGATGCTCTCGGAGATGCAGGATTAGCAACTCTCAAGGCTTTTTCGGGAAAGATATATTCGGCATTGACTCATTCTTTATATTTGCTCCTTTCACGAAGTATATATTGGACTGATAAAGAAACACGAAAAGATGAGAAGTATGAGTCCGGGCTTACGCCAATCCACATTCAGCACAAATTAAGAGCATATCGTCTGCGATCATATCTTATACAGGAGTTCGGACTACAGATAGCATCAGGGCATACGCATGATGAATATGCAATGATGTCTCTTTCAGATATGATTTCTGCCCATGAATTGGCATATTCAAATAAAATAGTCGGAATGGACTCCGTCTATAAGAGAGATGCGTTAAGTCTCTATTACACTCAAGGGCTGGTCAGCTTATGTTCATTAGAGCAGGCCGCAGAAAAGGGATTTGTGATTAACGATGCCTTATCACAAGATATTCATGTAGAATATAAGTTGGGTAAGTTCTGTCTAAGTAATTCGGAAATATCAAGCTGCATTTCTTTTCTTAAAACTTATTTCAAGGATCAGAAAAGAATTTCGACTCCGGATGATCCCCCATATTATCTGATTAAGGATAATGTAAGTCCTATACAGAAAAGTGACAAGTTGGAGATAATAAACCATTTAAGGCAGTGTGGAGTCAAGTGTTTCTACCACTTTACCGAAGTCGATAAGATCGATTCGATTGTCAAGCATGGCGGTCTATTGTCATATAAACGATGTCTTGACGAGGGTATAGTTTTACCATTAAGAGAAGACATGGCTCTATCAAGAGATGCGGATGCAAAACTTGGTCTTGAAGATTATGCCCGAGTAAGTTTCTCAAAGCACTTGCCAAAAATTGACATTCGTAAAAGAGAAGGAGCAGATCTCGTAATGCTTAAGATTTCGTTGGATGTGGCATTATTTGAGGATACTCTCTTTACCGATATCGAGGCAACACATCCTCAAATGAAGTATGGTAAGACTTTTTCGGATTTAATGAAGGTGAATACCAATATCGCTTTGAGCGATAGTTTCCCAACCAGCGAACAAGAGTTTCTACAACAACAGGCCGAAGTGCTGATCAAAGGAATAATACCTCTAAAATATATTCTCAACATTGATAATCCAGAAAAGATATAACAATCATATTCATAATTTATGAAATTTAACGAAACAACACAGATGTGGGAATCTCCATACTGGCATCCTGCCGTAACTACTGATGCAGTAGTGTTTGGCTTTGATGGAGAACAACTCAATGTCCTTCTTATAGAGCGAGGCAATGAGCCATTTCTTAATTGTTGGGCTCTTCCGGGCGGTTTTATAAAAGAAACGGATAAATCTGCCGAGGAAAGTGTCTATCGCGAATTACATGAAGAGACAAATGTAGAAGGACTATATCTTGAAGAATTTAAGTCTTTCTCTAACTTTGCACGTGATCCAAGAGAACGAGTCATAACTATCGCATTTTTCGCGTTGGTTGTAAAAAGCAAATTCAAAATCAAAGGAGGAGATGATGCTCGTAGAGCAGAGTGGTTTCCAGTAGATAAACTCCCAGAACTTGCGTTTGATCACAAGGATATCATAGAGTGTGCGCTTGAACGATTACGTCATCGCATTCATTTCGAGCCAATCGGTTTCCATCTTTTGGAGACACTGTTTACCATGCCACAACTTCAAAATATATATATTGCGATTTTAGACCCCGAGAGGAATGACCCAAAATTACTTGACAGACGTAATTTCGCTAAAAAAATGCTAAAGTTGGGATATATCAAGGAAACAGGAGAGAAAGTAACTGGGAATCCGTATAGATCGCCTAAACTCTATGTTTTCGATGAAAGTGCCTACTTGGAGGCGAAGAAAGGAGGTATGAGGCTTGAGTTTTGATTCCATTGAATAATTTTGGTGTTAAGTCACAAATAATTGTCTGAATGAAACTTAGTTTTCAGGATAATTTATTAACTTTGCACTGAAATTTAATTTCTTAAAAATGGAATCACAGAAGAATATCAATCGAATTAAAGCCGTTCTCGCTGATGCAGGTCAAACAAGTAAATGGCTCGCACAGCAACTTGGGAAAGACCCTGTGACTATCTCTAAATGGTGTACTAACACTACCCAACCAGATTTGCAGACATTACAAAAGATTTCAATTCTTTTGAAAACAGATATAAGAAATCTATTGGTCAGCAATGAGAGAGAGTTGCTGTTAAATAATGAACTATCAATAAAATAAACCACCAATAACAATCATGTCAAAAACAATTGGAATTGACCTTGGTACAACAAATTCAGTAGTTGCATTTAAGGATGCCTCTGTAAGAGTGGTTGCCACCGGTCCCAACAGCGAAGACCTCTGCCGTTCATGCGTTGCTATGGACAAGAGCGGAAGCTTTGTGGTAGGTAACGCTCCGTATGAACAATGGAAGCGCTATGCCCCGAACATCGTTGTATCTGCGAAACGTCTTATGGGAGCGTCTATTACAGACCCTCAGGTGCAGAAAATGAAGAATGATAAGGATATGTATCCTTATGGTATTTCAAAAAAATCCGGAGGTACAGAAGATTCTGTCGCAATCATTATGAATGGCCAGGAATTCTCGCCCGAACAGATAAGTGCCCAAATACTCCGTCAGCTCAAGGAAGACGCCTCGGTAAAGCTTGGTGATGAGGTTACTCATGCCGTTATCACAGTTCCTGCGTACTTCAACGAAAAACAGAAGGCTGCGACCCGCAAGGCTGCTGAACTTGCCGGACTTAAAGTTCAACGTCTGTTGGCTGAGCCTACAGCTGCCGCCATATCGTATGGTGCAGACAAAATGTCGGCTGACGAGGATAAGATATTCCTTGTGTATGACTTTGGTGGAGGTACATTTGACCTTTCAGTCCTCGTAGCTTCCGGAGGTAGCTTCATCGAATCTGGTACCGGAGGGGACAGATGGCTTGGTGGTGATGATATTGACCGTCTCGTTTCCGAATATGTTCTTACTGAGGCTGGAAAAACAAACAACATAGATGTACATGAACTCATCGAGACACTTAGCGAGAAGAAAAAATTTGCGTTCCAAGGCGAATTAAAAAAAGAGGTAGAAAGAGCTAAGAAAGCCTTGAGTCAACCCCATACAGATTCTATAACTATACAACTGTTTGGCTTTTTAGAGACCGAAGATGGTGATGATATCGACATAGAGGTGACACTCACCCGTGAAACCTTCGAGTCAATGATTCGTCCTTTGGTACAGCGTACCATCGACCTGATCGATGAACTTCTTGAGAAAACCGCTTACCCCATTGACAGTATCGACAACATTCTGTTAGTTGGAGGTTCTTCCTGCATCCCACTTGTGCGCAATATGCTCAGTGAGAAGTATGGGAAGGACAAGATTCTTTCTTCAGAGAAGCCCATGCTTGCTATAGCAGAAGGAGCAGCCATTCTCTCTCACTCGATGGGTACAGAATTTGAGTGTCCCCATTGCGGCAAGTCAATTCCGGTTGGAAGTGATGAATGTCCATATTGCCACAAATCAATGGAAAGCTCTGCCGTTCAATCTCAAGAAGAACCCGGAAAGACCGGTGTGGTGTTTACGACTAAGCATAAATACTTCATCGAGACCCGCGATGACGCAGACAACGTTCAGTATTCTATGATCATCGACGAGAATCAGGTCCTTCCGAATGAGGTCAACGGCAAGTTCTATACTCTCGTTGACAACCAGAAAATCATTGCTGTAAATCTTTACAGTGATGCTGAAAATGGAGGCAAAGAAAAGATTGGTACCGGCTTCTTCACAATTGCGGAGAACCTCCCGGTTCACAGCGAACTTCAATTCACTTTCCGTCTGACTGAGGACGAGACAATGAGTGTTAAAGTTCGCGTGGCATCAACCGGTAAAATCCATAACATCAACTACAGTCAAGGTTCACTGGACTCTCATTGCTTCGAGGCAATCCAAAATTCTTTCGACCGCGTAATGGGAGACCCGAACATCAGCGACTCTCAGAAGAATGGCTTTATTGACAAACTTCAGAAGGTCATTGAAGGTATTCAAGTCGGTTCACTTTCATCCGAAAGCAAGGAGTGGCAGAATATCGAAACCTCCGTACAAAGCGCGACAACAGCAGCCACTACAAAGGAGGAAGGAACTGATGTTAATGTTATCATCGCCAAGATTCTTCTTGACCACTTCGGCAAGTTCATGAGTAGCGAACACAAAGATGCTATGCGTCGAGAACTTACCAAGTATGAAGATGCAACAACACCCATGCAGAAGAATGAGTGCGCCAGCAACCTTGAAGAGCTCAATGACAAGTATGGACTGTTTGTATCCGGATTCCTCCTCAATATTTCGGGTCATGATGAATCTAATCCTGTAAGAGCGAACAAGGCTCTTGTTGCCTACAATCAATTCATGGCAGCTCTTAATGAAGGAAACGTGTCTCGCGCTCGTGACATTCTCGATGCAAATCAGAATCTTATTGGATCTGACACCGTCATTTCCGGAGGATTCACAACTGCCATCAGCCAGAGTTAACTAATTATGTCAGACGAAATCAAATGCCCAGTATGCGGTAAGGTCGGTATTCCCGACTATCATGCCGAGGATACAGTATGTCCTCAGTGCGGAAGTGATCTTAGTATTTTCCGGGTCATCGACCAGATTCCGCAGGCGGGCGTTAAGAAAAGGAACGTCTGGATGCCCATTGCCGCAGTAGCTATTTTGACTACTGCGGTGCTTGGGGGCGTCTTATTGTTCCAAGAACCCAAAGTTCCCACGATAGAAGACCAATCAAGTCGGATTGCCTGTCTTCAGGATTCTATAAACGTCCTTAAATCTCGATTGGAAGAGTCAACGGCAACTATGCCGGAAACACAATCTTCATCTCAATCGGAAGGATTTAAGTATGTGGTAAGGAAAGGAGATTCTTTCTGGTCGATCAGCAAGCGTTTCTATCATACTGGAACCCGGTATGAGGAGGTCGCAGCCGCAAATGGGCTGGATAGTAACAGTAAGCTTAATGTTGGTGACACCATCATCATAAAACAATAGTATGGGACTAATAAGCTGGATTAAAACCAAATATTATAATCATAAATTAAGCCAAGCTGATAAGTATGTGGGAAATCGAGATTTTTCACAGGCTACGCTTATTTATGAATCGTTATTAGGCAAGCAACCTTTGGCTGATGCACATTTTGCAAGGATGCTTGTCGATAATGCGTCAAGCGTTTCTGAAAAACTTGATGTGTTGAAGCGATTGCTGGAACTGCGTCAACATGTTAGCGAGGAATCAAAATCGGATTTCAATTCGACCTTGAATAAACATGTTTCAAGTATTGAGACAGTGGCATCTCGTTGTTTTTCGTCGGAGAATTATAAGGATGCGGTGGACTTGATTGTGTCAATTAAGGGTGTCCGCAATGATCAACGATATTCTGACAATGTCAACAGGTATAAAGCATATTATAACTTTAAGTTAGCGAACTCGGAGTCATGGCAGACTGCCGGACTTTTCAAAAATGCGGTTCTCTATCTTAATCAGTTATCATACACTCCTGTATCTGAAATCAAGGAACTTATCAAGATTCTTGAAAATCAAAATCGCTTTGCAAGAGGCATCAAGTTTTTAATCCAGCTCCAATCTGTTGGGAATTGGGTCAAAGATATAATATTTGACTATATTGTCAGCGTCGTTTCCAACAAAGATAGTGAAGTCAAGAATGTTAAGCATTTCAGCGACATCTGTTCTGATAAGCAAATTTGTAAAGATTCTGCTGCTGATTTGTACCAACGTTCAATAAAGAAAGCCCAGACCAAAGATTATGTAACAGCGGTTCTGTATGACCGATTTGCATCCGAATATCTGACCGATAATAATCAGTTTAATTTTGACCATTGTTCTCACATACTTGAAGAACAAAGTGGACGTGCAGATGCGTCAGAAATTAAGAAACTGACTACACTTGCGCAATCTCTGAAATTAAGTTCTCCCCAGTTATCTAAACTGGAGACTCGCATTAACGAAATTGCGGTAGCCGCAAGGCCCGAGAAGGCGATTGCTATATGTCGCTTATATGTTGGCACACCAACCTTTGACAAGGTATATCTTGAAAAGGCTCTATCGCTTGCAAAATCTGGTGGGAAAAATGATATTCCGGAACTTCGCCGGGTTATCAGTAATCAAACAGATGAAATCTCCTTGCCAAATATCTTAGCTCCGTTTGTTGCATATTTACCGGAACTGGAGCGGGAATTTGTTGACGCAGCTATTATTGCAATAAAGCGTAAGGACTCTACGGAATTACTGGATAACTATTGGAAAGTCAAAAATGATTCTCTATTCATAGTGGCAGTTGTCAATAAGTCTTTTGAAAGCTGGAAAAAGTTCGCAAAACACATTGCGGACAATAATAATCTTTTCCTTGGCAGCAAAAGCTACATTGAAGTATTCTGTGGGTCATTAAGAGACACAGATGACATGGATATGATATTGGACATATCCGAAAAACTGCTTAAAGCCAAGAAGAATATTAAGGATTTCTATATTACGATAATCCTCAAATATTCTAAATCGTTTTCCGAAGTTGAACAGTCGCTTGATTTGGTTAATCGGGGTTTATCACACGTAAAAGAGGATAAGCCGAGTAGATTGCTAATCGAAAAGAAACGCCTTATCTCTATCCTTATAGATGCTGGAAAATTCGACCGAGCTGAGGCCGAAATAAAAACCATTCTTGGAACTGACGAGGAGGCATCTACACTCCTTGCTGAGCTCTATTATAAGAGATCAGAGTCTTCAAAAGAAGCTGATGAGAAATCAGGTTGGCTTTGCAAAGTTCTTGATGTCAATGAGAGCCATTCGCTCCACGATCGGTTTAATCGTTGCCTACAAGAATCATTAACAAGTCTGAGTGATATTGCAAAGACGTATTGTAAGTCTGGAGACAAGGAGAAAGCTTTCGGTATAGCAGATCGCATATCAAGCTATTGGTCTCATTGGATTCCTTTATATGTATGCCTGCGCGAGTTTACAAAAGAAGCCGAAGCCACTCTTAATGATAGGATTAAGTTCGATGCTGAGACATTGAAGAAAATAGTGTCCAACTGTCCTTCTTGCAAAGATTATGATTCCGATATTTTCAGGTCTTTGTGGAATGGTTATTCTTCAATAATCATAAAGAAATCGCAGTCCCAGCCCAATGACAAAGCGATTAAATCCCTTTCGACGCTCAAGAAAGCGGTTATTGCTTATGCTCCGGTTTCCTTTGTAAGTGAAAAGGAAGAGGAAATTACAAAGCTCATTGTTAAGTTAAAGTGGGATTTAGCAAATGAGTATGAACATGACTTGTCTTTCGCCGAAGCGATTAAATTGTACGACGAGGTTGCTGCTGATAAAATCCGATCGTATGTAAATCGTGCAGAACTTAGGTCTTTGATCTGTCATGTTAAAGCAAATGATGTTGATGCAGCAGTAGAAACCCGAATTTACACTGGCCTTCAACTTCGCTCATATCAGGCATTGAGAGAAGACTTGGCGTTTAGATTTGCTTGCCACCTGTTGGAGCATACTCGTCCATCTGATGCGGAGAAATTACTGCGCGAATTTTTGCCCGATGAGAAGTTCCTTCTTGATATATGTGAGAATATTTATGTCAAGGAGGCTGAGGTTAAACTCGATGAGTTTAATCAATTGGTTAAAAAGATCAATGACAGTAAAATGACCGTTGCTGAGGCTGTTTCCTTCAAGTCTTCGCTTAGGGATTATAAGAAGCAGATAGCCGGCAAGTTAACCGATTTATCTAAGGAATTTGCTAAGTTTGTCCCCATCATAGAGGCTTATATTCTCTCTAAGATGTTTGAAGAAGAAGCCTATAAGGATATTCTTGATAAACTGATGCAGGAAAATCCGAACTATATTGAAGATGATACTGATTTCAGAAATATTGCAATTGCTTCTCTGGGGTTAGTTGAATCTGACATAAATGATGAAGCTATCCTGAAAAGAGCTATTGCGACTTGCTTAACTGCAATATACTCTGATAGGTTGTTCGTGAGGAGTTTGGATTACACCTCTTGGGACGACAAGTATGAGTTTACCCTTGACGGCAGTTTGGGACAAACTAACTACGATAGTTATGAAGAACTTCCAGAGAATGTTAACTTTAATTCTGCAATTGCCAATACCAATATTGCAATTAAAGATGTTCAGAATAGCCTTTTGATTCGATTAGAATCATCTGTCCGTAAGTATCATCCTGAATTAGAGACTTTCTGCAATAAAGAGAAAGACGCCCTTGACAAAATTATAGAGCTGCGTCTTGATAAGTCATACATTCTGGCCTCACCTCAATTATGTCGGACTCTTGCCTCTATCAGAATGAGCATGGAGAATGCTTTTGAGTATGAACTTGAGCAGGGTTATGACAATAGAGAAGATGTAATCGCTCTCGGTTGCACCTATGGATTCAGTGGTCCGGAATATAGTGAGTATTCTAAGGGTTATAATGCCATGGTATTCTGTAAGAGTGCCTTGTCTCCGAACCCGTCTGTATCTGTTGCCAGCGCATTTACAGCAGATAAAGTCTCGTATATAAAGAAATATAAGAGGCTTGCCTCTGACCTTAAATCAGCGGTTGGCACAGCAATGAATACTGATATTAAGGACAAGATGGATTTTAAGGTTTTCCTTAATAAATACGAGATTATCTGCAAAACAGTCGGAGATACGACGCTTTCTCTTACTTGTTCCAACTATGTCAATAGGGAGGTTGTGCATCTTCTGAATGATGATAAGATGGAACTAAGAGACGGTGTTGGATATATGGTGAGGTTATACAATATCTCGCCCAATCATGAACAGGTTAAGAATAATCTTGAAGGCATTCTTAACAATTTGACCCATAAGGCAGAAAAAGATAATCTTAGCTCAGATCGAAATGCATTACAAAAGGCTCTGCGAGACTTGAATGGTAAATTTGATGATTCTATCGCGCTTTCTACCATCATTGCCAAGCTTAGTAGCAAAAGGATAGAACCATATACTGCTTTGTCTCAACTATATAACCTCTATAATAAAAAGAAGAATGATTCAGAGGTGTGCGACGCATTGGTTGCAGTTGTTAAACTCTGCATTCATAAATACATTATTGGAGATAGTTATTCAGGTAAATCACAAGTTAAGACAGTTCTCAATCAGTTGCAAAATAATAGAAGTGCAACATTTAAGGAGAAAGCAAAGTTGCTTGCTGCTGAATACTTAGAGATATTTAAGCAACTTCCGACAGAAGCTCAGATGTTAATGATGGGAGGTTTGTCCATAGGAATGCAGACCCTCAATTCAAAAGGATTAGCTCTAAAGGAAGGCTTGGATTATCTCAAAGATCTTAGTGATTTAGACCAGTTATTAAAGCACCATTGATATGAATAATCCATACACCATTCTCGGTTTGGCACAGAATGCCGATGAGAAACAAATCGCCAGGTCACAGATTGCAGCTATAAGAGCCCGTAAATACTCTATGAACGAGATTACGGCTGCTCAGGCAGCACTTCGTAAACCTGCCACACGTCTTGCTGCGGATTTTACATTCCCGGTCATAGACAAAAAACCTCTGCCTATTTTGGAGTCTTCCATTAAGAGTAAAGAGGTTGACTTCAGTTCAATCAACGTTAACAAATACGATTCTTTAAAATGAAACCAATTACTTCGGATATAAAACCGACGATTGAAGAGAAGATGGCTGACAGCCTTCGGAAGATTGTCACCTTGCAAAATGAAAAAGAACAGGCGGAAAAGAACCATGAAAAGGAACTCGATGATATTTTCTCCGAAGTTCTGACTGTAATTGACACTTTCGAGAAGTCTGAGGCAATCATCAAGGAACGTGGTCTTGATCAAGAAGAAAATGCTTCTAAGGCGATTAAGCGTCTGCTTAATGCGAAAAAGAAAGCATTATCGGTGCTTGAAAAATTCAATGTCAAAAGAATTGAATTTGAAACCGGCATGGTCGATGATGATCTCTGTACTACCGTCGAGACTGAACCGGATTCCACTCGTAAAAATGGAGAAATCATCTCTATTGAAAAGGATGGATATACTCGTAACGGGCACCTGATCCGTAGGGCGGAAGTTGTAATCGTAAAGAACTAAAGTGTATGTTCCTCTTTAAGAAAAATCAGAATATCGGCAAATACACGGTGGTGTTTCCGCATAAGGAAAGTGCTTATGCGAAAACCTATCGCATGAAAGATGCTGACGGTAAGTTAAGTTCATGAAGTTAATCTTCATTGAGGAACTAAAGGTATTCCAATTTGATGGGAATGGAGATGTAATTGAGGAAGAAATCGCCAAGGTCCTTCATCATGACAATTTGTGCTCATATATTGATTCTGATCGTTTGGAATACCAGGAACATCAACTCCTTTATTTATATTGTCGCTGAGTATTTAAGGGGAGAGAACCTTGACTAGCATCTTTACAGAAATGTGCTGCCGAATTTAATAGAGATTAAACAGATAATGATAGGAGTCCTATCAGCTCTTGACTATCTTTACACCTTAAAGAGACACTATACACAACGAAGTTACTCTTGAAAACATCCTACTCGATAGCGTGGGAATCTAATTAACGCGTGTTCGCATTCTCAAATGCCAAACTATTTCCCGGGTGGGGATGGGCTCTCGGATTAGGATTACTTGAACTTATATGCGGCGTATGGATGCTGTGTCTTCCTCTACCCACAATAACTATGGTATTCGTGTATACGATCTTGTATGTGCTGCCATCAATGCCATCTGTGACAGCTGTACCCTGTATGGCTACTCAAAAGACTGGTTCGGATGGATTATTGCAATCCTTCTTATAACTCTTCTATTTGCGCTCATCTTTATGGCAGATCCTATAGGCGGTGGTGTAGCAGTTTGGCTCTACATAGGCATATCATTCATAATGTTTGGTATATATCGCCTTATCCTCTCAGCAAAAATCCGGAAAATCAATCGTGACATTCAGTTCTAAGATTTATCGTTATGAATATCTTAGATAAGATATTTGAGAGGTTAGTAAAGTGAGGGCACTAATGCGCACATTTCCACAGGTATCTTAGAAACTGATGCAGTCAAAGACTAACTTTGACTGCATCAGTTTCTAAGATATTTAGATTCATTCCGGGACATATATAATATCTCCGTTCTCAAGTTCGTAAGCTACACCTACACGCTTTCCCTTATTTCCGGATGAGTTTTGCTCTTCGGAAGGTGTATAACGGTTTATTTTCTCCCCCTCCTTTGTTATTATCTCCATATTTTCCTTTCCCGGATTCTTAACCATAGTAAAGTCTTCCTTAGAAAACATTTCGGTCATATTATATCTACTGACAAGTGCAACCATCAGAGCAACCGCAAACACCATAGCCACATCGAATAAATTACTTACCACACTCATTGGGTCGGAGTCTTCTCCCCGGCGGATAATTGAACGTCTGCGTCTCATTTTCTTATCTCTTTAAGTGACTCTACGACAAAATCAAGTATCATGAGATTATGTGCTATCCACCGTTCTTTAGCCTGTTGCGTCAGAAAGCCTATCGCACTAACAACTAATCCTACCACTGTCGTGGCAAATGCAACCTGCATGTTATAAGCCATTGATGCTATATCTCCGGTGGCAAGTCCCACAAGAGCCGGTCCCATCGGAATCAATGTACCCATCAAGCCCAGTATAGGACCCATTTTTGTAAGGATTCTGGAAGTAGCCAGATTTTTATCAGCTGCGAGTTCATATTCAGACACGAGCATATCCTGCCGGGCATGATTTTCTTTTGCACTGAGGATTTCTCTAAGCGTCCTGATAACAAGCTCACCCGCTTTTGCGGGGAGAGACTCAAGAAACGGAATGATTTCCGAAGGATTAAGATCTTTAATCTTACTGTCGAGCATCGAAGCGGTCTTTCTTTCCGTCATATATTGTCCATAGAACCCTCCTATAAGGATTATGGAACGAATGAAGAAATAGATCAGCAACACAATGACAGGCACGAGGAGTCCTGTCGATATCCAATAAAGGACATTTGAAATAACATTCATGACTGTTTATTTATTTTACGTTTATACATAATGAATCCGATTATATAACCTATTAGGATAATTCCGATTATAGTTAGCAATGCAGGAAGGTTAAGCTCATTTACCCCCATAGTTGCTGTCTGTCCGTTTACAGTGGCGATGATTCCGAGCATACCGATTATGCAGTTGAGATAAAAGATCAATTCAAGACGGCTTGACCTATCCGGCAACAGGTATTTCAAACCAATTGACATTATCGGCAACAGTATGAGCAGACAGAACCCCAGTCCATAGCCGACAGTATAAAAATCGGTGCCTGTGAAGAAAAATATCATGGATACCAACAGATAAAATGCCACAGGGAAAATAAGGAGTCCGGGAATAAACAAAAGGATATTTCTCAAGATCTTTTCTCTCAACCCTATGTTATTACCAACCATGGATATGCAGAAAGCTATCTGCAAAGCAACATCTATTGTCATAATCACAGCGACATTTAGCATAAGTTCGGGAGTCTGTATCCATTCCTCAATCTGAGTCTTGGATTGAAGGACGGCGATATCTATTGAAAACACAATCAACAAAGCCACAAGGGCAGCTTCCAGAACCATTTGCCAGGGTCGCATAAATGTCAGTTTGAGCATAAAGCTCAAACTGACCAAAAGCATCATGAGGATTATTACAGTCTCCATTATTACTCTTCCTTACGCCTGCGCTTAATGATTATAAACACAATGAGCAGACATACCACTACTAAACCGACAGCTAATCCACCATTAATTATATTTTTTGATTGCTTTATGGTGTCAAGCTCATCTTTCTGCATCACCATGCCGTCATCACTGACATTTTCAGATCGAATCTCCCCTATCGACTTATTATAGGCTGACGCAGACGATGCATCAACTTTTGATGAAATAAATTCACGCAGTTTTGAATTATTACATACAAATCCGGAACAAGACGGCTTATATTCATCCACTATCTCCGTATGAAGTTGAGCGAGCGTAGATATCTGTTCGTCGGAAGCTTTCCACATACCTTTACGTATAGTCTCAAGCATCACTGCCGTCATCTCCTCAAGAGCATAGGGATTGACAGATTTGAAATAATTCTTGGTGCCAAGATCATATTTGTCATTCACATAAGTGTCGTATATATCATCCCACAACTCATTGTCTATGGCATCCGGTTTCATGACATTCCATCCATAAGTGTTGCGGATGACATCAGCAATACCGGAGGCATCTCCGGCTCCCCCTTTCATCTTCTCGGAAATGTAGGCGGGATTCAAAATAGTGGTACGGCTTTCAACACCTACCGCTTCCTTCACCTCCTGCATTCTTGCCCTGTTTCGATTGCGATAATCGGCAAGGTACGCATCTGGATCTTTACCGGTGATATTCCTTACAGCAAGATTCATTCCGCCCATAAATTCATATACATGGTCAAGGCTGAGGGCTCCCCAGGTATTGCTCTGTCGTGGTTGAACCACAACATCAGTGCGTGTCAAAGCGGCTTCAAAAGCAAAATCACGCATCTTTTCCCAATCCTTTTCCGAGCCGTATGACGCCCCCATATTATGAATATATGTTTCCGCTATCTGACTTTCATCATTCCATCTGTCTCCTGCCTCCACCATCTCCTGGATTCCACTCCCATAATTCCCATTAATGCCGCCAAACACCCGAGAAGTAGACATTTCCCTGGCTTCCTTCGGCGAAACGCCTTTATCAACAAGATGACGTTCCGACTCCATTACACCCTCTGCAACATAATTCGGATGTATGTCATCTTTTGATTGAGATGCCATCTCCACCGCACGTGTGATCAGGAATAATCTTGATGCCGCAAGATCCCGAAGCTGCCCTGAGGTCTGCACAACCACATCAATTCGCGGTCGACCGAGTTCCTCCGATGGAATAAGGCGCAAATCCGTCACCCGCCCGAATGGATCCCGGACAGGTTCCACGCCAAGCATATAAAGCACTTGTGCTATCGTGGCGCCTTCCGTCTCAATAAACTCACTACTCCAGAGTGTATAGCTGACTTTTCGTGGAAGTGAATCATTATGTGCTTCGCGATACATTTTAATGGTATTGTCTGCCAATTCCTTACCTTTTTCCCATGCCACAACTGAAGGTGTTTCCTCAGCGTTTACGGCAAACATATTACGTCCAGTTGGGAGGATGAGTGGGTTAAGAACAGGGTCACCACCTGAAGTCGGTGAAATAAATCCACCGTTCAATGCATTGATAATTGACGACAATTCCTTCTCAGGGCTTTCTCTCAATGATTCAGTATAGGTATACACATTGGTAATAGCCTGTGCTATCTCCATTATAGCAGAGGCTTTTTCGATTTCATTCTTTGAATGTTGAGGAGTTGACATCATAGCTGAACGTGAATGCTTACCTGAATCGGCTTTTGAGCCTTTATTTTTCATTGCAGCCCCCATCTTAGCTATCGCCGCAGAATCCGCCCCCATCTTCTTTGCCATTTCAAGAGCCTTTTCAGGTGACATGCCTGTAGCATTCATCATTTTCTTCATCTTTGAGGTTGATGATTCCTTCCGCTCAGACAACTTCGCAGTTGGAGCAGACACAGACATGGAAGATCCCATAACCATCATCCTTGAAAACAAATCTTTTGATCCGTTGATATCTTCCATGATTTGCTTCGCTTCATTAAATTCCTTCTCAGATATACCGGCTATCTCACATATCTCCCTTTCAGTGACTGGTCTTTTTTCTGAAAGTAACTTTTTAACCAGATTACGAGCGGGAATCAAATATTTAGTGGTGAAGGCAACACCTTTTGCCGATTTATCTCCGGTTACTTTTCCTCTTAGTTTATCAAGGGAATAAAGACTATATGCAATCGGATCTACAGTCATGGCATATACAGTAGATGTCAGTTTGTCGCTACCGTATGGGATGCCCATGACATACAGCATACCTGTGATCTTCTCATTGGCAAGTTCCTCGGCAAAAATTTCCACACGGGATATTTCCGAGGCGGAATACGGATTTGAGAGTATGCTGTCAAGACGAAGCTCACGATGAATACCTAATTCCACGGTATATTTCTTTACCAAGCGAGATGCGGCATCCAAACGACTCTGATCAGGATTATCCGATTCCAATTCCTTATTATATGAAAGAATAGCATCGGAAAGATTTTTATAAATCCCCCGGACATTGCTTTCCATAAAAGGAGGCGTGAGATAATTGACTATGCCTGCATAGCTACGTCTCTTTGCTATCATAGCCTCACCTACATTGCTTGTAGAATAAACATAGAAATGTGGCATTGTGCCGACCAGTCTGTCAGACCAATCACGACTGCTTAACGCCACCTGTTTACGTGGTGTGAACTCCAAGGAGCCATGAGCACCGAAATGAATAAGGGCATCAGCACCAAAGCCGTTACGAACCCATAGATATGAGGCTACATAGGAATGTGGAGGTGCCATATCAGTGCCATGTACAATTTTAAATTCATCATCTCCGATACCGGCAGCGGTCTGTGGAACCAACACCACATTTCCAAACTGCAATCTTGCCAAGGCAAGCTGACCGTCTTCAGTCTTAAGTCCTTGACCGGGGAAGTTGCCGTCTACTCTCTCGATTTCCGACATCATTTCCTCTCCTAAAGCTGTCCTTGCCCACTGATCGTAAACATCCCTATTAATAAGTTCAGGGTTTGCATTCTTGACAAAATCGTCCATGGCACCGATTGCATATTGCCCGAATACTCTGCCGTTTGAGTCTAAAAGACGTTCAAGTTCCTGTGCCGATGAAGGCATATTTTCAACCTTATACCCTTCTGCCTTCAGTCTGTTCAAAAGGTTGAACAATGACGGGGCAACTTCCATACCTTCCGCAACAAGTGCATTCTGCCCCGGTCCTTTAAAATAGAATATCGCTATTTTCTTATCCGAGTTTACCTTACGTTTTAATGACGTATAGTTATTAACCGCCTCCACAAACTCTTCAAGCCTACCAGGTATAGCTTTAATTTCAGGAACCCCGTCTTTCCCTTCATATTGTGCGAATAAAGTCCATGGTCGGATTGCTCCATCAATTTCCGGAGTAACAATACTCTGTGACATGAAACCTCCGTTCATCCCCATCTTATCCTCTATCCATTCGTCATAGTCCCGGTTGACATTAAGAGGAGCGAACAAAGGTATGTTTTTCCTTTTCAAATACTCCACGGCTATATCACCCATTCTTCCGTGTGCCATATTTATCATAGCAGAAGGGGAAATACTATCTGCGACTCCCGATGTAATCGCTTTCTGAATATTTGAAATTGGATAAACGATATTTCCGGTTGATTCAAGTTGTCTTATCAATTCATCAGGAACTCCCATTTGCCCTGTCAAAATGATTTCAGTAGCTCCATTCCTCAAGAGATTATTTTCCATTAGGAATTTATTATAATCTGATAAAGAATTAAAATAATGTTCCTCTCCATCAGGATCTTTTATGTCGGGATGATAGAGCAGACCGGTAGGAGAAGCAATAGGATCTTTTATGTCGCCTAAGAAGAATTTTTTGCCGTCTATATACTTTCTAACATAGTTCAACATACTGCTGTAGTTCACCCTACCGCTCCCCTGAAGATACTGTTTGATAAATTCCGTATCAACCGAATCTGTGGATATAATTAGATTATCCGGATTTGTAGCGGCTGTAGTAATTATGGACAGTCCTTTTTCGGCTGCCTTTGACAGCAGGTCTCGTTGTTCTTCGGTGATGCGCAACCCCATTCCATTGACAAAAATCATATCGAAATTTGATACCTTGTCCAGTTTCTCTACATCAAGATTCTCAATCTTTATAAAGGAACTGTTGTTGGCTTTTCCGATCTCTCCGAGTGTGATCGGTTGGTAGTTTATAAAGGCAATACGAGTGGAGGAAGCGAGGCTTTTCCATCCGATAATAGCTGCGGCGACAATAATTATTACCGTGACAGATGTAAAAATAATTTTTTTCTTTGTCATTTTTATTTAAACATTGAGTCTATATTTAGTGACAATCCTACATTGAATGATATTCCGGTTGTAGACGGAGTGCTGCTGTAATTATATCTGGGAACATAGTTGAAAAGATTATCAATAGTAATTATGAGATCTATGCCTTTCCATACACTATTGCTAATATTAAGTTTCCACATGGTATATCCGGGATATTTTACTCGTTCTGTTTCTTCGTATGATGTGAGGGAAGTAAATTCATCAACCGTGACATTAGAAAGTGCTCTGCCGCTCAATGCCACCATAAGCCCATAGTTGTTCCACTGGTGCGAATAGTCAACCCTGAGCGTTGCTGTGTGAGGACGTGTTGAAGACGTATAAGGTTCACCTTTCTTGACATGCTCATGAGTGAAGACATAAGATAACCTTGTTCCCAATCCCCATTGTGTTCGCCAAGCCACATTCGCATCTACTCCTGCAATGTTGACGCGCCCGATATTACTATATTCCATTCCTCCAAGAGCTTGATTCCAGACAGTAGTCATCCTGTTTTCAACAAGATTGCAGAAAGTGCCTAAGTTAGCATTGAGAAGTCCGTTGGTATATTCTCCTGATAACTGAAAATTATTGCTGACTTCCGGTTTAAGATCAGGATTTCCGTAAATCATGAAAATACTTGCCATATCAAAGTTCATATACATCTCCTTAAGCGTCGGGGCACGGAAACCTCCGGCATAGCTGCCACGAATTTTGAAACGCTCGAGATTATACATCATATTTATGCGTGAGGAAAAGTGCTTCATGTCTGACTCGGAGAAGTAATCATAACGTCCGCCGGCTATGACATTAAGCCTGTTGAAAGTCAGGTCAATCTGGGCGAAGCCGTCAGCAGTAATCTGTTTGTGACTGCCATTGCCGGTAAATTGATAAGACATCAGATAATCACGCATTACATCTCCTCCAACTGTAAGGATATGTTTTCCTCTGAAAGTGTGATTAAACACCGCTTTGCCGATGTTTTGAACGTTAGAGTAGTCACGCACATCTTTATGGGTCAACACCACATAGTCGCTTTTGTCATATTGGTCGAAGGAGTAGCTGAGCTCCAGGTTGGTTCCCAGAGTAAACTCGTACACACCTCTCAGACCACCTGAGAAATCACGATAACGGTCGTGGGTATTGACCTGTGAATTGCGCTCACGGAAGAAATATCCGGCACGTGCTATGAGTTTCAGTGCATTAATCGGCTTGAACGTCAGCCGCTCGTTTATATTCCATGTCTTGCTGCCATAATACTTGGAGTAATCACCTTCATTTTTCATATCGTATGAGTCAATGGAGGAGTATTGCGCCGATGTGGAACTGTTGATTTTCCACTTGTTCACTGTGAACACAGCTCCGTATCTCTGACTATTGTGCTTACCGTAACGACCATTGATATTCAGAGTCCACGGCTCTGATGCCTCACGGCTGATTATATTCACCACGCCTCCCACTGCATTCGAGCCATAGAGTGACGACGCAGCCCCCTTGACAATCTCTATTTTACCTGCATTGTTAAGGTTCAGGCGATCGTAGTCAACATTATCAAGTGTTTCGCCCGCAAGTCTTTCACCATCTACGAGGAATAACACCGAATTCCCTCCGAACCCTTGCATATTGAGTGAAACCTGCTGGTTCATAGAATAAGAAAATTCTATACCCGGCAACTCTGTCTGCAATAGGTCGCTGATGTTGGTGGCATCGCTTTTGCGGATATCACTTGAACTTATCACTCTGGTAAGAATAGATGAATTTGTAACCAATTTGGGTGTGCGTGTACCAGTGACGACTACATCATCAAGAATCTTATCCCATTGATTCTCAATGGAGTCCAGTTGTTCTTTAGTGAGAGTATTTTGAGCACATGCAACCGATGCAGACAATATAAATGATAAGGAGGCGATTACTTTATGCTTCATGGTTTACTAATTAAATGGATACATATATTGTATCGTCATATATCCCTTTACCTGCATATCATTCATGTAGTTGAGCAACTTGACACCTACACGAGTGCCGTCAGCAAGGTATACGATATAGACTTTTCCTGAGGAGGTATATATAGGTGGCATCGTACTTGTGTCAACATTGAGCCACTTTGAAAGTTCCGGATTATAATATGATTCCGTATAACTCAGATAACCGTCCATCATAGTAGACATGTCAATGACAATTTGAGATGTTGTCCATATATCCGCAACTAAATTCGCTTCGTCTATAGTAGCTTTAATGGCTTCATCAAAGTCTGAGTAATCCGTCTCTATAACTTTTGCACCATTTGTCTTTACATCATAACGATGTACGGCAATGTCCCAGTTCTTTGGAGCCTCCTCCTCATAACCGAGTGTGACCGTAGCTTGCTCTGAAAAATCAATATATACCCATTGCGTATATGAAGTTGCATCTATGAATATTTCTCCCTCATTTTCAAAGCCTGTATTATTATTGCCACTGTCAGGTTCATCATATATTCCTCCCAGAATACCATTACAAGCTGAGAGCAGCCCCATTGAAGCTGCTCCCGCTATTATCATTACAAACCACTTATTCATCTGTGCTTTCAGAAGGCATATCGCCAGAACTAAAAGTTATAGAGAGTCCGCCCATTACTGCGGGAACATTAAAAATAAATGACGGAACCGATTTCTCAACATCTATGCTACCCGATAATGTGCAGGGATAATCTTTCAAATCACCATCCATTCCCATTTTGCAGATTCCATCTCCTGAAATCGTAAATACCCCATCCGAATAAGTGAATGTGAGTTCTTCTATTGTGAATGTCCCCCAAGTATCTGACTCATAAGACACACTATAAACATTATCTTTACCTACAATAGTAATTATCTGATTATCTGCAGTCATACCTTGAAAATATGCACATGATGCATCTGTCCAACCTTCGTATGTGCCGGGAAGAATAAGTGATGCCGGAACTTCCCCTTCGGTAAATTCAACTTTGAGACCTCCCATAACTGCAGGCGCAGAGAATATGAACTGTGCTTCACCGGATTTTACTCTGCCTGTAACTGTGCAATCATAGTCGTTGATGCTACCATTATGTCCCATAGACCATTTTCCGTTGCCGGATACGACATATCCTTGTTCATTCTCTACGACAACTGCATCAGCAACCGTGACAGTCCCCCATGTGGAAGAAACATACTGGATATTGACCTTGTTGTTTTCAGATCCTTCCGTAACGGTAATGACCTGGTCAGCATTCATATTTCCGCTGAAATATGCACATGAAGCTGAGGTATAGCCCTCATATTTACCAATTACATGCTTAGACAGATTGTCTTTGATACCCTCGTGATTGTCGCTACATGCTGTGGTTAACATCAGCACGGCAAACATAAGAATTAAATGTAGTTTTTTCATTTTTATTGATTGTTATTTATTTCTCTTACACAGGTTAAGGAAGACTTACTCGTATGTGAAGGAGTATTAATTTCCGGCTGCAAAGTTAGTACCGATTGACCATGCCTGTCAATACTCAAAATTTGGAGAATTTCACATGAAGTTGCCAGTAAGAATAGGTTTTTTCTCAAAAAACACTTATTTTTAGGTATGGTGTAGTTGCTTATTCCGTAGTACCTTTGCATGAGGTTTTAGAGCCCAATTTCAACAGATAAAAAATATGTTAATAAATAGGAATACATTCACACCTAACGATCAACTCCGGACACTTATAGAAGATAATCCCAATTTATTGGGTGTCCTGAGTCGATTCGGATTGTCTTTTGGCTTTGGTGATAAAAAAGTAAAAGATGCCTGTAAGGAAGACGGGGTTGACCTTAACTCCTTTTTGGCAGTGTGTAATTTTTTATGTGATAGAAATTATATATCTTATCCTATTTCTCTTCCGACACTAATGGCTTATTTAAGGAAAGCTCACACTCATTTCCTTGATTTCTTATTGCCGTCAATACGACGGAAACTGATTGAAGCTATAAATTGCTCGGACATTAATGATGTCGCCTTTTTGTTGTTGAAATTTTATGATGATTATGTCCAGGAAGTTCGTCATCACATGCAACATGAGAATGAAGATGTTTTCAGTTATGTATCCCATCTCTTATCAGGAGAAGTAAGTAAGAACTTCAGAATAACCGACTATTCACTTAATCATGTTAGTATGACAAAAAAGTTAAATGAGTTAAAAGATATATTCATAAGACATTATCATGTAAAGGATAATGAGATTTTAACCTCAGCCTTATTTGATATTATTTACTGTGGGAATGAGCTGAACCGACATTGTGATATAGAAAATAAACTTTTTATTCCTGAAGTTGAAAAATTGGAAAAATCTCTAAAACTTCGCGCCCTGGAGAAAAATGTTGAGGGAAAAGACGAATGCACTTCTAAAGAGAAAGATATCTTAGGAGTAATGACTGAAAGAGAAAAAGAAATAATCTGTTGTGTTGCCAGAGGTATGGCAAATAAAGAGATCGCAGATAAACTATGTTTGTCAGTACATACTGTAACCACTTACCGAAGAAATATTGCTTCAAAACTTCAAATCCATTCTACCGCAGGATTGACAATATTCGCAATTCTCCATAATCTGATTGATATAAATGAAGTGAATCCTCACTTGTGAAAGAACACAACTATTCAAAATAAGGCTAATATACATCAAAACATGCTGATGTAGCTACTAACTGATTTAAATTTATCCAATCAGTACAAATGTACGACAGCAATATTAAATAATCTTTCAAATATTAAACGATGTCAAAATCGTCTGAAATCTGACCGATTTTGCGACCTAAACCAGGTCAAAGGTTCAATCCAGTGCCCCATTCTGTGAGGGGTTTGCAGTACCTAATTTTGGTGAATCAACCAGCTCACACTTCCGTGAATGTAACTGTGAGTAAAATTGCTCACAGTTGTGAGTGTTCATACATCACTCACAGCTGACTGTAACATTCTTCAGTATCTTCGGTTTGGACAAAAAGAAAGAATACTGAAAATCAAATGATTTCAGCATTCTCCTGCTTTGGTAGTGACCCCAGTGGGGCCTTATATCTTCAATTTATTCGCCTTTAAGTCAAATATTTGTCTCAGCCGGTATCTCTGATATTTCCGATTCTTACACCGTCAGATATCAATGTACTTCGCCATACGGTATGACTCTGCAAAGTTAGTGATTAATCCTGACCCTTCGTTCTTTTAACTTTCAAATATTATAAAGATATGCCAATTCCTTATACATTTTATTGTATGAATAAACTTCTGCCTACCTCTGTTAAGAGGTATCTCTGTTTTGAGCTTGTCGGTTTCTCAGGATTGGACATTTCAATATATCCCGCTGAGATTGCAGGTTACATTTATATAGACTGACTATATTTGATTGATTAAGCAATTCGGCTGAGGTGAGACTCTTTGTCTTAAGACTTAGGAACATTTTCAATACATCTGCTATCATCAATGATCTATCGGTTTCCGCCTTATCCCAGACTTGTAAATAGACTTGTGAAATTAGATTTACAAGTCTATTTATAAGTATGTCAATATCCACATTATCATCAACATAAACTTGTAAATTATCATTTACAAGTTCATTTGTAAGTTGTGTTTTAAGTCTTTCAAGAGGAGGCGTATCTTCTTCTTGATTAGGCGTATCTATCTCATTTTGTCCGATCATATCTACTCTACACGGAATAGTCACAAGAAAATATGTCCGGTCATCATCCGTTTCAATGGTAGCCGGAGGATTGCCATTGAGTTTAAGATGTTTTTGAATGGTAGGAATACCGGTAGCACGTCCTTCAGTAAGTCCAAGTTCCTTCAAGAAATCACCAAGCCGACGGTTTCTGTATCTTCAGGCTTTTAATTTCTTCGCCTCCTTTATTGCCTCGGCACTTATAGAGCGATCGGGACCGGCATAACTGAGTATATCGACGTGTGTTGGTTCAATTGTAATCTCAACAGGTTCGCGCTCCATGTAGTCGCGACGGTACAGAGCGTTTACCACCGCCTCTTCAAACGCCTGATACGGATAGTTAAATACCTTGATCGACTTTTCCGTATCAGATGGTTTCGTGATTCGTTGCTTTATGACATTAGTCCGGAGATAAGACAATGTCTCATTAATTATCTTTGGTACCGGACCGATGATTTTGGGAGCCTCAATCATAACATCAGGATTCTCAATGCTTCCCTCTGGAAAATGGACAATATCAACCTGAGTAACCGGGAAAAACTTTTCGGGATTATCACAAAACATCATAGCCGCTACATTTTTAATCTGTCAGATTCGATAAATTCTAACAGTTTCCTATAATTATCACTTTCTAAGTATTTTATAGACTTAATGTATTTTAAGTATTCGTTATCTTCAAACTTTAGAAGGGAACTATAAGTATCATCCAATTCATCTCCGTAACCAAAGATTAGTGTGCGAGACTTAGTTATATCTCCATGTATAAAAATCATGTCAGCTTTAAGATCTTTTCCATACCTTAGTTTCTCAATTTGAACTAAAAGATAAGCAATCGGAGTGTAATTGAAGTTTAATAGCAAAATCTTATTTGGCTTGCTGAATTTTTCGTTTCTAAACTTAACTTCTACATTTTTAAATGGTTATAATACTCACGTTCTATATCTACCCACCCTTTAGTTTCAATTGATTCACAGATACTCCTAAAAAATGGAGAGAATTTGATCTCAAATAACTCTGGATGACTTTTAATTCTTTGAATAATGTCTTTACCACTAATCTCATTACAAAAATATGGTAAATGAAAAGCAAAAATATTCCAACAACTTTCGCTGTTGTCTGAAGTCATTTTTATAGAACAAAGGCAATCCTCTGATAACGAGGTGTTATTTCCGTGAAAAGAATACACTCTTTTATCCCAATACCAATTTATGAAATCTTCATATCTTGTGGGGTAACCATGAGCTAAGTCAAAGCCATTGCCTATCAAAATTATCCTGTTCATGGTTCTGCTGCTATTGATATTGTATCGTCATATTCATCTGTTAAATACCCAAACGATGGGGCATGGCGTTTGAAGTTCTCAGCCTGTTCAAGGATTTCCTTGAACACTTCATCGTGAATCTTCGGGGGATAACCGGCAGTGGCAAGCAGGATGATGATATTCATTTTTAACTCTGCTTTGATGTCGTCGCGGTTATTCCAATCAGCTACTGTGGCTTGCTGTTCCACAAGTACCTTGATTTGTTTTGCAAGGTCTGTCAGTTTGTCGTCAGGGAAATCTCCAATGAAATCATATTTGATTGCTACAGCTTTCAGGATGTCGAAGAAAGCCATTTCCTGAAACGAAAGACCGATTTCTTCTCCGGCTGTTCGGGAGTACTTTACATCTTCCATTAGTTCGAGCATCTGCTGAACCACATCGTCGATAACGTCGTTGGCAAGAGCAGCATCATCCGATCGGTCGTTGTAACGCTTCACAATATCTTCGAGACGCTGTGTGAAGTCAACACCTTTCTGTTTATTGACCTTGCGAACTGAGTCAATGACTTTTTTGAGAAGTTGTTCCATAAGTTTGACTTTGGTATTCTTTTCAGGTAGTTGTGCCAGTCGCTTCATATACTCCGATGAAAGTAGATCAATCTCACTCTCAGCATTAACACCGATATTTGCAATCTCCTCTACAGTCTCACTTATAAGGGCATCCTTTATCATACCAGCCACATGGCGATTCATCTTTGTAGTATCGGCAGAATCTCCCTTCGTGAGCTTGAATATTATAGAACGAATCGCAAAGAAGAAATGAATGTCATTGTCTTCTCCCTTCGAGATCCGGTCACTGTTGCAGCAGATAGCGAAAGCTGCTTTCATCTTCTTACAATGCTGCATGAACCGAGTTTCCGATTCCTTGGTTTTGAGCACATATTCCACAGCACCGTTGAGTATATTTAGCTGCTCAATTCCATCTGTAGTGAAATATTTATGCCAGTCGAATTTATAGAATTGACGACGGATAATGTCAAGTTCATCTTTGACCACCTTGAGGGATTGCTCAATGGTATCGAGGGAATGACCGTTGACAGCTCCACCGGCATAGTGCGAAAGGGCGGCATTCATCTGACGCTTTATTCCGAGATAATCTACAACGAGACCTTTCTCCTTACCGGGATAAACACGATTAACACGTGAAATCGTCTGCACAAGTGTGTGCATCTGAAGCGGTTTGAAGCAATACATGGTGTCGAGACTCGGTACATCGAAGCCAGTTATCCACATATCCACAACAATAGCTATCTTGAAATTACTCTTGACTGCCTTGAACTGCTTATCGAGCGTTTTGCGATATTCATCCGTGCCAAGATGTTGATACAGTCTCGGTTCATCATCCTTGTCTCTGGTCATTACCAAAGAGATACGCGGCATCGGTTTGATTTCTTCGCGTTCCTTATCGGTTAGAGTTTCTCCCTCGATGCACTCTTTTACTTCCTCCCATTCAGGACGAAGTTTGATAATGGCTTGATACAGGTTCCAGGCAATGGAACGGTTACTGCACACAATCATAGCCTTACCTTCCACTGTCGAACCTTCTTCAACCCGCTTTTCGTAATGCTCCACAAAATCAGCCGCTATATTGGCAAGCAGTGCTGGATCGTTTAGTATGACATCGATACGCGTCATCTGCTTCTTGCTCTCCTCAATAGCATAATCGCTTGCACCTTCGTCCTTGCATTTCGCGTAGTATTTCTCAATCTCCTTCACCTTGTCGGAGTTTATCAAGACTTTGGCTACTCGACCCTCGTAGACGATTTTTCGTGTGATTTCGTCGGTAACTGCCTCGGTCATAGTGTAGCGTGTTACGATGGGACCGAACACACCAATTGTGTTGTCGAGAGGTGTACCCGTGAAGCCGACATATGTAGCATTGGGGAATGAATCGCGTAGATACTTCGCGAACCCGTAACGGTGCTTCACGCCCTTATCTGTGACAGTGGTTTTCTGTTCCAGACCAGCCTGAGAGCGGTGGGCTTCATCGGAGATACAGATGATGTTCGCACGGTTACTCAGCAATCCGGTATTCTCCTCAAACTTCTGAATAGTCGTTAAAAACACGCCTCCGGAAGTACGGTTCTCCAACTGAGTCTTCAGATCCTCACGACTGTTTACCTGCATAACCATTTCATCATTGATGAATTTCTTGGCGTTGATGAACTGCTTTGCAAGCTGGTCATCGAGGTCAGTGCGGTCTGTAATCAGTACGATTGTCGGACTGCTCAGTTTGGTGGTACGCATAAGTTGGCGTGTCAGATACAACATCGTGTATGACTTTCCGCAGCCGGTAGCACCAAAATATGTTCCTCCCTTACCGTCGCCTTCAGGATTCTGACGGCTATGCTTCAGGATATTGTTGAACAGTAGAGTTGTGGCGAAATACTGTGGATAACGGCACACGATCTTGTCTTCATGCTTCGGGGTATCGGGGAAAAACAGGAAATTATGCACCACCTCCAAGAGCCTGTCCCTCCGGAAGAGACCCTTCATCATGGTGAACATGGAGTTGAATCCACCTTCCACCTCAGGATCGTCATGTTCAACTTTTCGCCATCCGTAGAAAAACTCGTAGGGTGCGAATAGCGACCCGAAACGGTTGTTCACTCCATCGCTAATTACTACGAAGGCGTTATAGCGGAACAACTTGGGTATGTCGCGCCGATAACGCACGGTGAGTTGGGTATAAGCGTTCTCGATTGTGGTATTATCCTTGATTGCGTTCTTGAACTCCAGCACAACCAAAGGAATACCATTTACGAAGACAATACCGTCGGGAATACGTGTGTGGTCGCCTTCAATGCTGAACTGATTGACGAACTTAAACGAATTATTCTCCGGCTCGTTATAGTCAATCAGGTTGATATACAGATTGGGCTTCGAAGGGTCTTCACGCTTGATTGTAAAGCCGTCCATAATGCGACGCATGACCTCCACATTCTCAGCATACACTCCTCCGCCATCAGTCTTTTCCAGTTTGGCGATAGCAGTAGAAATCTCATTCTCCGTGATTCCGACATGACGATACTGCTTGCTAAGGAAACCACGCAGGTCATCATAGAGCAGCACATCGCGGGTGTCACGGATGATGCTGTCGCCAGGCACATAGTCGTAGCCCTGTTCCCTGAACAGTTTGACAAAAGCCTGCTCCAATTGAGATTCGTTGAATATTGTCATTTCTTTCTATGCTATTTAATACAAGCCCTCAAAAACAATTTGCCTATCGGGGTAATTATATAAAAGTCTTTTTTTGCATGGATTGCAGCATACCTCGAAGGAACTAATTCATTCTTTAAGTCTTCCAAGCCGTAACATTGTAACATTCTTTCATAATCTTCAGATGCATTTAATTGTATCATTAGATCTCTGTTACCAATTAAGATACCAAGACTCACAAAATTTGAAAGATATGCTCCAATATTTTGGGGATAATCAAGTTGTAAATCGTATCTTAACGTAGTGAGACAATTTTCTAAAATATCATATCCATCTGAACCTTTCGCCCTAACTTCACAATATGGGACATAATCCAAGTCCTTTATATGACGTAATATTATTGCTTCATCAGGAGTTAGGTTCTCGATTATATGAATAAACGAAGGATGTGCTCGATTCTTAGTATCTACATTAGATGCCATAGCAAGCAATGTAGTGAATAAGTCAGCTATTTCATCATTCGTTGTATAAGTCAATCTTTCAACTATAGGTGTACCGACCTGTGTGTCTACTTCACAACGTTTCTCTACCGGGATATCTTCTAACTTCTTAGCATATTCGCTCAAGTGTTTTTGAAAATGTAGTTTTCGCTTCTCAGACCACAACTTCAAGGATAGTAGCGAGTTAGGACATAGCTCAAAGACAGTAGCCAAGGCTTGTCCTACAGCTTTAACACTCGGTTGAGCCAAATCTTGATAGAATTGGCTCAATATATTGGATGAGGCTTTTACCAGACCTACTATCTGGTTTTCTTTATCTTCTTCCATCTCACTTATCTCGTTTTATGATTGAATCTTTTACTGATTGAGGGAGGGCATCGAATATGCTGTTGATTTCTTTCGGTTCTGTAATCAGGCGTTCCGTTATTATATTCAGAAGTTTCATAAGCGTTTCTGCTGTTGACCTATCATCAACGTCGAACGCTATTTGACCTGGATGTACAGCTTTGTTTCCGATTACACGAACTGCATCCAACGCCTTTTGCACAATGGTTGGCAATCCTTTCTTAACAAGATTTCCAATCATGGTGTCTATTTTACCTGTTTCGCCAAGCTCATTACATAATCGTTCTACTGCAAGTCGTAACAATGCACACGCAGCTCGGGGTGATTTATTGTAAATCGATGCTGCTTCATTATATAGAGTTCTCACTGAATCAGGCATATCCTCATTGGGTGTGGAAGCATTGATTTCTGGAAAGACATACTGGTCATCAATCCAAATTACTGCTTTATCGCAATTTTGACAAATTGCAACATTCATCATACTACAATCTCCTAGAGGTGTGCACCACCAACTTTTAGCTTCTTTCCATGTGGCGCTGAAATATATCATTTGAGCCACAGTATTACAGTGTGGACAAGTGAATTTTTTTGAATTATTTTCTGGTGCTATGTAATTTGCCATAATTGCTTAAAATCTTGACAAAGTTGATAATATGGTATTTAGCATTACTTCTAGCCAATAATTCTCCTTATTGAATGCTATCTTTGATTTGAGTATTTTAGAAAACAGATCATATTTGCGTGTGTCATCACTTATAAGTATCGATTGAGCGCATATAAGCTCTTGACTTAAATTTTCTTGCGCTCCTCCGTTAGCAAGGCGTTTGATATTTTCTTGTTGAAAGAGACAGTGAAAATAAAGATATGCGGCTTCTTCAAAAGAATTTGTAAGCATATTACAACATGCTTGATTTGTTGTTGTGTCACAGTCTAAATATGCTACTTGTGAAGCTGTTGCACCATACATTGCCATGACAACTGCACCCGAAGGAATTACTTTGGCAGAACTTCCTTTAAGGCCTTTTTCACTTATATATTCTTCCGTGTCAAAAATAATATTATTAGCGACTTCTCCAGATTTGAGCCATCGATAATCCTTGTTATCCCAGTATTCATTCTTAGCTCTACTCGGTGTCCCTCCAGATTTTGTCTCCTTACAAAACTCACCGATTGTTCCCATTCGCCAGCCTTGGGGAAGGTTGTTGGGGTCGATGTTGTCGACGAACATCTTGCGGTAGATGGTCTGGGCGGCATCTTCGAGTGTTGCTATGAGTCGGCGATTGTTTTCAATCCGTTGCTCCACTGCCTGATACTCTGCCACAATCTTACGCTGCTCCTCTATTGGAGGAACAGGGATATTAAGATTCGTAAAGTCTTCCCAAGCTAGACTTCCACGGACTCCTCCGACAGCCCAAAAGGTTACTTCTCTGTCAAATTCTTTTCGAGAGAACCACATCATAAGAAATTCAGGAATTAACTCGTCTGTACGACTTACCTCGAACATTGGATATGCAGGTGACATTATCGCCTTTTCACCCTTAAATATAGCTACAGGCATTTTCCCATCTCGGCTTACCTGCATTAAAGAACATGCAAACTGGTCATGAGAAATGACTTTATAATTGGATAAATCCGTGCCTACAGTATTTGCCACAGAAGGGATAAATGACTTGTCAATAGTCAGTCCAACAAGCACTGTAACCGCTAAATCTCGGTTACGGACATCTATTTGTCGAATATAGTCGCCTAATCGTTTATAATTCGATTTCATCCTGAGAATCCTTATGTTGAAGATAATAAATTGCTTTCTGTCTATCGATTTCTTTCCGGAGCTGTTCTTTAGTTGGCATGTAGAGCATATATTTTGATGCGTATAGATGATCATTGTCATGCAACACTGAGAATCGAGCAATATCTTCATCCGTATCATCACAGAGCAATATGCCGATTGTGGGGTTGTCTCCTTCGGTTCGCTTCATTTCGTCGTACATTCTGACGTACATATCCATCTGACCTACATCTTGATGAGTGATTTGACTGGTTTTCAAGTCAATCAATACATAGCACTTCAAATATATATTGTAAAATACAAGATCGATATAATAATCCTTCTTTTCGGTATGGATATGTTGTTGACGTGCCACAAACGCAAAGCCTTTACCTAATTCAAGCAAAAATTTTTCAAGATTGTCTATTATTGCCTGCTCTAAGTCGGTTTCGCGGAAAGAACTGTCGGTTGTGAATCCCAAAAACTCACCTATGACGGGATTCTTGATAAATTCGGTTGGATCTGTGGTCTGCAATGGTCCGGTCAGTTTCATCATCTCCGTATCGACTAAATCCTTGCGTTGGGATGCGAGTCTACGAAAGTAATATTGAGAACTGATATTACGCTGGAGGGTCCTGACACTCCACCCCTGCTCCTTGGCTTCCTGCTCATACCAATTACGGGCATCAGAATTAAGTTCCTGGAGCAACGTGCGGTAATGAGTCCATGATAGAAGGACCTGAGATTGTGTACTCAGTGAGTACACTTTTGACTCTTCTGCGATAAATAGATCGGAATAGGTCTTAAAGAATGTGAGATAATGATATAGATCTCGACGTGTAAAGCCTTTACCAAATTGTGATGTAAGATGCCGGCTTAGATTCTTAATTATGTTTAATCCATATGTGGCACGCTCCTCACCATGAAGTTCCTCCTCTGCAATTAATTTACCTAACAGCCAATTACGGCGCACTAATGATTCATTGATGTAACGATATGCTTCAGAGCGAGCATTTTCAACAACACTTGACGCTCTCTCAAACAGTTCCTCAAAACCGGATGTAGATTCATTAATCATCGTTGCCTTTTTGACGTGTTCTGAATTTGAACGCGCGTGTTCGAATTCAGATTTTTTAGAGATTGATTTCATAGCCAAGGGTTTTGAATACGTCAAGAACTGCTGCGCGACTTTCAGCTTCTTCTCGGAGAATGTCTGAAAGTTCTGTTTGAAGTTCACGCATACGTGTCTCGTAGTCTACCGTTTCATCATGATTGACAAACTCGATATACTTGCTTGGCACCAGGGAGAAATCTTTCTCCTTTACGCCACCTTCACCATAAACAGAAACAGATTTGCAGAACTCTGGCTCATCAGCATACTTTTCAGTGTGCCCTTCACGCTGCCAGTTGTGGTATGTGTCTGCTACTTTGCGTATGTCAGCATCGGAGAAACGGACATATTTCTTCTCGAAAGGCTCACCCATCTGGCGCATATCAATGAAAAGAATCTCGCCTTCACGGTCGCGATACTTGATTTCCTCTCCCTGACGTTTTACAACTCGTGCCTTTTTGTTGGCATTGAGAATCCAAAGGGTAACAGAAATATCTGTGGAATAGAAAAGATTACGAGGTAAGATTACAATTGCCTCTACGAGTCCTTTCTCAATCATCTTGCGGCGGATTGCACCCTCAGTACCATCGGCTGACAAGGCGCCGTTGGCAAGTATGAAACCTGCCACTCCATTACTGGAGAGCTTGCTTACCATATTAAGAATCCACCCATAGTTTGCGTTTGAAGTGGGAGGCGTATCATAGCCCTGCCAACGTGGATCATCGGTCAGCTGGTTCTCGGCTCTCCAGTCTTTCTGATTGAAGGGTGGATTAGCCATTATGAAGTCAGCTTTCAAGTCCTTATGTCGGTCGTCGGTGAACGTATTGGCTGCATAGTCACCAAGATTAGCCGAAATACCACGGATTGCAAGGTTCATCTTCGCCAACTTGTAGGTCGTTTTGGTAAACTCCTGACCATAAACAGACACGTTGCGACGATTACCGTTATGATTCTGAACAAACTTCAATGACTGCACGAACATACCACCCGAACCACAACAGGGGTCGTAGATGATACCCTCATAAGGCTCTATCATTTCGGCAATCAGGTTGACGATGGTCTTGGGAGTATAAAACTCCCCCTTACCTTTGCCCTCTTTGATGGCAAACTTGGAGAGGAAGTACTCATAGACACGACCAATGATGTCGTTCTCCTTATCATTCTCTAATATATAATCGAAGCCGTCAATCTTGTCTATAAGTGAGCCGAGTTTTTCTGCTTCAATACCGAGCGAGCTGTAATAATTATTCGGTAAGGCTCCGGCAAGCGACTTATTCTCCTTCTC
Source organism: Bacteroides sp. (assembly GCA_014802265.1). Taxonomy (GTDB): domain Bacteria; phylum Bacteroidota; class Bacteroidia; order Bacteroidales; family Muribaculaceae; genus Lepagella. Next base: position 12,772 of record JAAVCP010000082.1, on the reverse strand, counting down.
GATGTCAGTAAGAGCCTTATCGACTTTAAGTGCAATATCGTTCTGCTTGGCATTCTCTTTCAGATAACTCCACCGTGCAGTTTCGGGAAGATAGAACACATTCTTGGCTGTATAGAAGGCTACATTGTCAACGAAAGCCTCCTGTCCGGCTAATATAATCTCCTTACGACGTTTCTCAAAATGAAAACCGGCGTATTTTAAGAATATCAGAGAGAGAACCACGTGCTTATACTCGCTCGGTTCAATCGAGCCGCGCAGTGCATCACACGCCTTCCACAGCATCTCCTCCATAGGTAGAGCATCCTTCTTATTTGCCGCTTTCTTAGCCATAATCAATCAATATTATTACCATTTAATAGTTGGCGCGGGTCAACTTTTAGAATAGATGCAATCTTGACGAGCATTTCAAGGGAGGGTTGAGAGGTATTGGAGCACCAGCGGGAGATGGTAGCTTCGTTTTTTCCTAATTGTCCGGCAAGCCATTTGCCTGTGCGGTTCTGCTCTACTAAAACTACTTTTAGCCTGTTTATACGCTCAATTTCGGTATCTATACTATTTGTTGACATGTAATAATTATTTGATGTTATTTGCAAATTTAATTAGAATTTTCCAAATGACAAAATTATCTTGAAAAAATAGTTAGCTGTCTAATCCTGAATAAGCTTGACTAAAAAGTTAAGGAAATTAACGAACAATGAGTGAAGAAATCAAAAAATCTTGGGACAAATCCGAGATATTGGCAGTGAAAGCCTGGTATGAAAGTACCAAGGGCTTCGAACAGATTAATCGGGAGAATAATTTTGCAACCGGGACGTTATTTAAATTAGTTACCTCCATTCAGGACTATAAGGGCACGCGATGCAGTATAGGGAAGTGGCTCAGGAGCCACTTCCGGCAGATGAATGTAGAGGTGACACCATCTCATGAGAAATCCTCTTCCAGACGAAACAAAAAGATGCACAATAAACCTCTCTCCGTACTTCAGTCACAGATCAGGAAAAATAGAGCGACAGCTTATGCGCGAGCTTGAAGAGACCCGTAAGAGAATCACACGTCTTGAGGCTCAGCATAAGAAAGATTCCCTGCACAGGGATTTCCTTGAGGGTCAGCTTGATGAATATCGTAAGCTTGTAAAACCGTCACAGTCAAAAAAATCGCCTACCAAGTAGCGACCCGTCTGCGCATGTCCCACGAGCTGAGTGTCAGCGAGGCATGTGAGCTACTTAGGGTGACGAAACAGGCGTGGTATGAGTGTCATAGGCAGTCGTTCAAGGATGCCGTCAATGAGGATCTGACAATCGAGTGTGTCAGATCACTCAGTGTTGACATGCCCGGAGTGGGTGGCAGAAAACTCAAGGAACTGCTGAAAAAGGAATTTGACATTGAGATAGGCCGTGACACCCTTTTCGAGCTGCTGGATCGGCATAACCTCCTGATCAAACCCCGTGTTCACCGGACACGCACCACGTTCTCGGGACATGGTCTCCATACCACCTATCCGGATTTACGGAAAGACTTAACCCCGACCCATATCAATCAGCTATGGGTAAGTGATATAACCTACATATGGCTGGGAGACAGGTTTTATTACCTGTTTCTTATTACGGATGCCTATTCACGGAAAATCGTTGGCTGGGAGATTGCTGGCAACATGCGCCATGAGAATGCAATAACAGCCTTAAAGATGGCATTGAAGGGGCTCCGCAAAGGAGACTGTCCGATTCATCATTCCGACAAGGACCTCCGGTACTGTGCTAAGAAATATACCTCCATGCTCACCCGTCGTAAGATAAGGATAAGCATGACCAAGGATTATGATCCCCGCAACAATGGACTGGCTGAACGTGTCAACGGCATACTTAAGGACGAATTCCTCAAACACATGGATGTCATGGCTGAGAACATCAGGGAGGTCCTTGAAGGGATAATCCATACCTATCACACAAGACGTCCTCACCTGAGTCTCGGGATGCTCACTCCTGAAGAGGTCCACCGTGGAGTGCCCCCCGGAGCGAAACTTTGGAAAAAATACTATCTCAAGGGTGCGTGATTCAAAAAATCAGTACTTTTACATACCAAACCCTCCGGAAACCTCAGATGAATACCTGTGAAGAATCAACCGGACTCTAAACAGATATTAGCAATTATAATATTCAAAACCAGTCAAGGCTTTTCAGGACGACACACTCCCCCTTTATCTTTTGCTTTTAGTTTAATTCTCTTGCTTTTTCTATGAGACGTTTACCGAGTTCAAAACAGTTCTGTTCATCAATAGGAAAATGTTCCTCATGGTGTTTTATCCTGTCTTCAGCATCAAACATATTCGCAGCCATCTTTGAATAGTCAGTAAACTGCTTTGTGTAGAAACAGTCGTATTCTTCGGCATAGCCCAAAACATACTCAAGATTATGCTGTGTCATACCGAGTGTTTGTTTGTAGCCGAATATTTCAAATTTGTCAGGCTCGACATTCATGCTGAAAATAATTCCGGCTGGAATGACGCGGTTACCAAGAACACGGACTTTCTTTCCGTCTTTGATTTCGTATGACGACAGAGGATAAAGGAACCGTTCAAGGAATGACCGAACCATACCACTGGGATAACCGAAGAAGTTGGGGGAAGCAATCACGATAGCATCGGCATTCAGACACTTTTCAAGCAGTGGGCGCATATTATCTCTGATTGCGCACAGGCCACCAGTCTTGTTGTCTTTCCGCTTACACGCATAACATTCCAGACAGCCCTTCAAAGGTTCCGCATAAAGCTGAATCTCTTCTGTCTCCGCACCTACTGAAGCCGCTCCTTCAAGAGCCTTCTTAACTAAACTATCGCAATTCCACCCTCTACGCGGGCTTCCGTTTATTCCTATGATTTTCATAATTTAGAGTTCTTTTTATAGAAAAAACGGATGTAAGGACATTTTAGTTCAGACTGGAGAAGTATTTTAAGCTCACCTTTCACTCCCAGAATAATGAGTACGGAATCACGTGTAGCGGCATAATTTACCGCACATAATAAAGAGAGTCCAGTAGAAAAATCAGTTTCTTCATGTCTCTCTCATAAGAAATGGCTGTCCATAAGATTTATTTTGGCTGCCGGAGTTTTGCCCTATGTTGGAGTGCTGTTGTATTATAGTGTTTCTTCATATACTTAGAGAAAAGAGAACAGTCCGAGAAATTTAGTAAATCCGATACTTCTCTTACAGAGTAATTTGTATATTTCAGAAGCCTGTCAATCTCCCTTTTTAAAGTGTCGTTAATCCACTCAACAGGTGATTTCCCACTTAATTTCTGGCAGACCTCTGAGAGATATTGCGGTGTAATATTCAATTTATCAGCGTATTTTTTCACAGAACGAAGCGACCCCTTATCTGCCGTGACCATTTCTATGAAACGATTAAATAATACAAATTTACTGCCATGCGTCTGTCTAATTCTGGTTGTTTCTGTCTTCGGAATATTACATAATATCTCATACAAGAGACATTCAACTATATGGCTTATGATGATATTGTTATGATTGGAGTCCTTGTCTTTTGCCTTAATCTTCAAAATTGTGTCATAGGATTCCATTAGGGCTGCTAGGTTTTTATCAACATCAATTTTCAACACCGGGTTATCAATCACCCTTAAGGCATTCTCAAAAAAATCATGTTCTGAGATGTGAGAGGTAAACACGTCAGGGTTTAGGCACAACACCTTGCATTTGAAATCGGGAGAGACCATACAATCTGCCACAGTCGTTCCCGGTACCCTTATCAAAACATCCCCAGCTTCCAATCTAATGATATTGCCGTTTTCTGAGAACTGGGAACTTCCCTTTATACAAATAATAAATACGACCATCTTAATTTCCCAGACCTTATCCTTAAGGAAGAACGGTGTAACCCCGTCACGGAAAGCGATTCCACATTCCTCATAGATGACATCCCAGGAAAAACCTGCACCTGTAATATCATCGAATTTAATTGATTCTATGGGATATTCAGTGTAATCCATACAATAACAATTTTCAGTTTGGCAAATTTAGCTTTTTTTTACCGATTATTATTGTCTATTGTTAAACAAAATTTGAATATCGCGAAACAAAATGGCGATAGTTTCATAAAGTTCAATTTTCACCTAAAATTACACAATCCCCAATAGAGAATAAAATAAGAAATTTGCACCAAAATTAAAATCAACAAGCAATATGAGTAAGATCCCATCAATCGTACCGTTATGCATAGGTTTGTTAATCCTGACAGCATGTTCTTCAAAAGAGCACGGTAATAATCGAACTCTTGAACTGGTATCCGTCAAAATTATGGAAGTTGCCGAAAATACAATTTCAACGAGCAGCAACTATTCAGGTACAATTGAAGAAACGGTAGGAACATCCCTGAGTTTCGCTGTACCCGGTACAATAAAGGAGATTTATGTGAAAGTTGGACAGCATGTTTCTAAAGGTGAGCTTGTCGCCACAATTGAAGATACAAATTCCAAACATTCTTTGGAGATGTCTGAGGCGACATTACATCAGGCGGAAGATGCCTATGAAAGGATGAAACAACTGCATGATAATAATTCATTACCCGAAATAGAATGGATAGATGTCGAGACAAAATTGCAACAGTCTAAATCGGCCGTGGAGATAGCGAGGAAAAACCTTGCTGACTGCCAATTATACAGTCCTGTATCAGGTATTGTGTCACAAAAGGATATTGAAAAAGGACAGAATGTCTTGCCCGGCACAACTGTGGTTAAGGTTTTGTCAATTGAAAGGGTCAATATAAACATATCCATACCTGAAACAGAAATTGCCAAAATAAAAATTGGAGATGAAGTCTCAGTAACAGTACCTGCTCTTGATAACCAAATGTTCAAAGGCAACATAAATGAAAAAGGGATTGAGGCAAATCCGATTTCCCGGACATATCAGGTCAAGGCGACTGTATTAAATCCCGAACGTCTATTAATGCCCGGCATGATTTCGTATGTGGAATTCATAAATGCTTCGGAAGACAAGTCTATAGTAATTCCGGCATCAGTAGTTCAATTAGGATCTGGAGCGGATAGGTTTGTTTGGATTGCAAACAATGGGAAAGCTTTAAAGAAAAACATCATGACAGGAAGACATACTAAGAATGGCATTGCCGTAACAAACGGACTCTCGGCCGGCGATACCATAATAATAGAAGGACAGCACAAAGTAAGTGAGGGTTCTCCACTTGTATTTGTAAAATAAATGAGTTATGGATAAAGCTAAATCAAATATAGTGGAATGGGCAATGACCCATCATAGAATAGTTATCCTTATAGTGTGCTGTCTCATGGGCATCGGTGTTCTTGGGCTTTCAAGAATGGACAAGAATGAATTCCCCGATTTCACAATCCGTCAGGGTATCGTGGCAGCAGTATGCCCTGGTTATACGGCGGAGATGATGGAGGAACAGGTTGCCAAACCTCTTGAAAACTATATCTTCGGATACAAGGAAGTACGAAAGGCCAAAACTCAGACTTTCTGTCAGGATGGAATTGCCATTGTTCAGATTGTATTAAATAACGATGTCAATAACAAAGATGAGTTCTGGAGCAAGTTCAAGCATGGTATATCAGAATTTAAACCTCAGCTACCTTCCGGAGTGCTCGCAATTCAAGTGATAGATGATTTCGGCGATACAGCCGCACTCCTCATTTCAATGGAAAGTTCAGATAAAACCTATCGTGAACTGAATGATTACATGGATGAGCTGAAAGATGAACTCCGTAAAATCGAAGCCATTGGAAGAATGAATGTTTATGGTATGCAACAGGAACAGATTTCAGTTTATGTTGATACCGATAAACTGTCCCATTATGGATTCAATGACCAAATGCTTGCAATGACCCTTTTTAACAATGGGTTCACGACCACGGGAGGCCGGATAAAAGATCCTGACCGTACTGCCCCCATTTATATAACGCGGAGCATTAATTCTCAGCATGATGTTGAAGAATTGATTGTAATATCCTTGCCTACAGGTGAGACCGTAAGGCTAAAGGATGTTGCCACGATTGTCAAAGAATACCCTTCTCCTACAAGTTATATAACCACAAACGGTAAAAACTGCCTGATACTTAGTGTTGAAATGAAGACAGGTAGGAATATAGTTGCCATGGGCGAGGAAATTCAGGCTGCACTTGGTAAATTCCAAAATTCTTTGCCTGAAGAAGTCTCCATTACAACGATCACCGACCAAAGCAAGGTAGTTGATGACAGTGTAACCAATTTCCTCGAGGAGCTTCTGATTGCAATTCTCGCAGTGGTAGTTGTGGTTGTGCTGCTTCTGCCTTGGCGCGTTGCACTCGTGGCTGCCTCTACAATCCCGATTACCATTTTTATGTCTATAGGGTTATTCTGGGCTTTTGATATAGGACTTAACTCCGTTTCACTGGCTGCACTCATCGTAACGCTGGGTATGATAGTTGACAACTCTATTGTAATCATTGACAGCTATCTTGAATTGATGTCGGAAGGGATGAGTCGGTGGGAAGCCTCTATAAGAAGTGCAAGACAGTTCTTCAAGTCGATTCTTTCAGCAACCCTCGCTATCTCACTCACATTCTTCCCCTTCCTTCTTACATGCTCGGGAATGGTATATGATTTCATCAAATTCTTCCCATGGGCGATATCCATAGTTCTGTTCCTGTCTCTTATCGTGGCAGAGATGATAGTGCCTTTTTTACAGTACTGGTTTATCAGGAAACCTATTAAACAAAGATATTCAAGAAACAATAAACCCCGCAGATCAATCCTTGACCTTTTACAAAAGAGTTATGACTGGCTAATCGATCGCTGTTTCAGGTATAAATATCTGACTCTTACATTTGGCGTCCTTTCGGTTGGAATCGGAATTTATTTGATGGCTTCCTTGACCCAAAGGCTACTACCTTTTGCTGAACGTAACCAATTTGCTGTGGAGATCTTTATGCCGACCGGTACATCATTGGAGAAAACCGCCTCTGTTGCAGACAGTCTTGAACTCATGATGAGAGGCGACAGCAGGATTAAATCAATCGCCTCTTTTAAAGGAACCTCATCACCCCGTTTCATGACATCCTATGCCCCTCAGCCCGGTGGTGCCAATTTCGCACAGTTCATCGTAAATACCACCGGTAATACCGCTACGGAAGAATTACTGAATGAAATGACTCCCAAATTTCGTGACGCATTCCCCGAAGCACATGTCAGGTTCAAACAATTAGGATATACGGAAGCTGTTTTTCCTGTAGAAATCCGCTTGACAGGTACAGATATTGATACTCTACGTTCAGATGCAGACAAGGTAATGGCAGTGATGAGAGCGATTCCTAAACTAAACCTTGTCAGCTCAGACTATGGTGAACCTTTGCAAGCGACAAGGGTTACCCTTGACGAACAGTCTTCACAGACTCTGGGCGTTACAAATGTCGGTATTGAAACCCAACTGGCAATGCGGTATAATGACGGATTGCCTGTTGGAACAGTATGGGAGGGGGATTACGGCATTCCGGTAAAAATAAAAACATCCCGTTCCGACAGGGCTGAAGCTACAGATGTTGCGAATGAGAAGATTGCTGTCGCCGGAGGTATTGACAATGTGCCCCTTAGACAGATTGCCACTGTTACTCCGGAATGGGAAATCGGTCAAATAGTAAGGAGAAACGGTTTAAGGACTCTTACTGTCAGAGCGGAGGTTGAAAGGGGTGAGAATCCCATAAACATTACTAACGAAGTGTTAAGCCGACTGAATGAAATTGATTTAAGTGAGGAAACGATTGTTTCAGTCGGTGGTGAAAAGGATGAGAATGAGGAGCATACGCCCAATATTATGGCTGCCTTAATGATGGCTGCCGCCCTCATATTCTTTATTCTCCTTTGGCATTTCAAGAGAATACGGACTGCCACATTCCTCATGATCTGTATGTCGTTTTGTATTTTCGGGGCTGCCGTGGGAATATTGATCATGAAAGTGGACTTTATTGTGACTTGTAATCTCGGATTGGTAAGTCTGATGGGAATACTTGCAAGGAACGGAATAATAATGATTGATTATGCCCTTGAACTCCAGAATGTACAACACATGGACATCAAGGAATCCATACTCACTTCGGCAAAGAGACGTATGAGACCCATATTCCTCACTTCAGCGGCAGCTGCAATGGGTGTTATACCGATGTTGTTGGGAAGTAGCAATATCTGGAAACCTATGGGAAGTGTAATATTCTTCGGTACGCTTATAACAATGGTATTCATTCTCACAGTGATGCCGGTTTTATATTGGCTGTTCATGAATGCCAAATTCAAAAGAACCTCTAAAAAATTACAACATGCTTAATTTAAGAAAATATATATTGTCTATTGTCCTGATAGTCTGCATTTCGGCAACTGTATATTCACAGAATCAAGCTCTTACACTTGATATGTGCAGGGATATGGCTGTTGAAAACAATATGAAGATGAAATCTGCGAATGCAGCTGTCCAACAGGCAAAAGATACTAAGAAAGGTGCTTTCACAAATTTCTTTCCGAATGTAAGTGCCGTAGGCATTGCAATGGACATGAACAAACCTCTTATCGAAATGGATATGGGACCATTGGGTTCAATGTCTATGCTCAAGGATGGTATTCTTGGTGCCTTGACACTTACACAGCCTGTCTTTGTGGGAGGGCAGATAATCAACGGAAACAAACTCGCCTCAATCGGTATTACCGTAAGTGAATTACAGTTGGCTCAGAGCCGGAATGAAGTCTTGCTCACCACAGAACAGTATTATTGGCAAATTATCTCATTAAAAGAGAAAGAACATACCTTACTCACTGTCAAGAATCTTCTTGACACATTAAATCATGATGTTGAAGTGGCGTTAAAGGCCGGGGTTGCATATAACAATGATAAATTGCAGGTGCAGTTGAGGAAAAATGAGGTGGAAAGCAGTCTTTCGAATGTAAGGAGTGGAATTGATGTCTGCCGAATGGTATTGGCCCAATATATCGGGTTATCCGATAATGATTGGGATTTAACAGGACTTACGGAAGGATATATTCTGCCGGACCCTCCTCAAAGCTATTACCAAGACCCGGAATCATCATTGGGATTGACACCCGAATATAATCTGCTGACCACTAATGTAAAGGCACAGAACCTGCAATATAAATTGGAGGTGGGTAAAAATCTTCCGACTGTTGCTGTAGGGGCAGGTTATGTATATGACAATCTCATGGATAAAAGCCATAATTTCCTTGCCGGTTTCGTTAATGTTTCAATCCCAATTACGGGATGGTGGGGAGGTTCGTATTCCATGAAAAAGCAAAAGACGGCTGTCAATATTGCTGAAATGGATTTCAGGGATAAATCCGAACTTTTGATTGTCCGTATGCACTCTGCATGGTCTGAGTTTAATAACAGTTATAATCAAATAAGTGTAGCCATTGAATCGATAGAACAGTCAAGGGAGAACCTGCGTCTTGCCCAGCAAAGGTATATAGCAGGCACAATATCTATGACAGATTTGCTCGAGGCTCAGGCATTATATCAGCAAAGCTGTGACAAGTATGCCGATTCCTATGCTGACTATTGTGTGAAGAGAGTCATATATCTCCAATCAACCGGGAGATAAGATTATAGCTTAAAAAACTTTTGTATATTGAAAAATATAAAAATCATATTGATACTGCTGGTGTCCTTTCAATGGGGTTTGAACGCGGAGGCACAGATTATTACTTCCAAATCAATTCCTATTGATTCGGACAGCGTGCGGATGGCATTCGATGAGGAGCCTTACTTCGGACTATATAAAGACAACTATTTCATTTTTGGTCCGTCAATTGGACAGAAACCAACAAACACAAACACTAATGTTAAATTTCAGATTTCACTGAGATTGAAACTTACAAAGTCAACGCTCTCTTGGGGGACATATCTTTATCTGTTTTATTCACAAAAGGCATTCTGGAATGTTCTGGAGGAATCCCTGCCCATGACAGATATTAACTTCAATCCCGGCATTGGTATAGCAAAACCATTGTTCAGCAAGGGTCAATATGTAGGCAAACTGATGTTTCAGGTTGAGCATGAAAGCAATGGAAGGGATTCAGTATACTCACGCTCATGGAACCATATATCTGTTGGTGGTGACTTTATGCTCACCCATAATGCCCTTATCCATGCAAAGTTTTGGATTCCTTATGTAGATAGTGATAATAACAGGGATATATTGAAATATGTTGGTATAGGTCAGGTCGGGGTGGAATTGATGTCGAATAACCGAAGGTGGCGAGGATCGTTGTTATTGGTGAAACGTAAAACATGGAAACTTGATTTCAACAGCGTCGCCGAGGTTTCCTGGCAGGTCACTGCAAGGCAAAACTGGCACTTATTTGCACAATATTACAATGGTTATGGAGAAGGACTTCTTGATTATAACGTCTTCTCGTCGCATTTACGTGTAGGATTAGTTTTCAGACCAAAATATTTCAGCGATTATTAATCAAGACAACATGAATTATATTCGGATTAAATATGCCGCCATTGTAATGATTTCTATAACAATGACGGCATGCGATATGCTTGAAAGCGGTCATTACGATGTTCATATAACTGGTGAACAACATTTGACAAACAAGAATATAGAGCTTATTGAGCTGCCGAACCGCCTATGTCGGAACCGTATGTATGGAATTCTCTATTGACAATATTTCACTGGTATATTAAGCCTTGAATACAAAATACATATTAGTGTTCTTTTTGACGATGGTTTCAGCAAACAGCTATGCTATTTCGTTCAAACTTGACTCCATTGCCCAGTGGGGTGCTTTCCCGCGCTTTTGTATAGGCGTATATCGTTGGGGCGATAAGTTCTTTAATTCATACGATAGCACTTATGTAGTCGGAACAGGATATAAATTCAATATTAAGGCTTCTACTGATTCGTGGACAGATTACTATGATTTCCGTCTCGAAAACGACTCGGAAATCCAGCTAATGTCAGAACCATGTACTTCAACAGGTGCATATCTCACATACATGGCAGTCACGGTCGGGTATGACATAAATGTGTCTAACCTTTTTGGAAGTCGTAGTAAAGCACGAAAACGATTCAACGTCGGATTTTCATGTTCACTTTTGTCGGCCGATGTGTATTTCATAAACAATGATGTCGGAACCCGCATAACCAAATTTACCGATGGAAAGAACAATATGATTTATAACAATCTGGATTTTAATGGTATCGATTGTAGCGTATGGGGGTTGGATGCTTATTACTTCTTCAATAATAAGAAATATTCGCAACCTGCGTCTTTTGCCTTCAGTAAACGACAACTCAAGTCCGCAGGCTCTTTCTTTGCCGGAATCTCCTATTGGTCTGCGAAATATAATTTCAATTTTTCCGGCTTGCCTCCAGATTTGATTGAACGGTTACCGGAGACTTGGACCGGATATCAGTATAACAGTGAAAACGAAAACTACGCTCTGCGTCTTGGATATGGATATAACTGGGTTGCAGCGCGCAATCTCCTTGTCAGTTTTCAGGAAGCTCCGACTATCGGACTTCGTCGAGGATTTATAATCAATCATGAAGAAACAAAAAGTTCCGTCTCATTCTCCAATCGGCTTAGAGCATCGATTGTTTATAACCGCAATCGTTGGTTCTTTGGTGTAATTGGTTCCTTGGATACCACGCTGGCTTATGACAAAAGCCACACCCTTATGAATATGATCTGGAGTGTTACCGTGTCAGTCGGCTACAGGTTCAATATATGGTAAATCATCAATCTTCAACAAAATCAGATTTGTGAAACATAAGCAGATGAATTACAGATATATTACTGCCGATGATTGAAGGGACGATAACTTATTCATGACATAAAGGTGGACTAAAAATATTTTTAAGCGTAGAAATAATAGTAAAACCTCTTTTAGCCCCGTTGGAAACTACATGATATACAAGGCTGTTCAAAGCCTAAACAATAACATTATTAACCGAATAAATCAGCAATGAACAAACGCGAGTTCGGGATAAGACTAGCATAATAAAAAGTTGAATCGGCAGCTTAAAAAGTTGCCGATTCTTTTGGCAATAGCAATGATTCTTAGTAATTTAGAGGTACAAAATATATATACTAATCATGATTACCGAAGGTAAAGTTACTGAAATTTTTTGTACTGCAGATGATTTTTGCAAAGAATTTGAGACCGGGATGGCAAAAAACGCTCTCCCATCATCTCCTGAGGCTCCTAAACGCCGTAGAAAACGCATGATGTCCGATGCAGAGGTCATCACCATCCTGATCTGTTTCCACTTCAACACCTACCGCAATTTCAAGCACTATTATCTGTCTTGTGTCTGCGGACAGTGGAGGCATCTGTTCCCGGAAAGGTTCTCCTGTAACAGGTTTGTGGAGATAATGCCACGTTGTTTCGTTGCCCTGATGATATTCCTGCAGCCCGCATGCTTCGGGGAATGCCCGGCATCAGTTTTGTCGACAGCAACTGTATCCCTGTCATACATAACAGGCGTCAGTCCGGCATGAAGGTGTTCAAGGGTATTGCGACAAAGGGCAAAGGCACAATGGGGTGGTATGTCGGCTTCAAGCTGCATCTGCCGTGCAACCACAGAGGCGGGCTGATCAACTTTGTCCTGACGAGTGCCAACGTGGACGACCGTAACGAACCGGTCATGGACACGTTGACTGACAAGGTCTTCGGGAAACTGTACGCTGACAAGGGCTACATCCCCCGGTCTCTTTTCGGACATCTTATGACAAGAT
>JAAVCP010000081.1 GCA_014802265.1 Bacteroides sp. | reverse complement strand
TTTCGACTTACGGAAAATCTCCGAATCTCAAAATAATACAGAAAATAAATCATCGGTTGACGCAGTTAGCGGCTTAGCCGGTACTGAACAACCTCAAGTTTTACCGAACTATTGTATTTTACGTAATATAGAATTTGTATCTTTATATAATTCAATCATATAATAACCTATTACGTGGAATGATTGCTGAATTATGGTTTAATTTCTTTCAATTTTCACAATACCTTCTATTAGGTATTACGTACACCATCTTAAAACCTTATCATCTCAAATTAAAAAGAGGGGGCGCGAAGCCTCCCTCTTTGGTTTTTTAGCGACAATTCTACTGCCGCTAATGCACTTCCGACTTTCACAAGCCGTCGGCACAATCTGTTTTACTACTTCTATTAACGGAAATGCACTCGGCTTTCACAAGCCCCCTGCACTCCCCAACAGACACCAGGTGCCTGTCTATATCTTGTTAAGCTATGACGCAAATCATAGCTCATATAATTCTAACATCTTTTATTTTCCGGTATAAGTACCTTTCCTCTTAATTCACAAGAATCAGTTTGATCGGACACGCGTCGTGGATATTATATGCGGTATAGGGATTGAAGTCAAAATTGAAATAATTCATGTCCCAACCTAAACAATCGTTTCCGGAAGCATGACCTTTCACGTATAACTTATCGATCCAATAAATATTTCCTGACTGCACCATCAAGTTATACGGAATAGGCCTATATAAATTACCTCCTCTGCCGATTGTCAAAAGATAATTGACATCACCATATCTTAATACCCCGGCATCGTTACCAGTAAACATAAAATTATTACGCCTACCAGTGCCATATTTTCCCATTGGGAAAAATATTTGATCGCCTGAATCTTTCATATATGCAATCACACCACGCATTCCTCGCGGGTCATCAAACAGACCCTCATTGTAAGGGTCAATAAGCCCGTATGCATCAGCAGCTGTAGTGGCAGGATCCGTTGCCGCACTACCATAAACCACTCCAAAACCAAATTCAGCCGCCTTTGTGAGTGCAAGGAAAGCCTCATAGGAAGGCACTTCATACTTTTGATCATCTACATAGAAAGTACCCATTCCCGTGTTTATATCAGCATTACTGTTTCCAATTTCTTCCCAGGTCAGTCTTCTCCAATTATTATTATTATCCCTTTCTCCCACAATAAATTGATAGTTCCCGGGAGCCTCAAACGGACCTACGCCGCCCTCCTCTTTTATATTATTGGTTACAAAGATTCCTCGATTTAATCTTCCTCTACGGAACATTGACCCTAACATAAGAGGATTTTTGGTCAACACTGCATCGTATTCATTTGTTCCTCTCACCGTGGCTTGGTAAAGAGAGAAGGAACTCCATGTATTGCCAGCCATGGTTACAGGCTGGTCATAACCTTTACGAACCAGAATTTTATGCAAACATTGGTTACCATGATAAAGCACCTTCACAATGGCACATTTAGCCGCAGTTGCATCAACAGTCACATTATCAAAATTAATATCGAAATGAATCTCGGAGCCGGTGTAGCCGTGAATATGCCCCTCATCATCTTGAAAACCGTTTGTTTTTTCATTTGGAGTGATATAAAATCCGGCTCCATTATTGGTTTGAGCTTCAATAAATGCTGTCCACTCTCCCTCAGAGGTAAAAGGTCTGAAATTAGCCATGTCATTACCACTTTCCGCCTCAAGCAAAGTCACATGAAACGGGTCGCTTCTGTCAGCAGCACGCCACACACCTTTTGGGTTTACCAATCTCTTGACTTGGAATACATCTACATATTCCGGGTCGGTAGTCCAAGTAGATTCATCAGCCATTCTGAACGTCGCTGTTATCTTAAGCTTAGCTTTTCTCTCATAACCCTCATATGGATTATTACCAGAAAAACCGGATTCCCGAATAAGAGTCTTGGCACGAGTCCACACGGGCATCAACAAAGTTCTCTGATTTCCTATAGGTTTACCTGATTCATCTAAAACAGGTTGAACTTTATAGCTGTCATATCCAAGGTTGTACTCCTTTTCTTTTACCAAACCATTTTCATCAACATCCATTTTCAAACCACTTTTACCAAAAGATCTTTCACCTTCTTGCATTGTAATATAGTATGCTTCCAACGCTTGGTTAGCTTCAAAACTATATTCGGTTGAAATAATCTCCGTTTGTCGACTACTTTCAGGAAGATGAAGTGCAAGGAATCCATAATACGGAACCTGAACACCACCGACCATATATGGCATGCTTTTGTAGGCATCCAAGTTCCATCTGAATGCATATGTCTTATTTGGAATTTCGTCAGTAACTGAATCAGGGACTAAACCGGTCTTGGGATCGTAAGGAGCCCAGTTATTCTCCACGATTTCAACATCAATACTCTCAATTTCGGCACCGGCAGTTTCAAGTATTCTGATAGGAAGCTCACTTTTCTGGTTATACAGGTAGGAAACACGGAACACCGGCTGCACCTCGATACCGGGCTGCGGCTGCTCGTAGTCTATATGCCAGTCAGGCTGGTTTGCCCATCCATTGAAACCTAATGTGAGTTTAAAGTGATAATTTCGCTGGGCATCATAGTTATAAGTGATGTCTTTGCCCAACATAAAACGGTATTTAATTGAGCCTTCACCAACTCTTCCAGGATTTGTGGAGACATAATAAGCCACAACCTCAACATAAGTGCCGTATGGCACTTTGTCTTTAAAGTCAGTTATAATTGGATTACCATTCTCATCCTTAATTATACTACCATTTTCATCTTTTTTTACGTCATCACGAATAGGTTTTCCTACCCCATCATCTTCATCGGTACTAGGTTGCTGGCGTTTATCATATCTTGACTGATCCTTATAATTTCCCTGATTATTTTCAAAGAAGAACAGTGACTGGGCATCCGGATTATGTGCTCCTTCCGGAACCGGGCGCCGAAGACTGTTTACCAACTTGAAACCATCTGTT
Organism: Bacteroides sp.; assembly: GCA_014802265.1. Taxonomy (GTDB): domain Bacteria; phylum Bacteroidota; class Bacteroidia; order Bacteroidales; family Muribaculaceae; genus Lepagella. Next base: position 26,190 of record JAAVCP010000081.1, on the reverse strand, counting down.
TTCCCTGAGCCTGTATGCACGTTCGGATTATCTATAATACCTTCACTATCATATTCGAACCTTGTATTTTTTTTAAGATTTTCTATCTCTATTGATGGTTGGTCAGGTTTTGGATATGGCTTAATCGGGCAATTAATGAGTTCATTTTCTTTGGGAGTGTTTTTATTACCGAGAAGACATGTCTTTGGGATATCATACACGGTAACACTCTTTATATATATTTCCACACCCTGATTCAAGCCGCTTGCGTCAAACGCTACGGTAACTTTTGATGCCAAGCGATTAATCCAAGCATGAATATTTGATTTACCCGGGATAAATGTTAACGGAGGGGCTTCAAATCCTTGGGTATTGCTAATCGTATTACCCTCCGCGAAATAACCAAACATCTGATTATTGGCATGGATGTCATCACTATTCCATGTGACCTTAATATTTCTAAGCCCATTCTCGGTTTGGATTGCATCTTTAATTTCTACATCGTTACCATTTGCATCTTTGAAAGTCTTGTTGCTTGTTGCCAAATCACCCATGTTGGCAACGGCATAGATTTTATATATGCCGTACGGTAGATTTGGAATACTAAAAGATACCTGAGGTGTTATGAGCGTAGTAGTCCCGTCTGAATCAGTTGTTACTTCTGCCTCCGCTTCTGCATCAGTGCCGTCTAAACAATCAGTGGGCATAACTTTGCAATACTTTTCTTCCCAGGTCTCCCCAAAGTCTTTTCGGTTATATGTGCGCACAAGCTCCCCGGAGGTTGTATAAACGAGGACACAGAGTGACTCAATATCCTTGATTTCGTTACCGGGAGTTCGAGTCGCGACTAAAGAGGTTGCCGAGCCCGGGGTAAAAGTCACAGTGGCAGACAAATCACCCTCTCCTTCAGGAATCTCTCCGTTATAATAATTGAAATCATCTGTACATGAGCAGAGCAGCAGAGAGAGAATGACTGCCACGGCACATATATATTTCATTGTTATCGTTTTCATATATTTTACTGATTGTCAAATGTCAATCATATTTTGTTACAAATTTGTATTAATTGCCGAATCCAACTGTCAGAATCCCGTTTCCTACTTCTATTTTACAGTTACTGTGAAGGTTGTTGATATTTTCGGTTCACCTTCTGACGGTTCATCATCTGAGGTGCAAGTTATTGTGGCAGTACCACTCCCTACAGCATGTATATAGACTACGGCAGTACGCAAATAATCCGTGTTAGAGTGAGACCCTTGATAATAAAGGAATTCCACGTAAGCTACATTCTCATCACTTGATTTCCAGGTGACATTCTTATTACTTGCATTACTAGGATCAATATAAGCTCTAAGGTCTAATTCTGTTCCGGGAGTCGTTTCCCATGATGTTTTTTCCTCCCCAGATTTCATTAGTATTATTTTCTTGACTGGTATCCAAGTGACTTCTACCTCGCAGGAAGCGTATTTACTTGGATCATCAACAGATGTTACAGTTATCGTGGTCTTTCCTTTATTTGTAGCAGTCACCTTTCCACTGTTGTTGACAGTAGCGACATAGGGATTGCTTGAAGTCCATATTACGTTTGGATAGGTAGCATTAGAAGGCGTTACGGTGACTTTCAAAGTTTCTTCAAGGGGAGCAGCCAACTTGAATTCACCGTTAACTAAGAAGTCGTTGGCAGCTAAAGAGACATCATCAACTGGTGTCTTTGGGGTTACTGTAACCTTACAGGTAGCGAATTTACCGGATCCGTCGGTTGCTTCTGCCTTTATGGTTGCTTCTGCTTTTCCAGTTTCTCCTGCGCTTATGGCTGTGACCAAACCGTAAGATGACACTGTGGCAACCGAGGGATCACTTGATGTCCATTTTAGGTCTTGGTTAGTTGCAGACGACGGGGTTACTGAAGCTGTAAAGCTAACTTGTCGTCCTTCAACTATTGTCTGCTCATCTTCCGGAGACATGGTAATGGACGTTACAAGTTTTTTTGAAGTGACAGTTATGTCGCAGGATTGAGATTTAGTCTCATCGTATACGGAAGTCGCAGTTATTTTAGTGGTTCCTGCGCCTACGCCTATTACAAATCCATCCTTATCAACCTTAGCGACATTCTCATCACTTGATGCCCAAGTGACATCTTGTTTAACATTTGTCGGACTTACTAAAGCCGTTAAACTAAGGGTGTCCCCTACAACGACTGTCGGGTTTTCCGGTAATATGGAAACTGTTACCTCAATTTTCGGAGTTACAGTTATTGTGCAGGTAGTTTTCAATTCCGGATTATCAGCAGAAGTCGCAGTTATTTCAGTGGTTCCTTCGCTTACTCCTGTTACAAATCCATCCTTATCAACAGTAGCAATATTGGTTTTTTTTGAGCTCCAAATGATATTTTTGTTATTAGCATCTGCCGGTAAAACATATCCTGCCAAAGGAATAGTTTGCCCTACCGCAACTGATTGAGCTTCTTCAGTTATATGAATTTCGGTAACCGGCACACCGAATCCAAAAGTGGGCTTCAAGTCTACAGCGGTGTATGGGAAGAGAGTGACGGTGGCTTGCATTGAATGTGTACTCAGTAAGATGTTGATCTTCACATGTGTGTTACGTGGGATTGCCTGAATATCAAGTGGCTTTGACTCGTAAATATCATCTTGATTTGGGTCTGAAAATAACAGTGTCACGTTATAGTGATTGTTATCCCCAATCAGCTTCGATTCGGGCAGATATATCAGCGGACTTCTGTCAACCCCTTCCACCGTCAGTGGTAACGGCTGGTCAAACAAGAAAGTACAATTCGAATAGTCGTCTGCAACCGGATTGGCGGCATCCATAGGCACATCAAACTGCGTTATCAATCTCCCATAATATGGAAGTGTCGAGGCTGTGTACTTCGCCGGGTCATAAATGGTGTTTTTGGGTAGATAATAACCACTGTTGGCAAGTGTGGATATCCTAATCCCTCGGAGTGTCATCTGCGTGTCATACAGATTCTCTCCGGTTAACGCCACTGAGAACGAGAATTTGACAAGAGATCGAGTAAGGAACAAATCTTCTACAGTATGAAACTCTTCCGCTACCTTACCGGAGGCAGCAGGCACTTCCACCTCAAACCATTCGCTCATCGGCACATAACTTTTCTCATCCAAGGGCACAGTCGAGCCATTGTCGATAAAAGCCTTATCTGAATCGCGCGTGATAAGAATATCCTCTATCTGCTTGATGGGGAAAGTGCTACCTTTCTTCAGATTAGCAGTAAAATCAAACTGTTCATCAGCGGTCTTATTCCTATTGACCGTGCTCTCGTTGGCAAAAAGATAGATTTTCTTCTTCTCTCCGGCAGACACCTTAAACTGCAGATTGTCGTTTACTATGTCACCACTCTCAATGACATCACCATAATTGTCTCTGACAGTCACCATTCGATTATGCTCTATCGTGCTGTCAGCTCTTACGATAACCACACGGAGGGTATGCACCTTCTCATAATCATTATCATTTTTAGGATTGTCGAAAGTACCGTCATCATTAGGGTCAAATGCCCTTGTGATAGGCATACCTCCATCGTTGACACTTATCCTGAGATCAAGGGTTACAAATGACTCCTTCGGCATTTCCACAGGCTTCTCCGGCTCATCTGGCACAACATCTGAGCTTCCGCCACACCCGCTAAGAAAAGGCACAGACAAAAGCAGTATCGATGCCACAGTGAGCTTAGTAGGAATTATATGTTTACTGCAATTCGGTGCCATTAGAATTCTGTATTATTTATACGGACTATCCAATCGTTAATTTTGATGTAAGTATTAATCCAGCTTCCAGACTTGTCAAGGAAGAACACTACATTCCATCGGCTCTCACGGTCAAGGAATTCCTGACTGCCCATATTTGCAAACTCCTGGCTTTTCAGAAGCAGAAGGAAATTAATCAAAGGAATATCCACAATTGTCTGTTTATCGTCACGTCGCTGAATAAGCAGCTTTGCACCGCTTCCTGCTATTAGGCGTGATGTGCTGAGTTCTGCAAATGCGAGGAGTGCCTCTGTGTCATCATCAAGCATTCCGGCAGAAACTTGACCAGAAGTCCAGGGATAATAGGTATATTGATTGTCAGCTACGATATTATTATCATAGTTGAGCAAAGTATTGTCATCAGTAATTGTAAATATGAAATCGGCACCGTCAGCAGGCTGACCGCTGAGATTTTCAAGAAGGATTCTGATATTATTAGTATCCTTCATCATGTAGACTGTGTCTTCCACATAGTCTATGCTTTCCTCAGGAATTTCCATCATGAGATCACCGTAAAATAATGGGTGAAGCTGAGTGCCTATAGGTGATGTCATGCAGTCAGCATTCATAGCTACCTGCATATCTTGCATGTCGACGGCAGCAGGAGTCTGTGTAAAGTGGAAAGAGGATTTCTCGTCAGACATTCCGCCCCATGCCACAAAATGGTATTTGCCGGGGTTTAATGGAATTATCATTCTCCAGTTCTCATCTGCGAGCACTTCGGAGGTTTCGGTGAAACTGTCAACGAACACACCATTCTCATCATATACAAGAAGAGTAAGGCAGTCTACCTGCGATGGGAAAGCATTGGCAAACTCCATATTATAATTGTAGACGAAGCGCAGACAGGCTCCTTGCGGACATGGTTGAAGATCCTCATGAAGAGCGTTACACGACATAACGATGCCGCCGCATAAGGCAGTCACCAGACACACGGCGAGGCGTGAAAGTATGTTTCGTTTAGAAAGCTTCATTTCTTATGCTTTTTCAAATTAAGTTGCCGAATTATTCAGCAAAAGATTATTGAGAAGAGAAAAATAAATAGGGATGCGGATGCTTGCCGCATCCCTATTAGGTTACATAGATTTAGAATTCAATTTCATTAATACGAACTACCCATGGAATAACCTTGGAGTCAACAGTGATGTAAACATCAGAGCTTTCGTCCGGATCGTTAGGCTTTGGAGTTTCGGGATCATTCTCATCCAAACGCGGGTGACCGAGACGCGATATCTTAGACACAGAGAGTTTATAGACGTTGTTACGAACTGTGCAGAACTCCATCGGACCCATCACACCGTCACGGTTGTTGTCGTTGTGGCGGTTCCAGTAGTAATAGTAGCAATAATAGCCGTATTCACCGTCCTCATAGCTACGCTGGTAAATGGTAATCTCAGCGTCTGTAACAGCTTTCTTGAAATCTGTCGTGATACTATTAGTATTATCAGGTCTTCCGGCATCATTCCATTGATTCCAAGCATAGTTTGCAGACTCCTTATCAATACCTTCCGACGTATATAAATCGTCATCTGTGGTTTCCTGGGTATCCACAAACTTTACATACTTCTCAGCATCAGGTAATTCTTCACCGGGCAAGTATACATTAAAAGTACCATTCTCTGTATCATACATAATTGTACAACCGGTAACACCTTTACCAAAGACAGCCATATAGAACGAGTTATTTCTGTTCCAGTCTGGGGTAAGCTGACCATTCTCAGTCTTAAAGACAAGAGAAGCCTCGATAGCTGCAGTGCACATGTCATTCCATGTGGCATAAAGTTTCTTGGCATACATATAGAGAATTGGATTCTTCCATGAGAAGTTCTCGGGAGTAATATCGTCTTGACCTCCAAATCCATCTATTTTTAGAGCTGTTGAATTAATTGCAGCGATAATATCATTTCTTTCAATATCTTCATTAGTCACTGGATTCTCAACTCTTAAATCCTCATTTGCAATCATTTTTGCACGGAAGACAATACCGGTAGTAAGACCGTTGGGTTGATAGTATTCATAAGGTTTATCAACGAAAGGAATAATATTCTCCGTCACATAACGCCAAATATGATACTCTCCCTCACCTCCTTCTGTCGCTATATTATAATTATCTGTATCATTTTTCAATATGTCAGATATTTCAGAAGATGCCCAACGAGACTGGCTACCTAAATTCACATTGTTTATGAAGCCATCATCATCAAAAAGAGGATACTCAAAAAAGGCAGATGATTTAAAACCATCCATATTAGCCATCATAAAATCATATTTATCTTTGGCATAAAAGTCAACTACATAGTTACCTCCGGTAGGATCGAACAAAGCACCATTCTCATCGCTGATGCCCTCATACCAACGTTTTTCAGCACCACAGATAGTAAAATCCTCACCTGTAGGTAAACCGTTATTAGATACTCTCTCAAAATAATAGAACTTACTGTTCATATTCACAAGAGACATCCTCTGAAGTTGCACGTCAATGAAAGGCTGGTCTTCATTATTTGTACCGTCTGCATTTTGGAGATATAGAGCAGTATAGGTATTATCTTTATTTTTGGAGCCGTCCTTGAAGTCGAAGCGAGCACATGCCCTCTGAACATTTACCGCACCACGACTGGGATTTGTTGTAGAAGAGTTGTCAATATCATATTTAGTACCTTCCGGGTTATTATTTTCCGAAAGATTAAAGGGATTATTACGTGAAGAGAAAAGTTCCCATGCCTCAAAGTCCGCAGGAATTTCGCGGATAGCTATGCGGCTATTGGTCATAAGGAAATTACCGCCATTGGCTGTAGACCAGATAGAATTCTCACCTGAACTGGAAGAAACAGTCCATTCCTGATTTATCCAAGTAGTATTGCCATAAGGTTTATCCAAGGATTCAAAATATGATTGCAAGCCACCATTAGGATTGACAACTACAAAAACAGCAATTTCAGTGTCAAAGTTTTTCTCATCCTGATAATACTCATCCAGTTGTGATTTTTCAAATTTTGCAGCTGCATGATAGGAAGCCACATTACCAAATGAAGAATTGGTATTAGTATGCTTATAGATATAATCACTTTGCACCCTGGCAGCTCCGATAAAGCCATAGTCATCCTTACGAGCAAGGATAAGAAGAACCTCATTTACATTGTTCTCATAATTCTTTCCAACTTCCACCCCGGCATTAGATGTACTCTGATCATCAGCAGGATCAGTAGTTGTAGAACGTGTACTTCCCATACCCGGCATCTGGAAATTGACACCGATGTAGACACCTGGAGTGTTGTCATCAGGATTGAGTCCCTCCTGTCCACTCGTCCCTGTTACCAGGTCATCGCTACAGCCTGCAAGCAGAACCACTGAGGATGCTGCTAAAAGAAACTTTTTCATGTTGATTAATTTAGTTGTTATTTGATTGTTGATTAAATTCTTGAGATGATAGGATTATCAATCAGACACAGTTTCCGTTTCTGTCATCGGCTTTGATGGAGTGACCGGGACAATACGGAGTTTACCATCGCCTGTATTTCTGAGTCTGGCAAGAGCCTCGGTGGCATATTTTGCCCCCATACGCTCTGCTTGTTCATAATAAGTCTTTGCCAGGTCAGGATTACCCTGAAGAGCAGCGATCACGCCACGTGTGTAGACAACTCTCGCACTGTTGCCGGCACGGTCAAGATATCTTTCAGCACCCTTATAGTCTTCCCTCTCAATGGCAGCGTTGGCAGCGTCAAGATTCAACACTTCACTATGAGGGAAGAGTCGGGCTGCCGTCTCGCAGAAATCAAAATACTCAGCAGAACCGGGGGTAAGAGCGGACAGAGCAAACGCAACCTCTTCCTCACTAAGTTTTCCGGGGGCTGTCTTGGTCAACTCTATGATCTCCTTCGGATCTGTAAACGTGCGGATTGTATAGTAGATAGAATAATCGGAATGACGCAGTTCCGGATAGACATTTTTAAGAAGGAAAGCATACTCCACAGGATATTTCTTCTGAATAGCGGAGTTCTTCGGATCAGGAAGAAGGTCTCCGTCGATTATCTCAAGTATACCATCACGATTGCGGATATTGGAGTTGTAGACATATTCACGCAGTCCAGCCCAGTCTTCCGGTTCATAAGAAGTCCTGATAAAGCCTTTCGGGAAGGAATACATCTGCTCCACATAATCTTTTAGGGTCTCCGTTCTTCCTTTCGCAAGGCGCACATTGTTTTCGTATGAGCCTTCGGGCGAGGCATATCCCTTGATAAACAGAGAGTCAACTATGATATCATTATCAAGCTTAACCGAGTCGATGGTGCCTATGATTTTACGCAGCTCGGCTGGGTTGTTCATGTAGTCGGGATAAAGCTCAGTGCGGTTAACAGGGAAATTGATATATGCTCTTCCGTCTATAGTGCGTGTCTTGACCGGGAGGGTTGCTGCCACGTTTTTAGGATTACCGTAGTCGATTATTACTTTCATCTCCGGTTTCTCCACGTTGCCAACGGGTATGGAGGGAAGCGTAGTGTAGTCGCAGCAGTTGCGCATTCTCATCGCAAGCACTATTTCAGACGTGTCTATCCATTCCGGAGTAGCCGCACGGTATGAATAGCTTATGGTGTCAACTTTTCCAGCACGATAAATCTGATCGAATGCCAAGTGATTGTTGCGCTCGTGAAAGAAATAGAGGTTACGCCCTGCCACTGTGACAGGATCAAACTCAATAGAGTCAGTATGGTCGGGATTAAAAATAGTAGGAGTTATGGTATATTCACGGTCTTTCCCGGGACGTAGATTTGTAGCGTCAATGAGGAAACTGAGTGCCACCTCGTCGTCATGCTGATCAATTGCAAGGTTGCGTATATCAATCTCAGGCAAGATGTTCCCCTTATTTTTCCCCTGAGCAGGTAACACGAGGGAACACCCTGCAATTACTGCCACTGATATATATTTATAAGCAAATTTCTTCATAATGGTATATTGGGTGTTGCGCGTTGAATATCAAAATACATATACTAAGTTGACGGCAGCTTTTGTAGGTCCGAAGTAGTTGTGTGGCTTATTGTCGTCAAGCTTGGTGCCGCACACTGCACATGGATAGCGGTCATAACGGGTATATACCCAACCCACTCCAATTTCCGCCTCAATTGTCCAGCGACGGTTGAGAATCCATGCATATCCGTAGGCGACTCCTGCGCCAACATACCATCCCTCTGCCCGGGAATCCTTAAGCATAGAAAAATCTGTGCCAAGGAATTTGAAATCTAAGTTAAGATTTCCCCAGTTATACTCTCCTCCCAAGGCGTGTAACCCAACAAAATGACCTGAAAATCTCTGGCAAAACCAGTATCTTACCTCGGGCTGTACAAGCCAATGACGCCATTTGCGATCATCTACAGTCCAAAGGTTAAACTGTCCCGACACATCAAGACTCCATTTTGGCGCAAGCCCGAACTCAACACCCAAATTGGGATTTAGAAAGGCATCGCTGACAAGATTTGTTTTGAGCGCGACATCTTGTCCTCTTGCCGGCAGACAAAAAAGGAATGCCAATATAGGCAGAAGCAATAATTTATATTTCATGTTAGATACAGATATCATATTGAAACAGATAGCGTATTATTAGGTAGAGATTTGAGATGCTAATTCATTTAAATCGCATATTTTTGTCAATGGCTTATAGTATAGTCTCCTTTAAGAGAGAGGATCCACACAAGTCATTAATATTTCGATAGTTACATATCTCTACCCGAAATGTCCGGACACAATGCGTACCTTTATTTCTCTGAATAAGAGATTTGGATAATGCGTTAAATATTAATTATCAATAACTTATAAGAATTAAAAAATCATGATTGCTAAACAAAATTTCTCAAATTACAGATTTCTGACTTCTTTAGAGGAAATTTTTTATAATGGAATTTGCTAATTTAAAATATATTATATAATTTTGCGGCAAGTTTCAAATCTCTTATTCAGAGATTTGGATGATATAAAAAATAAATAGGTTTTTACCCCGCCTGAGGAGTAAAGATCTATTTATTTGGCTGAAATCATGATCTTTTACAACATGGATGTATCAAATTTTACTATCCATCCCTGTTATCATACTCTCTCTTGATTATCTGCTTTCCGGCAAATAGCCACATCCCGTATTACAGCTCTCTTTCGTTCTGTGAGTGAACCTATGGTTCACTTCATATTTTGATACGAGGGCTTCAAGGAAGGTCGCGCCCAAGGAATAGAGGAAGGGAAACGCGAAATGATCAGGCATAATATCCTTCGTATGCGTACACTTGGTTTTCCCGACGAGGGAATTGCCACCATATTAGATATTCCACTTCCCTCACTACACAATATAGCAACTGATTGAAGCTTCAATCCAACATATCGTCTGAAATAATCTCCCAATTCATCTTAATCGAGAGATGACCCACATAAGACATTAATATAATATTTCGAAATAATAAATCCCTCTGATTCATTCGGATCAGAGGGATTTATGTAGATTTACCGATTTGGATTCAGCTTGCGATTACTTACGGATACCGAGTTCCTTCTTAGCGATGATGGCACGGTAGCGGTTGATGTCCTTGCGCATGAGATAGTCAAGGAGTGAACGGCGCTGACCTACGAGCATCTTCAGGGCACGCTCTGTAGCGTGGTCCTTGTGATTGCTCTTAAGGTGCTCAGTGAGGTGTTTGATACGCACTGAGAAGAGTGCGATCTGGCTTTCAGGGCTACCGGTGTCAGTCTTACCGTTGCCGTAGGTTTCGAAAAGCTGCTGTTTTTCTTCTGTTGAAAGATGCATGATTTTTGAGAGTCTTTTATGTAATCAGAAATTAGAAATAAGTAATCAGGAATAAAAATAACCAAGACGGCATTCACATTTTCCTCTAATTACCAACCGCTAATCACCAATTACTAATTAAAAAAAGTTAATTGGTGCTTTTCTCAGAAAAGCTGACCGGAGCCGGGACTCTCCCCCTCCCCTACTTTTCGCGAAAAGCACCGCAAAATTACAAAATCTTTTCCACCCCACCAAACAAAAAGCCAAAAACCTCCATTAATCACGGCACAAAAAAGGCGACCCTCCTTGGTCGCCATGTTTGTTCTCGATAATCTGCGATGGTGTGTGAAGAACTATGGTTCCGCCCGATCTTTCCAATTCCGTTGATAAGTCTACATGCCGCTTCGTGCCACAGGAGATACGTCAAACTTCCTTTTGAGATGCTCTGCGGGCATCTGATAAAGATGCCGACCACATCGCCGCTTCAATTTATTGTGTGTTTTTCATTTAAGATATATAGTGGGCCCAGGGCCCTCATAGGTTTCCTTTTAACGGGACCGGAAGAAGCTCTCTTCCTTTTTCGTGTCATTCCTTTTCTTAACCTTGACCCGTCCGGTTTCGTTCCCGTTTGTCTTTATAACACACTGACACCGCTGTCGGTTCACTCCACTCCCCTATTTATCATATTTTATTATCCGTTAACACTTATTCTCTTGCATTTCATCTCCAGATTTACTAATTTCGCACTGATTTAATTTAATAAACTATAACCCCAGACATCAGCTTCGGCAACAGCCGCTAAATAATTCTTACACATTTTTTAATTCATGGAAATTACAGGAATAACCAAAATCATGACAGCAGCCTTTCTGTCGGCAGGTGCGTTGCTATGCACCTCCCCGGTTGCCTCGGCACAAAGTAAATTTGACGCTCAGTTCGTAGAATATCCAACCTACAACGGGGATGACCTCGAACTGACAGTAGATGCCTCCGGCACTCATTTCCGACTTTGGAGTCCAAAGGCTAAGGAGGTGCGCGTAAACCTATATGACAATGGTCACACCGGCAAACCTTATCAGGTGCTCTCCATGAAACCTGACAAAAACGGCACATGGGTGGCTTCCGTACCGCAGAAACTTTATGGCAAGTTTTATACTTTCCAAATCAACCATAATGGCAAATGGCTTGATGAGACGCCCGGCGTGTGGGCAAAGGCTGTAGGCGTAAACGGCAACCGTGCCGCAATCATCGATTTCTCTACCACCAACCCCGAAGGCTGGAACGCAGACAAGGGTCCCGAGGTAAAGAATTTTTCTGATGTGATCGTATATGAGATGCACCACCGCGACATGTCGATGCATCCCTCTTCCGGAATCGCAAACAAGGGGAAATTCCTTGCCTTAACCGAGGAAGGCACCCTCACCCCTCTTGGTGAGAAGACCGGCATTGATCATCTGAAGGAACTTGGGGTGACCCATGTGCATATCCTCCCATCTTATGACTATAACTCGGTCGATGAGATGAACCTCCAGGATAATACCTACAACTGGGGTTATGACCCACTGAATTATAATGCCCCTGAAGGCTCCTACTCTACCAACCCCTCTGACCCTGCCACACGTGTACGCGAGATGAAGGAGATGGTGAAAGCCCTGCATGATGCCGGGATAGGTGTGATCATGGATGTGGTGTATAACCACACGGCACAGAACGATGAGTCTAACTTTGAACTTACCGCCCCGGGGTATTATCACCGCCATTGGGACGACGGACGCTATTCTGATGCCTCGGGATGTGGCAACGAGACTGCCTCCGACCTCAGGCAGATGCGCGACTATATAATCAACTCCACAAAATATTGGGCTGACGAGTACCACATTGACGGCTTCCGCTTTGACCTCATGGCTATTCACGACACTGAGACCATGAACCAGGTGGCTCAGGAACTGAAGAAGATCAACCCCTCTATTTTCGTTTACGGTGAGGGTTGGACCGCAGGCGACTCTCCGCTTGCCGTTGACCGCCGCGCACTGAAGGAGAATGTAAGCAAGATGACCGACATAGCCGTCTTTTCCGATGACCTACGCGATGCCGTGAAGGGTCACTATACCAATGCTGCCGACCGTGGGTTCGCCACCGGGAAACCCGGCAACGAGGAAACGGTAAAAATCGGTATCGTGGCTGCCACCCCTCACCCACAGGTTGACTATTCAAAAGGCAACAATTCTAAGTTTGCATACGCCTCGTCGCCTGAGATGATTGTAAACTATGTCTCTTGCCACGATGATCTTACCCTCACCGACAAGCTCCGCAAATCAATGGAGGGTGAGCCGGAGAAGAATATGCTCGACGCCGCGAAGTTGGCGCAGACCATAGTGTTCACCTCACAGGGCACTCCGTTTATGTTTGCCGGTGAAGAGGTGTTCCGCGACAAGAAGGGAGTACACAATTCTTACAAGAGTCCTGACTCGATCAACGCTATCGACTGGGAAAACAAGTCAAAATATCGCGATCAGTTTGATTACTATAAGGAGCTTATCGCCCTCCGCAAGGCTCACCCGGCTTTCCGCATGACATCTGCCGACCAGATTGCGAAGCACCTCGTGTTTGATAAGATTGATTCTTCAAAGACTCCTAATCTTATCTCTTATTCTCTCAAAGACAACGCCAACGGCGACGAATGGAAGGAGATCAAGGTGGTGTTTAACGGTGCTTCCGAGCCGCAGGCGGTCAACATAAAGAAAGGTAACTGGAAAATTGTGGCTCAAGACGGCAAGTTGCAGCACGATGGTTCCCTTGGCACAACCAAGGGAGGCAAAATAACTCTCGCCCCCTACTCTGCTCTGATCCTCGCTCAGCCCTGATTCCAATTAATTACCCAATACCAGAAAGCCGCGCCGACTGAATCTTCAGTCGGCGCGGCTCCTTGATAGTAAAGACGTAACCACATAATTACATAAGTTATCTATTTTATGTAATTATGTGGTTACGTCTTCTTATCTCCTACTTTATGAGAATTTTCAGTGTGCTCACTCCGGCATGTACTATGTACGTCCCATGAGGCAGATTGTTTACAAAGACCCTATTCAACCCCTCTGCAACCTTGCGCCCGGCAACGTCAAAGACAGTTACAACCTCTCCCTCAAGGCAAACCATTCCATTTCTCAGCTCCGGCTCCGGTAAACCACTACCAACAGACTCAACAGAATTAGGAGTCCAATTCTGAAGGTGATCATATGTAGGATTCTGGTAGATAATCTCCTCACCTTGCATTACTCTAAGAAGTAATGACTCGTACATACCGGAGGTCCAATACAGGTCAATATCCGGGAGTATACCGGTTATAAGTCCAAGCCCCTCCCCAAAGACAGGGTTAAGCATTGACTCAACCCCATCTTCCCAAACTGAGTATAGGCTAAAGTACCTTCTCGCAGGCTCAGCCACAGTGTTGTCCGACTCCACGTAACGCACATAAAGGGATTCTGTTTCGTCTTCCTCAACAAAACACCCTTTCGGGAAAACGTCCCCGTCCTGCAGAGAAAAATCCATCATCACCGCCTCCGAGTAGCCAGGAGAATCAACTATCTCCCCTATTGCAGCTCTACCATCTTTCATGAGCATGTATACGGTCTCACCCTCCTCCCTATAATACGAGGGGGCATAGAGATCTTCTTCCGGTAAGGCTATCCCCTCACCCCCAAGACCATCAGCATATTTGATTGCCTCATAGTTGACAAACTTTGAGTATGTATGACCGTTGACCTCCACACTCCCGTCAAATTTCATATGATAGAGTATCGAAAAATCTGAATATGGATAATCAGTCCATGCATATTCCCAGACTTTGTCTTCACTTATGAATGACATATCATCTTTTACCAATCTACCTCGATCCATAGATGGTTGGTTACTTGACTGAGCATACCCTAAGCAGAAGACAGCGGACAGAAGCATCAGTGCCATCACAAGTTTCTTTGCAACTTTCATATCAAAATTCATTTTAAGGTTAATTATGTTATAAAACTTTTGTTGCAAAGTTAAGACAATAGGTATTAGAGTCCAAATTCAATTACTTTCGGGTAAATTAAGGCATAAGTTGTTGCAGAAAAAGATATTATCATTAAAACTAAGCCGCATTTTCAATGAAAATGCGGCTTAACCGAAAGTAAAAATACCCTAACAGGAAGGTATTTTTAGCCCTTTTCGCGCCCTATCAGTGCAAGAAGTTCATTCTTTCCTGAGAGGTTTATTATAGGTTGACGATACGCCCTGAGAGAATACATGCGCCTGTACTAAACTCTCTTATAAAGAACCAGAAGGGGCGGTCAACCTTAATCTGAAGGGGAGCATAGTCATCGTCATTGGATCCAAAGCCAACGAGGTTACCGCTTGAGATCGCTACAGCCTCCGCCCCCTTCTCATCAACAGAAAATGAGGTAGCGTGCTCATACAGTATGCCACCTTGGAGAGGACACTCCTCCATAATATCCATACATACCTCGGTGAGCTGTGGTCTTCCCGTTGCTGCCAGCATAGAGGATACGTTATAGTGGCCGTCAACCCTAAATTTGGGCAGTGTGACCACCATGTCGGTCCGTGTAGCGTCATTTGCAAGCACATTAATTATATCCTCTGTCAGCTCAATGTCCTGGTGTCCCTCTACCGGAAGAATGATCTCCAGTTGGAATGCCTCGTTACCGAAGGGCACGGTGAAGAACTCGAAGTCGTCATTGTGGGAGTGGGGGGCAGTATATATGCCTGACTCCATCATGTCAACGCTACTGTCTCCTACCTTCCCATGGAACAGACCGTCATGTATCCTCTCTCCACTGAAAATCTCTTTTTTCCAAACATCCTGAAAGTACATGGCACTTAAAAGCATGGCAGCTCCCTCGGGAGATTGCTTGAGAAAATTCGGTATAAGTCCACAGGTCTTGTCGCTGCACCAGTCGTTGATAGCCTCCAGGGTTGTTTTACCGGAGAAGTCCTCATACCGGATGTCAGCTGCGTATCTGTCCCTCAGCACGGAGGCAAAATCCTCGGTAAGTTTGGTTCCTGTGAGGGTGTTTACCCATACGGAGTTTGCAAGCGCAAGTCTGGCAAGGTTGTCAGCCTCCGGCAACGCTTCTATTAGGAGTCGGCAGACAGCATTGAGGTTTTCCACATCTGTTGTGCCGAGATAGTCGGTGAATGCCTGGCGGTCCTCCTCATGCACACCGTTTGCCACCATGGCCATAAGCATTGCCATCGACAAGGGGGAGACGACGATATTGCCGTCGCTCACTTCCTCCGGGTGTTTGTCGGCGTACCTCGCCATGTCTACTGTGAAGTTGGTATAGAATCCTTCCAGGTCGGCTGCCACAGCACGTGTCTGCTCAGTCAGCTCGATGCTCCTCCTCTCCTTGAATTCCCTCTCTTCGGAGACTTCTTTCCCACTGTTGTCATCGATGATTTCCTCCGGTTTCTCAATATCCCCTGCCATGTCAGACGTACATCCGGATAACATTCCACCTGTCACCAACAGCGAGGTGGCAAAAATAGAAAATAATAATTTCTTCATACTAAAATTTATTATAGTTACGATAAATGATTACCTGTATTAAAAATATGGAATTACTTACAGGTGCAAAGATAATAAAAATAACTTACAATTAATCAACGTCAATGATGAATATCAAACATGGAGACTATATTCACCATAGAATTCTGCTCCAGTTTCGATAGTAGCAGAAATCTATCTCGATTTGTAGAAGGTTGATTGGTTGACTGGGCATAGCCGAAGCAGAAGACAGCAGACAGAAGTATCAATGCCATCATAAGTTTCTTTGCAATTTTCATATTAAATTCATTTTAGGGTTAATTGCGTTTTTAAGGTTTTGGGTGCAAAATTAAGATTAAGAGCATTAGACTCCAAATTTAGCTACTTTCGGGTAGTTCTGAAGAATAAATAACTATAATATAATACGTTATCATTAAAATATACTAAAAATAAGCCACATTTTCCATGAAAATATGGCTTAACCGAAAGTAAAAATACCCTAAAAGGAAAGTATTTTAGCTCTTTTCGCGCCCTATCAGTGCAAGAAGCTCGTTCTTTCGGGAAGACTCACAACCTTCTATTCTCTTTGTCAATCTATTCATGCGTGTATAAAAGCTTGACATCTCAATACCCATTACCTGACATACTGCCTCCTTTGAGAAACCTATGCAAAGCAAAGCCACCAAACGCCTTTGATGAACATTTAGCCTCGCGTGCTCATAGACGTCATCAAGCAAGCCGTCTGAAATATTATTGATATAACCTTCCATATTCAGCAGAATTTTCTTGTCTTCCCGTAAAAGCATTATTTGCTCCGAGAGTTGATTTAGAAGGATAGTTTTTCCTTTTTCGGAGTTGCCATGGAGATAATAATGTGCATGCAAAGAATCAAGTTCACCAAATAGTTTTGAAATTAAGTCTGATTCAAAATTTTTCGTTTTCTTTTTAAGACCCCGCATCTCATTACTATGGATAATCTGTTCACTCTTCAGAATGTCATTTTCTTCTGACAGATGTTTATTATCAGTGGTTAGTTTGTCAACACGATTTACAATCTCTGACTTCTCCTTGATCAGATTCTCATTCTCCGTACTGAGATCGTCGATACGTTTAATAATCTCTGACTTCTCCTTAGCTAGAATTTCTTTGTCTGATATTAGTTTATTAAAGTGCTCTATAATCTCAGACTTCTCTTTAGTAAGAATCTCCAATGAATATAAAAGATCCTTCTCTTTTTTCTTTTTTGAAACTGAATAAACCCATATAAGAGCAAGAATTAAGCATATTAGCAAAATCACGGAGATAATTACCCAAAGTATTATTCCGTTTAGTCGTCTAATCTTTAAATTCGCTTTATTTTGTTTTTCATCCATATACTTTTTAACCTCACGGCTTACATTACTATGAACTATCTCTTCGATTACAGAATCATTTTGCCGCAATGCTCTTGTCGCTGCAAGATATGCCTCTTTATAATTTCCTCTATAGGCATAATATCGATATAAATTCTCTTGCATGTCTAACTCATCAGACAGAATATTTTTTACCATCTCTATACTATCAGAAGGAGAGCCGGTATATATCATACTATTAAGGTATAAGAAAATATATTCGCCACTTAGGAACTTATTATTATATAAGAATGACAAACAATCCTTTGCTCTCTTATTATCTTCCTCCCATAGATAACCTAACGCCATATATATCAGGGCAGCTTCTGTCATTTCATCATCACCTCGTTTTTCAGCAGCTTTATAGACCTGCTGCATCTTATTGATACCCTCCTCAAATCTATTATTCCGGCACAAGGCATATCCAACTGCAAGCTGTAAGTCCTCAATAAAGACGAGGGAATCGAGCTTCTGATACTCTTCCAATGAAAGCCGGGCGTATTCCAGCTCCTGAGGCGCGTCACTGACTTCCTTATAGATTTCACTTATGGCATTATAAATCTTGCCTCGGTAAAAATGCTCCGCAGTGTCAGACATCTCAATGCTTTTGAGCAAGGTTATTATTGCCGGACCATAATTACTCGAATTTTGATAGGCTATACCCTTATAAAACATTGAGCGCATTGCCTTCCGTTTATCATTTTTACGGACAAAATATGCCGCTGCTTCGCTTATGGCATTCTCGGCAGTATCCTCATGGAAGGTCTTATCATTGGACTCTGCGGAAAGCAGTGCATAATAATACCTGTCATTATCGCTGCGCAATAGTAAGGTATCATAGTTGCACAGCCGCTGCCATGCGGAATCAGGGTCAGTCTGGAGCAGTGAGTCGATTGCCGTCAGTTCAGCAGAATATCCCCCATCGCGACAAGCGGGAAGCATTATTGTAAGCAGCCCGGCTGCAATGCTCAGGATTATACCGACATTAAGCTTATATGATTTCATAATATAAACTTTATAAGACAGTGCAACCCACAAGGCGGTCGGCACGTGAACCGGGAAGACGTAAAAACACTTGTACCAGATATTCGTTGTTGGTTTCATATTTGTTGCCATCTATGGGCGACGGATCAGGATAACCGCCCCTATGCGGCACAACCACATACTGATAGTTATAACTGCCTTGCTTCAGTGGAATCTCTGCCGTGTAAAGCTTAGTATTATAGTCATAGCGCATTCGGTTGGAGTCAGAGAGATTATTAAGGGTCAGGTCACCACTGATGTAGACATCACCCCCCACAATCTCCGGGGAATCAAGGGTGAAATGGACCGTGATATAATCCGCACCGAGATCAGGATCGGTAGAATTATATTCATCAATCATGAAACGCCCGTGCTGTGTTCTGTCATAAGAATAGTCACGCCCGGCGCGGGGGGTGTCAGGCGTAAGCCATGCATGCCAGTTGCTACCTCCGAATTTCACTGAGTCCACATGCATGCCTGCATAGTCGGCACGCACTGTCTCAAAGCGTCGGTATTCATCGCCGGCAGGATATACAAGCGTCGGGTCATGCTCGAAAATAATAGTGGAGCCGTCTACGCGCAACGGATGCTGAAGGGTGCGCATTGTCTCCGGGCGATTATTCTGCATCACTGTCACCACAAAATCCTGATACGGGTTATAGCGTCCCCCGGCAGCGTCTATGGCTATGGAGAGCTGCTGATATTCAGTGTTAACCCCCATGTCGGTGCGGGTGGTAACGCTTCCTGCCGCTGGCATACTGTTTTCCGTCACCGAAAAACGTGCCTGAAGCAGTAATTCCTCCGGTTGTCCCTCAGGATAGACCTGCAAGACATAATTACCGCTCTCCATTATGCGCAGATCAGGATTCGGAATCTCGATGTTGTAGTTGACGTAATGCACGAATGTATTGGAGGAATAGGCATAATCAGTCAATTCCGCCTCATTAAAACCGTCAACATATTCTGACTCCAACAGTCGCGACGGCTGCCAGTCGGCATTGCAGTGAATCAGCTTATAACGCAGATAGTCGTGAGAGTCACCTATGATGTCGAAGTTGATAAAGATACGGTCTGAGGTGCCGAGGCGTATCACGGCAGGAGCCATGAAGTTGTCGGGATTAGTCACCTTCAGGGTGCGTACATTGCGGTCGAATATCGCCGTAGAAGTATTCACAACACCATAGGAGTTAACAGACGCGATTATTGCTGCCAATATTATGATAATATTGACCAAATTATGCCGATTCATATTTTATGCTTAAATGAAAGTGAAGAATATAATTTTTGACTTTACCAGACAATCGGGGTCTTGCCATGTGCGGCAAGGTAGGCGTTTGCCTGTGAGAAATGGTGGTTCCCGAAGAAACCACGGTAAGCAGATAGCGGCGACGGGTGGGGCGACGTAAGTACCAGATGTCGGTTACGGTCGATATGCGCACCCTTACGGATAGCGTCAGAACCCCAAAGCATAAACACAAGATTCTCTTTCTCGGCAGCAAGACGTGCCACGGCAGCATCGGTAAACGTCTCCCAGCCTATGCCGGAGTGTGACTTCGGCTGATGCTCCCTGACGGTGAGCGATGAGTTAAGCAGCAATACCCCCTGGCATGCCCATCGTGAAAGGTCGCCGTCTGACGGCATCGGTGCCCCCGTATCGTCGCTAACTTCCTTAAATATATTTATGAGCGAAGGGGGCAACTGAACCCCGGGAGCCACCGAGAAGCATAGACCGTTTGCCTGCCCCGGTCCATGATATGGATCCTGCCCTATTATAACCACCTTGGTGGCATCGAATGGAGAAGCATCAAAGGCAGCGAAGATCGACCTGCCCGGAGGATAAACCTTGATCGTCGGATCGGCATAGTCGCGGCGCACCCTGTCGGTGAGGGTGGCAAAATATGGTTTTTCAAATTCATCTGCGAGGGCACGTTTCCACCCTTCTTCTATCTTGACATCCATTATGAAACTTTTTAATTAATGATTAATGATAAAAGATTAAAGATTAATTAATCTTTAATTGAGAGAGTTGCAAAGTTCGCAAAAAATAATTAACTTTGCAAACAATTTGAATTTGTCTCCATAGTTCAATGGATAGAATATCGGATTCCGGTTCCGACGATTAGGGTTCGACTCCCTATGGAGATACTGCATTTCGAGCGTAAATCTGTGGCTGTCACAAATTTACGCTTTTATATATTAGCACATAAACCCTTTAACCTCAAAATGACAATGACAACCGAACAACGCATAGAAAAAGGACTCACTCTTCGTAAGCAGGGATATAACTGCGCACAGTCGGTGGTGATGGCATTTACCGATGTCACCGGACTTGATGACGACACTTCTGCTAAAATATCTGCCTCTCTCGGGGGCGGAGTAACCCTCGGTGAAATCTGCGGAGTGGCAAACGGAATCGCCATTGTGGAGGGACTTATAACCAACGACCCTTCAGGCGACGGCAAAAAGAAAGCCATGCCCGCTACCAAGAGACTCCTAACCGAATTCTCCTCACCTTTCGGCGGCTGCATCACATGCCGCGATCTTAAGGAGAAGTGTGGCAAATCATGTGAGGAACTGATTGCCCAGGGAATAAAAATTCTTGCAGACTCACTATCTTAATCTTAGCAGAGCTATAGAGCTGTTAATCTGCATGATAAGTTATCCTATACCGTATCATCATCAAAGGTAAATCGCTTTTTAATACTTATTAACATAATATTGGTGAACAATTTCATAAATAATGTGTAACTTTGTAGCGCAGATTAAACTTCTGCAATCCTAACATGTAAGAATTTGTTTAGTTAAGCAAAAAGGAAAAGTGGTTTGATTGGGAAATCCGACCACTTTCTTCTTTTATGTTCTGCATAAGCTGCTTACATGTGGACAACTCATATTAATCTGTAAACAACCGCAAACATGCTTCTGATAAAAGACACTTTGGTTTCTCTCGATCTCCTGGAACGCTTCTTCGTATGCGACCTCGACACATGCCTTGGAGAATGCTGCATCGATGGCGATGCAGGCGCACCGCTCTTGGAATCGGAAAAAGAAGAGATTGAAAAACATCTTGACAAGATATTACCCCTTCTCAATCCTGCCGCACAAAAAATAATCCGGGAGGAAGGGGCAAGCTATATTGACCCTGACGGTGACCTTGTGACACAGATTGTTGAGGGGAAAGACTGCGTATACACTACCTATGCCGACGGGGGGAAATGCCTTTGTGCCCTTGAGAAAGCCTACCGTGAAGGGAAACTGCCGCAACTGAAACCCTCTTCATGTCATCTCTATCCGGTAAGGCTCAAGAAATATGGCAACATGACGGCTGTAAACGTCCATAAATGGAAAATATGCAAGTGTGCAGAGGTGCTCGGAAGGAAAATGGGTGTCAGGGCATACGAGTTTCTCAAAGAGCCACTGATTCGTCAATTCGGCGAGGAATGGTATGCTGAACTCGAACAGACGGCTCATGAATGGCTCTCACAGCAAGGGGGATATAGGACGCAGAAGTGATTCCAGCAAACGCTGTGACAACGGACGCTTACGCCACTGCTCAAGAGTGACCTTGCGACAGCGTTTCAGGTCGTCAAAGAAGATTTCCCGCATCTTGGCATTTATGGGAGCGTCATAGATAAGAAGGTTACACTCAAAATTGTTTTCAAAACTCCGGAAATCGAAATTAGTGGAGCCGGCAGTGACGAGGGTGTCATCGATTATCATTGCCTTTGCATGGAGCATTCCGGGGGTATAGAGATACACTTTTATCCCCGCCTTCAGACATTGCGTGACGTATGAAAACGAGGCATAATGCAGGAGGGCACTGTCGGTTTTCTCCGGCATCATTATCCTGACATCTATCTTCGACAGGGCTGCCGCCTGAAGTGCATTCATAAGCGCATCAGTAGGGAGAAAATAAGGTGTCTGTATATAGACCGACTTACGCGCCGACAGAATTGCCTTCAGAAACACCAGGCTCAGATTGTTCCAGCGATCTATGGGACCGCTCGTCACAAGCTGCACGCCGGTGGAATTACGAGTAACCCCATGCACAGGCTCAATATGAGGGATATATTGCTTCTTTTTAAGGAAATTCCAGTCAATCGCAAAAGAGTAGAGCAACGACTCAACGATATCACCTTTTACGCGGAAATGAGTATCGCGCCAAACGTCACCGTTCTGAAGCCCGTCTATATATCTGTCAGCCACATTCATCCCTCCGATATAACCGATTTCGCCGTCAATCACCACTATCTTCCGGTGATTGCGCCAATTTATGCGGTTGGCAAGCTGTGGGAAATTTACCCTGAAGAAGGGATGGGTCTCCACCCCGGCTGCCTCCATACGCTTAAAAAAACTCTTTTTGGCAGAAAAACTCCCCACATGGTCATATATCACTTTTACAGCCACACCATTTTGGGCACGGTCAATCAGAATGTCAGCCACTTCATTCCCGATAGAGTCATCAAGAAAAATATAATATTGCAGCAGGATTGACTTGCGGGCGTTTTTAAGATCGCTCTTGAGAGAATCAAATTTTGACAGTCCGTCAGTGAAAATATCTATTTCATTGTTGACAGTCAGAGGTCCGCCACTAAGGTTATGTGCAAGCTTTACGAGATTTCTGATTCCGTTGTCAAGCTCCAGTTCGGCAATGTCGACGCGCTTCGGGGTGTGACGGTGCATCAGCTTCCTTTTGTTGTGGCGTGAAATCATAGTGAGCCCTTTCAGGCTCCTGCCGAAAAAGAGATAAAACACCAGTCCGACCCCGGGTAGAAAAATCAGGGCAACCACCCACGACAAGGCACGAATCGGATTACGGTTCTCTTTGAGCACTACTACCACCGACGACACAATCATCGCCACATATAACGCAATTAGAAGAATCACCAGCCAGCTGCTGAGACTTATGGTTTCAGGAATATTCACACTTTAGTTGAGATTAAGTTCTTTCACGAGATTAGAGTGCAGTATGGTGAAGTCCACCTGCTATAATAACGCATTTCGAGGCAGAATTATTGAAATACTGCCCTTAAACATAAACACGGCTGACCCCGGAGGGGATCAGCCGTGTCTGTAAAAAAATATGGCTAAGATTATTCAGCTTTGGGAGTCTCAGCAACGGGAGCTGCTGCAGGAGCCTCTGCCGCACTGCTCTTTTTGCGGCGGCTGCGGCGAGTGGATTTCTCTTTCTTAGCACCTGCCTCGCCGAGCATGTTCTCATTGAAGTCAACAAGCTCGATCATTGCCATCTCGGCGTTGTCGCCGAGGCGGTGACCGGTCTTGAGGATACGAGTGTAGCCGCCCGGACGATCTGCAACCTTTTCAGCAACCACGCCGAAAAGTTCTTTAATAGCCTCCTTATTCTGAAGGTGGCTGAAGACGAGGCGACGGTTAGCCATGTCGTCTTTCTTAGACCTCGTGATAAGAGGCTCACAATACACACGGAGTGCTTTTGCCTTTGCCAGAGTCGTGAAGATTCTCTTATGCATGATAAGAGAGATGGTCAGGTTAGAAAGCAACGCGTCGCGATGAGCTTTCTTACGACTGAGGTGGTTGAATTTTCTATTGTGTCTCATCGTTGTTTATTCTTTATCTAATTTATATTTTGAAATATCCATCCCAAAAGATAGGTTAAGGCTGGCAAGAAGCTCATCAAGCTCGGTGAGCGACTTCCTGCCGAAGTTGCGGAATTTGAGAAGGTCATTCTTGTTGAACACCACGAGCTCTCCAAGAGTCTCCACTTCTGCACTCTTAAGGCAGTTGAGGGCACGTACGGAGAGATCCATGTCGGTCAGCTTGCTCTTGAGAAGTTGACGCATGTGAAGCACTTCCTCATCAAACTCATCCACATCGTTCTCCTTAGGAGTCTCCAGGGCGATTTTCTCGTCGCTGAAGAGCATGAAGTGGTGAATCAGAATCTTGGCAGCCTCCTTGAGTGCGTCCTTCGGCTGGATAGAGCCATCGGTCTTCACCTCAAGAATCAGCTTCTCATAGTCGGTCTTCTGCTCCACACGATAGTTCTCCACAGAATATTTCACATTCTTGATGGGGGTGTAGATAGAGTCGATAGCGATCACGCTTGGATCGGTGTCGCCGAGAATCTCGCGATTTTCGTCAGCGGGAATCCAGCCACGACCCTTGTTGATGGTAAACTCCAGCTGGAAACTTGCTGCCGGATCAAGATGGCATATCTCCAGGTCGGGGTTCAACACCTCAAAACCGGAAAGAACTTTTCCCAAATCACCTGCCTTAAACACCTCCATGCCCGACACATTGACCACTGCCTTTTCAGTTTCGTGGTCTTCAGTCAGCTGCTTGAATCTTACCTGTTTGAGATTCAGGATGATGTTGGTGACATCCTGCTTCACTCCGGGAATGGTGTCTAACTCGTGGGCCACCCCATCAATGCGGATGGAGCAAATAGCAAATCCGCCGAGCGAAGAAAGCAAGATTCTACGCAATGCGTTGCCTATGGTCTGGCCATAGCCCGGTTCGAGCGGCCTGAATTCGAACTTTCCGTACGAATTATCCGCCTCAAGCATGATGACTTTATCGGGTTTCTGAAATGCTAATATTGGCATGGGTTTCTATTGTTTATTATTTAGAATACAACTCAACGATCAACTGCTCCTTAATTGTCTCAGGGATATCCTCACGCTGAGGCACATGCAGGAACTTACCACCTTTTACGCTATTGTCCCATTCAATCCAGGGGTACTTGCTGTGGTTGAAGCCGGCAAGAGCGTCGGCAATCACCTCAAGGCTCTTTGATTTCTCACGCACAGCCACAATGTCACCGGGCTTTACGTGATAGGAAGGAATGTTGACAACGTCGCCGTTGACTGTGATGTGCTTGTGGAGCACGAGCTGACGGGCAGCGGGGCGGCTCGGAGCGATGCCAAGGCGATACACCACATTGTCAAGACGGCTCTCGAGCAACTGGAGAAGCCCGTCGCCGGTGATACCCTTTGTGCGGGCTGCCTTCTCAAAGAGATTGCGGAACTGACGCTCGAGGACGCCGTAAGTATATTTTGCTTTCTGTTTTTCTTTCAACTGTGTGCCATATTCCGAAGTCTTTCTTCTGCGGTTGGCACCGTGCTGTCCCGGTGGATAGTTCTTCTTAGCCAGAACCTTGTCTTCACCGTAGATAGCCTCGCCGAATTTGCGGGCGATTTTTGTCTTTGGGCCTGTATATCTTGCCATTGTTTTATTTGTTTAATTAAAGTGGGGCCATTGCCTCGCCTCCTTAGCGCAGCCGCGACTGCCGAGAGAAAGATGCTGGGGCAGTCTTTTCGCATTCAGAGGCTGGCATAACCGGGCTGTTATTATACTCTTCTTCTTTTTGGAGGACGACACCCATTGTGCGGAAGCGGAGTGACATCTACGATTTCTATCACCTCAATTCCGGCGCCGTGGACGGTACGGATTGCTGATTCACGGCCATTGCCCGGGCCTTTTACATAGGCTTTCACTTTGCGCAGGCCGAGATCGTAAGCGACCTTGGCACAATCCTGCGCTGCCATCTGGGCGGCATAGGGTGTGTTTTTCTTGCTCCCTCTGAAGCCCATCTTGCCTGCTGAGCTCCAGGATATCACCTGACCCTCGCTGTTGGCAAGGCAAACGATAATGTTGTTGAAAGAGCTATGCACATGGAGCTGACCCATTGCGTCAACTTTGACATTCCTCTTTTTAGCTGCGACTGTCTTTTTT
>JAAVCP010000080.1 GCA_014802265.1 Bacteroides sp. | reverse complement strand
TCTTGACGTAGAAGTCCCATGCTCCCTCGGTAGCCTCGGCTGTGAACTGGCTAATGACGACCTTGTTGCCGTCTGTGTTTACGCCGAAGCAGAAGAACCCGTTTGCGGAGTCGTTGGGGTCGGTTCCCTCATGTACGAAAATGGGCGCGGTCTCGTAGGATAGCTCAGCGATTTCCACGGACTGTGCGTTAGGGAACGTTATTGTGACATCAGTAATTGACTCCACGTCTCCCGGGGTCGGGTCAATCTCATAGACGGGAGTTTGCGCTATACCATAGAATGATGAACTCCAGGTAAAAATAAGGGCAAATAAGATTTTTTTCATGATATTAGAGGGGTTATTTTACAAATAATTTTACATTATGGGTATAGCCATTACCTGTTATATGTGCTACTACCACACCGTGGGTATTTTCAAGATTAACCATGCCGTAGTCAATTCCAATGGTGTTTGCCACCATATACCCTGCCATATCGGTTATTATTAGTTTGAATTGGCCTGGAGCGGAGACATGAAGATTAGCACCATCTAACTGAACTTTACATGGAACGGAAGCAAGGCTGCCGACTGCATTGTTATTATTATCTACCAATTTGATATTGCGTATTCTGAGCATCTCTCCGTTTGATGTGATGTTGCGGAATGCAAATCTTAGTTCTTGAGAGGCAAAATTATTAATGCTTATCTGATGCTCAGTCCATTCGGGATTCTCATCGGTCACCGTCGAAACCGCAGGGTTAGTAAAATTATCAGGTGTGACGGCATTTCCATCAGATAACCTTACCTCATAGCTGTCTTTATAGTTTGCCGACGAAGACATCCCTTCCCAACTCAGGGTTAAATCACTGTTGGCAGGAATCTTAATCGCAGGGGAAATCAGCCAGTCGTCTGCTACTCCGGCAGGGGTGTACCAAGAGGTGCTGTAGGCATAAAAGTCTCCTTCCTCTCCACCTAATGCCCAGCCTTGACCTTTTGCAATACCGGAAGCCGCATCAGGAACATTTTCATCTAAATCAAAGCACAGGAAGTCACGTGGCAATTGAGCATATCTAAAATCACATAAGAAAAGAGGTTCATCTTTTGCTATGCCTAATTCAGAGGCTTTTACTACGTTTGCATTAACAATCTCACCGGTGGTAAGATCTGTCAGCATTGCCACACATGCTATTTCACATCTCTGAAGAAGATAGGAGGGAAGCGGAAGACGGTAAGACACTTCAGCATGATTATCTTTAAAATTGACCGGGCAATCCGCTCCGGTATATGATGAGATAATTCTTGCTACATGAGAATAAATCATTTGGTCTGCCGGAATTAGTCCGGGCAGAGCTGAATAGGGACCCATTTCGCCGTTGTGCCCATTACCATAATTATTATTCTGGCAATATAAGGGATTATTTGGCACACAGACATTATTCTCTGTAAGCACGAAAACCATTCCGTACTCATGTTCGGGTACGATATACTCACAGTCAATAGTGGAAGTTAAGTCAATTGCATTATAGTTGTCTATGAACATACCTTCCAGATCAATAGTCACCGGGGAAGGTTCTGATAAAGCTGCTGCTCCGACTCCTTGTTGCCATACCTCAAAGTAGGGATCAAATAGATGTCCTGATCGGTCAATCCGTGAACACGGTAACCCTATAGTAGGCTCTCCTTCTTTCATGCCATCGGTGTATACGGAGCCGAATGTCATCACATCGCCGAAATGCACCGCAATACCGATGAAGGAATCCTTATAGGTTTCACTCATGAGTTCAAGTCCATAGGCACCTCTGGTGCAGTACCCGCACCAGGTTCCTGTTCCCTCTTCCATCACTATTTTTCTTCCATGGTCTTTGGCAAGGAAATGCATTGTGCCTGCAGTTGAGTAGGTTTCATCTCCGATCTCGATGGTAACATTATAATCTACAACTTCTCCGGGTTCACCTTCAATTGCATCTGTAAAGGAAAACATTTGGGTGCTTGTCGTATTTTTCGCACATGTGACTTCCATGTCAATTATTTTGCCATTTGCTGACAATACGGCTCGATAGGTATCTCCGTTTTGTAAGCCATTTATTGTGGAGTAGTCCACAAAGACATTGACTGTGCCTTTCTCGACTGCATAATTGGAAAAAGAAGTGTGGATTGGATCCTTCCCCGCCAATAGGGGAAGGACCGTAAGCAAGCATAGGAACAAATTGAGTTTTCGCATCATTTCACAACCACTTTATAAGATTTCGTACCTGCTTTGATTACATAGACTCCTGATTCTACAGGAATCTCAACGTTATCATTTATATGTGAGCCAAATACTACTCGGCCTGTCATATCGTTGACTGTGACTGTTGTGGCAGGTGAGTTGATAACGATCATGCCCGGCTTGGTCAGTATTTCAATTGGGTCAGTGAGCATTTCTACACTACTGTATTCAATGGGTTCGGCATAAGTTATGTCTGCTTCACCCTCCGCATATATAGGTGCCACTCCATAGGTATATGTGCCAGGTCGCAGATTGCTATGAGTCCACGTGTTGATGTCTGCAGAAGTCTGGTCATAGAGAATTCCGTTACAGTAGATTGAGAATCCTGTGAGTGTGTATGCTGTGCCTTCTGTTGAAGGAATGTCCCAGTTTAATATTGCTTGGTTATCTTTAGCTTCTACATTAACTTTCTCAATAAGTGGCATAGGTGTTTCGTAAATAAACTTAACTCCCGGTTCGAATAGGGCAGTATAGGTCCAGCGGAATTCATTTGGATTCTCTACACCTACAATTTCTTCCCAAAATGTGCAGTAATTTAGATAAGATATAAAGGTATCAAATGTAATGGTACTAAGTTCATCAATATCTGCTTCAATAATATATCCTCTTGGGTAAGGTGGATTCTCCTCACCTCTTATATTGACAAAATCCTTACAGCCTGTGAAATAACAGTAATATCCTGCCGGTATATCTTCAGTCCAGCTTTCTCCAACCATAAATTGAAGTTTTTTACCATCGGGTGTAAGAGTGGCACGTATGGCTGTGTAAGAGTCTCGTAAATTTTCCAACATGTGTTCAAACCAATATACATAAGGATCATTTTCGTCAATGGTAACGTTGCATTCCCAAGGTATTACCTGGTTATATATTACGCTCTTGCCCGAAGCTGTATATTTACCTGTCTTTACTCCGGCGACAGGCACTGAAGGGCGAATCACCATAGGGAGAAGATAAGGTGTAGGCACACCTCCGTTTGGACTATTGGGAATTACAATACCAATTATCTCTACAGATGTGTCACTGTCATATGGGGCGTTAAGATTATAGTAAGGGTTTTCTTCGCCAACAGGGAATAAGGTAAATTCTTTGCCATCGCTTGTGGCATAGGTGGTGTATAGATTGTATCGCTCTCCTGCACGGTCTTTTATCTCGGTTGAGGATACATAGTTCACATTTTTTATTATAACTTTCTTCCCATAGGAGAACTGAGACAAGGCAGTTGTTTCCTCTGGGGAAGGATATTCCCAAGCTTCGCTTTTGACAGCGCTAAAGGCAGTGTTTTGAAACGTAACATAAGGTTGACCCTCTCCTCCGTCAAGGTAGGTGACAAATGTTACCATGTCTCCCTGGTGGAAAGGGAAATCTTCATAAGAAGAATAAGTTTTTAGCACGGCACCTCCGGTTTCATCTTCAACATACACTTCCAGGTAGCCCCATTGTGAAGATTCATAATGGTTAATGCGGGCACTCCCTGTATAATACAATTTGGTATTATATCCTTTTTCGTTTGCCAACACTTTCAGGTCAAAGATTGTGGCAGCGTTAAGATTCTCTACATTGGCAGTAAACTCTGCTGTAACCGGTGTTGCACCCGGAGCTGAGAAAGTGATTACTGCCTGCTCGGTTCCCTCGGTCTGTGAGGAGAATAAAATTGAGATAGGGATGACACCATTATCTTTTGGTTCCAGGGTTGAAGTGAAGTTACCATTGTCAGATGATACTTCAATTTCATCTCTTTCTATCCCATCCACTACGAGGCGCAGGTTTTCATATCTGATCTCTGTGTCGACATTGACATTGCCAAGTGACAGGGTGACTCCTGACTCAGCGTCGACCCAACCGTATGGCTTCTGAACTTGTAGCCCTATTGTCTGGGCTTCCACCAATGCCGGAGAAATGCTGGCGACGGCAGCCAGCAGGAAATTAGTAAACTTTTTCAACTTTCTCATATTAAATATATTTTAAATAGTTCTTATGTATTAAGAGAGCAGTCTTTATTCCGCATTCGGAAAAGAAGCTGTTACAAAATTATTATATTTAATAAATATGGTAAAATCAAATAATTACGGATTCGGCAAAATTGTCGAATCCGTAATTATTTGTCAATTCTGATATATTATTTGCTTTATAGATGCAATTTTTTATTTCGCATTTGCGCGGAAATCTTTTGGCGTTAGTCCGGTGCGTGCTTTAAATACAGTATAAAATGTTGAGAGGGAACTGAAGCCAAGATCAGAAGCAAGCATTTTTATAGGGTA
Organism: Bacteroides sp.; assembly: GCA_014802265.1. Classification (GTDB taxonomy): domain Bacteria; phylum Bacteroidota; class Bacteroidia; order Bacteroidales; family Muribaculaceae; genus Lepagella. Next base: position 1,959 of record JAAVCP010000080.1, on the reverse strand, counting down.
GTCGTTACGATTTTTGTCCGACAGAATAAGAATTGCCTCATTGAGTCTATAGTGATTGATAAATTGTGGGTAGGTCATTCCTGTTTTAAAACTTATTATTTTTGTCAGGTAAGTTCGGTTTGTATTGATTTTGCGTGCCACAGTTTCACGGCTTATGTCGGGAGTGGCATATATTTTTTCCGTATCCATAATTTTACATAGGTCAAGCCAGATCTTTTCAGCATTAGCACATACCATAGAGGCATCGGTCATGGATTCTTCTTCTGCTTTCACGTCAGTTGTCTCTTTGTGAATTTCTGGAGCAAGGGGTGCACCCGAATATTCATTATTGCTTTTAATTTCCTCAAAAATTGTAGGCAAATCCGGATTGAGAGAGTAACGGAGCTTATTTTCCTCTTCAACTAATTTCTGATGCTGGGCTACCAATCGGGTGTATAATTGAGATTTTCGTTTTATAACATATATTAGTCCGAGTATAATCAACCCCAATAGAAACACGCTCAGACCTAAAAGCCAAGCTTTTTGGGTGACTAATTTATAACGCGCTTCGCGTTCTGCGGCTTCCTGCTCAAGCTTGCCGACATTGTAAATGATATCTAACTCCCTTACGGTATGTTCTTTTTGAGCATTGAACAGTGAGTCATGAAGAGTCATATATTTCTTCATTATTTCTACGGCATCGCTGTAGTTGCCTGTTTTTTCGTAACATTCGCCAAGAAGTTTTAGAGCTTTGATGTATAAAGGCTCCACATGCAACTGCTTGGCAAGTGTTATGCAGTGCTGAGCAGCAGCAATCCCATTGGCGTAATTGCCCAGATTATACCACGCTTCTGCACGCACATAGTATATTTCCGGTAAGGCTGAGGCTTGTTCGGAAGATTTTGTAAAACTGTTTTCAGCTTCTTCGAGAAGCGCAAGGGCTTCATATGGGTGGTGCGACTTGCTCAAAAGAGAGGCTTTCATAACTTTTAAAGGAGTTTTGTCTCCTTGCGTGGCATTTGAGATTCTTTCGCTTTCTTCAATATATCTTTCAGCTTTTTCCAGATCGTTGAAATTATTCAAATAAGCTGAGGCGAGATGAAGGGTGGCTACGTATAGAGGCTTGGGAGCACCAAAGCGTTTGGCTCTTTCATAGGCCTCTTTTGCATATCTGATAAAGGTCGAATCGTTTTCATGAAGGCCTAATTCTGTTAAATTATTCAGGCAGCGGATACGCATTAATTCATATCCTGACGTTTCGGCAGCTTCAAGGGCGTTTAAAAAATATCTGTGGGCAACATAGTAATTGGCATTGATAATGGCCTCATATATCCCTAAGGCATTAATGGAAATAGCACGTAAGGAGTCATTATGAAGGGTTTCGCTTAAATTATATGCATTATTAAGCATAGTGTCTGCATTTGTTCCTTTACCGGCTAAAATTGCTGCTGTGGCGGAAAGTCCCATTCCATATGCAAGGAGACGGTCATCATTCTTGTTTTTTCCTATAAGTTGGAGGGAATCTCCCAATTGGAGGGCAGTGGCATAATCTGTGTCGGTTATGGCAGATTGGCAGCGTTCAATCATATTGTTATGCGATGTATGAGATTTGGTTGCCGGAGTGGTTTGAAATCCAATTACTCCTAATATAATAACAACTATTATGAGTCTTGCCATGAATTATAAAGGGTATAAGTATATTTTGAGGTAAAGTTAATGATTTTTTATGGCATGACGATAGATTTATTTGAAAATATTGAAATTTTTTATCAAAAAGAGTATGAGTGGTTAATCTCAACATTTTGAATTGGCGTATAAAATCTTAAATGAATAACAACCAAAATAAGGTAAAAGTTCAGTTATTAACATTATGAAATATATTTTAACATTTATTGATTTAACTGATTGTCAGAATATTGTGGATAAAATTACATAGAGATATGCTGCACAGCATAAAAATATTTGCACGGCGGGAAAAAC
>JAAVCP010000079.1 GCA_014802265.1 Bacteroides sp. | reverse complement strand
TGCCAAGGGCAGACTTCCCGTGGTCTTAAAGAGAAAGCCAGCGTCTTGAGACGCAGCCAAGCAGGGCGGGCTTAGAGCCCGCGTCCCGAGCCACCCGTTTTACGGGTGGGGGCGACTTTTTGCGTTGTGATCTCATTGCCTGTTTATCAAACGCCAGGGGATTTATATCAAAGAAAAGTTTCAATGAATTATAGATTATACCGTAGATACAGCTCATTCCTGTATTCCGGATCAGTAACCGCGCTGGAGAGATCATCAGTGCAACCGGATTCCAGCAGAAGTTGGGTCAGTTTGGCAAAACGCGCTTCGCCCTCTGCACGACCCTCTGCACGGCCCTCTGCACGACCCTCTTCTCTAGCCTTTTTACGCTCCGCCGGTAGATCCACGTCCTCAAAATATTCAAATAATACTGCCATATCCCGCTCCTTTACCTGGTCAGTGAATTCCGCAATTTCTTCTTCCGGCAGATGTAAATGTCTCAGCATGGATGCCGTCACCCTTGCGATGATATCAAGCAGTTCATCCGTGGAATTTTCTGACAGGTCTTTCAGATAGTCTTTTGGTAAGTTAAGTTCCTTGAATGCCGCAAGGTTCTGCAGCCGATTGATCAGCATCAACAGGGATAATTCATCCTTTTTCCCTACTAGCTCGTTTACGCTGTAGTCATTGAGCTGTACCAACTTATAAAAGAACTTAGGGGTGAAAGGCTCAAAGGCTTTATCAAAATAAATCCTGTCTTTGATATTGCAGGGTGCCGTCCACTTTCCGCTTCCCTCATAGTATACAATGGGCAGGATCGGCGGATAGCGGAACCCCTTTGTTTTGCTGATTCCCTTCTTTTTCTTCTCCATCTCTTTTTCATAATCTTCCCATATATAGACCATATACCGGAGAAGCTGCATACTCACATTATAATCTACTTTGGTCTTGTGTTCAATAAGGGAGATGAAAAAGAGTGTGTCTTTTTCTGATATCCGTATACGTTTTACCGTATCTGAATTACGCTCCTCCGTGAACATGGGTATGTAACGTTCCGTAACATCTTCGATATCCTCAGCCCGGATGTTCTTGAGAAGAGGGATATCCATGTAGTTCCTGAGGAACTGCGAGCATAATTCTGCGTTTCCAAAGATGAGTTTACTACTGCTGTCATGATGTTTGCTGTTACTGATCTGTTTCTTTTGTGAGGTTTTTTTCTCTTTAGCCATATGAACTCCTTTCGACACGGGCAATCGCAGAATGGATTGAATGATTATCCTGCTTTTGCGGATTTAGAGTAGTCATTGCAGAAGACTCCAATGCTATTTGATGTGTTTTTAATACCTGTTATAAGGTTTGCTGAAAATCTGACAGAAACTGTCTGAACGTGCGAAGCGCACATGCCGCTTGATAGAAAAATGTGATAAGCGGTGATTTGGCGGGAGGTATTCAGCGACTCCCAGTGCACTTATCATAATGGATAGAAAGATGTTTGTCAATTATTTTACGGAAATTATATCAAAGACAAAAAAATATAATACATCAAAAAATAAAATAGAATATGTCAAAAACATAAAATATAATACATCAAAAATACAAAATACAATATATCAAAAGACAAAAAGGAAATTGACTGCATAAATAATACATAGTATTCTGAAGATATAGGATGGAATCATGTCTGATATGAAGATTGAAGATTTAATTTATGTAGCTGCAAGATTAAAAAACTGATGTTCTTTTTGTGAATGGGACTGGAAAGAGTATTATAAGAGTTGAATTATTTCCATACGGAAAGGGAGTTCTATTTATGCACAATAAAATTGTCCTGATCGGACCGGTTTATCCATATAAGGGCGGGATATCCCACTACACGGGACTTATTTATCGAGAGTTGGCGAAGCGTTATGATGTAGAGATGATCTCATATAAGATGCAGTACCCGAAACTCCTCTTTCACAAGGAGCAGCGGGATTACGCTAATGACAGCTTTAAGATCGAGGGTGCGGAGTATATGCTTCACACGGCGAATCCTTTTAATATAATTAGGACAGCGCGCCATATCAGGCGGCAGAGCCCAGATCTCGTGGTGATCCAGTGGTGGCACCCTTATTTTGCGCCCTGTTATTTTCTTCTGACACATTTTATGGGGCGGCAGAAGATTGTTTTTATCTGCCATAATGTATTCCCACACGAGAGATTTCCCATGGACAGATTCCTTACGAAACTGGCGCTAAAGCGGGGGAATCATTATATCGTACATGCAAGGGAAGAAGCGGGTGAACTGGAGAAGATTAAGAAAAATCCGGATTATGTGGTGACGCCTCACCCGACTTATAATGCTTTTCGTTTTGAGGGCATGAGTAAGGCACAGGCTAGGGAGCGTCTACACGTGGAGCAGGATGAGCATGTGCTACTTTTTTTTGGATATGTGAGAGAATATAAGGGACTGAAATATCTGCTACAGGCAATGCCGGCGATCCTGCAAGAGGATAGTAAGGTGAGGCTTCTGGTGGTAGGGGAATTCGGTTCCGACAGGGAAGAGTATCAGGCACTGATCGATGAATCCGGCGTAGGCGAGTACGTGAACGTGGTGGACTCTTACACACCGGATCGGGCGGTGGAGAAGTATTTCGCGGCGGCGGATCTTGTGGTGCTTCCCTATATATCTGCGACACAGAGCGGGATCGTACAGATCGCATACGGTTTTACGAAGCCGGTGATCGTCACGGCGGTAGGCGGACTGCCGGATGTGGTGGAGGACGGCAGAACCGGATATGTGGTGAGGCCGAAGAGCCCGGAGGCGATTGCGGAGGCGGCGATTAAGTTCTTCCGGGAGAATCAGGCGGAGAGTATGGCGGAGAATATTGAGAAGGAGGCTTACCGGTTCTCGTGGGAGAGGATGGGGGATGTGATTGAGGGGTTATCAAGTGAAAAGGAAGGGCGATTTAAGGTGCGGAATACGACTTAGAATGTAGAAATTGAATTTATTGGATTTATTGAAATTTTTTTGTTGGAATTTTGAAGATTATGCTTGACGAAAGACATAGGAAGATTTATAATAGAAATGTAGTTTAAAATTTAATACAACATATCGTTGCGCAAAGGGATGCGATATACCAGATGTTGTAGTTGACAGACGGCAACATAGTAAATATAGCAGATTTTGTGAAAATTACTGGACAGCTTTTTTTAAATTTGTGAGGAAATGGCACCAATGACACTTGGAAAAGGTAAGCATATTATATAGTGATTGTGGTATAGGCAATAAGGAGAAGACTTTATTGCCTATTTTTAATAGATTTGCTGAAGTGCAACAGTGATTATGGCGGATAGGATGTGAGGGACTTGAATTTGAAATAGAGGATGATAATCAGATTGTATGAGGGTGGCATTTAATGGTTACATTAAAAAGAATACTTTTAAAAATTGCAAAGGTATTTTTATATTTGCTATGTTCTTTGGCTCTATTTATTGGCGTATACATGGTATTGAATCTTCTGTTTGGCGGACCTGGAAAAATTTGTGATATATATAACAGTCTTACAAGATTTGAGTGGGAAGCTGTATTTGTCTTAGATTCAGTGTCGTATACGGGTCAGGAAGCCTCCATCTTTTTAGGTATTGTTTCAATTTTTGTTACACTTCTTACAATGTTTCAGCAGCATATTAACAGATTGCAGGATCGTGTATTAGCTTTTCCTAAGATGATTATGCATGAATGTCAGTTTGTAATTGATCCCGATAGCGTTATGGTTGAGACAAGCTTTTTCTGCACGGATCCCGCGGATCTATTAATACGGATTAAGTTTAAGGAAGCTTTTTCAACATATTATCAGCCACTGATATATAGGGTATGGATAGTGCAGCGTCCATACGGGAAATATACCTATGGCGAACGTGAACGGATTGAAATAGTGAAGGGGTTTTTACACCTAAGCGGGGAAGATTATTATTTAGCTATAGCAGCAGAAGAATCAAAATTAATCAATGATTTTTGCAGAATACATCATAAATATGATTACACAATAGAAATTGTGTTTGACATTCAGTGGGTAAATATGCTGACACCTTTTGGGTTACGTAATATGTCTTCTTTATATTTGCGTAATGTATGCAGATTAAGCAATCAAGAGAAAAAGAGGGAGAATGAAGAAAATGAAAAGAATGGGCAAACAGGGAATAATAAACGAAAAAGCGAATACACTTATAGTGTAGACAATATTGAAGTAAAAGGAGCGCCTATCTGGGTAAGACCCAAAGGGAACGAGAAGAATGGATAAAGAAACGTTAATCAAATGGGTAAGTAACAATGTAAAATCTGTTTTGAAAACGGATTATAATAAAATAGAGAACTTTTTTAGAAAAGTGCAGGACAGCAATGCGGATTATATTATTTTTATTTCAAGGCGATGCTATATCCTGTATCAGATCTATGCGCTGATTATGGGATGGAGCAAGGAAAATATTCTTTCCGACAGAGGACTGTGGAGCCATAGGAGTCAGCTGAGAAAAGCGCGTTCAGTTGCGGTTGCAGATGATATGATTCTGCATGGAAAGGCAATGAGCAAAGTATTCACACGAATACGGAAATATGTACCAAGCAGCTGTAGTATAAAACTCTATGTGTATTGTGTGTATAATAATACTATGGACATGGTCAGGGAAAATGGCATAGAAACTTTTTCTGTGAGAACCAGTCAGGATTGTAAAAAGTTGACAGAAAAGTTAGTAAGGTGCATATTGATTAATGGTATGCCATATACGACGTTTACCTATATTTGGTATGGGACAATTCGGGAAAAAATATATGGTCCGGCGACAGAAAATAGTAGAAGCGTTATACGGTTTAAGAAGGATGTGTGCGAAGATTCATTTAAGTGGGCGACTTATTTTGACTTTGAGATTTCAGAGATAATAAATCCGCTTATTGAGGCAGTGTGTGATGGAGCATGTCTGAGGTACTATAAACACGAAAATATGCAGACGGTGATTCCGTTTGTTTTTATAAAAAAAATTAAGTCGCAGTATATCGAAAAATATTATGACATTATGCAGGAATGTTTTAGGGAGATTGGCAGAGAGCTGATAGCAGATGAATTTGAAGTGGTTCGAGAGGACGGAAGCGGAAGACAAGAAGGGGTGGTGTATCTGGCATCGTTATTAGAATGCTGGATTACGCGGATCATCGGAGTAGTACAGCATGTTGATGATATGTTTGATGTAAACTTCTATAGTTTAGTTACCAAAAGAAATATGGAGGGAACTTTTAGCGCACCTATTTTACAGGAAATCAGTTCGGCTGACTGGGAGACCTCAGTGAAATTTATAAATCTGATCAGTAACAGGGTGGATGAGTTTAAGGTATGTACATGTGAGGCCTTAGATGACATTTTTGTACATTCTAATATGAAATATAAGGCGATTGTGGCTGAGTATGTCAAGGAGATCGACAAGAGTGACATTGCATGCATGGCTGATATATGCAGGGATATTGTAATAAATATTCTTGAAGATATGCGTCTTCAATATGACTTGCATGAAGAAGATGCGTGCAGATATATTGAATGTAATGAAATCATAAATCTGCTGAAAGGTTATTTTGACCTCCCTATGATATTTGCGGCACAGATTGATACATGGGACCAAGGAATGGCAGCTTATGAATTTGATTACGCTGAAGAAAGCGGCATATGTGGAAGAATTGGAATTGGTGAGAGAAGTGCATTGATTTTTGCAATGAAATACGGGCGTATTATTCGCAAGTATTTTGCGTGGCAGACGCTTGCATGGGGGTATGAGGGTTCACTGACACAGGAAAGAAAAATACATTATCTGTCGGAATTGCTTGAGGCAGAAGAGCAATTGTCAGATTATGATAAGGATTTTTTCCGCAATACGGTAAGAAACGGTACGGAATGCCTGTATGACTATTATATGAGCTGCTGATAAAGAGGTGTTTTATGATCGCAAAAGATAAAAATATTTTATCGAAAGTGTTGGAAGTATATTTAAAGACTTTGCAGGATGATACAGTGAGGGGAAAGGCGATTACAGAGTTTTTGTATAATTGTGAAGATCATACGGTGGCGGCACCGACAATCTTATGGTTAGCTTCTGAATATTTATACAATATATGTCTAGAGAGCGGGAACGAGACAGATACAGATATAGGAGTTTATGCTAAATCACGGTGTGTACGAAGACAAGAATGCAAAGAAAAGAACCGGATTGAATGTAAAGCGGGATGGATTTTCCCATATAAAGACAACAATTTTATAAATATAACGTTGAAGCCGGAGAAAACAAACATATTAAAGTGTGGATTGACATCGGAAGAATATGGAAAACTTCGGGAAATCTGTAGAGAGTCTAAGATAGATTGCTATTTTAAGATTTTATTAGGGGTATTATTATTGAGGGAAAGTTTATATCGATACGGTACAGATGTGGAGTGCTATACCCCGATGAAATTTTATGAGAGTATTATGACCACATTATTTCTTTTCTCTTTTGATGCTTTCTATTGGGCTCTAAAGTTTTGCATTAGGGAAAATGTGGATACACTGTCAAATGTAATCAGAGATAGCTTAGAATGTATTTTAGAACTTGCTGAAAATGGGGATGAGCAAGTTAAAGGAGTGTTATTTAGCCATACATCCTATACGGCGCGGATTATCCGTTGTGCAATCTCTGATACGTTAATTGATTCTGATGTTATAAATATGGATAACGAACAAAGATTGAATTTGATAAAAGAAATTGTAAATTTAGCGAATGGTTTTTACGAACAAATGAAGTCTGATAAGTATGAGATGAAGAAATTATTAACGGATAATAAGACGAAAGTGTTGTCAATTCTAGGGGGAAGTCTGGTCAAAAAACTAACTAAAATATTATAACCGGCAAAATCCGGAAGGCGTATGCCACCCCATGATTTTGTGGGATTTTTGATTGAATAATCATTAGAAACGGGGTAATATTTCATTAGGAATATTACCCTTTTGTTATGGGTCGGATAGACCCTGTTGAGTGCATTGGAGTTTCTCAACAGAGAAACGGAAATGTGCTCAACGTTAAACCACCCGCTATGCGGGTGCGCGACGATTGTTATACAAAAATCA
>JAAVCP010000078.1 GCA_014802265.1 Bacteroides sp. | reverse complement strand
GGCATCTGCTTCTCAACATTCCGGCAGACTTAACGTCTAAAGAAATTGAGAGTCTGTGCAATGCTTTTGCAAGCGAAATGTTACTCCCTGCTGTTGTGCTAAAATCTAAATTAGGGAATGTCCGACACGATATTTCTTTGTCTGAGCTGACCGACCTTCAGCGTCAGTTCGGAATATCTGTTGATGATATTATGGCGTCTTTACAAGAGGCAGGGGTAATATCCGATAATCGTTACGCCGTCTTTCAGAAGAAGAAAAGCAATATGGCAGATTTCCGGGCATTGGTGGAGAAATCCCGTGTTGAGATAGAAAAGTCAGGGCGTTTTGCAAGAATGGTATATCGTGCTTTGGCAGATGAAATTATCACTTCATCAAAAGCTGCCGTCCTGCTCAATACCACCGTGGACAACATTAAAACCAATCTACAGTTAGTATAAGTCAATGGAGATTATAGTCAACGACACAAACATCTTCATTGATTTGCAGTCGGTCGGACTGCTCAGTGCATTGTGTGATTTGCCATACGATGTGCGGACAGTTGATTTTGTAATGAATGAAATCAAGGATCCGGCACAAGCCGAGTCTTTAGCCACTTTGATAGGAGAAGGCAAAATCAAGGTAGGGAGTTTCAATATTGATGAACTGGCAGAGATAATCGCTGAACATACAGCGATTTCCGGAAATTTATCGGTACCAGATTGTTCCGTCTGCTATTATGCCAGAAAACACTCCGCAACGTTACTGACCGGAGACAGGCAACTGCGCAGATATGCGGAGGGTAATAATGTGACTGTCAGAGGTGTTCTTTTCATATTCGATGAATTGGTTGCCCAAAACATCATAGATGCCGAAATAGCAGCTCAAAAGCTCAGGGAACTTACCAATATAAATGTCCGTTTACCCAAGTCCGAGATCGAGAAGCGTATCAAAAAATGGTCGAATACATAGGTTTCGTAGTATTTTTAGATTAGGATTGTTTCTATATTAGAAATGAGCATCGCATCATGATATGGATCTGATAGAAATAAATCATACTATAGGTTGTTTGTCTGCTGAACTTTCTCTCTATGAGTGCGACATGAACAACGTGTCTCTTGTAACCCTTAAGAAGTTGTCTAATTTTCTTAAAGAAAGCCATCTGGATTTTGACAGAGGGGCAAGGGCTGCCATAAGAGACAAAGCTGCCGAGTTCTTCATGGGAGAACTGTATGCCTCCTTGACAGATTATTCCAACTGGTACGTCGAAAACAAAGAGGAATCATGCACAGATGAAATTTGTGATGAAACCCGAACTATCTTTGAGCAGATAGAATTAATGTGGCGTCCGCTAATTGAGGATTTGTTCCCTAAATTTATTAACCCTAACCGAGAGAAAGAAACTAACACGGACAATGATCCTGAAGGATATAATAAACTTTATGGCAAACCGGGAGAAAAATACAGGAGCATAAGATACGATATTGTAGAAAACCCCGAATATCCATACTTAACTAAGAGTGTAATCTTTGACCGGCTTAAAGGTATTATTAGCAGTTTCCCAACTGATGGAGCTGATATATCGCGCTTACTAAGCCTTGCTTTCAAGCATGGGCTACTTGTCAGGATACCCTACAGAAAATCTGTTATGCGTGAACTTGGAATGACAAGTTTAGAACAAAGCCTTTCGGAGTTTATATCCAGTAAAGATGATGAAATTTCATATAGTAAGAGATTAGAGGCTATGAAAGAAGAATTATTGAGAGAATAACCATAATCTTTCACAGCAAACTATAGAAATGCACTGAAATTGCTTTAGTTACTTTAATTAAAGCATCAAGCGATAAAGATAAAGGGGCTCTGTACGTACAGGGCCCTAATTTTGTGCCGTAATTCAAAAACAAATAATTATGGCAGCAGAAATAATGAGTTCAATACTCGGCGCAACAAACGGAGTTTACCTTGTTGTGGGAGCAGCCGAGATGAAAGACGCCTTTCAGGAATTTGTCCGGGTAATGAGAGAGTCGGAGGAAGAAAGGCGAGCTTACAATGATGAGATGGCTACCGTCACCCGTGAAGATGCCATACGCATATTCAACCGCTCGTACAGCACCTTATTGAGATGGGAAAAAGAGGGTTACCTCGTGCCGGTAAAAATCGGAAAGACACCGCTCTATAAGATGTCGGATATAAAGAAAGTTCTCAACCAAAAATTCGACAGCGACAATGAGTTATAACTGCCTAAACCTAATGGGATTGGTTTTATATATAGACAGACATGGCTCCACCCATGGACAGACTTGACATAGATACTTAACTGTATGGATTCTCCGGTAACCGGTATTAGACAGTCTCTCTTCCCTGGATATGATCCAATGCTAAAAGAGACCGGAAATAGGATTGATTCGATGTTGACAGAAGTTCTGCTTGATTATTTCCCGCACACTCTACAACAGAAAAGTAAGATTCTATTAGGTCAGTATCAGAAGGTTGTGAATTTAGGAAAAGTCATTGGATATTCCAAAAGGCTATGTATATGTGAAAGCTGCGTGTGTAGGTCGCTGCCCACCAGAGCGGAGCGAGTATTAACCGCTTGTTCCCTAAAAAGGAAAGGCATAATTCGTAAGGAACTATGAAAAAGACGACTTACAGGAATATCTCACCGACAAGGCTATATTCTGCGAGAGAAGTTATGAGAATCTTAGGTTACTCCAGAGCTTTCCTATACGCAAAAGTCACAAATAAAGCCAGACCTCTGAGATATGTGGTAGACAAGAAAACAAAGATGATGAAATTTGAGGGTAGCGAACTGATCAGCTACTTCAACATAAAAGAGTAACACAATGTCAAGGTGGATGCCGGTATACGAAGATGATATGACTCATTGGCTATGGGAGCAGCCCCAGCACTATCAATGGTGGCTTGAGATAAGGTTTCGAGCTGCTACCCGACCCGGCGTGAGATATGTAGGTGGCACAAACATAAGGGTAAACGTCAACCGTGGTGAATGGCCTGTGACAATAGCATATCTCAGTAACCACTGGCACAGCGATGACGGAGCTATAAAGGCTTTTCTTGAAGCATTAGAAGGAGATGGACTGATTGAATGCAAAAGAGAAAAACTTGTGACTTTCATTAAAGTGGTTGGATTTGAAAGGTATTGCTTTCAAAAGCCTCCCGAGACTCCGCAATATATTCCTGACGTCTCGACGTATGTAGTCTCCCCTACAGACGAGAGAAAGGTAATAGATGATTATTCTCCGGTTGAAACGCCGGACGATACACCACAACAAACCTATAGTCCGGTCATAGATGAAACGGCATGTCAAACGTCCTTCCAGCCCTGAGGAAAACGCCAATTCATCCAACCGATAATAATTATAATAAAATAAACAGTGATAATGACAAAGAAAAAGAACAGAACAGGGAATTTGATTTTTTCAATCAGCTGAAAAATTCAAGAGCTTCACTTGAAGCATCCGCGATGAGTCTTCGATGCAGTATTGAATTAGTTGTTCAGCTTCTTGAAGATTTTACTCAAAACATAATAGTAACCGAAGACTGGCATAAGAGCTTTCCCGGATTCAAGAAACATTTTATGAACTGGGCCAGAATAAGAATTTCTAAAGACAAACCCAATGAAACAGCCAAAAAGAATAGACCCTTCACAGGCAATTCGGAAAATGGAGGACGCCGCAAGGGCCCGGTCATACCCGCTTGTGGACTTATCGAAGATTGACAAATACAAGTTCTTCTTCCTTTCATGTGCAAAAAAAATTTGCCCCGGTTATCGAATCTGGGAAGATCAAAAGACAATTCTCAATGAAATTGTTCACTGGGCACTATTGGATTATTCCGGCAAGCTTGACCCCGACAGAGGTCTTCTTCTTTGGGGTGACATTGGTACAGGCAAATCGACGCTCCTGATGATTATCCGTGAGTTCTGTAGATATGTGCGTCCGTTAGAAAACGGAATGCCTTATTCTTTCCGTATCACGAATGTTATCGACCTCTGTGCGGAGTATGCCGATGAGTCATCAACCGGCGACTATTCAGCCATTCAGACCTACATCAGCAGCAGGCGCCAGGCTTTCGATGAATTGGGAAATGAAACAGCCCCAACAGGACGCTGGGGTAACTATGAGAATGTGATGCAATATATTCTTCAGCGAAGATACGATATGAGGGACGCGAACTTTACCCACGCCACGACCAATCTCTCATTGGAACAAATAGCCGAAGTGTATTCAGCCCGTATCTATGACCGATGCAAGGAAATGTTCAACTTCGTCGAGATTCGCGGCAAGACATTCAGAGAAACCTATCAGACAAAGAATAACTATGAGCAAGAAAAAGAAAATTGACTGGGAGAAGCGTCAATACGAAATGGCATCAGCCATCTTTTTTCAGGACATCAGGAACTATGACATTCAAGCCTTTCCATACAATCGTATCGGAGAGTGGGATCGGCTTGTTCAGTGCGCCGCATCAGATACGGTCAGAGCAGCCAAAGTTTTCATAAGAGAGTGTAGGAACAATAATCACGCTAACACTTTCCAAGATGGATAAGAGACAGGCTCTTGCAGACAGACTTTCCAAGATAAATCCTGAAGGACTTTTTTCTATCGCCCAGTCTGCGAGGATACTTGGAGTGGGAAGGTCTTATCTCTACTATTGTTTCTCAAACAATCCTGATTTTCCAAAACCCGTCCAAAAAAGCGGTCGTAGGTGGCTGTCAGGGAAAGACTTGCACCGCATAGCAGAAATCCGGAACTTTTACGGACTTTAGTTCCATAAATACCAAGGAATGTGAAAGAAGATATTGTCGCTCTCAACTGCCTCTGCAAGTTCGATAGCGAGTAGAAACGCCTGCGTCCGAATTTCGTCCATATCAACAACGGCTTGACAAAATCGGGTCAGTGAAAACTGATCGGATGCTTCAAGCCATTCCTCGGCAACATGCACAGGGTCGAGTTCATTGACGAAGGAGAAGATCTCGTCCACAAGTGTGCCGGGACGATTTTCAGTCAACTCGGCGGTGAAACAGAATGGGAAACCGCCGAGCGTCCGTCTTCTGAAATCAAACGAATAACCGTACCTGCTACGTGTAACCGTAACCGACCAGCGTTGCTTTGCCGCTAACTTAACAATATTGTATGTAAACATAAACCCAATTCGTTTTAAGCACTTAATTTTCACCATCAGACCTGCCGAGTCCGAGAGGATCCGGCAGGTCACTTTTTGCTGTAAGGTTGATTAGTATTCCTCCGGCACCTCCATTTTCTTGATGGCTTCAAGCAAGGCTTCGACCATCTTTTCGATGGCTTCAGAATCTTCAAGTACGGCTCTAAGGCTGTAAGGTGCACCATTTTTGCCATGTCCCCACTGGTCAAGCCAGATGTAGGTTTCATAGTCAACATCGAAATCCTCGTAGTAATCTTCGATATGTTCAATGAGCGAGTTGATGTTGGCACACTTCATTTCTGCGCTGAACGAAAAGTCACGTCCGGCAGGACTGAATTTGCTGAACTCAAAATAGCTCTTCTGTTCTTTGTAGTAGATGGATGCTTCTACTTTCCATCCCTCGGATTCTACACAGGATATTACTGCACCTGTTATATCGTCAATATACATACATCTTGTTGATTGTGTCAGCCGTGGCGGAGAGATCCACGGCTGACCGATTAATTAATTCTCAAACCTTGTAAGGAATTGCTTGAGTCTTATGTCGTCAATCTCTTTGAGGGGTCTCGGCTTGAAGTTTTCAAGTTGGATAATCCGGTGCTTGCCTAAACCTTTTGAAGTGAGGTCAAGCTCGATGCCGGAAAGTTCGTTAAGCGAGACATATCCGTATTCATCTTCAAGAAGTCCGATAACAATGCCGAACATCGTAAAGTCGTTTCCCTCTCGCTTCCCCTCGGTCATATACCATCTTGCGGAGCCAAGTGCGAAGACCGCACGGCATATCGCTTCGCGTCCTTTGTCGTCCTGCGAATAGAGAGGAAAATCCTTGAATGCCTCCTCTAATTGTGGTGTCAAAAGTCTGCTCATATCATCAATCAAATTCTATTTCATCGTCATAAAGTTCAATTCTCGCTCCGCTACTCAGTTTTATGATGAAGCGGTAACCGTTGCGTCCAACGATTGTACCTCGGTGGTAGCCACGCCAAGGCTCTTTGAGTTCACACTGCCGTCCGTATTCGGGGAAATCGGTATCGTCCATATCACTTGTTTTTGAGGTTAATGTACTCGGGGTCATAGATTAAGTCGGCTTCAATGAGGTGGTTGTATGCCTCGTCAGCGAGTTTTGAAGCCCACTCGTTGCGTTGGTCGTATCTTCCCATTCGGTAGTTGTGTGCAAGAGCTTTCACATAGCCTATAAAGACCTTGAAAGCCTGCTGTTGAAGATAGCGGTGCATTGTTGTCATCGCCATACCGGTCTTTTCGGGATTGCTCACTCTGCCGTTGACAAAGTTCTCGAACTCTTCAACGAATGCTTTGTCACTCTCGGTAATGTTCATAAAGTCAATATCTGTATTCATATCGGTTAGGATTTAGATGGTTGCTTGATTGTAGATTTGAGGCTCCGATGTTACATTGTAGATATAGCTGCCACATCGTACTAATAGGCACTCTGCTCCATAATAGAGTTTTTTCATACTCGGACACTCCCTGTCTTGTGGAAGTTTGGGAAGCGGTCTATGTCTACTCACTTGCCCTCTGCGATTGTCATTCTCTTCACTCTCATAGTTTTGAAATGTTTGAGTTCTAATTATTTCCCCTTTTGTTATGCTCTTTTGAGCATATCCGGCAGGGGTTGCCTTTTTTCGTGCAAGTCAACACTGCGGACATCAGGGGGTGAAAAGGCAAGTGTGGAGGAAGCAGCCAGACCGGGATACCCAAATTTTGGAGGAACGAGAAAATTTGTGGAGGCTCACGGGTGCAGACGCAGACGGAAAGCGGAGCGGCACTTGACGTTCCTCCCGTCCGCAGTAACTTCGCACAGAAAAATGTCTCCCTGCCGAGTTTCAATGCTCACAAGAGGGAAAAGACAATCTTGAATAATTATATTGGAATGTAAGATGTTGCGAAACTAAATAATGGCAAAATATTTGGATATTTGCCGTTATTTAGTTATCTTTGCATCAGAAAATGAAGAGAATCGATGATCGAGACGAGAGCAGCCATAATGACGTATGCAGAAAATCGGGAATCCTTCCGATTTGCAGATTTATTGTCATATCTGAACAGTATCATCAACATATCCAAGGTAACTCTTTCGTGGCACCTCCGGGAGATGGTGAAAAACAATATCCTGTTCAAGCTCGGTCGCGGCATTTATACCAGCCGACGACAACAGACAATATGTTACACTCCCAGACTTAGAGACAAAGCAATAAAAATTGGGAAACTCATTGCCGGAGCATTTCCGTTTATAAAGACAAGTGTCTTTGACGGTCAGGTGCTTGCCGATTTCCAACATCATATCTCATCAAATAATCTCATCTACATTGAGGTGGACCGCGAAGCGATGGAATCTGTCTTTCACTGGCTGAAAGGTGAGGGTTATGCCGCTTATCTTAATCCCAATAAGGATTTTATGTATGATAACATTGATATTTCCAAAGGCGCTTTGATTGTCAAGCCCCTCATATCTGAATCTCCCCTTACAGAGATACGCGGTGTCCAGACCCCACGAATAGAGAAAATCCTTGTTGACATTCTTTGTGATGATGATATGGATTATCTGCATGGTTCGGAATGGCATTATATCTTTGATCATGTCATGAATACATATTCCGTAAACCGCTCGGCACTTCTGCGCTATGCTTCACGGCGAAATGCAAAGGATAAAATTGAGAAAGCACTTGAAAACCTGAACGCTTATGATTAAAGAACATTGCTTTACGAAAGACTGGTTTCAGTCCATGTCGCGTAAATATAAATACAACGACCTCGGTATCATCGAGAAAGTCGTAAGGGCGTATTCGCTGCTTGATATGCTTGCCCGTTCAGGGTGTCCTTATATTTTCAAAGGAGGTACTTGCGTGGGTCTGATTCTCGGAGACGGTACAAAGCGATTGTCAATAGACATTGACATAATCTGTCCTCCTGGCACAAATGTTGAGGAATATCTTGATAAGATCACTGACTTCGGTTTTACAAGGACTGAACTTGCCGAAAGACGACAAGCCGGCAAGGATATTCCAAAGACTCACTCTAAGTTCTTCTACCGAATAGCCTATAATGACAGGGCAAATCAAGAATCATATATATTGCTTGATGTTCTGTATGAGGATACGCATTACAATCAGGTGAATGAGATAGAAGTGAAGAATCAATTTATAGAACTTGATGAAGCACCCTCTATCGTAAAAGTTCCGTCCATAGGAGATATATTGGGAGATAAACTTACTGCGTTTGCTCCGAATACGACCGGTATTCCCTATTACAAAAACGGCAATCCTCACTCTACTGAAATAATGAAACAGGTTTATGACATAGGTCGTCTGTTTGATGCGGTAGATAATCTTGAGATAACAGCAAAGTCGTTCCATAGGATAGCACTCGTGGAACTCGGCTACAGAAACCTCAGGAGCGACGTGTCCGTAATATATGATGATATTCGTCAGACTGCATTGCTGATTGCAACAAGAGGATTATTTGGTACCGGTGATTTTATCCTGTTGCAAGACGGGATAAAACGTCTTGGATCATTCATATATGAAAACAGATACTTCATTGAAGATGCCACAGCCGACTCAGCAAAAGCAGCCTATATAGCAACCTGTGTAGAAAAGGGTATCACTAATATTCAAAAATATACTCCTGAATCAGTCACCGCAGAAATGAGTATCGGCAAGAACCTCCCTGTCAAGCTCAATAAACTCAAAAAGAGCCGTCCGGAAGCCTTCTATTATTGGTATCTCATTGATAGTATGATGTAAGAGTAATATTTGATAGACTAAATAACGGCAAATTTTGGTAGATTTTGCCATTATATGGTTTGTAAAGAATAAATTTCATGTGATATAGTAGTCAAATAGCAATATAACTATGGAAGAACAAGGAGAATCAATCGACACTGAAACTTTAATGCTTCATATAGAGTCAGATAATTGTCAATGTCCTGAATGCGACAAGCACAGAAAACGTTACATTCAGATTATTGATGTCGATAGATTTGTAAACGCCTTAAACGACTGGGACTAATGGGAGAGAACAACGAGGAATCTACAAATGATCTTAACGAAGCGCGAGAAATTTTATGGTCTTTTGAAAATAAGTTCTATAAAGACTTAAGAAATAATCTTCTAAAAGAGGGGTACTTGCCTTCAATCCATACCAATAAAGAAATTGTTATGGAAATTTTAGAATGTAGTCTTCACTATTTTGCTGACCAATTTGAAAAATGGTGTATAGAACATTTCAAAAACCCGAATGATATTGGTAAGATTCTCTGGCTGTATTCGTCATATGAGAAAGCTAAAAATAGTGGACAGATAGAACTATCTGATTTAGATATAATTGGCCTATATGTTTGTAGATACATTCTATCCATATCTCCCAAACTTCAATTATCTATAAAAGGAAGTCAAATATTTAGCGATAATAATATTTGGCTTCCGGAATTATTTGCATTGGCGAATTGTATAGGGAACATAAGTCAGTTCCGAACAGTTGAGGGAATTTCAGAAACTCCGGCGTTAATGATCGATCTCACATTATCGTATGTAAAAATTGATTACTTAAATTTGGATTTAGAAAGTTTGTTACAGAAATCAAGACTCAAAGGAGAACAAATACTTTCTCCCCAATTTGTTGACTACTCCATAGCTCTTGATTTTAATAACTTGCTCGAAGATGTATTTGGGGAGTCCGCTTCTTCTCTTTTGGATGTTGTATCTGAATTGACGTATGATAGTAATGAGGATATAATTCCAAAAGACTTTACACCTTATATAACTCGGTATGTAAAATCTCCTTTTGTAGAAGCTTTGGTTCTTAATAAAAAATCCGTTAATTTCTATAATGTGGTTTCAAGACCCCATACAAATAATCATAGGACACGTTTTAAGCCACTTATAGAACTATCGGTTGATGAGGAATCTGTGGTAATATCTTCAAGGTGGCTGATTTTTGAGGCACTTTCAGAATTATATACGAATCGGTTACCATTTCATGGACTACCGACAAAGTGGTTGAAAGAAAATAGGATCAAGAAGTACGCGGATCATATTAGTAATAAAGTCGGTAATAAATTTGAACGAATTGTCGCTTCGCGTATTTCTAAAGAATATGCTTTTAGGCATGATGTAAGAGTGTGAGAAATACCTCTATCGAGGATTTTCCAGTATATGAGAATGGAGAATTAACTAATAGAACTGTTGGGCAAATTGATTTTATCGTAATTAATAAAGATAGTAAAATCATATATATAGCGGATGCTAAACACCTGAAATCAAAATACATTACAGCATCATTCTATAATGATAAAAGTAAATTTGATGAATATCATATTAAACTTAAAGATAAAGTCCTTTGGGCTGAGAATAATAAGTCTTTGGTCTCAGAACTTTTTGATATGGACTTAATCTCTTTCAAAGTTCAAGGATTATTTATCACAGATGCGTATATTTTCTACGCTTTGTTTGTTAATTATCCCATTATTCCCTTGATTGCAATTAATCAATATTTCTATTCCAATGATAGGTTTTGTTATCTAAATTAGATTCTTATTGCAGTCCGAATATTCGATGGGATATATCAATTTTTAATTATATCTTTGGATAGCAATAGGAGTCGCCATTGGCACGTTAGTAAATAAGAAATTTCAAATATTACATTATGACATTAGATGATATTGATGATTTTTTAGATGAAGAGGTGGAGGAAATCACCTTACGAGATGAGGATAGCATATCACAATTATGCTTCTCTATTTTCGATAGTGTTGATAACACTCCGATCGGCACCGGTTTCATAGTTGATAAGACAGGATTGTTTTTGTCAGCGAGGCACAATTTCAAGACCTCCGAACTCGCGTTAATAGAAAAACAGCAGAGAGGGCAGTGTTCGCACAGACGGTCAAATACTGCAAGTGTGGCCACACCTATCAAGAGAGTGAACATTACATTGTGGGAGCCGTCAGTACCGTTTAACAAATACCAAGGTATTTCACTGATAAGAGCAAAGCCCAACAATGATAGAAAATAGCGCTTCCGACTTCTGGTATGGGCGAAGCCTTCAGCGATTAGGAAAGCAAACACCGGAAACGCAATTCGTCCGAAGCAACGAAACACATTATATAAAGGAGTGTCCGGCTCCATCAGGAAATAAGCACAATGATCGGCAACCATAGATAACACGGCGATAATCTTCAGTGCGCTGCCGCTCAGTCGGAGCGGCAACGGCACTGAAAACATATTTGAAGTGAGAGTGTTGTTCATAAGAAGAGTTTATACCATTCCAAGAAGTTCCTTTACCATATTCTCGACCTCCTGATTCACTCGCTTGAAGTTGCGGTTAAGCATAATTTCCTTCTCGCGGTCATTCTTGAACTCATAGATTTTGGGAAGATCGACATAATGATTTTCCTCATTCTTGATTTTCGCCATATCAAATTTTGTCTTACAGAAATATTTAGTGGTCTTAAATTCCTCAGACTCTTCGATGTCAAAATGAGAAAGCATCTTTTTGTCCGTTGCAGTGAAATCACGGGCTGCCTGTCCTGCAAGCCAGCCGGTAGCCATATCAGCAATCTTCGCCGCCGGAACCAGATAATCAAGTTTCTCTGAAATAGAGGTTGAAACCTTTGAATCGTTGATAGTAATAGAGGTAGATGTCTGTTTAGCTTTGCCGAATACATCATTCTGTGCCCACTCCAGAGTTTCCTTGTTTCGTGCTGCACCCATAAAGATGTTACCGCAAGTGGTGATGATTTTCTGCATACCAACTTTGCCGTAGTCTGCTTCAAGCTGTGGCAACTCCTGAAAACCCAAAGTAACGGCTACCTTATTGGATCGAGCTGTTCCAATCAATCGGTCTATCTTATGGAAATATAAGGTCGGAAGCTCGTCAACGATGATACTAACCGGGATATTCCCCTTGGAATTGACACGGGTAATCAGTCGGTTAAGCACAAGAGCGTTAAGAGAACCTATAACCTGTTCCTTTTCAGGGTCATTGGCAATCACAAGATAGCTCGGACTATTGGGGTCAGAAATCTTCAAGTCAAAGTCATCTCCAGTAAAGACCCAATAGGCTTCAGGAGAAACGAGCCTTGCGGCATTGACGCGCAGTGTTCCCACCATACCCTCCAATTGATCGTTAGCCTTATTCTTATAAGCAGATTGGAACGGTGCCATAAGAGAAGAAATCTTATCGTCCTGCATAAGAATATTGAATACTTCATCATAAGGTCTGCCGAGGAACGATAGAACGTGGGGCATATCTGAATACTCCCCGGTTATGGTATCCAGCTCAACTTCGTTGCCGTCTTCATCTTCATACCAAGTCCGCTCGATTACAATCATATTGCCGGAGCGGTCAAGATAAGAGAACTGGTTAAGGTCTACGAACATACGGTCTTCATCAGTGGATACGTCCTTGCCGTTACTGTCAACAAAGTCCAGAACTACATTCCCGGCTTCATCGAGAGCATTGAAATCGTCCCAATTACGTATGACCAACTCCAATTTTCTACCCTCATGTTGAATGAAACGCTTTAGTTTCTTTCCGTTCTTAAAACCCACAGGGTGGAAATTCACGAAGAAATAGATGATAGCTGCAAGGAAATTTTCCGCAGAGTTGGTAAAGAAAGCCTCTGAACCGCCTTTTTTCTCACCGCCTCCCTTATTCAGAGAGGCAAGCAGTGTTGCAGCCGTTTCAGACGCGGCCGCAAGATCCGGAATATATTTCCGCTGAATAGGATTTATTCGGTTGGAATACTCTACATTCGTGAAATTGACTTGGCGAAAGCCACAGCCTTTCGGTAACTTGTTATTCTTCCTGTTCTTACAGAACTGATAAAACAGAGTCTTAGTCAAAGTGGGCCACTTATAGTCGTAAACCATCATCGCAAATCCCTTTTCAGCGTGTTGTCTAATAAAAGGATCAATGATACCGAATGACTTACCCGATCCCGGCGTTCCGAGGACAATAGTGCCTCGGAACGGGGTACATGGTTTTGAAGTAATTGTCTGATATTCAGACTTGACTAAATGGGAGTTTGAGTAATTGTTCCCAAATTGTTCCCAAGACTTATTCAATCGCCCTGT
>JAAVCP010000077.1 GCA_014802265.1 Bacteroides sp. | reverse complement strand
GGAATCGACCCTTTTCGGTAATTTTGATTTCGCCAAAAATTTAAAACAACCGATGCGCAAAAATAGTCATTTTAGCGGACAGCCGCTCTATGGTCAAGTGATAAAATTGCTTGACAAGTCAAAAATTCTTGATTTGAGCCGTGAAAACGGCGGAGAGAGATACATAAAACGCTTCAATTGCCGGATTCATCTGGTGGTGATGCTCTATGCCGTGATCATGCGATTCGATTCATTGCGTGAGATTACTGCCTCTTTGCTTGCTGAGACCCGCAAGCTGGCACATCTCGGCATCACCTTCAAAATAGGCCGCAGCACGCTCGCAGATGCTAACAAAAGACGCCCGGAAGCCATATTTGAGACTATTTACCGCGATTTATACGCCACTTACCGTCATACACTTTCCTCGGACAGCCGGAGCCGCAAGACTCCAAAATGGATGAAACGGCTGCAGATTATTGATTCCACTACCATAACTCTGTTCTCAAATCTTCTTTTCAAAGGTGTGGGACGCCATCCAAAGACAGGAAAAAAGAAGGGTGGAGTCAAAGTGCATACCGTCATCCATGCCAACGAGGGAGTGCCGTCGGATATAAAGTTCACATCAGCCGCTACAAATGACTCCCTCATGCTCAAACCTACAACCTTGAGCAAAGGTGACATAATGGCAATGGACCGCGCATATATCGACTATGAGAAGTTTCAACAGCTTACGGAACGTGGCGTGATATACGTCACTAAAATGAAGAAGAACCTGAAGTACAGTGTTCTGTCAGACACTATGTATCAGACTCCGGATGGTCTGATGGAAGTCAGAATACAGAATGTGGAATTTGTAAGACAGATCAAGGGAGGAGAAACAATACACCATAAATCTCGCATAATCACTTATGTGGATGTCAAAAAGCGCAAACTAATATCCCTGCTGACCAACCACATGGAGGCAGACCCCCAAGAAATTATCGCCATATACCGCCAGCGATGGGAAATCGAACTGCTTTTCAAGCAGATGAAACAGAACTTCCCGTTGAGATACTTCTATGGAGAGAGCGCCAACGCAATCAAGATCCAGATTTGGGTGGCACTGATCGCAAATCTACTGCTGATGACAATGCAGAAGGGGCTGAAACGACAGTGGAGCTTCTCAGGACTGGCAACAATGGTCAGAATCACACTGATGTACTATGTTGACTTCTACAGTCTGTTCAATAACCCCGAAAAAGAGTGGGAAATCATACTTTCCGAAGCTTTTGGAGCACCACCCGAACCATCCCTTTTTGACTGATGGAGGCTTATAAAATCAAAAAGAAGACTCGAACACCGTAAAATAAGCGTTCGAGCCATACTTTATTGCGATATTTGAGTTTTATCGGACAGCAATAATTTATTTATCTCTACTTAATTTCCCCTGTATTTACAACTCTTAAAATATTATTGAGATGCTTCTGTTTGGATGGAGCAAAGTCTATCATACTCATTGTAGACTTCAATCTGTGCACATCACTGCCAAGCAAATTAATCATACCCTTATCAAGTAGCCATTCAGCTTTCTTCTTTGCAGTGTCACCATAACCACCCACTAAAGAAGTAAAATTCATCTGAAAGAAAACATCCTTATTCTTAAGGCGCATATAATCTTTTTCTTCCATATACCTATACCGCTCTGGATGAGCTAATATAGGATGATATCCTTTAGCCTTTATTTTATCCAAAATATTCTCAAAATCCATAGGAGGTGTATAGTAAGAAGTTTCTACAAGCAAATAGGACTTGTCATCACCAATTGGTAATAGATCATTATCTTCAAGTCTTTGTTCAAAGAGACTATCAAGCATATTCTCTGCAGCTAACTTTAATTCTACATTACCTGTCCAGGCAGTTTGCAATTCATTAAATTTAACCTTTAAATCAGCCGGAGTATTAGGGAAATCCTCCATGACATGTGGAGTGAGCCATACACGTTTAAATCCCAACTCCTCATACGCCTTCAAGACTTCTATTGAATCTTCAATTGTGGGTATACCATCGTCTACACCCGGTAGGATATGGGAATGCCAATCAGTGAAATTCGCAAACATTCCTGAATCCTTAAGTTTTTTTACAGATTTAAACGGCCACATATAATATTAATATTCATCAGTCACTATAATTCTGGTAAGTACCGTAAGTGTAATAACGGCTATGAGCAGCAATTGTCCCATTAAGCAACACACTCATATTTTTAAACTTCTTCTCCGTATAGAACTCTTTAAGTTCTAAAATAGCAGACTTCTCAAGAAGACCAGCCCTAACCACAAAGAGAGTACGGTCAGCCAATTGGCCCACTATTTGAGTGTCCACTACAATATTGACAGGAGGACAGTCAAGGATAACAACATCATAATCACGACGTGCCTCAGAAATCAATTTTTCTAATCTATCGGTTTCAAGCAATTCTGCTGGATTTGGAGGCATCTTACCCACTGGCAGAACATCTATTGAAGGATTAGTCTCAGTATGTTTTACAAGACTTCTCCAATCATCCGTAGTATCCGTAAGATAAGCGGTGATACCCTTGGTAGGAAACCCGACATACATAGAAGTTGAACCATGCCTAAGATCACAATCAATAAGAAGCACGCGCTCTTTCTTAATCGCAAAACTCAATCCTAAATTATAAGATATAAAAGATTTGCCACTGCCTGGATTAAAAGAGGTGAGCATAATGACTTCTGCACTATTTGTGCGTTTACCTGCCATAAAGTCAATATTGCTTCTAATTACCCTGAACGCTTCATTGACCACATCCCTCTTTCCTTCCTGAACAACTGCCAACGGAGGTTTTTCATCCTTCCGATGTTGCAACTTATGAATAGTTTCCTTTGCCTTAAACTTAGTTGGACGCCCAACCTGTGGAATCTCGCCAGCAAAAGGTATATTTACATTATCAAGATCCTTCTTTGATCTGATCTTACTGTCGTTGGTGAATTGAACATAAAGAGTGATCAATGGAATTGCAAACCCCAATACAAACATAAACAACATTATTAAGAACTTCTTGGGGGAAATAGGCTTAAGTGGTCCAATAGGAGGGGTAATTAAACGAGTGTTATCTGCCGTAAACTTCTGACTCAATTCATTTTCTTCACGTTTTTCAAGAAGGAAGAGGTATAAATTCTGTTTTACGGCCTGTTGACGCTGCTCCGATAATAATGGAAGCGTCTGAATTGGAGCAGACTTAAGAAAACTATTAGCCTTTTCCTGTTCTTTACGAGAACTAGCAATGAGATTTTCAAGATGCATGATATTATTTGACATACCTTTCAATATTGCCCCTCTTTGATTAGAGAGTTGATCATCATAATCCTTTACTAATGGATTAGAATCAGATGAGCTTTTTTCCAAGGAATTACGAGCGAGTAGCATTTCATTATACTTATTAATCTGCAGTTCTACTTCCTCACTTTGTGCACCCGTATTTACAGGAATTATATTGTATTTATTTTCAGAGTCTTTAAGATAATCATACATATAACGACATAAGGCAAGATTATTGGTTAATTGTACAATCTCTCGTTCAAGCTGATCCTCCTTTTCAAGCAATGTCTTACCTTTATCTTCCAGATTTATAGTGCCTGTAGACGATCGATGCTGAGCCACTGTACTGTCCACCTCACCTAATTCTTTCTCTATTATATGCAAACGGTCTTCAATAAATGCAGAGGTAGCTTTAGCTATTTTGTTTTTATCATCTATCCAGTTATCATTATATACCACTAAGATGGTATTAAGAATGTCTACTGCCCTTTCTACATTTACATCCTTAATTGACACTTCGATGACATCAGCAAATTCATCCTTTAAATCAGCACTTAATTTATCTTCGTATGATTCAATTGCAGATTGAAGTTCCATTTTATCAATAGAAATTTTCATAGTTTGGTCATCTTCCTTTAAAAGTAGAGAAGGGTCAAACAAGGGGTTTGCAGTAAATTGAATCTTACCAACAGGAGAATTAACTACTGAACTAACTTTTACATTCTGAATTTCCTCAGCATGTTTAATTTTCTTCCCTGTGGATGAATAAGACACAAACTTATATAAGCGCATTGTCTTGTTGGGAGAAACCTCACATTTGAAGGAAGCCGATTCTTGCTCTCCTAAATCCAGAAACTTTACTTCAAATGGAAGAGTTGTTCCATATAAAGCAGTACTATGAAATGGACCACTCAAGGTATAATCTATTTCCAGCCTAAGTTTCTTTATTACCTCTGAGATTACTGCAGGAGAAGAAATAGATATTAACTCATTATAAACATTAGTATTTCCAGACAAAAGACCCATTGAAGCAAATGTACTTGACATTCCTCCAATTCCTCCACCTGCTTCTTGATTCTTAATAAGAATCTCTTCAGAACGCTCATAAACAGGTTGTTGACACCTAATATATAAAAAGCCCATGCCAAGACACATTATCATTGACACGACAAACCAAATCCATTTTCTACGGCAAATATTAATAAAATCTTGCAGGGAAAAGGATTGAATTATAATTTTCTCTGAATTATTTTGAGAATCATATACTTTTGAAGCCATCGTTTCCTATATTTTAATTATTAGGGAATTATTTCACTACAAACACACCTATAGTTGTCACAACTGATGTAAGCAATGATGCAACTGAGACCCAGAAACCTGTAGACAACAAATTATTCCCATTATTTGTAGTTTGACGCTTACGTATATCGTTAGGTTCAACATATATTATGTCACCTTGTTTTACAAAATATGCGGGTGATTGAGTCAACTCTGTCAAATTAGTCAAATCAACACGATATATATGGAGACCATCTTGCTCTTCTCTTAGAAGGGACACATTATCACGGCGTCCCTGGATATCAAGATCCCCTGCTAAGGAAAGGGCTTCTAAGATATTGAGTTTATCCTTATTCAGTTCAAACTTCCCTGGAATCCTTACCTCACCTAATACTGAAAATCCCATATTAATAAATTCTACCGAGACCACAGGATCTTTCACCAAATTTTTTCCTATAAGATCTCCTTTTATAAATTCGGCTAATTCCCCACGTGTCATGCCTGAGACATGGATATTACCTAATACTGGGAAATCAATATCTCCTGCTTGATTAACTGTATAATTTGACATTCCTTCATATCCACCTACATAAGTGCGTGTGTGTATCGAACCTCCTTGTATATTAGCAGACTGACCTACTCGCATTGTGTTAACTGTTAAATTAAACAATTCTGACAATGCTGGATCCTTTGATTTTATCACTATCGACAATTTATCGAAAGGCTCTATCTTTATTTGACCCTTTTCCGAAGATACAGGAACAACCGTCTGAGTTACATCTTGAAAATATGTTACATCTTGAGGTGTCTTGCATCCTGTTAACACAATTCCCAATATTGCGGCAATTGCTATATGTCGCAGCAGGTAGTATGTACGTTTCATATCTTTATTTTTCTTGATATTTTAACAATCATTTTAACGATATAAACTCTCCCCCAATCTCTTTTCCCTAGCTTTAATGGCCCGAGTAAGGGCTATATTAACTGATGTCCAAACAACTACGTCAAGACAGAGGATCACGGTGGGATTCATATATGGAGAAAGAAGCATATTCAGTAGTATAAAAACTATAGCAAACGCTACTATAAGACACAATGCTGAATGCTGCGTAAGACCGAGGGCAAGGAGCTTGTGGTGAATGTGGCTTTTATCTGGTAGAAATGGATTACGATGCTGGCGCACTCTGTGAAGACTAACCCTAACCACGTCAAAACATGGAATCACAAGAGGACTTATTGCTATAACCAAAGAATTACACTCTACGGGAGCTGAAGAAGTATCCACATGGAGCATAGCAATGAAACAAAACGCCAATATCATTCCAGTAGTCAATGCACCAGTGTCACCCATAAAGATTTTCTTTTGCTTCTTAATACTACCAAACACATTATAATAAAAGAATGGCACTAACGCTCCCAATGAAGCTGAACATAGAATGGAATACAAATAATTTCCTCCTAAATAAAATATCACGGCATAGAAAATAAAGGCCAACCCACACAAACCAGAGGCAAGCCCATCAATACCATCAATAAGATTTACTGCATTGACCACATATACTACTACA
The DNA here is from genome assembly GCA_014802265.1 of Bacteroides sp. GTDB lineage: Bacteria > Bacteroidota > Bacteroidia > Bacteroidales > Muribaculaceae > Lepagella. The sequence goes on along the minus strand of JAAVCP010000077.1, from coordinate 846 downwards.
AACGATGTGACAATCCATACACCTACAAGAGGGAGTTCATGTAACCACAGAAAACATTGAAAATTATCAATAGTCATGCCAGAAGCAATAATTAAGAGAGAGGAAAGGATTTGAATAGCAAGCTTAACCTTATATCTTGCCCCAACAAGATCATCAGTAATACCTATCAAAAACATTAAAAGAACTGCACATATCATGTAACAGATAGGAACCGCCGACACTACAAACTGATCTAAATCATTTTCAAAAGGTGCACGGAGATTAATACCAGCAACTAATGCCATTGAAAAAAGTATGGCCGGAAAAAAGGCTACCCCACCTAAACGAGGGACTACTCCTTTATGTACCTTACGGGCATCAACCTTATCAAACAGATTCTTACGAAAGGATATAACCAAAATCTGTGGGATAAGGAATCCCACAAGTACAAGAGCCGTAAGAAATGATATGATGTCGTTGGTTATCCAAGTGACCATACTCTATTTTCGATTGTTATCTGTTTCTTAATGCTAAGAAGTTTCACATAAATCTTCAACACCCCCTTTTATAAGGGTTTCGAAGACATTGTCATATTTTTTGCAAAGGTAATGCTAAAAAATCTATTATCAAAGATTCAGAACCTTTTACTTTATATTTAACGTTTTTTTTTATGTTTTATTTAATTAATCAATTTATTTTGATTAATTTTGCATTTTTAATAGCAACAAAATAATATATATTATTTAGTTAAGTATCTTTTAAAAATTAATTAATAAGAGTATGTCATGCCGCAGGTCTACAGAACTTAATGAAGCATACCTTCCCGATTTTAGAGAGAATATCCTCGACCCTCTGGAAGAGGCCCTG
>JAAVCP010000076.1 GCA_014802265.1 Bacteroides sp. | reverse complement strand
GTGTAATACGAACTTGCAACGGTTATCGCTATTCTATGGGTGCCGCATTGCTCGACCGTGATGACCCGTCGAAAGTATTGTGGCGCACCCGTGATTATCTTCTTGCCCCTGCCGCCCCCTACGAACTTGTGGGCGACGTGCCAAACGTGGTGTTCCCCTGTGCTGCCATAACAGATGGAAACCGTGTTGCTGTTTATTATGGAGCTGCCGATACCACCGTCTGCATGGCTTTCGGCTATATCGACGAAATTATAAGTTTTATTGAATCTCATTCCCTTTAAGTAAGAATGTTAATAAGAGGTATCCTCGCCGCAATTCTATTGAGCGGAACCATGACTGTCGCGGCGACAACGTTACCCGACACCACTCTGCTCAAATATGTGAACCCGTTTATCGGTACGACTAACTTCGGCACGACCAATCCCGGGGCTTTGGTCCCCAACGGTTTGATGTCAGTGTCTCCCTTTAATGTCACAGGATCGGAAATCAACAACTATGATAAGGATGACCGTTGGTGGTCAACTCCATATGATGCCACCAATAGTTTTCTAACGGGATTCTCGCATGTCAATCTTAGCGGTGTAGGATGTCCCGAACTCGGATCAGTGGTAACTATTGCTACCACTGGTCCGCTTAACGTCGATTATCATCAGTATGGCACAACCTACCGTAATGAAACCGCATCTCCGGGATTTTATTCTGCCTATCTGGATAAGTACGATATTCTCTCCGAGGTCACTGCCACGCCCCGCACTTCTGTTGAAAGATACACTTTCCCCGGTGGACAGGGTAATATTCTGGTGAATCTCGGCATAGGTCTGACCAATGAGACGGGGGCACGCATACGGCGTATTTCAGACACTGAGATAGTTGGAAGCCGCTTGATGGGCACTTTCTGTTATAATCCTGATGCTGTATTCACTATGTATTTCGCTGTCAAGGTTAATAAGAAGCCTTCATCATCGGGCTTTTGGAAAAAGCAACCCCCTATGTATGGGGTTGAAGCGGAATGGACCCCTGATAACGGGCAATACAAGATCTATAATTCTTATTCGCGTGATATTGCCGGAGATGATATCGGCTATTGGTTCTCCTATGATAATCTCTCAAAGGGTGAACAGATAGAAGTTAGCGTTGGCGTATCATTTGTCTCTGAGGAGAATGCCGTTGAAAATTTGCGTCATGAGCAGTCGGGAGTGAATTTTCAGACCGTACTTGAGAATGCACGTAAAGAATGGGCTGCCCAGTTAGGTAAAATAGAGGTGGAAGGTGGTAGCGAGGAGCAGAAGACTGTCTTCTACACAGCACTTTATCATACACTTATCCACCCTAATATATTGCAAGACGTAAACGGTATGTATCCTTTGATGGAGTCAGGTGAGAATGGCACTACCAGCCGCGACCGCTACACCGTGTTCTCTCTTTGGGACACCTACCGTAATCTTCACCAGTTGCTTACATTAGTTTATCCCGAAAAACAAACCGATATGCTCAATTCTATGGTGGAGATGTATCGTGAATGGGGTTGGTTGCCGAAATGGGAACTGTTTGGAAGGGAGACATTCACTATGGAAGGTGATCCCGCAATACCGGTAATCATTGATTCTTGGCGTAAAGGTCTTAGGGATTTCGATATGGATTTGGCATACGAGGCAATGAAGAAATCTGCGACTCTCCCGGGTACCCAAAACCGTATGCGTCCTGATATTGATACTTACATTGAGCGTGGCTATATTCCTTTGGGAGTGCATCAGAGTGATAATTCCGGCGATAACTCCGTGAGTCATGCCTTGGAATATTACGTTGCCGACAATGCCTTGTCATGGCTTGCAAACCAACGGGGTGATAAAGAGTTTGCCAAGCAGCTCGCAGAAAGGGTACGGGGGTATAAAAACTATTATTCTAAGGAGAGCGGCACTCTGCGTCCCATAAATCAAGACGGCTCGTTCCTTTCTCCGTTTAATCCTCGTCAGGGAGAGAATTTTGAACCAGTCCCCGGTTTTCATGAAGGAAGTGCTTGGAACTATACTTTCTTTGTTCCTCATGATGTTGACGGGCTGATTAAGCTTATGGGTGGGAACAAAAGTTTTGTCGATAAATTACAGAATGTTTTCGATGCCGGTCTCTATGACCCCGCAAACGAGCCTGACATAGCTTATCCTTATCTCTTCACACGCATTAAAGGTGAAGAGGGTCGCACCCATAAAGAAGTGTCACGACTTCTTGATAAATATTTCACCACCAATCCTGACGGTATCCCCGGTAATGATGATGCGGGCACCATGTCGGCATGGGCTGTATTCTCTATGATAGGGCTTTATCCTGACTGTCCTGGTGTGCCGGAATATTCAATCACGGTTCCCACCTTTGATAAGGTGACCATTCATCTGAACCCTGATTATTATGACTCCGACACTCTGATTATTGAGAAGATTCCTGCTGAGGATACAAAAATAATATCTGGTGAAAAATCCATCGGACATCGCATAGACCATTCCAGACTAATCGATGGGAAGACATTGCGTATATACACTGCCGAATAATCTCCAAATCCCTCTATTCAATACCGCTTCTGAAAAATTTTCAGAAGCGGTATTGAATAGAGGCGAGTATTGATCGTTGCCTGATTTGGAATGAGTATTCAGAACGTGACAAAGTGCCATAGTTAACATACTCATAACTCCGTCTGTTAAGAAGATTATTCGCAGTTAGCGACAATCGGACTTTATTACTTACTCTCCACACTGCTGATGCATCAAGCAATACAAGATTTGCGGAGTTACCTTCCGGAAATCGAGTAAGAAAATGCTCTGCTCCAACAGTAAACTGCATAATATCATTCGGAATTATGGTTACAAAAATATTTTGGTGGAGTGTATTATAGTGGTTTCGGTTGCCATTGATGACAAGTTTCGAGAAGCCATATTCTGCCTCATAGTTTGCTGAAAGCCAGCGTAGGATACTCCCTTTGAAATATGATTTTATTCCGGCTGTTGCCTGCTTATAGGGTATGACGGCATTATCGCGCATTGACGACGCAGAGGAGAATGAGGCATTCGTCTCTAAACCGACCACCATTTTGCTGTGTCCGAGCCCTTTGCTTAGATCTCCTTTAAGATACCAAGTATCATTATGGGAGAGCCTGTCGGTATAGGTAGATATAATGAAGTCGTCAATAAACATTTGGTTGGACATTATGGAGCTACGTTGATAATTATAGGTTGCCGACAAATTGAAGAAAAGAGCCTTTATAGGGTTACGATAACGGTACGATAGTGAGGCTGCCACATCTTGTGTATATTTATCCGGGTTCTCAGCAATGAAAAGATTACGGTAGTCAGAGAGTATCGCGACATCAATATTTAAATAAGGTTGTGGTGTACCCAGTCTATATGCTATCGATCCTGACAATTCCGATTTGGAACTCAACCTTCTCCATACACTGAATCGGGGAGATACATTGATATAATCGTGCTCACCTGCTACAGAATAATGATACCATTTTAGCGGTATGCTCAATGACATTCTCCAGCCATTTCTATCATAATTCACCTGAGGAGTGGCATAAAGATTTGACAGGAAAGCATTATGCACGCCATTATTGTCAAATTTTCCAAGACCGGTGAGTATGCTGTTAATACGGTGATAGTTAAGATCAATGCCCGCTGTAAGGTAGTATTTCCAAAAGCGTGTCAGTTTCCCGAAACGTGTTTCAGTCGTACTTCTGAAATCGGTAGTTCCAATGGTCTGCACCGCATTCTCATCTCCTGAAACGAATAATCTGTCAGGTCGGTGTTCCAAAGAATTGCGCGATGTGATTGTAAATAAATTTTGATCGTTACGTTTCACTAATTTAAGGTCGTTACCGACAGAAAAACTCTTTCTGTTCACACGTTGTATAATATCATAAGAACCGGTAATGGCAGAGTTTGACTTATCCCATACTCCCGCCAGCGTAAGTTTATCTTTCAGATAATACCCACGCTTGTTAGTCTCGCTATAAAACTGTGCTGCCACGTCATAGCTTTGGGTGCGTTGTGCATTATTCTGAATGAATGTTGGTATTTGTGGGCTGAAGTAGTCTGTAATGACACCTGAAGTATAGTCAAGTCGGTCTCCCATATAATCAAGTTTAAGACGCATCGAAGTGTCACCTGACTTCCACGCTGTAATTGCATTTGCAAGCCATGACAGATTATCGCGGGTTCGTTTTTCTGATAGGGGCGCATTAATTATATCTGCTGATATATATTCGCACCACATGGAGGACGCATAATCTGATGAAAACATAATGTCAAAATCGTGGTCACGAATCTCGTTGGCAGGATTCCACCCTGTATTATCGGCTTTTAATGTAAACATATTTTGGATTTTCGGAGCCATGCGCATTGTGAATAGAGAGGCGTCATAAAGAAACGGCTGTAACCCAGTAGCAGCCTGAGCCACACCCACCCAACGGCTGCGTGCATCATCTTGTAATTTTAGATTTATGCCGGCTTCTTCCGGAAATTCAATACCCTCAAGAGCCTTAACGGGCTGATGATGCTCCATTACTTCAACTGACTTTACATCTTTATGAGATATATTGTTGGTGGCAAGCCCATACTGACCGCCTATAACGTCGTTACCATCAAGATAAAATTTGTTGATGGGTTTCCCTTGATATTCGATTGTGCCGTCATCTTTCACCTTTATGCCGGGCAGACGCTTTATGACATCTATTATAGCATTATCTTTTGCGTTGGCATACCGAGCCACATTAAACACGAGGGTATCTCCCTTAGCATATATATCGGGAGCCTCCACAATCACATCGTTAAGCCGGGTAGCCTTCTGATTAAGATACACCTCCGATAAGTCAGCCGATATTGGTAATGTGAGCATCTCGTAACCCATACAGCGGAACGATATGGAATCAGCCGCTGTCTTGAGTGAAAGCACAAAGCGTCCGTCATGGTCAGTGGAAGTAAATGCACCTTTTGCCTTTACTATTGCTCCTACTATGGCTTCACCTGTTTCAGCATCTTTGACCTGACCACACAGTTCGCCCGGACCTGCTGCCGTTGCCGACAGCAGACCAAGCAAAATGCAAAGTATGAAAAAACTATATCGTATCATTTATTCCAATCGGTCTCAATATATTCAAATGGTAGTTCTATCGGATCGTAGGCAGTGAGTGAAGGATTCCCGGCTTCATCGGTCACAGTAATATGCCCACCTGTGGTAACTTCATAATAAGTGTATGGATTCACATCATAGCGATGTTTGGTGTCGTAATAGTCATGTCGGTTCACTTTATTAAAAGGAACTTTATAAATTGTGATAGGACGATTTGCTTTCGATTTTATGCCGATGCACTCGAAAGTGTAGTGTCCTTTTTCATCGTAAGCCTTCATTATCAATCCGGGCAGCCCATGCAGTTTCCATGGTCCGTCGGTTAGAGGTATATCCTCAGTGTAGAACACTGTCCATTCCCTGCCACGGAATTTACACTTGGCACTCTGACATTCATACCCAAGTACATTGATGACAGAATCAGTTAGTTCCCAGTCAAATGAAGGCATATCCTCATCGTAACGGAACCAGTCTTGACATATTTTCTCAGTGTGAGTCAGTTTCCCTTTAGGGTAATTCTTATATATTGTCATAAACTCACCGTTGTTGAGTTTCCCTTCTAATGCAGCATTGGCAATTTGTTCCTGACTTGAGCGCATGATAATAGAATCTACTGTAAGATTTTTATAGCTGGAGAACTTTGACAGCCCGTCGGGTCCAATCTGCAGAAGCATATTGTCGCTTGCAATGTTATCCTCAAGAGATTCCGTTGTGTCCACGCAACAACGATAATCATAGACAAATTCCATTGTTTCGTTGCCAAGTGTCTCTGTTTCCGGGACAACGCCTTGGAAAATACTTAACTGGCGGCGTAATATTTTGCCTGAGATTGCTGACGTCATAATTGCTGTGGCAGCGAGGATTAAAAGAGATTTCTTCATATCAGTTTATTTTTGTTTCACGCTGCAAAGTTACTCCCGTAAATACCTTCATATCGAAAATAATCATTACTCAAACATTAAGGAATTATTACTAAATTATTACTGTCAGTTCAATAGCATGATAATCAAGATGATACTTTGAGTTACTTAAAATCTTGAATGTATTTAGTTACCGGAATACAAAAGCTTTTTGACCTGAAAATTTATATGATACACGCTAACGATACAAATAAGAGACAAAATAAAGATATATTGCTATCCGATAAAAGACAATCCATTATCCGACATACCTGATATAATGCCGCCGAAGACAGTGTGCTGCTTGCCAATGTATCAAGAGCCGGATTAAAGAATGTCAGTGAGTATATCCGTCAGATTTCCCCATATTGTTCCACGGCTCAGTGAGACAGAGATGACGATTGCCCGGAAACTGAGCGGAATGAGCAACAACTTCAACCAACTCCTGCGTCTGTGTCATCAGCGCGGTCTTGATGCCATGAGCCGGGAAGTGGAGTATTACCTCGGAAAATTCCGTGAACTATTCTCCAAATTCAACAATGATTAAGCCCTTAAATTCCTATGATAGCCTACATAATTAACGGTAAAAGTTTCGGTAACTGCGTGGATTATGTGACGCGCCGAGCCCTTGAAGAACGGCTGTACAATGAGCAATCCTGTCAGCAGAAAACCGCCGAGAAAAAGTATGAACCCGCGAAACGGCTCGCGAGTGAGCATGAAGCGCATGTCGACATAGCCGGTGCGCGGTGGCAAAGCCATCATGACTCACCGCAACCTAACAATGGAGAGGATATAATCGAGCACCTTTCCAAAGACTGGCATCTTCTCTGCGCTACCTCAGACATCCGTATCTATGAAGGTCGTAAGGCTATGGCAGAAGACATAGCAAGACCGACAAAGACAAGAAAACCGATAAAGGATCCTGTCGGACATATCTCGCTTGATTTTCATCCTAAGGATAAGTCGATAATAACGGATGAACTTATGGTCGAAATCGCACAAGACTATATGAGGCAGCTGGGACTTACAAATACTCCGTTTATTGTAGTTCGTCACTATGACAAGGAACATCCGCACTGTCATATAGTTTTCAGCCGAGTTGACTACGACGGAAAGATACTGACGCAGACTACCAACTTCAAGAAGAATGAGCGTGTCTGCAAGGCTCTTAACAGGACGTATCAACTGATGCAGGGTAAGAGTAAGCTCAATACCGATGTGTCCAAACTACGAGGAAAGGAGAAAGTCCGCTACCAGCTTGTGCAAGATATTGCCAAGCTGTTTATACACCCGTCAGTCAAGAATTGGAATTCCTATCTTGACATTCTTTGGCAACATGGCATAACTGTCAAGGAGAAGACAGGTAAATCAGGCAGGACAAATCTCTATTACTGTGTAAGCAAACAGGAATTCTGGTATAAGAAACTCGATTCCTATCTCAGCCGTGAGAATCTTGAAAAAGTGTTCAGAGCACGTTCTGAAAAACAAAAGGTCACTTCACAGATGGTTCAGCAAACAGTATCGCAAAAGACCACTATGGCAAAGACCTCAGCTTCATCGAAATCAAAGCCACAATCGAAGTCGGTTGTCATACCTCCATTGCCCGATGGATTCTTGGGTGCAAGAATAGCACCCCACGACCTTGCCCGCTATCAGAAAGGGGAAGCTATATGTGCCTATATCTGTAATCCCAATGATATTATTGGCAAGCATCATTGGATATGGTACGACTTCAAGACCTGTCAACCGCGATGTGAATTAACACCTCCACCCGCTGACCGTTATGTTCCTGATGCATTCAGCAAGCATGTCGCTTCATCCCAAGTGTCCTCAACCTCCAAATCACAAGGAGCCGGAATCACTCTGACATCGCCTTCTTTCAGAAGTGGAGTACAAGATGATCAAGGTTTTGCCTCCGGAGACGGAATATCAGATGATTTCAAACTTTGGTTAAGCCGTCATCCCGGACTTACCATAGAAGAGGCCCTTCATCGTTATCGAGAAGAACAAAAAGCCAAACGCCGCCGTAAAGGGATACGCTTACATTAAAATATTAAGAGTCGCTGGAAAGAGTAGTGTCCAGCGGCTCTTAATCATTCCATAAGATAGCGATAGCGATTAGCTCGTATTCCAACGGGAATCTAATCAAACTCAGAGAATTAAATAGACTTTAATATTTCTCAGTTATATAGGCCGTGGATGGTAGTTCAAGTCTGTCTCCTAACTCATATTATCCATGTTTAAGGTTGAAAATTATGTATATGCTCTGTAACCTTGTGGATGTCCGTGAGAAAACAGACCTCAACGAGCAGTATGAGTCGGTATTCGAGGAATATGGCTTACAGACGAAAGCATAGTTGGGCTTTTGAGAAAAGTACATTTGGACTTTTGAGAAAACCAAAGAATCCAGTTTTGTGCGTAACTTTGCATCATAATTCTTAAACGATAAAGATTATGAATAAATTTAACAACAAGACAATAGGATTGGTTGGAAGCCTTCTGATACTCTTATGTGGATGTGGTAATAGCCATTTTGAATATAAATATTATACGAATAACGATTTTTACAAGGATGGAGTGTTTCAACCGGATGTGGACTATATCGATATATCCAAAGCCCGTGAAATGCTCGGTTATTCACCTGTTTAGAAAGAGTATCCGGAAAATAAGGTAGTAGCAACATTTGAAGAAAGATTAAAACTGGATAAATAAAACGAACATGAAGAATTTCAATTATTACACTCCGACTGAAATCGTCTTTGGAAATGAATCAGAAAGCCAGACCGCACATCTCATCAGACGGTATGGCGGCACTAAGGTTCTGGTTCATTATGGCGGAAAGAGCGCGGAGCGTTCCGGGTTGCTCGACGAACTCTGCCGACAACTGGATGCAGAGGGGATCCGGTACGTGAAGCTGGGCGGCGTTGTGTCCAATCCCCGTTTGTCTAAAGTATATGAAGGGATAGAACTATGTCGTAGGGAGAAGGTCGATTTCATTCTTGCTGTAGGTGGTGGCAGTGTTATCGATTCGGCGAAGGCAATCGCATACGGGCTTGCATATGAAGGTGACGTATGGGACTTTTTTGAGGGGAAAGCCAAAGCGGAAAGATGCTACCCTGTGGGAACGGTACTCACGATTCCGGCAGCTGGCAGCGAAATGAGCTGCAGTTGCGTCATAACCAATGAGGACGGTTCAAAAAAACGGGCTTATGATGATGACCTCTCACGTCCTAAATTTGCGGTAATGAATCCGGAGCGTACCTACTCTCTGCCCGCTTATCAGACCGCATGCGGCGTTGTGGACATCATGATGCACACAATGGAACGCTACTTCTCTCAGGATGATGACATGACCCTTACCGATGAACTGGCGGAAGCCTTGTTGCGCACAGTCAAGAACAGTATTTATAAAGTCATGGCTTCTCCGGAAAACTATCGCCATAGGGCTCAAATCATGTGGGCTGGAAGCCTTGCGCATAATGGACTGACCGGATGCGGGACGACGGGCGATTTCGCCACCCATATGCTTGAACACGAGTTGAGCGCCTTGTTCGATGTAGCACATGGCGCAGGACTTGCCGCACTGTGGGGTAGCTGGGCACGCTACGTTCTCAAGGAAAACGTTTCCCGGTTTGTCCGCTTTGCAGTCAATGTAATGGGAGTGCCGAACGACTTCACTGACCCGGAGGGCACGGCATTGGCAGGCATCGAGGCTATGGAACGATTCTATAGAGACTTATCTATGCCTACATCTATAAGCGGACTCATCGGGCGTGATGTTACCGACGATGAGATACGACTGATGGCTGAGAAATGCAGTTTAGGAAATACTTGCACTATAGGAAACTTTAAGAAATTGGACAAGCAAGATATGGAAGCGATATATCGTATGGCAAGATAAGGTGTTTTTATAGCCAATACCTATTTTTGCTTACAAGAAAAATGTTTAACTTTACGATATAATGTTTTCCGCTCCACATTGATGTCGGAGCGGAAAACATTCAGACATGAATTGACAGATATGAAATATAAAATCAACGAAAACAATATAGAGAATTTTTTCTGTTGCACAGCTATCTCTGACAAAGTATGTGAAGGGGTTATTGATGAACATATGCTCGGCTTTGTAGTGTCCGGTGAACTTACGTTGCAGTCTAAAGAAAAAAAGGTGAATATCCGAAATGGTGAAGCTGTTTTTATCCGGCGTAACCACCTTGTGACGAAACTGAAAAAGCCGTCAAAAAATGGAGAACCATTCAAGGGATTGTTTCTTCGGATTAATGTGCCATTTCTAAAAAGTATTTCAAAGCAAATTGTGTTGCCGGCGACCCCGTTATCAAATTCAGTATCACAATCGTTGCATTTCTATGTGCCGCAACACCCGTTTCTCACAGGCTTGTTTCAGTCATTGGATGCTTATTTCACCACCGGTCAGTTACCTTCTCCCATGATTATCGAGGCTAAACTCAAAGAAGCAGTGTTGGTTTTACTGGAACTCAAACCGGAACTGGCGGGTGTTTTATTCGATTTTGAAGAGCCGTGGAAAACTGATTTGCGGGGATTTATGGATAAAAATTATTCCTGTGATTTAACTATAGAACAATTAGCGCATTATACGGGACGAAGCCTGTCTGCATTTAAGCGTGACTTTGCCGATTCTTTTGAAGGCGAGACTCCTGCGCGTTGGATAGTAAAGAGGCGGTTGGATGAATCCATGAGACTATTGAAAAAAGGAATACCTGCATCAAGTGTATATCTCAAAGTAGGATTTAAGAACCTATCCCACTTTTCAACAGCCTTCAAGCGTCAGTTTGGTATATTGCCAACCCAAGTTGAAACTAAGTAATTGCGTCTTTTATATAGAAAACCTCTTCTTTTTAGAGACGGCTTGTTTGGCTGAAATAGATTTACCGGGAATGAATAAAATTCGCATCATAATAGCTATGGGATCACTACTATCCACTAAAAATAGCCGGGGTTAGAAATTAAATAAATTCGGTTCACTCGAACTTAAAGTTGTCGAGGGAGCTTGCTTATTGGGCGAAAATGTACTTATCTTTACTAATAACAGTCTGATTCAGATTGCAAAGATAATTTCAAATCCTGGCGCATCAAAATCGCTTACAATACGTTCTCTGTATTCCAAAATCCTCAATCCTTTGATTCACATAGAGAAAAGCCACAGAGTATCCACGCACTCTGCGGCTTTTCTTTGTTGTGCCATGTCTCATGTGACTGTTTACAGACTCTTTTTTAGTTTCCTGATAAAACTATCAAGTGCTTTCGAGAATGACTCCGGTGCTTCCATAGCCGTAAAGTGTCCACCATACGGCATTTCCGTAAATTGTATTAAATTATAATGCTGTTCAATCCAATCTTTCGGAACCGGTAGGAGATCATGAGGGAAACGAGCAATACCTATCGGAACCTGAATTTCACTCATGGGTGGTAGTGTGTTGTAATTCCCATAATAAGCTGTGATAGAGGATGGTGTGCAACCGGTCATCCAGTATAGTGTCAGATTATGTATGAGATCATCAAGTGAGAATCTTTCCCAATCACTCCAATCATGAAACTTCTCAATGAGCCATCCTGCCATTCCTGAAGGAGAGTCACAGAGTCCGTACCCTAATGAGTAAGGTTTTGTCCCCTGAATTGAGATATAAGCCCCCTGATGCTTCATCCATTCTGTTGCGGCCTTTTTATAATGCAACCATTCGGGAGATAACTTTTCATCTGGTGTCGCTACTATATCTCCGGCAAAACCGACATCGGTAAGCAATAAACCTTCAATCTCATCAGGGTGATAGGCTGCTATATAAGACAAGATACCGCGTCCCATATCTCCACCAGTGGCAACGTAGCTTTTATACCCCAGTACCTCAGTCATCAGTTTATGCCATATTTCTGCCGAGTCAGCATTGTTGACAAAACCTTTCTCAGGCAAAGACCCAAATCCGAAGCCGGGTATGGATGGAACAATCAGATCATATTCATTAAGCAATGGAAAGGTTTTGGAATACCGTAAAAAACTGTCAGGCCATCCATGAGCCATCAGAATGGGAGTTGCTTCCGGATTTGATGACTTAATATGGAAAAAATGTATGTCGACACCATCGATATTACATATGAACTGAGGATATCGGTTGAGATAACACTCCTGCTCTTTCCACATTTCATAAGAGTCTGCCCATGCTTTCAATATTTTCTTCAATACATTTACTGGTGTCCCCATTTCCCAACCTTCGGCTTGTGGAAAGTTTGGGAACCGAGTCTTATTAATAAGCTGTTTCAGCAAGCTGAAATCTGAATGCGTAAATTCTATTTTGAAATTCCTCATAGACTAAACACAATAATATCAATTCTTGACAAAATGATTTGTCTTGCATTATTCTATATGTCGGTCAGCTTGCCGCTCTATATTAAAATGTAAGGCATAATTACTGTGGGAACAATGCGCAGAAGCCATGCTTGTTAAACTGATAATACATTTCGATGTGCTCTGGTGTATCGTTTTCAAGAAGATGCAGCAACTCTTTTGTGAATTCGAACACACCGGAACCATTGGCTGTTACTACACCGCCATCAGACACTGCCTGCCGATGTATGTAACTTCCTGAATTGGTATAAGCATCTCTTCCCCACAGTTTGAGCTGGTCAAGACCATTTCCCGTATGCTTTACGTCATTGAGAAATCCGTGCTTTGCCATGAAAGATGCTCCGTTGCAGATAGCTCCGACAATTATACCTTCATCCAACGCCTTTCGTACAATGGGCACAACCTTATCCGCTACAGGACTAAGCCAGCCATAACCACCTATCAGAACGAGTGCGGCATAATCATCCGGCATATTCTCAATAGAGTAATCGGGCAACACTCGGAATCCACCGATGGCCGTGACAGGTTCCAAAGTGGTAGCCACGATCTTATTTACATATTTGGGATTCGACTTCAACTGCGTTTCGTCGCTACTGATTGCTTCCATCAGATAGACCATCTCATGCGAAGCGAAATCGGGGAGCAGAACGTATAATATCTCATTTTTCATATCTGCTGTTATTATAAGCTGTTAGAAATTAATTGCTCTTGAATGGGGAACGTTAGCGTCCCAATATCTCAAATACCTGCGAAGTGAAATGCCGGAATTCGGGACTGTAATGAATGTCATATCGTGTGCAGTGGGTGATATTCCCCTCCTGTGTACCCATATCATAGCGGGTGGTTTCACCTGTGTCGCCCTTGTAAAGCGTTACCTTGAAAATAGGGTAGTCGGTACGTCCGGAAGCATCCTCTTTGGACAGAACTATTTCACGAGTCTTTTCAACAAACAAGGAATCGGCAAGCGATACTAACTCTTGGGCGGTACCCCCGGAAAGCGTACTGTCCGCTTTATTATCAAAACGAACCATTACATCCCCGTTGTTTCTAATAATTATACTACGGGTGCCTCCGACCTTGGTTGATAGGTCCACTTTAACTGAATCAACACCATCGCCAAAATGATTCGCGGCTTTATTGGAATTGCCCTCTGAGGCTTGATTAGATACGTTGCAAGCTGCAAACAGCAAGGCAGCTATAGATAAGAATCCTATTTTAGAGTTCATTTTCATTGCCCTTTATGATATATGGCTTTACAAAATACAGAAACGCGGACTACTGAAACCACGTTCTAAGTCGAAGGTCGTAGGAAACCTAAATGCACGAATGTAGTACAGCATCCCACGCCGTTAGCGTGAGAACCGCTATGCTATCCTTGTGCAGTGTCTTGAATTTCCTACGTTCTCGACTTACAAGAGAGCATATCGCTTCTTATTTTTCAAAATGTCGTGGAATGACATACACCAATCCGAATGCAAAGTTACTAAAAATTTTTGAGTTTTTAACTATTTAGCGTGGTGACCTAAGAGCAATTTTGGCAGAGGTCACCACATTTTTACCCTTCGATCATGGTTAAAGTCTGTTAAAGTTTACCTGCTTTGGAGACGATAGGTGGGCTGAATGACTGTGAATAATGACGAATGATAGTAAGTTATATATTGATAATCAACGCATTACAATATCAACAAAATAGATGTATCCCATGACGCATGTAACATACAATAATTCAACAAATTAGAGCGAGCGTGGTGACTAATGGGGTGACTTGGAGGGGTATAGGTGAAAGAAAGACCGCTAACTCATTGAGAATTAGTGGTCTTGGGTGGTGCCACCAGCAATATAAATGTTAAATTATTATCAATTCACTTAAATCCACATAAACACTAATACGTTGATATTAAAGCTTATTAAATGATTTTGAATTTAGGCGAGTAGGGGCTAATTGAAAAATAATAGTGACTATTGTAGTGACTATTCAGGAATAATCACTAACTTTGCATTGTCGAAACCATAAGAGGATTCTTCCCAATAGATCATGGCAAAATCTCTTTCCCGATTCTTTATCCGCAAGCAGGACGAAAAGAACGAGATCGCAACCCTTTTCTTCCGGGTGCAGAATAAGAAACATAAAGTTGACACACTCTTTTCATCGCAAATTCGTGTAAACGTAGCTGAATGGAAAGATGCTTTGTCTTGTCCTGAAAATTGGATGCGTCACCAAAGGGCAAATTTCAATCTGCATGATGCACTTAATCGTATTGAGCTTGTGGTAAAGTCTGAGGTCGAAGGAATGTCTTTCGACAAATCACATGTTGAATCTGAAATTCTTGCTATTGCCAATCCTAAGAAAGCGGAAGCCATTGCGAAGGCAAAACGTGAAGAGGAGGAACGGCTACGGGAAGAAGAGCGTATAAAAGAGGAACAGGCACGACTGATAAAGGAGGGTATCGACGCTGAACGCGCGAAGATATGGAATTTCCTTGACCGCTTTTGCGAAGAGATAAAGAGCGGTGCCCGTTTGAACGGCCATAACAGATATGCACCGGGAACGGTTAAGGCATGGTTCAGCTTCCGGAAGCTCTATGATCAGTTTGACAAGAAGCATCGTTACACATGGAATATGGTTGACCGTGCGTTCGTCACCAAGTTTCTTGCCTTCATGGAGAAAAACGACTATATGGTATCGGCGCAGAATAAATATCTGGTCGATCTCCGCGCAATTGTCAATTACGCCTACCTTGACGGCATACATGACAACGACCGGGCTATGCAATATTTCGCCAAGAAGAAAATTGAAGAGGGAGACAAGGCTATTGAAATCTATCTTACTGAAGCTGAATTGCAAGCATTGTATGAAATGCCATTGACGGGCAAGCAGGACGAGGTGCGCGATATATTTCTTGTAGGTTGTTACACATGCCAACGTGTGAGCGACTACAACGACATTGATAAGGACTGCTTTACAACAACCGCAAAGGGGACGCCGGTTATCCGTCTCGTTCAGAAGAAAACACGTAATGAGGTAAAGATTCCAATAATGAATCCCAACCTCAGAGCCATCTGTGAGAAATACGCCTACAATCTCCCTTCAGTTGTGGACGTAATATTGAACCGTTATATCAAAGATATTCTTAAGAGACTTTCCGAGACCGTTCCTACGCTTGGCAAGATGGTAACAACCAAACTCACAATGAAACAGAAGAAACTGGAGGAAGATGGCAAACTCGTTGTTGAGCGCAACGACAAGGGAGAGGTGATAATGCCGCGCTATAACTGCGTGACCACCCACACTGCCCGACGCAGTGGCATCACCAATATGTACCTCTCGAAGAAATACACCATCGTCCAGATGATGCACGTCAGCGGCCACAAAACCCAAAAGACCTTCATGGACTACATCAAGCTATCCTCCGACGAAATCGCCGACGAAATAGACACCATAGCTAACGGCACCAAGTCCGAAGTATTCTGAAAAAATGTAGCATTGGCAAGTGCGTTATACAAATAGTGTACTTGCCAATGCTATCAATATGATAAATGTAATCTGACTAACCACCACATTTGAGAAGATGGAGTACAGTGCCGAACAGCCATATGGTGACTTACTTTCTCACAATATCTGTCGTTACATTAGTTACGCCACTAAGATTTACTGAATTTCTAGATTAATCAGTTATATTTTTGTAAGCAACTCCAATGTTCTTTGACAGTAAGCCCTAAGTTCTTCTGTATTTATGGGAATTTCTAAGTAGTTAGGATTTGAATGGTGATATATTTTAGAATAATCATTGATATCACATAATGCATCAAGATTATCTTTTTGTCGATAAAAGATGCTGTCCTCATTCGCATTCCTGATGAAATCTATAATATCTCCCAACCATTTAGAGTCATCGATATAGGTGAAATACTTTATTCGAAATAATCCCTCGATACATGGCCTTATACAACGGACTACATCTCGCTTATTATAATCGCATGTTTCCCCATACTTAATAAACGCGTCGAGAACTAGTAGATCTTTAAAAATACCTGTTAGAGTTTCAGTCCTAACATCTTGTTCTATAAATAGACTTGTTTGACCATTAAAAATAATTTTTAAATTAAGAGAGTCAGGAACTCTTAACGTAAAATCCTTGATGAAGTTCAAATCATGGCTTAATAAAATAAACTGATTTGCCTTTCTTGCAAAATTAGCAAGCAAGTTAATAGTGACGTTTCGTCTATTATAATCCAGACTTGACAAAGGATCGTCAAATACAATCAGATAATCCTCAATATTGGGTTTTAATGCTAACCTTGCCAAGAAAAAGGACAGAGCAAGAGCATTCTTTTCTCCCTCGCTTAAAGTATGTCTAAGCGAGATAGAGTCTGACTCTGAGCGTACATCGTGATTTGATATTTTAAGAAAATATACGAACTTACTGCCTTTCTTGTTTAATTTTGTAAGTTGAAGATTGGTGCTAAAGAATCTAAGATACTCGTTAATTTTTTGAAGATATAATTTTCCAAAATCCTCGGCTACGATTGATAACTTTTTCTCTAACAGAACAATTTCAGAGTTAATTTGAGAACTCCGAACCAAAGACTTTTGTACTAGAATCTCCAGCTTATTTTTCTCTAATGCTTCACATGACTTTATTTTAAAACGTAAGTTCTTTCTTCTTTGAGTTTGTCTTTTTCGTTCCTTACGAAGATCTTTGATTTGATTAAAGAGTTGGATCGCTTCGTCACCTATAACCACTTCAAATAGCGTACCCGGATTTTCGTAATTACCAAGAGTAATTAGATAGACATTTGATTCAACAAATAAAAAATCAAAGACTTCAATATTATTGATATGTCTATTCCATTGGTTTGACGAATATTTTATAGGCTTTTTATTGTCATCTAAAATCTGTATAGATATTGGGCCATTACTACCTAAACTTTTTCTTTTTAAAATATACTTTGTCTTCGTCGGATATAGCCTTTAAAATCTGCGAAAACGTAGTTTTTCCGCTCCCATTCTCTACATATATAGTGGAAATCTTTTTGAAGATTCCATTCCAATTATCGGAGCCTGAGTTATAATTGTAAAATTTGCCTACGTTTTTTATGGATACTAATTTATGCAGCATATTATTCATTTGTTTTTATACAACGACATTGTTACATGTGATGTAATTAGATGTATATTTATTCTCTATATAGAAATACATATTTCTGAAAACGACTTGTGGGTTTGTCTGGGATTGTCATCTGGATACGAGTTCCAATTAGGGGATTAAGATAACGTTCCCTAAACTTCCGTTTGTTCTGAAAACCGCAATAGGCCGCTATTTCTGCTAATGAGCGAGGCTCTTTGCAGAATTCAATTATTCTCTCTTCAATTGTCTTGTCTGCTTGACTTGTGCCCTGACTTGTGCCCTGACTTGTGCCCTTCGACAAGTCGGATTCGTTTGTGGAATGGACTTTGACACGAAATGCCGTTATGGTGTTCACGTCAAATTCGGCGGGTGGGTTGCCGTTATCCTTCAACATCTCTTGCACACGGGTTACGCCTCGGTTGAATTTGTTGACGTACTTCATCACTCTCATTGCTTCTGCCACAAGAGGATTGCGATAGTCATTGATCGAAGGAAAATTTTCTGGGCGAGCCTCGCCATATAGACCTCCGGCATTCATCACTTCGATATAATCATCAAACTGATATAATCTTATTGGCATATTGGACTGGTAATCCCTATGCATACAGGCGTTCATCAGCAATTCGCGGATTGCTCCTTCGGGATAATTCCAGACAGTTCTTTCGCGGAACAGAGTTTCCGGTATGGGACGCTGGGTTATGATACCATCACGAACAAAGGATTCCAGTGTCGGCAACATCTTATATAGGGGTCCGGCAAACTGACGTTCGTTGAGTATATCGCCTCCTTTGTCTTTTCCTGCAAAACGCACGAATTGAACATAATCACCCAGAAGAAAATACTTGGGATTCTTACCGAAAAGAATTATTCCAGCGTATGTCGGACAATCGTTTTCTCGATCGAATAGGTGTATTGAGGCAAGTTGTTCCTTTATATCACGCTTATCGTTCGCAAGCGTTTCCTCGTCAAATGCCATCGGGAGATGGTTGGTTTTGATGTAATCAACATCCAAATCCATCAGTTTGGCACTAAGACATGGTGTAGCATCAAAGGTTGCCATAAATGAGCAACGACGTTCAGCGAGTATTCTTTCCTCTGCTTCTGTAGCGATGTCTCGTCTTGGTCCAATACGAATGAATACTCTGCCACGATAGCGGACAGGTGGCAAATCAGAAGGACGAACCTCTGCAACCAACAAATCACCTTCGGGATAAGAGAAGCGTTCTACGGACATTGTAGGCAAAGGAAGAATATTGCCGTCCGACCGTATTCCGGCAATCTTTTTCAGTAGGGCATCATCCACCTTCATTCCCGCGATAGATCCGTCGTCTTTCGCCCCGATAATCAGATAGCCGTTCTTGCGGGATGCAGGCATATCATTAGCAAACGCACAAATGGCCTCACAGAACTTGTCCATGTTGCCAGTACTCGTGGTACGTTCCACTCGATATGATTCTGTGGACTTCAATAAGTCCAACACCTCTTCTTTTGCTATCATACTGATTTGTTGGTCTTAGACTGCAAAATTACGAAAAATCTGTGATATTTTAAACTATTCAACAATGCTTTCAACTTATTAGTTAAAATCCAAATACATAAATTTCTTCAAAATCATTATTATCGTTTTTCCTCAGGATAAACTTTTTCTAGACATTTCCTGGCTTCTTCTGAAGCATGTCCTCCACACTCCACAGCCTTTTCCCAATAACTTCTTGCTATAGCTATATCATGTTTCCATTCCGCAGGTAAAGGATATGGTTTAGAAAATGATGTATTTTCGTCAGACCCCAAATTGTCAACGCCCTTTATTGAATCGTTAGATATATCAACGTAAATGCCATCAAGATAATTCCATGTTCCAAACAGATCTCCTAATCGTTTGTAGGCCATTCCATATCCTTTTTCTGAAGCTTTTGTCCAATATTGATAAGCTTGGTTAAGGTCCTTATGCACCCCATCTATTTCTACAATATGGGCATAACAATTTCCCATGCGATACATTCCTCTTGGATCAAGGTTTTCACTTGCTTTTTTCCACCAGTAGAATGCTCGTTCCATGTTACCTTGTCCTTTACTATGTAAATTATCGTCTGTAATGTAGCCCATTTCATTTTGTGAGCCTCTTATTTGATGGGAACCAATTGAATAATAATATTCACCCAGAATACCTTGGGCAACACCATTGTTTTGTTGAGCTTCTTTATTTAGAATCTCAAAATACTTGGTGTCATTTGACATTAAATATTCAATTGAATAATAAGATGATCCTCTATGTCCATTGGCTGTATCCCATATATATTCAAACCGTCTATTTAATTCATGATTAAGAACGACTGTGTCCGTGGATTCTAAGGCTTTATTATTTCCATATATCTTTTTAGCCTCTTCAAATCCATATGAACATACGGTCTCAACAAAGCATACTCCAGCTACGAATACTCCCGACACAGCGATTATTGAACAAAGAAAAAATAGAAGTTTTCGCCAACGATAATAAATTTTTTCTTGTTTAATACCTAGAAGCCACGTTAGGAGCATAAATACTAGCCCTATACTTGAACACACTAAGGTGACATCATATGAATCACCTAATCCCCTTTCTTTGTCATATCGAAGCAAAATAAACCACCCTATAAGGATACTTAATAAAATCAACGTGAAGATTGCAAGGAAAATCTTCCATTTAAGAGAAAAATTGAATCTTTGCTCAGATCTATCAATATAGCCGTTTTTATTAATGTTTAGATCATATCTTCTCTGTAATATGTTTGACAATAAGCCTTTGCACTTCGCAAGCGCTAAAAAGATTACATTTAAATTAGATTTAACGTTTAAACTATTTCCACAATATTTACAAAAAGAGGAATCGGTTTCTATTTTCTTTCCACAATGTCTACAAAACTGCATATCCGGTTGGGTGGGTACGGTATCTTTATTTTCTTCTTCCGACGGAGTGCAAGGAATTACTTTTTCAACTATTGTACTTTGATTCTCATCAGACGCTTCTGCACTACTTAAACAAACAACACTATCATCTACTAATACACCAGAAAAGGAGTCTCCCAAAGTATCCAACTTTTCCTCTTTAACAAATTCTATTTCCCTCTGAACAGCCTGAATGGGCTTATCTTTACGATTAACAATAAATACCCAAAGGATGAAAAACAAAATTGGAGCTACAAATTCAGGAAAATCAAAATAATGAAAGTTCGTAGCTGATGCCATAAAGGCATAAAGTAACAATACTACAAAGAATTTTAACACCTTCTTCCACCATTTGCTATGGGAACTCTTGAAATATAGAAAATAGGCACCAATTCCTAGAAAGTCAAAAGTTGACAACGCCATGGTAAGGGCTGAATTCTGGATTAAAGTAGGATAACCCCAGTAAAATACTGAAGAGGTTGGCCGTACAATTGTATTTGGTCCAATAAAAGGACCCCTAAGCTGTTGTGGAAAATCAACAACAGTCAAATAGAATATACACACCCCTAGGCATAAAATACTTAGTCCTATGCAAACGCAGCCGATTACATGCATAACCTTGTGTGGCACAGGAGTTGTCTCTTGGTTATTGTGCTTTGCCATTTTATATAGGGCATAAGCGAACATAATACCAACTATAACGTTAAGTATTAATCTAATATAAAATTGTCCTTCAGTCATAGGTTATAATTGATTTCGAAGTTGATGACTACAATTATTCTTTAATATAACATAAGGTATTGTAACATCTACACTATCAGTAGAAGCTACATTCTTCATTCGATATGTCAGATTTGAATGTGATAATACAAGCATATTCATAAACTCCATCATATCGACATCTTCGGAAAGGAGCATCGCAAAATTCTCAATAAAAAATGGATTGTTTAGATATTCCCGAATTTCGGGAATTGAAGTCTCTTGCTCATTTGTTTCACAAACAAAAATGACACTATTGCCATCATGCAAAATTTTGAGTAAATTTTCACCCGGTCCCATCGTAGATCCTATAGAATTAGTTACGATTGTATTAACATAACCAATATAGTTCGATTCCATCGGAAGACTCAAATTTGCCAGTTTTATATGTGTATCAATAATTGTACAGAGAGCTTCAGTCGGTGATATTCTAATTGATTTCATAAAATCCAAAATATCCTTTCCGGTATAATTCCATTGAAAAATTTTATTACTTGGTGTTTTGAATTCAATACGCATAATAAGTCCCTTACTATCCAAAAGTTTTGCAAGATTATCCCCAGCATTATGTTGCCCATTCAATGTAATCGCACCATATTTCATAATTTCTCCAATTTGGTTATAGTTATCCTCATAAAACGAGTCTATTGAGGAATCTCCGAAATTTGTAAAATGGTAGATTATAACGTCGGAATCATAGGTTACACAATCTAATTGTCCAATCGTGCCAATCTTTCGAGGTAACTCTGTATTCAGTTTTTCAATCGTTTTGATTAATTCCTGTTTGTCAGAAAAAGACATTTTTGGTTTTGGCAGAAAATGCACAATAATAATCGCACCAATAATTATTGATGCAAATATACATAGTATTTGTTTAAACGATATCTGCATTTTAGTAATCTACGACAGAGACATCAACGGTATTATCTATACGAACAGAACCATCTATCTCAACCTCATTAGTAACTTTGACTCTTTGGCTTACTGGGATAATTCCCAGATTTTGTAATACAAGTATCCAAATTCCTATTGCTATCGCTAATAAGATTGTTCTGAGAGAAAAATTTGTTGGAATACGAATTTTCCTTCGCTCAGAATCTCCTAAGCGATTCTTTGACCCACAATACGGACAGTATTTGGAGTCGGCGGGTATGGGCCTATCACAATGCTTACAATTCATTTATTATTAATGTATATTTAAACAAAAAAAGTGGACTACTAAAGCTACGTCGTAATTGGAGGTCCTGAGAAAACCTGTGAGCAGATGTAACAATAGCAGCCCACGCTATTCGCGTGAGAGCCACTATGCCATCTTTGCTCGTAGAAATTTCTCAGGTTTCCAATTACAAGATTAGCATAAAGCTTCCGTATGTCTTGAGAATATAGTGCTATTCTCAAGTGCAAATTTACGAAAAAATTGGGAGGTATACAACGGATTTATGAACAATCTACTGTTCTTGCTATGAGAATGTTGTGGATGTGGGGAATAATGATTAGTTAATGTGGATTTGTAGCCCTTAATGTGCGATTGGGAAACGTGGACAATATGTGCATAAGTTACTGCTATCTCTTACTATTTTGGTCTAATGGATATGGGATTTTGTGGGATTTTATGGGAAAAGGTGGGAATTGTGTCCAAAGAGGGTGATTTAGCAATTGAAATGTACGAACTTTGTTGTTGCACATTTCTTTTTCAAGGTTTTGTGCGTGGTAATTTTGCAGTCAAAACACTTTTGAATATGATTGATAACCGGAATAATATTGATCCTGAAAGGAGCAAGGAAGATTTGAAGGTGTGGATGGATAGCCATCCGCAGGAGTATGGAGAGGTTGCTATGGAAATGGGTGAGGGTGATCTACTGGAGGCGTTTCTCTTGGGGCAAGCAGCATTTATTGCCTCTACGGAATTTCAGAAGCGGTTGGAGGATATGATAGATACCGATAGCGTAAATGTCGGAGAACTTGTAGAGATTCTACATAAGTCGGAATTTACTGAAAAGGTGCTTACGAATCCGAATGGAGACGAGAACTGGGAGAAGTACCGATTGCCATTTGCCGCTTGGCTGAAATATGGTCGGACTTCGGAAATGGTGATTGAGAATATTGAAGATGCAATCGCTTTGACTGACAACCGACAAGCCAAATGGCAGCTTTCCAAGTTTCTGAAAGATGTCATGAAACGTTTGGTAGGAACCAAACAGCGTTCACGCGAAGAATTGGGCGAGTTTCTCAATTATAGAAAATGTCTTGAAAGTGGAAATATGGCAGAATGGGCGTTAAGTGGGATTGATGACACGGAGGAAGATACACTTTCACCTATCAAGCCAACCCAAACGGAAGAATTTATTGAGGATTTGACATCTATAGTAGTTTCTCATGATAAGGATATGATGAAACGAATCGGGGATTGGTTGAAGTATAATAGACGCGGAATTGATGTGGCGCGTTTATACGTTGCGCTTATTGAGACTGATGAGATCAAGGCAAATCTGACAGTTACCCGGTTTATGGATGCACTGAAAACCTCTTTCCCTGAAGTCAAAATCGTGGGAACACGTCAGGTTCAGAAGGATGTTAATTCTCTCCAAAGCCTGTTGCCTCACGGCAAGAGATATGGCAAGGACGAGCCTGAAAATCGTTTCGCGATTGACAAGATAAAGACAGAAGTTTTGATGAAAAATCCTGAAAATATTAACTGAAATAACTTCTTTTCAATTCGTTTGATTCGTTCCGGAGTTCGCGAACTGAACGAACAGCTAATTCTTCTTATTTCAAGAAATTCCGATATAATTTTGCGCCATCGTTCCATTTCGGAGCGGTGGCGTTTCCGTCTTATGCCGTCAGCGGAATCGACCTAACAAGGACGGTAATAGACATAAATATGCAAGATCTCTTAGATATTCTCAATGAGGGCCGTGCTCACGTCAAGGTTGAGATGAGCGCCGAAGACCTCAAAGCCTTTTCCGATGATCTTATACGCCGAGCAAAGGATGAACTCGGTTCAATGGTCGAGGCTGCAAAGAAGGAGCGGATGCTCACTAAAACAGAAGTGAAGGAACTCTTTGGAGTATGCGATGCTACACTCTGGCATTGGGCAAACAAGGGCATACTCAAACCTGTCAAGACCGGGAACAAAGTTCTCTATCCTGAATATGAAGTCCGCAAGGCTCTCGGAAATCGCAATCTTAACATCTGACATCTATGAGAAACTATAACCCCAAGAGACCGACCATACCGGCCTGTGGCTTGATAGAAGATGATCCGGAGGAATTTGAGGAGGAGGGCATCCTATCTGATGCACCGTCTTTTCCCCTTGAAGTTTTTCCGGAAGCAATTCGCAATATTGTTGAAGCTTTTGAAGAATATGAGAATTTTAACGTAGACTTCACCGCAGCTTCATTCCTGACGGTGTTTGCGGCAGCTATGGGTAACACATGGTCAGTCAGGTTCATGACCGGCTGGATCGACCGTCCGATAATCTACATGGTACTTGTTGGTTCACCAAGCTGTGGCAAGACACCGCCACTGCAACAGGCTGTCGCACCACTGTTAAAGATCGACAGCGAATATGACCGGATATATTGTAAGGAGATGGAGGCATACCGTAGATGGGAACGTATGTCAGCAAAGCAACGCGAGAAAAATTCACTGCCCGAGGAAATGGCTATGCCTATCCGTAAGTGTCATGTAGTCGTGGATTCTACAATTGAAGCACTCATCGGAGCGTTACGGGACAATCCACGTGGAGTACTCACATACAAGGACGAGATAGACAGTCTTATCTCCAACTTCAACCGCTACACCGGTTCTGATGAGGGCTACTTCCTAAGTCTCTTCAGCGGTACACCATTCAAATATAGTCGAAAGTCCAATAACGAGCATATCTTCTTGTCGAAGCCGTATTGCTCGATAATCGGTACTACTCAGCCGGGACGTCTCGGTGAACAGTTCGGAGGGAAACGTATGTTGAACGGTTTTTCATCACGTTTCCTAAAAGTGTACCCCGAAATCAACGAAATGCCGGCATGGAATGACACTGATATGCCGAATGATATATTGGCACAATGGGAGACAATAATCCGGAAGGTGGTAGGCTTTACTCTCACAACAGACCAAGAGGGAAATGTAATCTCACATGAGCTTCCATTTTCCTCCGAGGCAAAAATCCGTGTGAACCGTTGGAAAATCGAGGTGAGTAATGCTGAATATTCCGCCACTGATTCAGATGCTGTCAGGGCTCTATGTGGAAAACTTGAAACTTATCTGATACGGTTTTGCCTTGTTATCCAGATTATGCGTGGTGTTTGCGATGGAGCATCTATGGAACATGTAGACCTCGAGAGTGCAGAACGAGCTATTATACTAACTGAATATTTCCGGTCAATGGAAGAACGAATATCTCCGGAGCTGGAAACCGGTATGCTTGATCCAAGATATACGGAACTGCTCGGAAATCTCGGAGACTCGTTCGCAACGAGGGAAATCTTACGAGAGGCACAGAAACTCGGTATCTCACGCGCTTCGATATTCAGATTCCTGAAAGAAGGAGGCAGAGGGTTTATCACAAAAGACGCTCATGGGAGATATTGTAAAATCGATATCTCCAAATGAGACAATGAGATTATGAGACTTTGGTATGCTGAACGGATTATCCAATAATCAAATATCCCGATATACAAATTATCAAATATATCAATATATAAATATTATAAACACCCAATGCTATAATGTAGCTTTTATCAAATACTATAATTACCCAATGTTCAAATAACCCAACGACTGAATAACCGAATTATCCGATGATTCAATGTTCTAATAACAGTAGTATCTCGGCGCTTGGTTTCCGGTTGGAGCATCTTAGATACTTCGGTTTGTCTAACTGATGTATCGGGAAACTCCGGTTCATTGGATTACGGATGTCAGTAATGGGTTAAGGACTTAGGAAATTTGATGTTGCGCGGGCTATGAAATGGAAGACAACCTTGCTTTGCAAGATATGCCGATTGTATACACAACGGCAAATCCGCCTCCCCGTAGGTGAGGGTTAATTCCGCTCGAAACTCGCAGACTTTGATACTAGGGATATGTCAACTGAGACACTTCGGTTTGTCGGTTGGAGTAATAGAGTTGCATCAGTTGGTTGGTTCAGTAAACCGAGTAATCTCGTTTTGTCGAATATAGCAACCGAGAAACGCCGATCTTTCGGATAAAGTGACCGAGGAATCGTAGGCAGTGTAACCGATATCCCGATGATGTAATAGTCTGATGATACAATGTTCCAATGACTGAGTGTCCGAAGTATGCAATGCCTCAATACTCAAATGATGAGATACTCCAATTACAAAATTATCCAATTACCCAATACCATAATATTATGTCGAAGAAGAAAGAAATCACCATAAATACCAGAGTTGATGAGACTATACACAGACAGATGCGAGAAAAAGCCGCTACCTATTTCAATGGAAACATGAGCGCACTGATTAGATGCGCTACTCTAAAATATTCCGAGGAAGTTGCGCCGTTGGAAACTACACAAACTAATCATCAGCTGATTGCACTTATTTCAACTGCCATCAAAAAGATTGACAAGATCGGTGTCAATCATAATCAGGTAGTCAAGAGCATTAAAGAGAAGATGAAGATGTCACCACTCGCTTTTACCGCCAATGACCTTCTTCCCTTCAGCCAATTCGGTGGAGATATGAAGACTATTCATAAAATGCTGCGCTATCTCTACGATATGCTTGCTAATAAAAGTTCTGACTATGATTGTCAAGAAACTCAGTGATGTAAAAGGCGGAGGTTTCCCCGGTGCAAAATACAATGAGGACAAGGTTGCAGCCGGTGTCGCCGAACTGATGTTGATGGCGAACGTCAGCGAGCGACTGCGCCAGACTGTTGAGACTATGCACCGTTTCGGATTGGATGCGGCTGCCGAGGTGGAACGCTATCTTAAAGAGCGGTCAAAGACCTATGGC
>JAAVCP010000075.1 GCA_014802265.1 Bacteroides sp. | reverse complement strand
GAAGTACAGTGTTCTGTCAGACACTATGTATCAGACTCCGGATGGTCTGATGGAAGTCAGGATACAGAATGTGGAATTTGTAAAACAGATCAAGGGAGGAGAAACAATACACCATAAATCTCGCATAATCACTCATGTGGATGTCAAAAAGCGCAAACTAATATCCCTGCTGACCAACCATATGGAGGCAGACCCCCAAGAAATTATCGCCATATACCGCCAGCGATGGGAAATCGAACTGCTTTTCAAGCAGATGAAACAGAACTTCCCGTTGAAATACTTCTATGGAGAGAGTGCCAACGCAATCAAGATCCAGATATGGGTGACACTAATAGCAAACCTACTGCTTATGGTATTGCAGAAGGGGCTCAAACGCACGTGGAGCTTCTCCGGGCTGGCAACAATGGTCAGAATCACACTGATGTACTATGTTGACTTCTACAGTCTGTTCAATAACCCCGAAAAAGAGTGGGAAATTATACTTTCTGAAGCTGCCGGGAAACCACCGGAACCATCCCTTTTTGACTGACGGGGGATTGTAAAGCAGAAAAATTTGACTCGACCACATTAAATCAGCGATCGAGCCATCCTTTTTTGTGCTATCTGAGTTTTATCGGACAGCAATATTTAATTATAAATAATTTGGTTATCACAGTAACTGTCTATAACTTGCATATACAATAAAAAAATAAGCGTTTTTATGTTTTATGGAAAAGGTTATACATAAAGCATAGATTGCTGATAGGTCAGGTCAGCATGAAAATTATCCGCCAATGTATTAACGACACTAAGTGGGAACGTCCATTAGTTGACATTCGAGAGTCAACAGGAGTCGGAAAAGCTACCCTAATGCGCCAGTATATACGCACTCAATATGGTGGGTAGCCAGGCACAGCCCTGTATTAAAGGAACATATGCATCAGACAGCAAGACACTAAAGATTACGAAACAAATAAATAAGGCGGTCATATCGACCGCCTTATTTATTTGTAAAATGATTTTATGTGTGGGGTTACACCACAGGATTATTACCAGATACGGTTAAGGTTTCTGACTTTTATGTCAGAGATGCCGTCAGCAGAAACCATGTTGTAGAGGCTACCAGGGAAGACAATAGCAGTCAGAGCCATTGAGCCGTTTTCTGTGAAAACTTCTACAGAAGCACCGTCAACGAAGATGTCAAGAACAACCTGAGCCCCCTCCATATTCAACGGAGCCTGAATTGAAGGAAGTGAGAAGTTACCGTTGAAAGAGGTATTTCCGGTTGAGGCATTACGCTTCATGATCAACTTACCTGCAGCCGCATTGACTGTAAACTCAGCCTTCTCACCAGCCTCATTATACAGAGTGAAGCTACCGTTTTTTGAAAGATCTACTGTCATTCTCAGCTGATAAGCCTTCTCAACCGGCATCACATTACCTAAACTTACATCTTTCCATTCGCCGGCTATCCCGTCAATCTCCTTGGCAACAGTATTGGCAAGAAGCGGTTTGCCGTCATAAGAGATAAGCTTCAGTTCGCGTGGAAGAGTCATCGCGCTGCGCCACGGTGAGGTAGGAGTGGCTCCCGCATAATTCCAATTGTTCATCCACCCGATAAGAAGTGTACGGTCACCGGTATTGCTCCAAGTGACTCCGGCATAATTATCAGGACCATAGTCCAGCCACAACGGATAGTCAAGTGAGTCAGCAGTAAAGTTAGTGCCATCGAAGTCACCGACGAAGTACATTGTGCCTGAACCACCGGCAGGACCGCCCGGGTTTACGCTGACAATCAGCACCCACTTCTCCTTGCCCTCAAAATTCATTCTCAGCAAATCCGGACATTCCCACTGCCCCTTATTGCAGCGGTCAATAGGAGAGGTAAATTCACTTAGCTTCTTCCAAGACTTAAGATCAGAGGAACCCCAGAAATCAATACCATAATTCCAGCCTTTTGCAAGAGCCATTACCCATTGCTTGCTCTCCTGATGATAAAACACCTTCGGGTCGCGGAAATCAGCAAGAGTACTTGGGATGACAGGATTCCCCGCATAGCGCGTAAATGTCACTCCGTTGTCAAGGCTATACGCCATTGACTGCTGCTGATATTGATCGGCAGAAGTATAGAACACTACCAAAGCCCCGGCACCGAATCCGGCTGTGTTATCTTTATCAATCACGGCGCAACCGGAAAAGATGTCGCCAAGTTCATCGCGTTTAAGAGCAACAGGCTGCTCCTCCCAGTGAATCATATCGGAGCTTGTGGCATGTCCCCAGCTCATATTGCCCCAGTCATTGCCGGAGGGATTATGCTGGAAGAAGAGATGATAGATGCCATCGTTATACACCATACCATTGGGGTCGTTCATCCAGTTACGCTTCGGAGTAAAGTGAATCTGAGGACGATACAATTCGTCGTAGTCACTTGATGCAACAGGTTCCTGACTGTTGTCATCTTCCCCTTCGGAGGGGGTCTCAGGTGCGGTGATATACTCCACCTTGGAGTCATCACCACACGCTGTGAGGGTAAGCAGTGGCAGACTTAACATGGCTGCCGTCATGATATTGAGAAATTTCATTATTAACGGGTCTTAAGATATTCAAGAGCGTTCTTGGCAAGAGTCAAGACATTATCCTGATAAATATTGTTGGAAGGGTATGCAGAGATGTCGGGAGTGCCGTCAGAATTCTTAAGAGAGAACTCGCAGCCACCGTTGCCAATGCAAAGCACTGTTCCTTTGAATTCTGTGTTACCCTGCTGGGCTTCCCACACATTTAGCTGTGAAACCCAATCAATCTGTGAATCCCATGTGCCGAGAGGATAAATGCCATACTCTGCAGTGACAGCATTGTAGCATGCTTCGTCCTGGTTACCCAAACCTGTCAATACAGACGGTATATTGAAGTATAGACAGTTATGGTCTTCTGTCCAACCCGGACCCTTGAAAGCGATAAGTTTCACGCGGTCATTCTCCTCAGTCTCAAGACCTCTATAGATAGGATGAGTAGAGAAGTCCTTCTTGAAGCGACTTCCGGGGTGAATCTGTACAGCCATCTTCCAGGTGTCGCCGTTCCAGCCGCCTTCTCCGGTGCCGAATGAGTGGTCGTTGTTGCGGAGAGTCTCCATGTCAAGACGCCCAAGTGTACCGATATAAGGAGTGGCGTGGCTCCAAAGAAGGAGATTGCCACCGGCAGCATACCATTCTGAAATAGTTGATGTAGCATCAAGAACAACCTGAGGCATGTTCCACACATCATCTTCGCCGACACCCTCAAGGTCACGGAGCCAGAAGAGAACACGGTATGGGTCAACATCTTCAGCGCCTTTCACATCACCAAAATATACGTATTCTGCTGTCGGGTATTCATTCTTAAGCCATAACCATGCACAAGCCTCATCATCGTCACCGTTTGCTATCAGCTCTTCCTCTGTAGGATAGATGCTGAGGAAACCTATAGCTGTCTTACCAATGCGGAGCGAACCGGAGACAGGTAATGACTGACCTTCGCTATTCTCGGCAACGAGAGTTACGTTCCATTCCTCACCATAATTTACGTTAGGAATTACATAAGAGGTGGCAGAGCCTGTAAGAGACTCGCTGATGTTGCGTGATCCATTGGTAGCCGTAAGTTTGATTGAAGAGGCTGATTCATTCTTGTTCCATTCAACCTTTGCATCATAACCACCACTCTTCTCAACCTGTGCCATAGACACTCCTTCAATTTTAGAAGCACCGGGACGGAGATAACTTTTTACTACACCAGAAGAGAAATTTGTGCCATCAGTGAGTTTGAATACATAAGTATACTCGATATTGGTATCTATGTTACGATGTGAGAAAGAATTTCCCTCTACTATCTCACTTGAATTAAGATTATTACCATTGTAGACTGCCACTTGCATGGAGTTACCGTTGCCTGACCATGTCCACACATAGTCGTCACCCTGAAGAGAGCCTGTGATAGATTCCGCTGCAATAGGAGCGAGCTTCGGAGCTGCCCTGTCGATATCCTTATCCTGACATGCGGTAAGGGTAGTGGCAATTGCCAACGATGCAAAAATATATTTAATTGTTTTCATCTTTAATCAATTGGTAATTAGAAATTAGAAAATTTGTAGAGATAATTAGAGTTTAGAAATCAGTAATGACAGATAGATAAGCAGTGGGTAAAATTATAACTCTCAGACATAAATGATAATTTAGCACAAATTGTAGTTACTACCCATCATTACCGATTTCTCATTTCTAACTATTATTAATAACCTTTATTCTGTACATACAGACCCGGCACATAATAGAGCTGGTTGTAAGGCACCGGATAGAACTCATTCTTACCGGCAGTGTAATGAGCGCTCTCATAGAACTTGCCATAAGCATTTCCATCATAGCTTGAGTTCATTTCTTTAGCGAAATAAGCATTGAGGGTGGTGGAAGCTATACCCCAGCGACGAAGGTCGAAGTAGCGGCTACTTTCCATTGCCATCTCAAGACGACGCTCAAAGCGCAGGCATTCACGCGCATGCTCCTTGTTACCAAAAGTAGAGGCAGTATAAAGAGCTATCTCGCAGAAATCTTTTGCGTAAGCGATATGCTTGTCGATAGAGTTGGCTGCACGCTCACGGATTGCATTGATAATATCCATTGCTTCAGTCAGTTGATCAAGCTCGATAAGAGCCTCGGCACGCATGAGCATTACGTCGGTGTAACGGAACACATAGTCATTCATTGCGAAAGCCTGCCATGAGCCATTGAAAGTTTCACCTGCACTACGCTGCGGCACATCTTTAAGAGAAGTATAGTAACCGTAGTCATTCGGGTCACGAGTATTAGCAGTGGTCATCATATACTCGCTCTCATACTTATAGGGGAATGTAGGCATTCCGACAGTGTGGAACAATCTGGGATCCCATTTCTGAGAGTCAACCCTGCCATTCACCGGATAAGCATTGCTGTTGGCATAGTCGTCAATCATTGGGAGACCATCGCGGGTCTTATAAGCGTTCACGAGATTCTGAGAAGGCTTATGGAAGTCCCAACCGCAAGACCAAAAACCCCAGCAGCCGTTAAGCATGTTAGACCAGTTGGCACGTCCGAAGGTAGTGTTGTCTTCAGTATATTGTGAAGTCTGCACTGCGAAAATTGACTCCTCGCTGTTCTTATACTCGGGAAGGAAGATATCACCGAAATCAGGGAGATAACCGTATTGTGATCTTGCCACCACATCGGTATAGTCTATTACCTTCTGCATATACTCCTTATTGATGAAGTTTACGCCGTCGGTAGCCTCGTAACCGTCACCCCATGCAATTGTCAGGTAGCACTTTGCAAGATAAGAGGCTGCTGCAATCTTATTGGCACGACCGCCACCATCTTCAACTGTCTCGGGAAGAGCATTGTAAGCCATCTCAAACTCACCGATAACTTTCTCCCAAAGCTCATCGTATGTAAACTGGTTATTAGGAGTCTGCTCCTGGCTGTTATTCTTGAATACCTCCTCATCAATCCAAGGAATCTGACGGAACATAGTAAGCAGCTTGAAGTAGCTGTGACCACGGAGGAAATGAACTTCACCTGTACGCTGGGCGGCAACCTTCTCGCCGAGTTCCTCAACGCCATGTTCCTGAAGCGCTACAAGAGCGCGGTTGCAACGTGATATATTGCAGTAGAGTCTGTACCAAAGCTCGTCAAGCTCACCGGGAGTGGAAGTCAGGGTTGACCAGATCTCCATTGGGTGATAACCGGTGTCGGTAAGACCGCCGCCACCTTTGAGGCAGTCATCGGAACCAAGGTCACCGTAGGGCCAAAGGTTAAACGGATATGTATACCAACAGTCACCAAGTGATGCGTATGCTGCATTCACCATCTTATCCGGCTGGGAATAAGCGAGGTCACCGTCTACCACTCCTGTCGGGGGAACGTCGATAAAGTCGTTGCAGGCAGTGAGACCCAGTGCTGCAAGTGCGGAGAGAATTATTGCTTTATATGACTTCATATTGTTTTCTGATTTTATAAGTTAAATATTGACTTAATCAATTGGTCATTACTTACTGATTTTCAATTACTCAATTGCTAATTAAAAGTCAACTTGAAGACCAAATGAGAATGATGTCGGGATAGGATATGCCCAATTGGGATTCTCAGGGTCGGTGCAGGTGAGGGAGCTGCTCTTGATAGTGAACAGGTTCTGACCGGAGACATAGACTCTTGCTCTACTCATGCGAAGCTTATCAAGCACTTTGTCAGGGAGGTTATAACCGATCTGGAGAGTGCGGAGCTTGCAGTAAGAACCATTCTCAACAAAGTAGGAAGAAGCGCGTCCCTCATCACTGTTGTTGTTAGTTGACAGCATTGGGATTGTAGACTTGCTGTTGACCTCCGGAAGCCATGCGTCAAGAACTCGGATACCCTTGTTGCTGCCAGCGTCAGTGACTGCCCAGAAGTCGTTCTGGAATTTCTGATTATTGTAGATATCTTGTCCGAGCACACCCTGGAAGAACATCTGAAGATCAAAGTTCTTATAGCTGCATTCGAGGTTAAGACCGAAAGAAAGGTCTGGAACCGGATTGAAGATCCAAGTCTGGTCATCAGGTGTAATCTTGCCGTCACCGTTGAGATCTGCATATTTCATACCACCCACACGAGCATTTTCCTGACCTGATGCGAGCACTTCCTCACGATTCTGGAACAGACCATCAAACACATAACCTACGATTGAACCGTATGGACGACGGGCTTGTACAAGGTTTTCTGTAGTAGTGTGTGCGTATGAACCGGTTGTTGTTAATGGGAGATAAGTCACGCGGTTGCGGAAGAAGTCAAGGTTAAGGTTAGCACGATAGCCGAATCCGCAAGCCAGTTCATCACGCCAGCCAATCTGGAACTCCATACCCCAGTTGCGGAGTGACGGACCATTGAGCCAAGAGGCACCGCCCTCACCCATAGAGCCGAGGTAGGCAGGAATGATAAGCATATCTTTCACGTTCTTGATATAGGCATCAAATGTGCCGACAAGACGATTTCTGAAGAAGCCGAAGTCGATACCGGCGTTATACTGCTCTGTGCTTTCCCATTTCAAGTTAGGGTTGGCAGTTTGACTTGCATAGTAACCTGAGGGGAACACGCCGCTCTGCTGCAGAAGTAGGTCGTAAGCTGTAGATGTCACGCGGTCATTGCCATAGTCAGCGACATAGAGGGCATAACGGGCTGTGTTGGAGATTGCCTGGTTACCGGTCACACCCCAGGAAACACGCACCTTCAAATCATCAAGCCAAGACTTTCTGATATTCTCTGAAAGGCGGTAGCCAAGAGTAGCTGCGGGGAATGTACCGTAGCGATTGTTAGTACCGAAACGTGAGGAACCGTCGCGACGGATTGTGAAAGAAGCAAGGAGAAGATCTCTCCAGTTGTAGTCAACTTTACCAAAGAAAGAAACAAGGGCGTATGCTGATTTATTACCGTATGCACGCTCTACACCTGAAGATGCATCTGGATACATATATTCTGGAGTCTCGATGTCATAGTTCTCGTTATAGCCTGAGAAGTCTATACGGCTCTGACGGAACATCTCCATACCGGCAAGGATTGTGAAATTGTGCTGATCCTTCAGGGAGAAGTTATAGTTGGCTGTGTTTGACCATGTCCACTTGGAGTCATTAGCCTGAGAAAGGGTAGTAGAGTTGGTATCGTTGTTTACGATGTCGCTGTGGAATGTGTAATTATAAGAGTGAATAAAGGCGGCATCATAGTCAAGACCGAAGTTTGAACGGATCAACAGACCCTTGATAGGCTTGAGGTCAATATAAGCATTGCCGAAGAGACGCCAGATGTTAAGTGAATTGTCTTTATTGAAGGCAAGTTCACGGAGTGGGTTCTGACGGTCAGCCATACTTCCTACAGGACCGGCATACGTTGTGCCGTCAGTCTCAAACACAGGCACTACAGATGGCATCTTAAGTGCGTTCTCCAAGGGCTGGAGGTCAACCTGCTCAGTATAAGTGAGGGTGAAGTTCTCGCCTACTGTCAACACCGGAGAGATATTGTAAGAGGTGTTCATACGGGC
This sequence comes from Bacteroides sp., assembly GCA_014802265.1. Classification (GTDB taxonomy): domain Bacteria; phylum Bacteroidota; class Bacteroidia; order Bacteroidales; family Muribaculaceae; genus Lepagella. Next base: position 18,968 of record JAAVCP010000075.1, on the reverse strand, counting down.
TGCGATATTGGAGAAGTTGGTATATTTCAAGATACCTTCGTTTCTCTTATAACCCAAAGAGAAGAATGCGGTTGCTTTTTCTGTAGCAGTGGAGACAGAAGCGTCATAGTGCTGTGAGAAACCTGTGCGGGAGATTTCATCAAGCCAGTCAGTGTTCGACATCTCCATCGTACGCTTGGCATTAATGTAGCCGTCATAAAGACCATTGACAATATAGTTCTGATATTCGCCGGTCGCAATGTTATAGGCTTTAATAGGATAACCGGAAGCAGCGTTAAGGTTAAGACCATAACTTGAAGCGTATGCTACAGGGTCAATGCCGTCGTTGAGGGCTGCCTGAGCCATTGCGGTTGCATACTGGGGAGTGTTGAGGAGCTTCATCTTTGACTGACCAGAGTAGAATTGGGTAGTAAAGTTAGCAGAGAAGCTCACATTGATTTTCTCACCCTTTTTACCTTTCTTGGTGGTAATGATAATCACACCGTTTGCAGCACGTGAACCATAGATAGATGCCGAGGCAGCATCCTTAAGCACTTGCATACTCTCGATGTCGTTCATGTTAAGTGAATTCAGAGTGGCTGTCGTGGGCACACCGTCAATCACAAACAAGGGGTCCTGTGAAGCGTTGAAAGATCCGATACCACGGATACGTACAGAACCTGTGCCGGCAGGCGAACCGTTTGCGCTTACTGTCATGCCGGGAATCTTTCCCTGAAGGGCACGCATCGGGTCGCTGTCGGAAGATGTCTCAAGTGTCTTTGTTGACACCACTGACACTGCACCGGTGAGGTCTGCCTTCTTCATAGTCTGGTAACCTACTACCACAAGCTCATCAAGAAGACCGGCGTCCTCCTGAAGATAAATGGTCATTTCAGGCTGGGAGGGTACCTCCTGAGTCTGGTATCCCACATAGGAGACAGTGATGGTTGCCCCCTCGGGTACGCTCAGTGAGAATGCGCCGTCAATATCGGTAGCCGTACCTTTATTGTTGGCTTCACACCTTACGGTAGCCCCGATGAGGGGCTCATCATCTTCTTGGGAATAGACCGTGCCTCTGACGATCACTTCCTGTGCATTAATCATGACTGCCGTCAGGAAGAACATGATTGCTGTTAGGATTCCTTTTTTCATGTTATGTTAGTTTTGGTTTAAAATTATGCCGCAAAATTAGTCCATAACAATAGGAGAATCATATCAACCATGTTGCCAGCATTATCACATTTTGTCACATGGTGATTAAGTTAAAATCATCGCTGATTTTTTATAATATCTGTCGGGAATATTATGTACTCCGAGGGTAGAAGATAAATATAATAAAACTACAAAATCCTATATATTAACCTTTTGCAGTTTATCAATGCAACAATTATCATATATGTTGCAACAATTATTCCATTCTCAAACGTGCCCGTCGCGGGTCTCAGTGGGAGATATACCGAAAGCTTCCTTATAACATTTTGAAAAATATGCCAGGGAAGTGAACCCTACACTATAGGCAATCTCGCTTACAGTCTTTTCTGTGCCTACAAGGAGAGTCCGGGCTTTCTGAAGACGTATGCTTCTTATAAGTTCCACCGGAGTATAATTGGTCAGTGCTTTTATTTTCCGAGTAAACTGTGACTGTCCCAATCCCATTACAGAAGCAATGTCTGCCACTTGCAGCTCCGGATCAGAAATACGGCGGTAGACTTCATCCACAAAGCGCGTGTAAAACTCACTTTCCACATCATTCGGACGATGATGACCGGGTGCCGGTGCATCTTCCTGATTAATACTAACCCCTTTACGTAAACTGCCCCTCTTACCATAAATCTCCTTTATTCTCCGGCGATTGGCAAGAAGATTGCGACAGCGTGCTGACAAAACTTCCAGGTTGAACGGTTTTGAAAGATAAGCGTCTGCGCCTCGGTCATACCCCTCCACCCGTTGCTCATCAAGCGAGCATGCCGTAAGCATCAGCACCGGGATATGTGAAGTAGAAACCTCCTCCTTCAGCCTTTTTACACATTCCATGCCGTCCATCACCGGCATCATCACATCACACAGTATAATATCAGGCACATATTTCACTGCCATTTTTAACCCTTGCATACCATCAGAAGCAGTAATCACATTATATTCCCCACTAAACTGATTCTCAATAAGGGTCTGAATGTCGCGACTGTCATCAATCACCAGAAGTGTGGGTTTATCAGTCTGGAAATCTTTTACAATAACTTCCACCGGTGCCAATTCCGTCTCCACATCTTCTTCCGATATCTTCCTTTCCACAATATTATCGGTGGCAGAAGTATGATTAATAGGGAAAGTCACAGTGAACTCACTCCCCACTCCCGGATCACTCTTTACATTTATAGAGCCTCCATGAAGCTCTACAAAAGCTTTTGTAAGGGCAAGCCCGATTCCTGAGCCTTTAGGCTTAGTGCCTTCCACCTGATAAAATCTGTCAAAAATTTTCTCTACTTCAGCCGCATCAATACCGGAGCCGGTATCTTTTACAGAATAGCTTACATCATGTTCGGTCTGAGAATAGGTCACACTTATCTTCCCATTATCAGGGGTATGCTTGAAGGCATTGCTCATCAGATTAAAGAACACCCTCTCCATCTTCTCCACATCGACAGCAACTGTCTCACTCCCTTTCTGAGGCACATTGACTGATAGACGTATATCATGTTTACGTGCCACCTCGCGGAAAGCATCTGCCCACTCTTTAAGAAGATGAGGGAAATCAACCTCAGAAAGTTTTAACTCTGCTTTACCGTTTTCATACTTACGGAAATCAAGAATTTGATCAATAAGTCGACGAAGGATATTCACATTTTTTCTGGTGAGACGCATCAGCGAGCGGCATTGTGGAGTAAGACAAGGATCATCAGCCACCTGTTCTACCGGACCTGCTATAAGCGTAAGAGGAGTACGCAAATCATGAGACACGTTGGTGAAAAACATAAGTTTAGAGCGTGTCGCCTCACTTACCTGCTCGTAAAGCCGTTCTTGCCTCTCTTTCTCCTCACTCAGCTGACGGTTCTTCTCCATCAATTCCAACTGATGACGACGATTGGCATTTATGCTTTTGACAAGAACAAACAGTAAGCCGGTCAACAATGCTAAAACCGACAGAGATAGCCATAGAAATATTTTTTGAGAAGTGTAACGTTCAAGTTGTTGATCTATTTTATCATTAAGTATCTTTATCTTTGCAGTTTCCTCATTAAGCAGCGTGTCTTGGGCAAGAAGAATGTCTGCATTTGAACTGTCTACGGGTGAAAGAGGTGAGACGGCGGTTATTTTCTTGTAAGGCTCCTTATTAAGGACTGCCAATGCTATCTTTAGAAGTCGCTGTCCTTCAGTTGGGTAAAGGAATGTGGCAGTAAGGCGTCCGTCAGATACAGCCTTTAGTCCTTGCTCGGGAAAACCATCAATACCTATGACATAGACATCCTCTCTGCCTCTTTTCTTAAGTGCCTCTGCCGCACCCATTGCCATGTGATCAGTATGGGCATAAATCATATTCACTTCCGGATAAATATCAAGGAGTGAATCAGTCAGTAGCATTGCCCTATGATTATCCCATTCGCCAAACACACTTGCCAGTACCTTCATATTGCTTTCCCGACTCACGGCATCGGTAAACCCTTCATGTCTCAACTCTGCCGGTGATGCTGATGAGGGTCCCCTGACTTCTATAATATTAAGAGGTCGCTGTCCTAAAGATTTAGCATAACGAACCACTCCTCTTCCAAGTGCATAGTTATCCACCTCCATGTGTGCCGTGAAATTATCGCTTGCCAAACGGCGGTCAAACGTGACTACGGGTATACCCTTAGCCATCGCTTCGTTAACTATTCCAACCAAGGGGTCCGACTCATTGGGAGCAAGAATTATAAGATCGTAACCATTATCTATAAAATATTTGACATCTTTGATTTGTCTTTCAGAACTGTTGTCGGCATTTCTGATATTCAATTCCACTTCCGGATGATTAAGCAATTCAAGCTGAAGATCAAGATTAGTCTTCTCACGCCAATAGTCACCACTGCATTGCGCAAAGCCAATCTTAAACCGTTTTTCTTCACCACGGTTGCAAGACCCAATCAGTAAACACAGCAGTAACATTATGGCTACTGTAAAAATCCTATAATACTTTAACAAAGAGATCATATAACAACCATTAATTACCATAAATATATAGACAGATTACATTAGATTGCAAAATTAATAAAAGAAAGCGAATTTACAATCCTTTCGTAAGAAAAGTAAATCCACTCTCTTAGTTATTTATTTTTACTGATTTTATCAATCAGTTTCTAAAGCCTATCTCAAATGCCTGTTATTTCACGATGACTTTCTTTGAGCCGACGATATAGATACCTTTTTCGAGACCTTCGAAGGCAGCTTGTTGTGTGGATGCTGTTTTCACCTTTTGCCCGGTCATGGAGTAAACCTCTACCGGGCAGTTGCGAAAGGAGTTTTCATCTCCCCAAACAGAGTCAATCGCAGCCCCGCCATTACTCGAAAGCACCCATGCAGAGACAGTGGCATCAGTGTCGCCACCTCGACTGAACACCTCCACCCCATCAGCATCTTGATCTGACGGATAAACACGGATAGAAGTCGCCCATTTGTCATTCACGAAAATATCTACTACTGACCCATCAACAAACACATTTAGCTTCATCTCCGTGCCCGGCTCGATACGTTCCGGCAACACCGCTGCATAAACTCCATTATAGACATTCTGATCATTGACAAGGCGATTCAGACTTGAGAAATCAGCACGAAGCTCATTTGTGGCAGGATTATAGGAAACGGTTGCCTCACCGGAGCCACTCTTGAAGAAAGAGAAACCAAAGGTGGAGGACCCAACTTTAAACTGACCAAGCAATTCGAGTTGACGACCACTAACACCCTCAAGTGTACGACTACCGTTAATAATAACATTATTAAGCACTTCATTTTTATCTGAACGCAAACCTACAAGTCCGGCAAAAGGCTTCTGTAAAAGATTACCGGCAGCATCAAGACTCAATTCGCGGGGGAAAGAATAGAGATGTGCCCAACCCCATTTACAATTTTCCGAAGTGGCAACCTTATCCGGCACGATTCCAAGTGCAATAGTCTTTCCATCTTTCTGATATATGGTAGGTGAAAGCAGACCGTATCCGTCTTTGCTTATAAGCTCAAAATCACGAGGGGAAACTGACGCAGCATCAGGTGAGAATGTGCCGTCAGCATTGATGTCACCTGTCCAATAAAGGGTATGCACTCCTGTGGCAGTCTCCAAAGGAGTGACAGTCACAAGCCATTTGCCATTATCCATACGGGTCACTGTAGGCATTTCCCAAAAACGTCCGTCAGCGGCAGTGGATGTACCTTGGAAGAAAAGTTTGCCGTCATTGCTCCAGCGTCCTGATGATTTGTCATACTTATGAAGAGTAGCTACGCCGATATTGTCTCTTGAAGAACCCACAATAATATACGCGTCTTCACCATTACGGAAGAAATAGGGGTCACGGAAATCATCAGATAAACCAGTTGGCTTACCATTGATGATGGGATTCTCAGCTGCCTTCTCCCATGAAATAAGATTCTCATCTATTGGAGCAGCCTGGGCAATGACAGCCTTCTGATAATCTACGGCTGTATATACCGCATTCGGTTTCCCTCCGGTTATCTCCTCATCAGTAAATACGCAACCACTCCAGCAACCCTTCACATCATAGCTTTCGGCAGGAGCTATCGCAATTCTCTCCTCACGCCAGTCATAAAGATTTTCACTGGAAATATGACCCCAATGAAGACGTGTCATAAACGGACCGTTGGCATTTTTCTGGAAGAATACATGATAACGTCCATTGGAATATGTCATGCCATGAGTCTCATTAGTCCATCCGGCACCCGGCATGCCATGAAACGCAGGACGCAGCAAGTCACCTTCAAATCGGGATGAAGGGATAGTGAGGTCGGCAGGATTCTCTGCCCTATAAGAAGCTATGGTCTCCTGTGAAAGCGCCTCATTGAAAATCTCTATATCGTCAATAAGACCATTAAAAGTCTCAACACTGAAATCACCGCTAATGGCACCCGGAACTTTTCCCACAGACATATTTGACCCATCGGCGTTAATAACATCCATAGCTTTCCCGGAACCAACAAGCACACCGTTGCGATAGAGGTTTATCTGTTTCCCGGCACCGTCAAACACAGCCACCAGATGACTCCACTCATAACAAGGGAGCACGTCATCAGCCACAATCTCCACGGGCCAGCCGCCACTGAACGTCTTGAACGAATACTTCCCAGTGTAGCCGAGATTAAAAGCCCAACCGGTTTGATTATCCTCATCAAGGGTTCCTGCAAGCCTAATTTTCTCATCGGTAGGGGTATCGAATTTCACCACCGGATAAGTTTCGGGTGCCACCCACATTGAAATAGTGAGCTTATCGCAGTCTCCAAGCCCATTAACCATACCCTGCGCATATGTTGAATATCCGTCAAAACGGAGTGCAGTGCCGGCTGCACCATCTATGTTCTCATTGATGTGGTGCCCATAGACCTGAAGATAGCGACCTGTCACTTCCTCTGTAAGTTCACCATATTTATCAGCCTCCATAGGAAAATGAAGCACACGTTCTGCTGCAGCACTGCCACTCAACGTCAGTGCCAATGAAAAGAAAAGTAATTTTGATGTCATTATGTAAAAAAGATGAGTAATTTTTAATTTCTTAAAGTATCCGGTAAAGTTATACAGAATCCACAGAGAGTGATTTTTGCCCCAATCTCTGTGGATTCTTATATTAGAACGGAGAAAATCAGACTGTTATTTTAAATAGTTGAGGATATTATCCGTCAATTTCTCGATATTGCCCTGATAAGGATTCATTCCGGAGTTCTGATTCCACTCATAAGCAGCGAGACCCATAGCTACACAACGACCGTGATTGGCATTGGCATAGAAATCAACAAGTCCGGCAACGCAATGGTCACGCACATGCCCCCATGTGGCGAGCACGATAGAGCCTGTAGTTGTCTCAAAGTTCGCTATAACGTCGGCATACTGCCCTTTACCATAGAGGTTACAATCCCACAGACAGTTATGATCTTCGCGCTGGCCGGGACCTATAAGCGGGAGAGTAGAATAGCCGTAACCATTGGGATCCTCAAGTGTAAGACCCTCGAATATAGCATGTTCAGCACGGTCATAGTAGCCCTGATCACCACCATTCATAAAATCAACTCCGAGATGAGGATTAATTACCCATACATCATCACCGCTGCCGCCTTCACCGTTACCATATACTGTAGGAGCCATATCAGCCGGTACAAATCCCAGGGGAACAGTAAGCTGAGTTGCCATATTGGCAAGGAAGAGATTACCGCCGTTCGCAGAGTAAGACTTCAGGGCTGCAATAGACTCTTCAGAAGAGAACTCGGCTGGCAGATTCTCCCAACCCATCGGCAGACCAACACGGTCAATTTCAACCCAAAGCACAGGATAGATATCTGCATCAAGTTCAGTAAGCTGTGAGACATGCACAAACTCGGCATTCTCTTGCTGTGAGAACCAACGGGCAGCAGCTCTTTCATCATCATCTGCCAAATCACGCCAATCTTCTACTGTGAGCAAATATGCCATTTTTGGAGCAATGTAAGGTACGGTAGCCTTTACATCTTGAGCCACTGAAGGATAGTAAGTGTCATACATAACTTCTATGGTATATATTAGCTCTTTATCCATCGGCTGCGACTTATAAGAATAAGTAGTGGTTCCGGCAGGGAGCGACACTGCGCTTGCCACATCGCCGTCACGATAAACGCGCACATTAGTTATTCCTTCAGCAGAAGGAAGAGTCCAAGAGAGAGTCACTGTACGTCCGTCCACACTTGCTGTAGGATTGCTTACGCCGGCAAGTGTCTCCACAGGAAGAGTAGCAGTAGTGGTGACACCCTCTGACACATATTTATCGCCATAGCATACCTTAACAGTATAGTAGCATTCCTCACCCATTGGCTGACCTACAACTGTGTATGAAGTTGCGGTAGCACCAAGACTTATAGGATTATTAACATTGCCATTGAGGGTGAGCTGAACGTCGGTGATGTCTTCAGCAGTTGGAAGCTGCCAATTCAGATTGATATCATGACGTAGGATGTCTGCCTTCAAATTAGTCACTGTGGGGAGTTCAGGAACAGGTTCATAGCCGGTTGGCTCAAAATCTCCGCAAGAGGTGAAGGTGGTGCCCATAAAGGCTACGAGCGCACCAAAACCATATTTATATGATGTTTTCATTGTTTCTTTTTAATAAAATGATGAATTGATTAATCATAAAGGTTGCCTGCATTATCCTTCTGATTCAAAGGAATCGGGAAGTAAAGCTCATCAGCTGAAAGATTCGCAGTTGAATAATAGGGCTGGAATTCTTTTTCAAAGTCATAATATTTATTGACTACTTCCACTACATTACCCCAACGGAGAAGGTCAAACCAACGGTGTCCCTCCATGGCAAGCTCAACGCGACGCTCGTGGCGCACTGCCTTACGGGCATAATCTTGATTCCAACCTGTGGCTGCATACTGACCCACTGCATAGTTTGCAATCATCGGATTGATATCCACAGGGGTGTAAGAGGAATCTACCGAGCGGGCTGCCTTCAGGCGTACCTGATTAATAAGGTCACGGGCACTGTCAAGATCCTTGTTCTGCTCGATAAGAGCCTCTGCTTTCATGAGCATAACATCTGCATAACGAATAATTATATAGTTTAGAGAGGAAGCACCCCAAGGCACGATACCAACTTTGACCTCTGGATTTGTGGGAGAAGGATAGGGCTTCTTGCCGGAATACTGACCGTAAAGCTCGAGGTTGCGACACCAATTCTCGTTATAGGTATAACCGCGCCAGGGCATTCCGATACGTCCGAGGGTGAAGTCAAGACGAGGATCAACATTCCCGGCATAATCAGCAGAAGTCACGTTCTCTGCATTCTGATCGCCATTAAGATATGGGAGACCCGTTGCATCAGTGCGGAAAGCATTCACAAGATCTTGGGACGCCAGATAAAAATCATCACCGTTGCCATATAGATTACCTTCCGACCATGTGCAGTTAAGACAGTTGCAGAAGTTAAATTGGTCAGGAGAATTGGCAGAAGAGAACTGCACAGCCATCACTGACTCATACTGGTTGTTCAACTCTGGTTTGGAAATATCAAGGAAGTTGGGGTAAAGCTGATACTGCCCGGAACTTATCACGTGATCTGCATATGTTTCAACAGTTGACCAGTCTGAGTCAAAGAGAGCCACTTTTGCAAGGATTGCGGCTGCTACATAACGGTTGAACCTGCCCACTTCTGTCTGAGACTCCGGAAGCACACTGTATGCATCGCGAAGATCTGCCTTTATGAACTCCATTATCTGTGAGCGGCTATATTCGTCGGCACGGCATTCAGAGGGGTTTGCCACTGTCTCATCGAAATAGGGGAATTTCTCAAACAGACGATACATGTCGAAATAATAGTATGCACGGAGCGTCTTCATCTCGGCAATATATGAAGCCTTTGTAGTCTCGTCGAGATTACCGGCATTAATAAGAGCTTTAATGGCAGTGTTGCAGCGTGAGATTGAAAAATAGTTATTGCGCCACTTAAAGTTGATTACATCATTGTCGCTCTCCACGTTTCCCACTTCAAGCTGATGCATGTATCCTTCCATCGTAACGCCGTCACCCCCTTTGAGGGCATCGTCGGAACGCAAGTCAATTACCCAGTTGTTAAGCGGACCAGCAAACGACTCATTATTGCCAAAATAATGACAAAGAAGAGTGGCATAAGCAGCTGTCATCATGTCTACTGCCTCATCTTCGCCAAGTTGCTCCGATGTGAAGGCTCCCTGCGGCTTAGTATCAAGCATGTCGTCGCAAGACACAGCTCCCATGCCGAGCGTCAATATAGTGGCAGCGAAAGCTGTCTTCTTTATAAATGAATTTATTGTTTTCATTGATTTTGATTCTTGATTGATTAAGTTGATGCTCAAATTTAGAATTGAAGGTTAACACCAAAAGAGAATGAGCGAGGACGAGGATAAGCACCGCCATCATATAGAGAGCCATACTCACCGGGGAGAATTTCCGGATCAAGACCCTTATATTTGGTCAGAGTAAAGACATTCTCAACCTGCCCGAAGATATCAATGCCCTGTGCGCCTATTGCATGATAGATCTTCTCGGGGAAAGAATAGGAAAGCTTGATATATTTCATCTTCATATATGAGCCATTCTCAATGTAGTAAGTTGAGAAACGTGCCTCATTGTTATCATCGGTCAAAGAGAGAGCCGGGATATTGCTGCTTGTATTCTGTGGAGTCCAGGCGTTAAGGATATCCTTAGCACGGTTAGTAGCAAGGTTACCATAACTCATAGAGTAAAGCTGACGCTTCATGTGGTTGATGATATCCTGACCGAAATCACCGGCAAAGAACATGTCAAGGGTAAGAGCCTTGTAGCGGAAAGCAAGATTCAGACCAAGTGAAATTTCCGGGTTAGGATTACCGATAATACAGCGGTCATTGTCATCGATTACGCCATTACCGTCAAGGTCACGATAGATAAGTCTGCCCGGAGCAGCCCCATTCTGCACTGCGTGGTTAGCAACCTCAGCATCATTCTGGAATATACCATCGCACACATAGCCATAGTAAACACCCATAGCCTCACCCGGGATAAGACGGACATCACCACCAATAAACTTCTGGAGATTATTGAGTTTAAGCAGCTTATTCTTATATTGGGAAACGTTGAGAGAGCCGTTCCAGGAGAAGTCGCCATACTGAGGGCTTGAATATCCTACTGATACTTCCCAACCGGTATTACGCATAGAGCCTGTATTAAGCCAGATTGAGGCATTTTCACCTGCCACATCAAGTGCCGGTGGAATGGTAAGCATGTCAGTTGTCTTCTTGATGTAGAAGTCGCCGGTCACATTGATTGCGCCATTGAGGAACTGGAGGTCAACACCGATATTGTTCTGAGTGGTAGTTTCCCATTTCAAGTCAGGGTTTCCGGAAGCTGAAAGTGTGATACCCGGAGTGGTCTGAGAGTTGGTGCCACTAATGTCATATGCACCGTTGCCGGTATTGTAGATATAGGTAGAGTAAGTTGGATAAAGAGGCGGAATGTTGGCATTACCGTTCTGACCCCATGAGTAACGGATCTTTAAGTCAGTGAGCACATTATTAGTGGGCCAGAAAGATTCCTGAGTGGGACGCCATGCGAGGGAGAAGGCAGGGAACACACCTGAACGATGACCCTTTGCAAAACGGGAGTTCTCGTCGCGACGGATAGTGAATGAAGCAAGATAGCGGTCTGCGTAGTTGTAGTCTACTTTTGCAAAAAGAGAGAACACACTCCACTGAGTCTTACCACCGCCATTGTTTCTTGTACCGGAACCGGAACCGATCTGCATGAAGTCAGTGTCTTCAAACATATAGTCTTCACGAGAGGCTGAAAGATCTTTAAAGGTATAACCGATAGCTTCACTACCGATAAGAGCCATCAGGTGATGATCCTCATTGAAAGTCTTATTGTAGTTGGCAGTGTTAGTCCATGTCCAGGTATCACCTTGCCCGTAGACGGAACTCATACTGTTAACATCACCGGGGTTAACGCTACGACCAAGAGTCTGATTGAAATATTGACTGTGTTCAATACCGATATTTGATTTGAGGATAAGCCCCTCAATGGGTTTTACTTCAAGAAAAGCATTACCTAGAATTCTCCAGCTGTTAAGATCATTATCTTGTGAATTGCGAATCTGTTGTATTGGGTTGGCCAGGTCAGAGCCGATAAGCTCAAGAGGGCGTGCCCACTGTCCGTCAAGTCCTTTAACGGGTAGTGCCGGGTGCTGACTCATTGCGGTAAAAGGTATACCACGGTCGCCACTTACATCTACACCACGATTTTTCCAATTGGCAACCACAAGGTTCTCCCCAATTGTAATATATCTGCCGAAATCATAACGTGAGTTCACACGGGCTGAATAGCGGCGATAGAAAGAAGAGATAATGTTACCTGTCTGGTTAATATAATTGGCAGAGAAGAGTACTGAACCTTTCTCAGTATTGTTAGAGACAGTGGCTGTAAGGTTATTGGTCCATGCTGTCTGATACACTTCGTCCTGCCAATCAGTATTAGTAGTTGGGAAGTTGGCATTGCCATTTACATACTGATTAAGTTTCGGTACACCCCCATCGAATGTATAAAGCTGGGGATAGGAAGGAGTAATGCCGGCAGCTGTAGAGGCAGCTGCGTATGCAATACCCCATTCCTCAGCATTCATCATCTTGTAACGTTTTGCCACTGTCTGTGCTGTGAGGGCATAGTTCACATTGATTGAAAGACGATCCCCCTTACCATGTTTTGTGGTGATGATGACAACGCCATTGGCAGCACGTGAGCCATATATAGACGCGGAAGCAGCGTCCTTAAGCACCTGCATAGTCTCAATGTCGCTTGGGTTAATGCAGTTGAGGTTATCTGTTGGGACACCGTCAATGATGTAAAGAGGATCATTGCTTGAATTGGCAGTTGACATACCACGCACGCGGATTGAACCGGTGCCACCCGGCGCAGCGTCAGGCACTACGTTCACACCGGGGAGCTTGCCCGACATAGAACTCATAATGTTGCCGGAGTTCTCAGAAAGAGGCTCTTTCATGTTCATCACAGACACTGCACCGGTCAAATCGGCTTTACGCACGGTCTGATAACCTACTACCACGAGTTCGTCAAGAAGCCCTGCGTCTTCGTCAAGATAGATGGTCATGTTCGGCTGGGCAATCACTTCCACAGATTGATAACCCACGTATGAGACTTTGAGTGCCGAACCCTCCGGCACAGTAAGGGTGAAGTTGCCGTCAATGTCAGTGGCGGTACCTTTCTTGTTAACTTCACAAAGAACAGTTGCCCCGATGAGGGGTTCGTCATCTACGCGAGACAACACCGTTCCCGTCACAGTGATCTCCTGTGCTTGCGTCATGACTGCCACGAGCAGAAGCATGATTGCTGTTAGGATTCCTTTTTTCATGTTATGTTAGTTTTGGTTTAAAATTTATGCCGCAAAATTAGTTACTGCCTATATTTTAGCGTATAAATCATGTTGACTCGACTATTAAAAACTCGAATTAGCACGTTTTTTAATACTATCCACAACATTTCTACTATCCCACACTGAATTTTTACAAGAAATCGCCGAAAAAATAAAACACCCAAAGAAAAAACATCCTCAAAAGTCAATGAAAGCCAAAGAATGACTAACTATTATTTTTACATATTCTATGTCTCAAATTTTAAATCTAATCGTATACTATTATACATTTTTATATGTCCACTTAATCTGATTACACTTTGGTATCACCAAAGATTGAAAAGTTGTAATTTATGAGGCTAAAAAGGATTATTTGGTACTAATTTTTGCAACTCTACTCAGTAAAATATCTTTCTATTTCCCCTTAAAAACTTTATTTTTAAGATATGAAAAATGGGTGTGTGAAATGCCAAGGTATGAAGCCACTACCTTGTCAGGCACAATATTTAAGATATCAGGATGGTGAAGTTTTAAGGCCTTATATCGTTCTATATCACGTTTCTCAAGCATATCATTATAATGTGAAGAGGTATCGACATTTCTGACTTGTAATTTTGCTTCACAATTGTAAAATTGGAATAACAACGTATAGAAAAGCCATCTGGCAATTTCGTTGCAATTGGTCATCAAATCTTCAAGATCTGATTTTGAAATGCGCAGACATATAGTTTCAGTACATGTTAACATCTGAAAATAAGCTCCCTTATTAAGACAGAACGCCGAAGGGGAAATGAAACATGTACCTACTTCACCGAATCCAAATGTTACCTCCTTGTCTTCGAAGACGTATGCCACCCGACATACTCCTTTTTTTATAATATACAAGGATGAGTCCCGTGAACCACTTCCAACAATAGCCTTTCCTTTTTTTATGTTTATTTCTGCAGACTTTTCAATTAGCAAAGCAAATGCCTGGTCTGAAAGATTAAAATTTGACTCAATACGTATCTGATCTTTTAAATATTGCAGGTCTGAGGTAATTATCATAATCTGTTTAAATTAAATTTTTAATACTTATCAGCTTTACTTAACGGGAGTGCAAAGATAAACATTATAAACGAATAAATTACTCTTAGAAACCACTTATTTTGCTAAAAGTAATTTAACTATAAAAACTAACACAAAAAGCAAGTAAACTCTATTAATTATCTATTAAGACTATTTAAACTATCTTGATTTATGAGAATTTTTAAGAAAAATAACGATGAATCCCATGTAACTTCATCCTTTCCAACTGAAAACGGTTAATAATCTTACAATGTCATCTCCTAAAAAGCCTAACATTTTAGTCAAATTTTTCAGGCTTGACAAAAAGTTATGATGGCGAAACTTTTTATTGTAAATTTTAATATAATTTTGCACAATCAAAATAATTAAAGCACAATAATAACCTAAAACACATCGCAAATGAAAAAATCGTATCTTTTTGGAGTGTTGACTGTCTACGCAATTTCTGCGTTTGGTGCTCCACCACGGCAAAAACTTGCCGACATCGAAGCCTCTCGGGTAATAGATGAGTCAACAATTATCACAGACAAGAAAAAGGTGGGAACGACTGCACCAGAAATAATAACAGAACTTCCTCAAGGAGGGAAAACAATTCAATATTCTACCTCTCAAGAAGGTTTGGTAAGACCTTACAGTGGTGTCGGACCTAGTCTAAGAACCTACCTACGTGATGTAACATGGTATGATAACGGTGACGTATATTTCCATAATCCTATGGTTACATACATAAGTGATTCCTACATAAAAGGACATGTAGAGGGTTCAAAAGTAATCGTTAATCTGCCCCAATGCATAGGCTACATTGACAATGGTAATGAACCACCATTTTATGTCTATATGAACAAACTTACATTCGACTGGATGGACGAAGAAGAAGGTATCGGCTGGTATTACCTCAAGGAAGAGCAGAACACAGTGGAGTTTGATATCGTCGACGGTATGCATCTCGAGCTTAATCTCGGTAATGAAGGTTGGGATGGTTCGATGTATTATGGAGAAGAGGCTGTTTATTCCAAGTATATATACGGCATGACCGCCGGCAATGCTGTGGATGAATTCTCTACTTGGCTCGGCTATGGCGACGGAAGAGAGTATTACACTGACCTTGACCACGATCTTACTGTCGTTCCTGAAAACCTGACTACCGAAAAGTGGGTTATTACATCAGATGACCAAAACAGGTTGCTTAATATCGCTTTTGACGGTGAGAATGTATATGTTAATAATATATTTGGACAGGAGCTTTTGAATTCTTGGGTAAAGGGAACTATATCTGATGGAGTGGTGACTTTTGAATCCGGTCAATATATGGGGATACTTCACAACTACCTCAATTACAATCTAACATATTTGATGGCAGCTGACCCCATTTGGGTAAAATATAACCCAAATGACACAGAAAGTGAGGAGGGTGACACGTCAAAAGGATACTGGGGCCTTAATCCTGTCGCTGAAATAAGCTTCAATTATGATGCCCAAACCCATACCCTCACTCCTGTTGATGAACAACGCCATTTGGTGGTGAGCACCGCAAACAACTATATTTCATATCTTATCAAATACAAGGCGCCCACCCTTACAAAACAAGGAGATTTTGATGACCATTATGCACCGGCTACTCCTGAGTTTATAAGCTATGGAGAACTGTTTGCTGTGGCGTGGAACATACCCTTTACAAATGTTAATGGTGATTATCTTGACACCTCTCGTATGTGGTATAACATCTATTTTGATGGAGTTAAGTATGAATTCATGACTGACGAATATGTAAAGATTCCGGAAGATATGATTGATGTGCCGTATGAATTCTGTGATGGTAACTGGGACTTTGTTACCCTCAATGAGATACATCGGATATTCCTTCACATGTCAAAAATTTCTGAGGTCGGTGTACAATCGTTCTATGAATCACTTGACGGTACAATCTACTCGTCTCCACTTGTAACACAATATGTCAGAGTGTTTGACAACGATCACGAGGCATTCCCCCCGGTAAGCATTCTTAATGAATATGACGTGACTTCCGGAATACTGACTATGAAGTGGGACATTCCTTCCACCGGTGATATGGAAACCATTATAGACCCCGAGATCATGTATTATAATGTGACTGTCGATGGTAAAAAAATAGAAATTGATCTTAACGGAGAAACAACTTCAGACATCCCCTATCTCCATGTATCCGATATGTGCGAAGTAGATGGCACATTACATACACTCACATGCAAATTTGAATCTATTCCCCAGGCTGTAACCGTGCAGTCGTTCTTCCTTGGAGAATATGATTGGATGACTGGAGAGACACCTATATTTGCAAGTGAACCAACCACAGATATTGTGACATTGAGGCAAAACTCTTCCATAGGCATCATAGATGCTGGATTTGTAGACGAATATCTGATGTCACTTTCCGGAAATAGAGTGGAGAATCCTTTGCCCGGAGTATATGTACGCGTCCGTGTCAATTACGACGGTACAATCATCACAGACAGAGTTTTAATAAAGTAAATTTAATTTACAAGAGCTTGTCTGAACTTTTCAACTACAATATTAAGAAGTTCAGACAAGCTCAATAATCAAATTTGTTTATGAATATAAAATCTATTTCATCCTCAATATTTACAAGCTTGTTAATCTTGTCAAGCGTGACGATAGCAGCAGAGAATATAGTTCCTTTTTCATATACCGACGACCCTCAGAATGATCTTGACGTGTGGGGAAATGGCAAGGCAGAAATTGTGAGTGTTGCTATAAAAGTAGACGATACCACTTTATCAGGAAGTAGACTACATAAGATCTCAGTGCCTATTTTTGTCAATGACTATACTGAAGATTACAAAGTATGGGCATCCACGAAGCTGGAAACTGATGTTGTCGACAATAAACGTGTCAACAAACCGGAATATGGTAATTATGAAGTCATACTACCCACAGACGTGGATAAAAATGATATCGGCATACTGGAATATGTGTTTTCTGATGATATTCCAATAGGAGAGGAAGGTCTATATGTGGGATATACATTCACAGTCACCGATGGTAAAAAACTTCCTAAGCCAATCATCGTAAAGCCTTATATGGCTTATAGTGGGGCATTTTTGCTTCAGAGCAGCCGCACAGATCTTAAATGGACCGACTATTCTACTCAGCTTAACTGCGTATCTCCCATGACTTTGGAATTTATAGGAGATTTTGAGGCAGCTGCTTGTGGATTCAAATCAGCGGTCATTGATTACGCCGGAGCTGATGCCCAATACTCTGTGCCCGTTACATTAATGAATCGAGGATTTACACCCATAGAGTATATCGAATATACAGCTTCTATTGACGGTAAATCGCTAACTGGCAAAGTGGAGACAAATCCTGAAAAGCTCAACAATTATGGGAATACACAACGTTTAGAACTTATGATTCCCCAGGTTGAAGAACTTGGCGTATATGATCTGACGCTCACAATTGACAAAGTAAACGGTGTGGATAACAATGATAGATATGCGGAGTGGAATGCTCCAATTGAGATTATCACCCACCGTCCCATCTATAAACCGTTGATGGAGGAATACACCGGAACCGGCTGTCCGCAATGCACACGAGGGCTTGCTGCACTTGAGAAAATGAACGAACTTCATGAGGACAGATTTGTTGCCGTATCTTACCACGGTTATAATAATGATGACCCAATGGTAATGCAATCCGGATATCCATGGCCAAACATACTTGGATCCGGCTTTCCGAATGCATGTCTTAATCGCAGTCTAAAATGTGATCCATATTGGGGTTCCCAATATATTGAATTTGGCATTGAGGACGATTGGTATTCATTTGCAGACCAATTTTCACCAGTGGAGATCAGTGTAGACGCCTCATGGAATGATGAAGACAGTGATATTATAAATATTACTTCATCTGTGTCATGGGCACTACAACCTGAAGAAGGTGAATATAGGATGGCATATGTGCTCGTAGCCGATGATCTTCACAGCACTGACCCAGAGTGGCTACAAAGTAATAGTTTGGCGGGAAGCTCACAGACCCTCCTTTATCTTGACGATTTCATCGATGGGAAATATGGTACTTCTCCTGTGATTGATTACTATTTTAATGACGTAGCAATTCTGACCTCAGAGTTTGATGGTATATCTGGTAGCATCCCCTTTATATCGACTGAAGAGAATACTGTACATGAGTATTCCTTTAATCTGAATGATGCGGTCAATCTGAGAGGGAAGTCAATAGTACAAGATAAGGATAAATTGCGGGTAGTGGCAATGGTTCTTAAGGCAAATTCATCATTAGGAACAGTTATGAACTGCGAAACTACTCATATCAAGGGTACTAATTCTATTGAAAAGATCGAATCTTCTGACGCAATAGTTATTTCTGAAAAATGGTATGATATCAGTGGGAAAACAGTGATGTCCACTTTAGAAAAAGGAATCTATATACATGTGGTTGAAATGTCTGACGGCACTGTCAAGAAGTTCAAACAATGCGTCAAATAATTCCAATAACAGAGTCCTAAAATAATTTGATTTATAATTATTAACGCGAGTTCGGGATAAGAATTGCATCATAAAAAGTTGAATCGGCAGCTTAAAAAGTTGCCGATTCTTTTGGTAATAGCAATGATTATTAGTAATTTAGAGGCACCAAACAATAAATACCAATCATGATTACCGAAGGTAACGTTACTGAAATTTTTTTATTGCTGTCCGATAAAACTCAGATAGTGCCCCAAAGGAAGGCTCGATGGCTGATTTAATGCGGTCGAGTCATTTTTTCTGTTTTATAAGCCCCCTCAGTCAAAAAGAGATGGTT
>JAAVCP010000074.1 GCA_014802265.1 Bacteroides sp. | reverse complement strand
TGTACCCTACAGCCAGTCACTCGACAAATTGCGAGACATTCAGGCAGGCATTCTCTATGCTGCTGATGAGGCACGCGAGAAAGGATACTCAGAAGGATTAGAGAAAGGATTACAGGAAGGGTTAGAAAAAGGACTACAGGAAGGATTAGAGAAAGGATTAGAGAAAGGCAGGGCAGAAACCATCGCTGAAAAAATCAAGAGAGCGAAAGAGTTAGGATTGCCCGACAGTATAATTAACCAGTTGTTTGAAATCTCATTATAAACTTTTCATTGGGGGCAAAGCGTCACCAGGCATTGCCCCATTTTCTTTAATACGCCAATCCTCAATGCAGCGTGTCTTTGATGAGAAAGCAGCACCGATAAGGAACACTTTGCGGCTGTCAGTTTGGTGCTTCCGGGCATACTGCTTATTCTCGATCTGTTCTAAGGCTTCCTGAGCCGAATGGTCATATTTCAGCTCTATAATGTATATGAACTCGTCAGTTGTGACCTCAATGTCGATGCGTCCGTCAGAGGTGTGTGACTCCGCCTTTGCATTCAATCCGATGAGGTCAATGAGCAGGAAGAAGGCATTGTGGAAGTTGTTCTCGTTCTCAATCCTAAGCGAGTAGTCAATCCCGGCGAAATATGTCTGCAAAGCCTTCATTGCCACCTCCGGTTTTCCCAATATGAAGCCCATTACAATTTTGTCAGTCACT
The DNA here is from genome assembly GCA_014802265.1 of Bacteroides sp. Taxonomy (GTDB): domain Bacteria; phylum Bacteroidota; class Bacteroidia; order Bacteroidales; family Muribaculaceae; genus Lepagella. The sequence continues at coordinate 17,318 of JAAVCP010000074.1, read as the reverse complement.
TCGTTTGAGAGCACTGACTTATACTTTAGATAGGCAGGGATAAGTATCTTGACCAGAGCCTCCTTAGCCTCGCGGTTTGGAATTCCGAGGCGGAACATCCGCAGTCTCTTGTGATAGTCTTTGATTGTGAGATAGCCGGTCTGATACAGAAGGGCACGTGGGTCAGGGTCAAGGAGGTCAAGACCCTTCAGGTCAGTTGATGAGCAATAGCTGTCAAATGTCTTCTCCAGATCAGCATTTATCCTCTTCAGCGCCTCTATGGCAATGGTTGGCACCCCTGTATCGTTCCAGTAGTTCCTTATCTGGGATTCAGCCATTGCATTTAGCAGCGACCAGGGGTTATATATGTCGCTCCCCCTCTCGGCAAATCGGTATCCGTCATAATTCTGCTTAAGAAGGGTAATGGCTTCATCGTAGGTAATCCATTCATATTCAGCCAACTTATTGATACCGGTCTGCAGATTTTCAAGCATCTCCCTCTCTGTAATGCCGCATATGTCGGCAAACTCGTTTGAGAAGGTTATGTCTACAATGTTATTAAGGTCAGAGAACACGCTCAATTTGCTGAAGCGGCTGACCCCGGTAAGGAATACCAGTCGGATATGCTCCGCGCTGCTCTTGAAGTTTGAATACACTGAGGCAAGCTGATTCCGATAGTACTCAAAGTTCTCATTCTTGTTTAGGTTCCCTACTAAGGGCTTATCATATTCGTCGACAAGGATCACGGCTTGTTTACCGGTCTCTCTGTGAGCCGCCTCTATTATATTGGCAAATCTGGAAGAAAGGTCACCGGCTTTCATCCCGACCTCATATTGAGTTTCCCATTTACTGAACAGATTGTCAAGCACACTGTCTAATTTCCCCGGCTCGCCATCTCTCTCCCTGTTAAGATCAATATATAACACCGGATATGATTCCCATTCCCAGTCAACGGAGTCAATGTAAAGTCCGTTGAAGAGCTCTCGTTGCCCCTCAAAGAAATAGCGTAGCGTTGACAGGAAGAGGCTTTTCCCGAATCGGCGCGGACGTGCCAGGAAATAATACTGGCTCCCCGATGAAATAATTTTTTGAATGTATTCAGTTTTATCAATATACAAACAGTCGGCAATACGCAAAGACTTGAAGTCCTGCTGTCCGATTGCATATTTCACCACTTTTCCCATACTTCTACCGTTTTAATTATTGTCACTACTATTCCCAAGCAAAGTTAGCGAAAAAACTCTGATTGCCAAAACAATTTTACATTGTCAGCCTATGTGTTTATTGTGTATAAAAGAGAATAGAGTGGGAGATTTGTCGCTGTCGGGGTTTTTCATTAATTTTGCATCAGAATTAAGAATTGCAGATGAAAGACCTACTGATGTTTTTAAGACGCTTTGCGCGTCCCTACCGTTGGAATATTTTCTGGAGCGTAGTGTTTAACTTCCTGACAATGTTCTTCACAATCTTCTCTTTCGCATTTATAATGCCGATTCTGAAGATTCTGTTTAAGTTGGATAATACCGAATACGTATATATGCATGCGGGCGACGGAAAGCTACAAGATGTCGTGCTCAATAACTTTTATTGGTATGTCACCCAACTTATTGACCGCATAGGGGCTTCGTCAACATTGGCTCTTATGGCAGCCGCTCTTGTAGTGGCTACTTTTGTAAAGGTAATCACAGCATATTTCAGTGATTATTTCACTATACCGATGCGTAACGGCGTGGTGAGGGATATACGCAACCGTATGTATGCCAAGATATTGTCTCTCCCAATCGGATTTTATACTCATGAGCGTAAGGGCGACATTATGTCACGCCTTTCCGGAGATGTAACGGAGATTGAAGTTTCCGTGGCTGCAAGCCTCTCGGCACTTGTCAAGAACCCTGTGCTTATTATAGGCTACCTCTTTGTAATGCTTGTATTAAGTTGGAAGCTGACGCTGTTTGTATTCATCTTGCTTCCCATAGCCGGCTGGGTAATGGGCACGGTAGGCAAGAAACTTAAGGCAAAGTCACTTGCCGCACAAGAGATGCTCGGCACGATCCTTTCCACTACGGAGGAGACTATCGGCGGTCTGCGCGTGGTAAAGGCGTTTAATGCTGAGAAACAGATGGAGAGAATGTTTGATGAGGAAACTGATGCCTACCGCCGTCTCAGTAACTCCATTCAGCGGCGTTACTCACTTGCACATCCTATGAGCGAGTTTCTTGGCACAATGGCAGTGGCAATAGTGCTTTGGTATGGTGGCACCCTTATTCTTGGTGGCGATTCCTCAATCGACGCGCCGGGATTCATATATTATATGGTGATTTTTTATAGCCTTATCAATCCGGCAAAGGAGCTTTCAAAAGTGTCATATACGCTGCAGAAGGGTATGGCATCCTTGAAACGAATAGATAAGATACTTGATGCCGATAATCCTATTAAAGATGCCGTGAATCCTGTTTCGGTTTCCACAGGTTCAGATAAGAAGGGGCATATCAGACTGAAAGATGTAAATTTCAGCTATGACGGGGAACGTCAGGTTTTGAAAGACATTAACATTGACATAAAGCCGGGCATGACCGTGGCACTTGTCGGTCAGTCAGGTTCGGGCAAATCTACATTAGTAGACCTCATACCCAGATTCTGGGATATAGACAGCGGGGTGGTAGAGGTTGACGGGCACAATGTAAAAGATTACCGTGTCAGCGAACTACGTTCACTAATGGGGAATGTGAATCAGGAAGCGATATTGTTTAATGACACGTTCTTCAATAACATAGCCTTCGGCACCCCTAATGCCACACGCGAGGAAGTGGAAGCCGCTGCAAAGATAGCCAATGCCTATGATTTTATAATGGATAACCCCGATGGATTTGACACCCTTGTTGGAGATCGCGGCTGCCGCCTTTCGGGCGGTCAGCGACAGCGTATAAGCATTGCCAGGGCAGTGCTGAAGAACCCGCCTGTATTGATTCTCGACGAAGCCACCTCAGCCCTCGACACCGAGAGCGAAAGACTCGTGCAGGAGGCTTTGGAGAGACTTATGCAGGATCGCACTACTGTGGTCATAGCCCATCGGTTGTCTACTATTGCCAATGCTGACCTTATTTGTGTGATGCATGAAGGCAGAATCGTAGAACGCGGCACCCACGAGGAGCTTATTGCAATGAATGGTCATTACCGCCGGCTGGTTGATATGCAGCAAGTATAAGCTGACAGGAATTATCACAATTTGTGCCCTGATTTTGCGGTGGTTTGAGAAATAGTTTGTAACTTTGAGCAATTATTTGCTCTCTTAAATCACGGAGGGCGTATTATTGACTGGAAAAACATGAAAAGAGTAGCCATATTTACATCGGGAGAAGGGAAATGCGCAGTGCGTCTTGTTCCGCTTTTTAATGAGGGTGACAAAATCCACATAGACTTGGTTGTCACAGGACGTAGTGATAATCGTCTGATTGAACAGATGATTCAGAAAGGAGTCAACGCTTTGTTTCTTCCTCGGGCAGTGTGGCAGGTAAATCCTGATGAGGTGATTAAGCTATTGTCTGACAATGAGATTGACATCTTGGCTCTTGATGACTTTGATGGAGAACTGCCGGAGAAGATAAAAGAAATATATAGCGGCAGGATAGTCAGGCTCACCTCTCCGGAAATGGCTCCCGGAGAGCTTGAAGCGGCTGTGACGCAAAAGGATTCTGTAGCTGTGGAGGCTCCTGTGATTCCGGATATCCCTAAAAGCGTAGATGAAGAATGGGCAGAGACATTGAAAATTAAGTTTGACTCAAAACAGGCTTCCCAGACTCCTCCACCGATTCCCGGAGTTACGCCGCAACCACAGTATGCCTCTCAACAACAAAGGTATGCCAATCAGCAGCAGGCTGCCCCGTCTCAGCAGTCATATAATGGTGGGACGCAACCTTATAATCCGGTGATTCACTCGGACCCTATGCCATCAACATATCTTATATGGGCAATACTGTCGACTGTGCTTTGCTGCACTATCCCCGGGATAGTGGCAATAGTATTCGCTTCTCAGGTCAGTTCAAAATATTATGGCGGTGACGTAGAAGGGGCAAAGAAAGCTTCCCGGAATGCAGAAATCTGGATAATAGTGTCGTTTGTGCTCGGTGTGCTGTCGTCGACTCTTTATCTGCCGATAATGCTTATGTCCAATTTATAAGCAGCTGTTAAAAATAACTATTTTAGTAGCCTTTCGGATGAATATATCCCTTTTCTATTGGCAGGAAGGAATGAAGTGAACTCATGGTTCACTCATAGGACGCAAGATAGAAGAACTATAGGATATATACCCAATATATAGGATAAAGGAGGAGGGTGTATCAAAATTCTGAATTTTGATACACCCTCCTGTTATTTTGCCATGTTGATATTGGCTTCCGGAGTGTTGTTGATTTCTAAGAAACAAATCGGATGTTAAGTTGTGATTATATCTGTGTTGAGCGGACATGATCGAAGACATAATACCCTTTGTTGATTGAGGGGCGTACAACCCAGCGTTGCACACAATATGCTCCTACCATGTATACGGCAGCAAGAATCCAGAGATTGATGTAACAGTTGCTCACTTGTGCCAATGATGCACCATTTGTATTCATCTTTATGAATCCTTCCACCCCCCATGTTGCCGGAACACAACTGCCAAACCATTTCCAAAATGGAGCCATCGCATAGCGGGGCCATGTGAGACCTGACAGGAACAAGAATACAACCGAGGTGACAACCCAAAGCACGAAAATAGCTTCTCTTTCCCACACAATACCCTGTACACAGAATCCCAGCCCCATACATGCTATTATCATCGGGAGTAGGAACATAAGTATCTCGAAGAGATTGCCTTCCATCGGGAAAGAGAACATCAGGGGCACGTAATGCACCAGATATATAATTGGGATTATAAGGATTGTGATATAGCAAAGCATCTGTCCGAGCATTGTCATCAATACGCTGGGCTGCTCGTTGACACCATTATACCCCACCAGCTCAGGTCGCTCACGCTTTGCGCCGCCAGCCATGCCTGCAGCAAGGATTATGCACTGGTGAAGGATAAGGATAAGCACGCCGGGCATGATGAAAGAGTCGAACCCACTTTCAATGTTACCCATCGATATATTTTTGATAGGCATTATGTCGCCATCAGTGATTGTGCCGACCAATGGAACCTCCTCATTGATTTTATCCATCAGAATTTCAGATCCCATTTCAGCAGCAACATTAGTAGATGCCATCAGGAAACCACGGTAACGGAGCAGAAGGCTCGACTCGCAGAACAAGGCTGCATTAGCTTGCTCGCCGCGTCCTATCTTCCTGCCGAAACCTTCAGGAATCTCAAGGATTGCGTAGCAGTCATGATTATTGACAGCATGATGAGCCTCACTCATGTCGGCAGCGTAGCCTATGACCCATGCCTCCTGTGTGGCATCAAGATTGCGCACAAGCTCACGGCTTTTGGTTGACCTGTCATGGTCAACCACCACCATCTTCACATCTCTGACCAGCTCAGGGTTATAGATCAAGGAATAGACAATGGGGTAGGCGAGGGGAAGAAACAGGAAAAAAAGAATCAACCCCACGTCGTGGATCACCATACTAAATTCGCGGCAATAGACATCATACAATTGCCTTATGATATTCTTTTTCATATTTACTGATTGCTTAGGGGGCATAGACAGGTTTCAGCATATTGCTCTTGATGTTCCAAAGCATTGTGAAGGGGAGCAACATGAAGACTATGTAGCCCACAAACCATATGCGGGAGTAATAGATATGTATGCCGTTAAGAGCCTGGTCAATGTAAATCAAGAAATTATATCTGATTGGCAGAATCCAGCTGAAAATCCCTATTGAGGAATACATGCTTTCCACTGGGAAAGAGAATGCGGCAATAGAGAAAGAGAGAATGCCTAAGAGGGCACACACCGATAGCGACATACGCAAATTTGGCAGCACACCGAAGAAAAACAGAGCAAACCCTTGACATGCCAATACAAACATAATCTCAGAGACCGTAAGCCAGAACCATGAGCCGTGCATCGGGTAGCCGTTATAGCCATAGAGCCACGACTCCATGAAGATAGCCACTACAATCCAGATGATGGTCTGGGGGAGTAATTTTGCTGCCAACGCCTTTATGATTGAGCCGTTTGCCATCTGCATGAGCTTTACCGAGGTACCGTATTTGATTTCCTGTCCGAGACTAAAGCAGGTGGCAAGGAAAATCATCAGCTGCAACACGCAAGGGATAAAGGAATTACAGAGATAGACAGCATAATTTAGTCCGGGATTGTGGATCGCACGTGCCTCAATATTGACCGGAAGAAGCAGTGAAGTGACAGCATCGCCGTCGACTCCAACCGACTCAATGGCAGTCAATGCAATTCCTGCTTTGGTGTAGAGAGCTGTGGTCTTGAAGGTCTTAAACAGAAGGCTTGCGGGCACAAAGTAGGTCATATTGGTGTAGAATGTTATAACCGGACTACGCCCCGCGAGTAAGTCTGCCTGATAATTTTCGGGAATCATGAAATATCCGAAAATCTCACCTTCCTGCATTTTATGGCGTGCCTCCGTGAAACTGTTACAGTTAGTCACAAGATCCACAAGTTGCATTCCGCCGAGCTTTTGAGTCAATTCACGGGAGATAGCCGAGCCGTCTTTATCTACCATAGCTGCCGGAACCTTTATAGGCAATCCCTCTTCCATAAGGTCTGCCAGGAAAAGGAAGCAAAACAATGGCAGCAGGAAGAAGGCAACCCAATAGATGGGGCGTCTCACAATCTGCAGAACGCTTCTGACAAATATGGCTTTAAATCCCTTCATCACTCTTGAATGAGAATAATTGACATGCCCGGACGCAGGTTCTCTATTTTCTTTTCCGGACGAGCCTTGATCTGGAATGTACGTGCATCATAGTCGCCGGTTGACTTTGTTGCCTGCCAGTTGGCATACGTGCCGAGGTCTTTGATGTAGAACACCTTTGCCTCAGTCTCAATATCGAGGGCAGGAATCTTCACTTTAAGCATTGAGCCGAGCTTAATATCCTTAAGGAGATTTTCCCTCACGTTAAACACCACCCAATGGTCATCTTTCTGAAGCGACATGATGGGTGCGCCGGTGGCAACCAATTCCGACACGTTGGGATAAACCTCAGTGATTTCGCCGTCGCAGGGTGCCACAAGATACTGGTCTTCCAAAATTGCATTTACCTCCTTAACACTACTCTTTGCAGCATCGACTATGGCTTTTGCAGCTTCCTTGTCTTCGCGCTGCGCACCCGCCTTGGCAAGTTCATATTGACTTTTTGCAGCAGCCTCACCCGCTACGGCGGCATCATAGGCAGCCTTAGCCTCATCGCGCTTCTGCTCGCTTACCACACCCTTTGAGAAAAGGTTCTGCATACGCTGATAGGTCTTTTGGGTGATTCCTACGGCTGCTTTTGCCTGTTGCCACAGTTCGTATGCAGCTGTGATAATCTGAGAGCGTGTGCCCGCGTCAACTTTTGCATTGGCTGCACTCGCAGCATTTTCCATTGCCTGAGCCTGGTCAAGACGGGCATCAAGAAGAGTGGAATGGATTCTGACGAGGGTGTCGCCTGTCTTGACATGGGCACCTTCCTCCACATACAGTTCTGCCACACGCCCCGGAAGCTTGCCGGAAATTCTTATTTCGGTTGCATCTGCCTGACCTTGAATGGTGTCCGGACCCTGCTTAATGCTTAGAAATCCGATCACTGCCATCACTGCCATGATGATAAGTATAATCACAATTGTGAGGATAAGCATACGGTCTTTTGCCGACACTGCTTCATCGTGTTGCTTCTGATTTTCAGAAAAATTGTTGGGGGTATTGTTTATAGGTGCCATAGTTGGTTGGTTTTCAATTCACAATTCTAAATAAATTTATTCTTCATTATTAATAAGTGAGATTGCCGAGCACTTTTGAGAGGTATGTCTGGCAGAGCCTTATTCCTATTTCAGCATCTATTTTTTCGGAATTTGCAGCGAGCCATGCAGTCTGGGCGGCAATCACGTCGTCGGAAGTGAGCACCCCCTCCTTGAATGCCAACTGAGCCTGTCTTAGATTTTCGTCAGCTTTGTTGAGGTTGGTCACTGTCATGTTGAAAGTCTTCTTAGCCTCATCGAAGCTGAATTGAGCCTGGCTGACCTGAAGCTGCACTTTTTCCTCCAGGTCTTCAAGGAGAATCTGCTGGGCTGCCGTGTTGGATTTAGCAGCCTTATATTTGTTCATATTGCCTCCCCAATGCCATATAGGTATTGTGACGGCGGCACCGACAGAGAATCCTCTGCCAAACCGTTTTTCAAATCCGTCAATCACATTCGGGTTGGAAAATGTGTAAGCTCCGACGATACCGATTTTCGGAAGCATCTCGCCCTTTGCAAGGCGTTCCTTCCCCTTAAGCATATTTATGCTTTGTCTTACAATCTCAAGGTCTTGACGGCGGTTATAGACATCCGACATGTTATATTGGTTGTCTGCCACTGCAGTGCCTGCATGGCGGAGCTGTTCGTCTTCAAGTTCCATCTGAGTATGGACAGGGAGCCCGCAAATCTGTGCGAGAGCCATGCGCGACAGGCTCAGTCCGTTGTCAACTTTTGTGAGTGCTATTTTTGCCTCGTTAAGTTTTACTTCCACTGTTAGCAGGTCGCTCTTTGTGGCAACCCCTTCGTTGAGCATCTCCTGCACGTTATATCGCAGCGAGTCAACCAGATTTACAAAACTTTCAGCGAGCGACTTCTTCTCTTTTAGCGACACCACCAGCCAATAAGACTCGTCTACTGCGAAAATCACATCTTGAGTAAGGCTGTTGCGGGTGGCTTTTGCCAATTCTTTGCCATATCCGGCAATTTCGTTAAGAGCCTTTATCTGTCCGCCCATGAATACGGGTTGAGTGAGTGTAATTGCTCCCGCAAACACGTTGTGAACGTCAAAGCTCATCGCCTCTTTGGGTATAACAGCCACTTCGGTCGGTATATAGCTTCCGGTGGCAGGGTCTTTGATCAATGCCCCGGAGGGATCTTTCAGCAAATTATATTGGTAGCTTTGTGTAGCCGCGTCAAAGCTCATGGTAGGCAACTTTGCGTCGGCACCGAGAAGATTGATTATATGCTGGTTATACATATAAGTGCCGGTAAAGTCAATTCCGGGCAGATATGCTGACTGTGCAGCTTTCTTCAGATAATCTGCACCACGGATATTTTCTTCAGCCAGGCGTATTGTCTTGTTGTTTCTGACAGCCATGTTGCGGCATGAGTCAAGTGAGACCGTGGCTGAGGCAGATGCCGATGTGGCGGCTAATGCTATGAGCAATAATAGATTTTTCATGAAACCAGAGTTGTAGTTTTGATCCTTATAGGGATATTGTAGGTGCAAAGGTTTAACTGGTGAAGTGTGGAAGCAGCGTCGATGACCCTGCTATATATTAAGATTGCAAAATTATAAATTTTTTGTTTAATGGCGTATATAAATGAGGATTTTTTGTGGAATTTGTTGTGGGGTTTTATGGTGGTGGCATTGTAGGGGGTTGGGATATGTAGGCATTAATGTGTTTTTGGCTGTGCCGTAAACCTTTATTACGACACAGCCTCACCGTTTTTGTCAGTTGGTTGTGGTCTGACAGTGGTTAGTAATATGAGATGTCTCTGGTTTCCATATATTCATTTGTCATAGGAGGTGTGGGACCATTAGGGAATATAATGGTCTCAACTACATTCCGTGAAATCCAGTTTCCATGTTTATCATATACGTAGTCTGTATAAGTATAATCTGAGGTATAATCCTCACTATTAGTGACACTCGATACATATATATTACTGATCTCAGGCACTCCAAATGAATTATTTCTATATTGGAAAGACCTGTTTTCAGTCCAGTTTACTTTAAAAGAATTCTCATTCAGCACCATCCTTACAATATCTCCCTCCGCAGCCATATTATATTCGGTCAAGATAGAAGCTACCTGATGATTCTCATCATAGTTAACCTTTAATGATAGGTGTAAGCCACTGTCATTGTTTGGCGATGTGTCAAGATCAATACTAACAGGATACCCATTATCATCGAATACTGTTACTGAATTTTTTGTTTTCCCATTAGTATTAAAGGAAGCTTTATCAAATAAATGAGGGAATATTTTCTTACTATTCAGGTTGACATCTTTCACGGGACCTACCACATCATACAATATACCTTCCTTGAACTCTTGAGCATTCAGATGAAGACATGACACAAGCAATGTCAGAAATACTGTTACTCTCATACTGATAAAAAATAGTTTTTTCATTTGAAAATTTTTAATAAAAGATAGATGAATTATAATTATGGTTAATTATTCTTGGGGATAAGATGATAATGATGGCGGAAAGAGGTGGGAGATGTGTGGTAATATTTTTTTCTCGGGAACATTTATATTCCCACTATTGTCATCAGCAAATGCTATCGAGAATGGAAGACAGCATATGAAGATGATTAGAAATTTTTAAATTATTTTCATAAGGCACCATTGTTAGTTATGGCAGCAAAATTATCAAATAAAAATGACTCTGACACTATTTCAGAGCCGTTTTTATTTGTTTTTTAGACTACGTAAATTACTGTATATCAAAAATATAATTAATAAAACCAAATTATTATTTGTCTTCCATTGGTAACTATTTGATTATAAGATGTTTACAAATCAAACTAAACCAACTATTTATAAATTCTTGATTTTAAGAAGTTTATTGGAAATGGCTTATATATTTATCAGCTCTCTTTTGCTCAAGTCTCCTTATCTGTCAGACGCCTTTTGCGATTGTAAACACCCTCTATATTTTTCTCTTCCAAAAAGAGTATGATTATATGGTTAGAAAGTTTCAAAATTGAGAAAAGGTAAAGACGATAGTCAGCATCCTTGAGCTTTGGAAGATCAGTCCGAAAATCTGAAAACAGGTTATCATAAAGATAGTTTACCTCTTTTTCGAGTTCAATTATTTTTTCACTATGATGTTTGAAGTCATCAATCAATTTGGTGAATATATCAGCAATCTTTCTTCTTACAACTTTGATATCACTGTTATATAAATTAACCTCTACCCACTGCTCTAACAATTCATATTGTGTATACTGTAAGAATTTAATGATATCAAAGGCATGTTTATTTTCATCTTGGCTCTTATCAAGATCTTCGAGCGTAGGAATACGAGCAAAAATATGAAAAGTGTTGATGTCGTGTCGACTGAGGATTCAGCCGGCACGACATCGCTTTAGTTAGTTGGTTGTGTGTTGGCAGACTATATCATTAAGCCGGTTTACGACTGACAGAGACCTTACCTGACAAGGATTTTCAGGGTCTTGCCCCCGGCGGTAGCGAAGTATAACCCGGGCAGAGTTTCTGCGGTTGACACACTGCCGTGCCCCTCGACAACTTTGTGTCCCGCCATGTCATAGATCGTGACAGGATAACCCGGGGCTGACACTGTGCTGCCGTTGAAGCAAGGTCCTTGTGACGGTACGCAGGCTACCGACTGTATGCTGTTCTTGTTGCCAAGGTTGTCAAGGTCGATGTAGTCCATACTTCTATACACCTCCTCGCCTTTGCCGTCAGTGACCCTGTTAAGTCTGTAACCGAAACCCTCCGGCGTTCCCTCACCAGCTGTTGCTGCAAATGGGATTATGCCTGTGGCCGTGTTGCCAATGCCCTCAATCCACAAACGGTCTGCTCCCTCACCAGACACAGTGAGGGTGCGCACCTCATGACCGGCAAGCTGCTCCGTGCCCGTCGCCGTCACTGACACCTCCGAGAAAAGGCCGTCGGCAGGATCACCACAGAGAGGCTGCTCAAGGGTGAAGGCACGGTAGCTGGTGCCCTTGTCAGCGTCATAGTCGCACAGGAGGGCAACGTTGATACCCTCCATTCCAAGCCTTTCCGGAACTGCAATGTACAGTTGCCCATAGAATCCCCTGAAGGAGTATGAGTATCCACCGAGCAGTCGCCGGTCATCGTCTCCCACAGTCATGTCACCGTTGTATTCGAGGGTGCCTGTGAGTGGATCCTTCGCATAGCTCCAACTGTACATCTGCATCTGTGGCCAGAGACGACCCCCCGTCATTTGCATGGAGAAGGCGCTCATCCTTGCCGTGTCCCCCTCCATCGAGGAATGCACGTACTCCCATACCCATCCATCAGGCATTATGGAGACACGATCCTTGCGGAAGTCACTGTTCTCAAAAAGTATTTTCCCGTCCATGTCAGTCAGTGAGTGGAGGACCCGGGGGTTGTCATAGCCGGTGGTCCACCTCATGAACGGGTCATTCAGGGTTCCGAACTGCGGGCCGACCCCGTCTGCCACTACCATCTGGCACTGTAGGCTCCCGGCATACCCGATCCTGTCACAGTCGTACTCCGTGTCGCCGACTGCCATGCGGTATGCCTCTACAAGCTCAATGTCGGCCATACCGTGTCCATATCCAATGTACATGGGGTACTTGACCCCGGGTCTGGGGTCAAGGTCATACAGAAGCACGTCCCCCATGTCCTCACCCGGCTTATCCGTGTACGGATCATCAGCATAGAGATATACCCTTGCACCCTCCTGGCGCATCAGTGCCACCTCATCTCCGACTCCGTTACGAAATGACATGTAGGTTTTCCCTCCCCTTTCGCGGCTTCCCTCAAAGTGGTAGCCGTAATCAGGCACAGTGTCAGCGCGTGTGCCGTCCTCGGAACCATACACGGTCATATAGTTCCACACGCGGTCCTCACGCACCATGCTCCCTGTCTGCGCCCTCATCACTCCTATTCCCAACAGAAGGATGGAGATAAGTAAAAGCCTTCTCATAATTATTTTGAATTAAGCGATTAACAGAATTTTGAATACTAATTCGTGGATAAACTAAACAAGGATACTGTTTTAGACTCCCCCAGTGAGTTGTGTGCCACTTGACCGGACACAGCCCACTGTTAGTTTGGTCTGATTTCCAATATACCTCCCGCTGCCACTGAGAAGCCATTCTCAAGGACTGTGGAGGCGGCTGTAATCTCAAGTCTACCACCGGAGTTGACACTGCTTTCCTGTAATGAGACCCCATTGTCACATATAAACGTTACCGTACCTCCGCTCCCCACGATAAAGCCCCTCTCAGTCTGTATTCGGTCCAATGCTTTTACAACAATTTTGCCATTGTTTGAGACCGTGTAGTCGCCAGTCATTTTTGCCGTGGTGACATTGGAACCGAAGATCGCCTCCCTGACAATAAATTCCTTGCTCCTGTTGGTCAGGCTTGCATTTTGACCCCACAGTCTTATCTCCGGAAGGAAATCAGGCTTCCACACGGAGATCATGTATGTGTCAGTGTCAAAATTTGTGGGAAATTCGGTAATCGCAACACTCTGAGTAGGGGGTGTGGACTTGTATGAGACACAGTGTCCCTCCCCGTCATAGAAACTCAGAATTGAGTTGTTTACCCCTGTGCCTTTTAGGGAAAGGCCAGTTAACATGCGGTCAAATGTTATGTCCAGTGTCTGCGGTTTACCGAGCCACATGTCAATCTCCGGGTCACCAATTATCGAATGCGTTGCCCGCAGGTGAGAGCTGCTGTAGTTACTTTTAGAGTAGTTCTGTGCGTATCCAATATTCCTGTTCTGGGCCAGACCCTTGAAAAATTCCAGTTCCATGTCTGCAGATGAGGTAATGTAGCCGACCCTCGTGTTGCCCAGAAAAACTGGGCCGCCCCCTTTGGCACCTACAGTAAAGGCCTCGCCCAGATTATACCGCGCATCCCATACAACCTCCTTAGAGTTGGCCTTGGTTTCATCTGCCTCATTTATCATGATATCAAAGGGAGTATTATCACATGAAATAGAGTATGCGATGTTTGGCTTGGTGTGGTTACTCATATTGTCAATCCCATTCCCTGTCTCCTCAAGGAATCCGCTGGTGACCTTGCGCAGTGAGAACCAAACGGAATCCTCTGATGTCACGAATCTCCCAAAGGCACATCCCCATGAAATTGGATTCCCATGCCCATGCCAGCTGTGCAATCCCACGGCGCTCATCTTTTTAATTGCCTCCGTGCCGGAGATTCCGTATGTGTTGCTGGCCTTTTTATGGGGATCCTGCACGGTCTCGCATTCTAAATAACTGCTTAGGAAGTTGCTCACCTTTTCTGAGTCGCCAAGTAGACTATTTTCACGCTCTTTATCATAGTTCCATGACCACTGCTCAATAAAGAGTGCTTTCCCCAGGTAGTCATTGTCACCGTATCCGGGATTAGCCTCATAGAGCCTGACCTTCCGTGTCCAGTTCTCTATCTCCTGCGCAGAGGTGCAAAGCAGCCTGCCCACACTTATGCACGGGTTAAAGATACTCGGCACATTGCCCGTATAAATTGACAGCCCACTCTTTATTGTCAGACTCCACTCGGATATAAGGTCAATAAAGTAGAGGTCGGTCGGGGTAAGCCCTTCGGAGGTATCGTACTTGCTCTTGCTCCTCCAGACCTTTCTTATAGGCATTGAGGTCTGGGAATTGCCTACAAGAAGGCAGTGGAAGAACCCCCTGTCCTTGAACTCGTCAGTCAGGTATGCCCTCAGGCTGGCTGCCTTGTCCACCAGTTTGACATTATTATGTGTCTTGTTAACCTTATACTTCTCTGTGGCAAGGATTTCCTCTATTGTCTTGACAACCACGTTGTACCCCTTCTGCCTTTTCCACAATACAAAGTCTGAGAGAGCGGTTTTTAGGGAGGCTGGGGTAATTATGTAGTAGTTGTTGTCCTGTTGTGTAAGCACTGACGGGCTGGCTGCCTTGGTGTCCGCACCAACATTTGTCCGCAGGTTCAGGGGATCCAGAATGGAGCTATCAAGTGAAAAAAAGGATGAGTTATTTCTTGGGAATACTGGTCTCACCTCCATGTCCGTCTCCTTGCAGTCAGTGAAGGATATGGTGAAGGCCATATCACGGCACACCTGAAGCTTCCTTTTCTTACCCGCGTAGGCAAGTGGACACACAGCCACGGTGATAACATGCCAGTAGCCGTCAAGGAATGACTCGTCCACAATGGCCATATAGTGCGTAAAGTCCTCCCCGGAGTATTTGTCGGCCACTCCTTTTGTAAAACCGGGGGTGTCCTTAATATTTGTCGGGAGCTGCTCCTGAATGGGAAGGGGCTCAAACGCACAGTCCTCTACCTTTTCTACGATTGACTCGGAAAGGCTAACTCCCACGTTATTACAGAAAGTAGGAATGAGAAATCTGACATACTTCACGGGGAAATCAGGGAGTCCAGCCTCACTCAGCCTGCTTAGTCCCGGCCAGTCGAACGAGAGATAGGTGTTTCCGTCAGGTGCACATACCTCATGACTACTTAAATTGGAGGGGTCAAATTTTACCGTGTGGGTAAATGATCCCGCAAACGCTGAGTTTGTCACGGCTAATAAGAGAATGATCAGCCATAACCGACCAACCGTCTCAGCATGTCCACGGTGTATAGTTGATTTAGAATATGCTGGCATAGGGGGGATATTAGTCGGTTAGAATCATCTTTTTAGTGTCTATCTCGGCGCCATCAATTATCAGGGCATATATATACATGCCGGGCTTTAGGGTTGAGCCGTCGATGGTTATTGTACAGTTGCCGCGCTCCTCGATGTTCAGACGCTTCACCTGAGTGCCCTGAAGGTCATAGACGCATACAAATGCCTCGGCTGAGCCGTTTGGTACCACACACTCAATCATGGTGCTTTCCCTAAAAGGATTGGGGCGGTTCTGAAGAAGTGCTGCCTTTCCGTCGGCGAGAATGCCGTCCAACCCGGTTGTCGGAGACTTGCGGACATTGTTATTGGAAAGTTGGTAGATCACCTCCTCCTGCTCCTTGACACGTGCTTCGAGGGACTTGTATGCGTCTACGAGAATAGGAATAAATCCCAGATAGTCAATGCTCAGATATCCTTCTGCATCCTCAACGACCAGTTCGGGGAATACATCCTTGACCTCCTGCGCAACAAACCCATAGCGCACGCGGTCATCCGGTGAGGGCGGGCAAGCCTGTTGTTCGTTTGTGGCAGATGCCTTCACTGCCTCGGTGGTGGTGGCAAGACGGTAGCTCACAGGAGATACCTCGGTAAGCAGGGAGCTAAGACCGCTGATCCCCTTTATGTCACTCTTCATTCTCGCGTCAGAGGTGGTAAGGAAGGACGGTGCCTTGACACTGCAGTTGAAAGTGAACTGGGCAAGTGCGGGTAAGGTTGTCCCCGATAATGTGTTGTTTGGCCATGAATAATAAAAAATTTCTGCATTTCCAGCAATATACTTAATGCCCTTGAATCCATATAGGGCGAGTACATCAGAGTCGAGGGAAGATGTGCTGTATTCCCCCACAGCTACATTCTTGAGATTGCCAAAGGTCATATATGCACCCGTACCATTGATGCCTCTAACAAGGTTGAGGGTGGCAAGGGAGTCTAATTTTGGTTGATTCATTGATACATACTGGTTGCTGCTACCGATTCTAACGTTACCTGATTTGAGGACGGTAAGTTGTGCGTTCATTCCGAATACACAAGCGGCAAATACCGAAAAAATAAGAAATTTTTTCATTTTGTAAAAATTTTTAGGATAAATGGGTTAATTCTTAGATATAGAGTATATTGGAGAGAATTTCTCTGTTGGGAAACACTTGATAAAGATAGTGGCTATTTCGGTAAATATAAAAATGATTACCCACATAGCCACTATTTACGCTTGTTAGAAATAGATTTCGGCACCGAATTCGCGACCGTCAGGAGTAGTACATACGAGATCATACACTCCACTTAGAGAGGGCAATATGATCACCGGATTTTCGATGGTTGCGAAATCAATCAATTCAAAGTCTCCCTCTGTAAGAGTTACCTGAACAGATTCAATTCCTTCCGGCAGAACGAACTCCATGTACCCTTCGGTGTAAGTGCATTCTATGTATACATGCGATGGAGTATTAGGGCGTGTCGAAGGAGTTTTTATAGGTTTTATTACAACGGTCTTTGTCTCGGGTGCCGGTTTGTTGTCACCCTTGTCGCTGTCAGCCTTTACACTGATAAAGGAGGAGAAACAGCATAGGAGCATGATCAGAAGTTTTCGTGTCATATTCATTGCATTATGGTTTTGGTTATTGCTGCAAAGTTAGTACACAAATTCCAATATTACCAAATTTCAGAGTCAAAATCGTTTGTCTTCATTATTTTGATAAAGCACTTGGAATGAGCATATTAGATTGGGGAGAACAAATTTAAATTTGTTCTCCCCAATCTAATATGCTCATTCCAAGTGCTTTATCAAAATAATGAAGAC
>JAAVCP010000073.1 GCA_014802265.1 Bacteroides sp. | reverse complement strand
TTCAAGAAAGCCTTACAGCGGTTGAGTTTGTCAAGTTCAAGCGCTGTATGCTCACGCTCCTGCATTGTTCGGTTCAATTTGATTGCTCCACCCGTAACGACGTATACATTTGGTTCCAGCCTAATGGCATAAATCCTCAGCCAACTGGCATGACGGTCTCTGTCCCAGTTACGGGCTTTCTCCCTTGTCAATTCCGACATCCGGGTGTCGGTAATATCCAAAGGTTTGAAGAGTTCATCAAGATTTTCGGTATAGGGAAATTCAAGTATCAATTCCTCCAGAGTCTCGGCATCTTCAAAAGTATCCTCAATGGCTTGGTCAAGACGCTCTATTTTGAAGAAACTTCTAAGATCCTCGAAGTTCTCCATAAAAAAGTCAAGAAGATACTCCGCATTGTTCCATTTACGGAACAACAGGGTCAGCTCATCAGCTTCTTCATCCGGAGCTTTGACAGCCCAAAGATGGTTGTATTTTGGTATGATTCTTACGAATTTCATATCTTATAAACGCATTTGGAACTGCAAAGTTAATAAAACACCTCAGAAAATGCAACCGATAGGTTTAGTTTTGCTTGCTAAACTAAGAATCTATAGCAGAATTCTATAATTGTCTCACTCAATATTATAAGACTTGACGTGACCGATGATTTTTTCCTCTGAATAGGGTGATTAACTAAATAAATTTGTAATTTTGTATTTGAATTAATACAAACCCTCATATATGCTAAATAAGAATTATGTCTTTTCAAAATATGGGAACAAGAGCAATTAATCTATGACGTTTAAGTCTTGAATATAGGTAAATGTATTGGAATGCCCTAAAGTATTTTCATAGTATTCTAATTGGTCACCACATAATATAAAAAGCCCATAGACAGAATACATTTTTCCAATATATTCGTCGTAGTCTTCATTAATCGGACCGAATAACATCAATAATTTGGAGTTATTTATTCCTCTATTTCCTTTAATGGGATTATTAATTTGCACATTCTTATTATGATTACGGAACTCTGATAATGACTTATACACACCTATAGCCTGATAAGTATCAGCCACTGAACCATCATCCCAAAGTTCAATAACTTGATTTCCTTTGGTTTTATAGTATCCCGGAGAATTAGTCTTAGCTATTAACATTTCTCCTTCTTGGGCTTGTAGATTATTCCGAGTATTAGAAGATGGCTTGGAATCATAGTCATAACTTTCCCGATAGGCAGTAGATGAATAGTTTGCTACATTCGACGAATTAATATCTTGATAATTGTTTGCCTGATATGGCTTATCATTATTGCATGTCTGTATAACGGCAATAATACTAACAATAATAAAGACACCTATTAGAAATTTTCGAGAAATAGATTCAAAATTCATATAGTAAGGATTTGAAATTGTGATGCCACAGTAATGATATGTTATATGATATACTCGCTTACCAGGACTATCAGTCATATGCCTACATTATGGGCATATGACTGATAGTCCTTATCATTATGAAAGGTAGAACTACTAATTTTATCCATAAATAATGCAGGAGATTATAATGAGTAAGATTAGTAACGTAGGAAATGCAGTTATGTCTGTAAAACAACCTGTCAAGAATTTTCATTTCCTGGATTTACCAGATTTTATTTATTTCATCTTAGTTATAACTAACAATTTATGTTTATGGAATTATTTCAAGAATAAAATCCTTTCCCATTCTTATCGTGAGATTGTTGTCTGTTATCAATTCCATAAATTCACTGCTGTTTTCAAGTACTCTCTTGAGGTCTCTTGCCACACTACTTCCGGATTTTATGGGAATTATACCATTAGTAATATCCATCCGAAAGCCATGACCTGAATTTTCTCTCTCTCCAAGTTCTTTAAACTTGTCTTGATTAAGGGCAATCATCATTGTTTTGTTCTCAATGATAGCTTGTTTGACCTTTTTTAGAATCTCCGGCAGTAAATTACGCCATAGTTCCTCATACTTATGTGTTTCCTTCATATGATTGGGATTAAATATATTGATAAATTTTTGAATTATTTGGTAATAATCTGTCCCCAGTTTTCAAGCATTTTATTGAGTGAATACTGATTATTAGCACCACTTGAACTCAGAAGTTTAATTAGTTTTAAGCCGGAATTGCAGACCCCTGGAGAAATATACTCATTATAAGCACATTCTGCCTTATCGCCATTGAATGCAATGATTTGAATAGATGGATGTGTTTTTAAGAATTCCTTTATATCATTAGGGTGTCCAGATTCTATGTTAGCATCTAAACTTCCTTTACGTACTGCCTTAGATAATACATCCCAAATTGCAATACCATGTTCTTTAAGAAAACTGATTTTACCTTCGTAATCATTTGCAATTTGATTGCATTCAAATAAGCCATAGATTATTTTCCAAAATCTGTTACCAGAATTGGAATAGTATTGCTGTTTACGTAAAGATTCTTCTCCCGGGAATGACCCTAAAATCAGTACTTTTGGTTTTTCCCCAACTACAGGAGCTAAACCTTGTGGCATAGCTGGAATTGCAGGAGATTGCTTAATTGATATATCTATGTTGGGTGCTTTTATCACTGTTTCATTCAATGAAACGGTCGGGTTGTCTGATATGCTTATAAAATTAAGTCGAATCAGGTTGTCAAATTCTTCAACTGTGTTAATTTCATCTGTAAAATCCGAAATATAGAATTTGAGATCTCGCAACTTCTTACGGATTATCTTTTGTTCCGCACTTTGAGCTTGACACTTTTGAATAATAAGCTCCCGAAGTTTTACTATCTCCTTAGAGGTAAAACAAGATCTGCCTTTTTTCTTTTTGTCCATATTTTCAATAAATGATTAGAAAATTGATAGTCCAATAAAACAGCTCCAGAATACTATAATGAACACTACAGTAAAGATCTTTTCAATGGACCAATTTATTTTAATATTTGAGTGGATTTTAGGCTTTGATAAAGAATTATGATAAAAGAAATATATGCTACCGATGGTGTAAGGGAAAACCCATAATCCTGCGATACCTAATGTTAGAATTGAGATTAAATTCAACACGGTAAAGCGCAATAAAAGCATAAATAGATTACCCTCCTTTCCAGACATTAGACTCCAGGATTCTTTTACCACAGAAAGTGCAGATTTATTGCAATCAGATTCTGTGTATATGAAATATGGAATTAGCTGAACTCTCAGTGATAAACGGATAAGAAATATTGATGCAATGACTATACAAATAAATTTAAAGATTATGTTTTCACTTTCTACCGGGAAAATAATCATCATAAACATAAAAAAATAGTAAGCAAACAATGGCATAAGCCATCATAATACTCCAAATATAGAATCCAATTAGAAAGGTTGTGCCAAAATTACGGAATCCTGAAAATAAGAGATGGTAACAACATCTCTTATTTTTGATTGCTTCAACGATAAATTTAATATACCCTGCTGTAAATGGACCCACCGCTGCTAATAGAATTATTGCCGATCCAATCCACAGAAGGGAATAGGCATGATTTTCTGATATGCCAAAACACCCAAGTAATAAACCTAAGAGCATACTCCCCACCACTATAAATATGCCTACATATAAATTCCAAAGGAGGGTTCCCAAGGCGATTGATCCCCAGTTATGTGCGTATGCTTTTTCAGTATCAATTATTGCATTATTTATATCCATTATTAACTCATCCTTTAGTAATGAGTATCAAGGATGCGGTTTCATAGAAATCACTCCTTAATACTCGTTACATTTTTATTCTTAATTCTGAAGATTCCAAGGATATTTTATGCCGCCGGCTCAGTTTGCATGGCATTAATTTTAATCCAAAGAAACATTTAATGTGTCTCCATTAAGGAGATTAATTACAATGGTCTTCCCTTTAGAGATAACAGAAATCTGAGGGTCATCATTTATTACACTAACCAAGTCGCGTGCAATCGCACTGTTGGTTTTGGTGGTTGCAATTCCATTTTGTATTGTAATTCGGAATCTCAATGTTTTTCTGTTACCATCGTGGCTGTAAGACTGTAGGTTTTCAATATCAATAACCTTTTGGTTATTTTTCCCGGAGGAAATTGTCTTTTTTATAAAAGGCATTTCCTCTTTCCAGAATTGAATGTAAAGGCATTCTCCCATATTACTAATACTTTTTGATTGAGCTGCCCTGAAGGCTCCGGGTTAATATAAAGAAAGTGTGAGGGCGGTTGTCGTTATCGTCAGCGGCTCTGGTAAACCTGAATGTATAGCGACAATATCCCCACACCTGAAGCATATCTCCTTGATTGTCTCAAAAAGCATTATACTACAAGTGATGAAGAGCGTTTGCCATCCCTACATTCGTATGAAAATTTACCAGACTTTCTGACGAAGGACGAACTTCACTTTCATCTTTTAAGATAAGGACATGATGCCCTCATCTGTTAAAAATTTTATGGTCTCTACCAATGCTGCAAATTTACAACAAAAATATTGAACCACAAAATAGTGTGCGGGGATATTGTCGCTGTTAATCCTGTCAGGAGTTGCGGGCGAGAGCGGCAGCGAGTGTGTCATGCACCCGTTGGCGGAGATGTTGCGGACGTATCACCTCGAGTGAGCGGCTACGCGAAAGAAGTGCCATGACGAAATCGTTGGTGATTTTCAGATTTACAGTAATCCGAAACTCTTCGCTGTTATCCACAATCACTTTTTGAGAAGGGTGTAGAGGACGGGCTTTCAGAAAACTACCGTCAAGCGCATCATAGCGTAGCTCTACCTCTTCCGTAGGCATAGATGGGTCAGCCCAGATGCCATAGCTGTCTTTGAAAATCTCTGTGAGATCAAGGCTCTCGTCAAACTTAAATTCTTCATCTGTAACGTTAAAGTTCTTAATCCTGTCAAGGGCAAAGAGAAGTAACTTATCATTTTCATACCCTACTACATACCATAGCGATTGATCTTCCTTCAGAAAATGGGGGGCAATCTTATGGTGTCGCTCTGAGCAGCCACTGCGATAGTTTACATAGTCAAATTCAATAAGACACTTATTTTTTATTGAACTGAGAACTTTGCGCAAAAGGTCTGAACCTTTGTTTCTGCTACGTTCCGGAATCACATGGCGGTTGATGTCGGAGTCAGGACTCACTGCAGTAAGCAAATCGAAGTCATCAAATAATCGCTTGTAGTTTACAGGCGATCTGTCAGTGTCAGTAATCTTATAATCAGATTTCCCGATTCTTGATATAGTGATATGAAATAGTGAGCGAATATCCTCTATATCTCGCTGCAATTGTCTCATTTTAGATCTTCTTTCCGAAGGATATGAAAAATCATGACTATGACTTTCCTTCTCAAGAAAATCAAATAGAACATCTGCCGGTAGAGCTTTCCCTGCCCGCTCCAGCTTGCTGACAAGCAGCATCTGTCTGGTTAATGGCTCATATAGAGATTTCATACTTAGTATAGATTTTAGGTGATGTTAATGGGGATCTGTAATAAATTTACCAGATGATCTTTTTCAGGTTGCAAAGTTAATAGAGAAAGGCGACATACTTTGTCGCCTTTCTAAAAATTATGATTTAGCAGTCGTTTTAATGTAATAATGGGAATGAAGTGAACCGTGGATTCACTCACAGAACGCAAGTGGGAATATAGTAGGGTGAATATACACAAGAGAGATTATAAAGGAGGAGGGTGTATCAAGATTCAATCTTGATACACCCTCCTTCATTAATTGATGCCTAAAGATTATTTGTTTATAATAACTTTGTTGTGTCTTACTGTGCCGTCAGAAAGTTTCTCAGCCTTTACGAAGATGCCTGAAGCAGGAGAAGCAACTTCTCTGCCCTGGAGGTCATAGTAACGAACTGATTCTACTGTAGCTTCGCTCTCAATAGCCTTGACTGCTGACAGGTTGTTGTCAAATACGAGGTCGCCTGATTTGTTACAGTTTGCAGAGAAACCGGTGTTGCCGTCAAGCAGGATAGCCACTGCGTGCACTTTAGCGTCGGGGTTGAGGAAGTCTTGGTTTGCAATATTCTTAACGTCCTCTTTCAGGATACGGTAAGTATAGTTGATTTCCTCATTTCTGGTGATTTCTGAAGGGATAGAGCCGGGAATACCCTTAACGTCCTTGAAGTAGGCAACAACGTCGTTATAGATAAGCCCGTATACCTTTGAGCCACCATTTGCAAAGAGATTCCAGAGATCGGTGTCAGGAAGACCTGCGGTGCCACTGTAATAGTTGCTCTGACCCCACTCCTCATTGTAGACATTGTCTGCTACGAGGGCAATTGCCAGGCGATAGTTGGCATCACTATGGTTTTCTACAAACTTAACAGTAGTTTCGATTACAAATTCGGAGTAACTGTCGTCAGCCCAATCAATTGTGACATCAACATCAGCAGGTGCTATACGCTCCTGGAAAGAGGGCCACATTGAGGGGAAGTAAGAGGGATCCATCTCTACCTGACGGTCGATGTCGCCTGAGGGGAAGCCGCTTACGGGAACCGGGAAGTTAGCATTGGTCACAGTCACCATGCAACCTGTTTCGTAAGACTGGGTGTGGAAAGCCATGCCTACAAACATGTCGCCGAGCTGCTCGTTCATTTCTTCCATGGCAACGTAACCACGTGGGCAATAGCCGCAACCAAGTCCGGTGTATTCCTCTACGAGAGGACGGGTGGTAGGCACGAATGGTAATACATGAAGGCTGCCTGTAGATGATTTGAAGGCGTCATTGTTAGTCTCACCGTTGAATGTGTCAATGGTGACTGTTATGTCGTATGTGCCCAGCTCAGAGTAGGAGCCTACAGGGAGATCTACGATGGCAGTGTCACCAAGTTTAGCGATAGGCTCGGCAAGTTCATAGCTGCCGGTCCCATTTACGTTGCCTGCAGAGTAGCTGTAGGTAAATGATGTGAGAGGATAGGCGCCATGATTCACTACAATTGTAGGTATGGTTGATTCCTTATCTGCCTCCACATAATTGGTGGCAGGGATAGATGCGGCAGCGTCATATTCACCAAAGTCAGTTGAAAGATTCACAACCATAGCACTTACGCCGGCTGTTGAAGCCAATGATGTCCATTTAAGGCGAGAGCGTGAGCTGTGGACATATAGACCGTCCGGATCATCGGCGTTAACCACTGCAATGGGGTCTTTCGGACCACCTATGCCGTCGGCGTTGGTGCTTTCACCGTTTTTGTCGGTAATAGTGAAAGAATATCCTACATATACTCCCTCTGCCGGAATTGTATAAGGCTCGCTGAAAGTGACAGTGAGCATGCCGTCGGTCAGGTCAGCCTCTGTCAGCTCAATGTCAGCCACATTCTTCTTATTTTCCAGACGCAGTTCGGTGGTCATCCAGCCCATATAGTCTGTTACGGCTTCAGGGGTAACGGGGAGCTGTACGCTGAAACCTGTGACCTTGGCACCTATTACAGTGGGGTCGGCGATTCTGATTGCCACGTCATAAGTCTCGTTCTTAGAGTAACCATAATACTCAATTGGTTCACCATTCCGGTAGCTGAACTCCATAGAGCCGGGAACAGCCTGAGCTGTGAATGTCATTACAGCACCGAATGACATTGCCATTAAAAATCTATTCATAAGAAATTTTTTATGATAAGTTGAATTAATGTTTGTATTATGTAGTGTAAATGGGGTCGTGAAAAAATCACGGCCCCGCTTTACACTTATTTTATTGGTTAGCCACCCTTAAACTTATTTTACAAGCACTTTGGTAACTTTTACGCTGCCATCTTCCATAGTGGTGCGGCATACGTTGATGCCGGGTGCGGGACGGTCAAGCTTCATGCCCTGGAGGTTGTAATATTCTACACCTGCAACGCCCTTTCCAGAGGCAACTGACTGAATGCCTACATTATTATCAATGTAGTAAGAGTTGTCAAGCACATTCCATACGGTCATCGGAGAAGCATAGGTCTCGCCGTCAACCACATTGTAAAGCTTCAAGCCTACTGTCTCATATCCTGAGAAATAGAAGGAGACTGTGTGTGCGGTGCCGTTTGCATAGATGCCATCACCATCTGAGAAAGAGTAAGGTATCTGCTCCATTTCTTCCTCAATGTTATACTCATCATCATAGAATGTGAACAGGTCGCCGTCGATATACACCTCGTAGTACATATTGTCGGTAGAGAGAATATCGTCGTCTGCATTTAGATTCGGGAGAGAGAACTGAATGTAGCTGTATCCGTAGTCTTCAAAGTAGTCAGCAAAAGAACTTGGAATTGGAGCGCCGGGGACAGGATTCGGATTCTCATTGCGAACCTTGATTACAGGCTCAGTGAAGACGCTGAGGTAGTAGATTCTATCAAGAGCTGCGTTAAGTATCATGGCAGTGCCCTCGGGAGCTGTCATCACCTTATTGGCGGCATCATAGTTGAGTGTGATGTTGTCTGCCATGTAATATGATGACTCATCAAAAGTGGCACCTATGAAGTAGATGTAATGCTGACCGGCATATACGCCCATATATTGACCGGATTCGAACACTACTTTGTCGCCATCTACTTTACCCTTGATATATGACTCGGGGAATGAGGAGTCAAGGTTGTTGATATAAACATCGTCACCGTCAAAGCCGACATTTACAAAGCTGCCTGCTCCATCATGTACAAATGCCCACTCGCTTGTCTCAAGACCTTCGGGAGCAACCACAGGATTGACTTCAACCTTGTTATATTCCTGAGCACAGTCACCGGCAATTGTCCAGACTCCCTCGGAGCTAACCATACCGAACATCACTTCAGGATATGACAAGTAGCCTTCCTCATCAGGAGTAGTGTCATATTCCATGTCCATGGTGATCTTGTCGCCGTCCATTGTCCATGAAATAGTCTGCACTTCGTCAGTATCAGCCATTACATAGTTTACGGTTCCGTCCTCACCTATTTCTTGATAGAGGAGTGTAGCATAGTAATCGGTATGCACAGGATAGTATTCATCCGTCTCTTCGTCATAAGCGTTGGAATCCTCTTCATAGATTGCCTGGGGGAGAGTTGCGACAAGTTTGTCGCCCTTCACCTCACATTTGAGGTAGGAATTGGTAGCCCAGCCACCGAATGGATTGTGGATATAGGCATAGCCGTCGTCACCAAACACAATGTCAGAAGCTCCCTCGTTTGAGCCAAAAAGAATATACCACCAATATAAATAAAAGCCGTATACTGAACGGAGGTAATTGACTGTTTCGCCGGCAGGTGCCTCATAGATGATAGGGTCTGCTGCGGATACTCGGGCGGGAGCCTTGGCGAGTTTTGGCTGCGCCATGCCTGCCTTGTTTACCATCTCCATAAGAGATTTGCTCTCTGTGCGCATTGACTGATTAAAGTCGGGTGTGCCTTCACCGGCAAACACGCGTGGTGTATTTGCCATGCCTGCACCTGCAACGAGTGCAGCGGAGAGGGTGAGTAAGGTTTTCTTCATAATGGTTAAATTATTATTAGATTATTATGTAAGTGGCATTATTGCCACGTTTCTTTTTTAAGATTTTAAGGCTTAATTACATAAGCCGAGAAATTTACTTAACTTTAATTCTTTATGATTTTAATAAAGAACATTTCCATTAAGTTTTATTATGCAAAGTTAAATAAAAATTAACATATTATAATTATTTAGATGTTAAAATTTGTTAATGATGTATAATTTTACACTTGTTGGTAATAGATATAGCATTTGATGTCATTTTAATAAGAAAATTATACGTTTTTTTATGATATTTTGTATGACTTGTGTTTGTGTCGGGAGATGAGATTTCAGGGGGCTGCTTCTTTTTGATATATAAATGGGTTTTCCCTTCGCAGGAAGTCGTTGACCGGGTCACTCGGTGATGATTGTATTATATAATAAGGAATAAATGGGGGTAAATTTGTGACTATCTAAAAATTGTAGTATCTTTGCCGTGATTTCAAACAGAAAAAATGGAACATGATTCCTACCGGATATGGAGTCATGGGAAAATATGAGGAAATTGACTGACAGATATGGAAAAGGGCATAATATTAGTGGGAGACGGCAGGTTACTGGTAAAAAAGAAAGCTAATGGGGAGTATTGCTTTCCAAAGGATACAGATGTATCCCTGCGTAGCGGGTCTGAGAGATTCTCTTTCGGAAGATATGTGGTGGTTTCTGCTGACAATTTTGAAGAAATGTCAATTGACACTTCGATAATTCCTATAGGGCTTAGGGAAGCATGGGAAATGTTTTCAGGAGAAGATTATGCCGCTGCTGTAAAAGGTGCCGAACTGAGTAATTGGAGCAGTGAGACAAGATATTGCTCCAGGTGTGGGGCACACCTGGAGCGTGCCACGGAAATCAGTAAGCGATGCCCGGAATGCAGAATGGAATTTTTCCCGCAGCTTAGCCCGGCAATAGTGGTGCTGGTGAAGAGGGGAGAGGAGGCACTTTTGGTCCATGCCAGAAATTTCAAGCGTCCGGAAGTGATGGCACTGGTGGCAGGATTTGTGGAAACGGGTGAGAGCCTTGAAGAGTGTGTGGCAAGGGAAATAAAGGAGGAGACAGATATCGATGTCACAGACATACGCTATGTGGGCAGTCAGTCATGGCCCTTCCCACACCAAATGATGCTTGGCTTTGTTGCCAGATATGCCGGTGGAGAAATTAAATTCGCAGACCATGAGCTGTCAGACGGAGGTTTCTTCACTCGTGATAATGTCCCACCTCTACCTACTCCTCCATCATTGTCGCGGGAAATTATAGACAGATGGCTTAATCATGAGCTTTAGAACTTTTATGCCTTAAATAATGTTAATAGTTATGATGAGACATTAAATAATGTCAAAAAATAAAAACAGTTAAAGAATGGATAAAGTAAGAGACTCGCTTACCAGGTTGCCGGGGTGGATATTCACTTCGGTCACTGTTTTACTCATTCTTTGGCTTACGCTTGCACCCGACCCCCTGGGCGACGATGCACCGACTCTTTTCCCCGGGGCAGATAAGATAGTACACGGACTCATGTTCGGATTCCTGACAGTGATGGTGTTGCTTGACAAAGAGAGAAAAAACGGCTGGCATGAAGTCGCAGGATTATTTATCCTGCTTGTCGCAATTTCCACTGCTGCTTTCGGCATTGCCATAGAGTTTATTCAAAAAGCTATGGAGATGGGAAGGGGATTTGAGCCGGCAGACATGATTGCCGATTGCGTGGGAGTGATAGTCTGTGCAATCTGTTGGCAAGCATTACAACATAAATGGAGTGTCAAAGTCAATTAACTAAACGGCAAACATATAATAATATATTGCAGAACCATTAACCCGATCATAACGATTCCATCATGTCACAAGACGACGATAAAGACCTACAGCCTGAAGCGCAGGAGGAAGAAAAAAAGAAAGTCAAGAAGCATTTAATACGCCCCACATGGCTCAGAATCACTCTGAAGACACTCATGTGGATAATAATTGCAGTGCTTTTGATTCCGGTGCTTCTTTACGTGCCCCCGGTGCAGACATTTGTAAAAAATATTGCCTGTGATGAAGTCAAGAAGTCAACCGGCATGGACATATCTATAGGGACATTCCGCTTGAAGTGGCCTCTTGACGTGTTGCTGAAAGATGTGACTGTGCTTGAGGCTACCGGCGACACTATGGTAAATGCCCGGGAGGTAATTGCCAACGTGAAGATGGCTCCCCTCCTTAAAATGGACGTAGACATTAATGAGCTGAAACTTATCGACGGATACTACCGGATGGTGTCGCCTGATTCTTCAATGATCCTTAAAGTAAGGGCTGCCCTTCTTGAGGTAGACGATGAAAGCTCGGCAAATATAAAGACCGGCGAGATCAATCTTAATAAGGCACGCCTTCAGAATGGTGACCTTGCATTGCTTATGGACGTATGGAAACAGCAGTCTACCCCGAAAGATTCAACCGCTGTGCCGTTTGTGATAAAAGCAAATGACCTGAAGATTGACAATTTCACTTTCGGAATGTCAATGCTTCCCACTATTGACACTCTTATGCTTGCCACATCGTCAATAGTGTTGAGAAACGGCGTGATTGACCTTGAAAAGAATATGGTCACTGCCGATTATCTCGGCACGTCAGATGGCGATGTGACTTATATCACCCCGACGCTTGAATACGTGCAGACACATCCTGCACCTGCTCCTGACACTACTGCCGTGGCATCACCTCCTATGATTATAAAGGGTGACACCGTGGAACTTAACAGTTATAAGGCAATATACACAATGAAAGGGGCGAAACCGCTCCCCGGCTTTGACCCCTCATATATAGAGGTGACTGATGTGGGTATCACCCTTAATAATTTCTATAATGCAGCCTCTACGGTGGAGCTCCCGATCACGCGTATAGCCGCAAAGGAGAGGAGCGGGCTTCAGATAATGGAGGGTCATGGCACCGTGTCGGTCGATTCTACCGGACTTGCCCTGAGAGATCTCTCGGTCAAGACCCCATGGTCTGACCTGCAGGCAACTGCAGGCTTACCGTTTGCCCTTATGGAGATGCAGCCAAGTGCCCCGCTCGATGTGAAGGCTTTCGGAAATATTGGATTGCCTGATGTTGAGGCATTTATGCCCACACTTAGTACCTATACCACCAAACTGCCCCGACGAGACCCATTGTCGTTTGACCTTGAGGCAGCAGGGAAACTTGATGATGTTGACATCTCGCGTCTGGAAGCCGGTATGAACGGTGTGTTTGCCCTTTCAGCAAAAGGAAAAGCCCAGAATGCACTTGATTTTAAGCGTCTGCGTGCAAACCTTACGTTTGACGGAAGTGTCTCTAATCCCGGTGTAATAGACAATATCTTAGGTAATGTGGGATTCAAGATGCCGTCGCTGAAGCTGACCGGACGCGCTTCTGTCGCAGAGCAGACATACGCTGCTGACTTCACCCTACGCACTTCCGTAGGCGATGTAGCTGCCGACGGCAAAGTGAGTATGACTGCCGAAAGCTATAATGCCAATGTCAATCTGCGTAATGTCAATGTGGCTCACTTCGCACCCACTACCGGGGTAGGGTTAGTGACTGCCTCCCTGAATGCCGCCGGTGCCGGTTTTGACCCTACAAAGGCACGCGCCTATACTGATGTGCTGATTGATGTGAAATCATTGGTCTATGGCAAGCAGCTACTGCATGACATTAAGGCTGACGTGACATTGAAAGACGGCGTATATCATCTGTCTGCCAATTCCAATAATCCCGATGCTCTCTTGTCATTAGATGCCACGGGAACTATTGCCCCCGACCTTTATACATTTGATGTAAGGGGATATCTTGACAATATAGACCTTTACTCACTGGGCATCACGCCTGATGTCAACAAGGGGAAAGGTGAAATATATGTAGAGGGAAGTGCAAGCCCGGGTAAATGGCTCTACGATGTAGCCATGAAGCTCAACAAGGTGGAATGGACGCTCGGCAACCAGTATTTTTCAGTGCCGGGTGCATTGACCCTCGATTTCAAAAGCGCCGGAAACTTTGTTGACGCTAATCTGAATGCACTTATGACCCGCCTCTCTTTCCATAGCGGGAGCGGGCTTAAACCGCTTATTGACTCCTTCTCTTTAGTAGGCGAGTCAGTGATTAGGCAGATCAAGAACCGGGATCTTGACGTAGAGGGGTTACAACATAACCTTCCATCATTTATGTTGGGAGTGAATGCCTCCGGGCGCGGCTTAGTGGGTCAATATCTCAACACAATGGGCATGAGGGTAGACACCATTTATGGAAAAGTTGCAAATGACAGCCTTATTTCAGGCAAGATAGAGGCTTTGTCAATTGCCAACACAAGCATGAGGGTCGACACTGCCTCATTGAGCTTGATGCAGCGCGGGAAGCTACTTGATTATCAGGTGCACATGGGCAACCGTAAGAACAACACCGCACTTGCAGAATTTGCTGATGTGAATCTCAACGGTTATGTAGGCTCTAACCGTGTGTTGGTATCTTTGACTCAAAAGAATCAGAAGGGGGAGACAGGCTACCGTATTGGTATGACAGGGGCAATGACCGACTCACTGGTCACTGTCCATTTCACGCCATTGAATGCCACCATAGCCTATCTTCCCTGGAAATTTAACACTGACAACCATGTTGATTTTAATTTCAACAATAAGCATATAGATGCTAACCTTTTGGCTCAAAGTAATGAGAGCAGTATCCTTCTTCAGACTCAGTTGGGGAGGGAAGGCAACGATGAATTGAAGGTTAAACTTGACAATATAAAGGTTCAGGACTTCCTTCAGTTGTCGGTGTTCGCGCCGCCGCTTACAGCCTCAGTTGACGCTGATCTGACTGTTGGCTATACTAAAAGTTGGTTCTATGGCGGGGGAGATGTGAATGTCTCTGATTTCACTTACGATAGAATAAGAGTGGGTGACTTTGACCTCGGGTTGCGTGCGGCACATAACACTGATGGCTCCACCGGAGCACGCGCTTCCCTTAAGATAGACGGCAAAGATGCACTTGCTGCCAAAATGATGCTTCGTCCGGACTCAGTGACCGGAGAACTGGTGGCAAAGACTATGGGATTGGAACTAACGAAGTTCCCTCTCTACATAGCTAATGCCTTTATGGGTCCCGACGTGGCTCGCCTCTCGGGTTATCTCAACGGCGACATGAACATGACAGGATCATTCGCCGATCCGAAGCTCACCGGCTATCTGGCATGTGATTCCGTAGGGGTATATATATCAATGCTCGGTTCGTCGCTCACGTTTGGCAATGACTCCATAACGGTGAAAGATAATTTCTTAAGAATGAAAGATTTCGACATCTGGGGAGCCAATAAGAATCCATTGGTGCTGAATGGTGAGGTGGATGCCACGAAGCTGTCTGCCATATCATTCAACTTGAATATGGATGCAAAGAATTTCCAGCTTATAAACAATAGCAAGAAAACGGGGAGCGACATTTACGGTAAGATCTTCCTTGACATGAATGCGTCTGCAAGAGGACCCATACAGCATTTCAGCATCAATGCCAATGTCAACGTGTTATCAGCCACTGATGTCACTTATTCCGTGTCGCCCACCGCGGCTGCCCTTCAGGCGCAAGATGCCAGTGACGTGGTGAAGTTTGTAAACTTCAATGACACTACCCAAGTGACAGCGGTTGATTCTGTTGCGCCCACAATAGCAATGCGCATTGTGGCAGGTCTTAATATTGAGCCTGGCACGCAGGTTGAGGTGGTGATTCCGGGAAGTAAAAACAATATGGAAACCGGAAGTGGGAAAGCAGAACTTTCTCCCTCCGGTGAACTGAGCTACTTCCAGAATTATATGGGCGACATGAGGCTTAACGGCCAGCTTAATCTGGGTGAGGGGTATGTGAGCTACAGCATACCTGTAATGGGTAATAAGAAGTTTACATTCGATCCTAACAGTAATGTTGTTTGGAACGGTGACGTCATGAATCCTACACTCAATATAAAAGCCACAGATAAGGTGAAGGCAAATCTGCTTGAGGGTGGCAATTCACGCATGGTCAACTTCTTTGTGCAACTGAATGTGGAAAATAATCTTTCAGCCCCTAAGTTGCAGTTTGATCTTTCCACAGATGATGACATGAGCATAGAGAACGAACTCCAGTCAATGACCCCTGAGCAGCGGAGCACGGCTGCCATGAAATTGCTTATAACCGGTCAGTATTCCGGTCAGGGAGTGAAGACAGCGAGCAGTGATATGCTTCAGGGCACCCTTTATAATTACCTGACTTCACAGGTTAACAATTGGTTGGCAAACAACGTGAAAGGAGTTGACCTCAGTTTAGGAGTCAACCAATATGACAAGACTGTCAACGGAGAGACCGGAAGCGCGATGACTTACAGCTACACGATGTCAAAATCTCTGTTTGACAACAGATTTAAGATTTCCGTAGGCGGCAACTACACTACCGATGCGTCTGCCGACGAGAATTTCTCTGAGAATCTTATCAATGACATCTCATTTGAATACATACTGCGCCAGACAACCGACCTCACCATGTATGCACGTCTTTTCCGTCACACCGGATTCGAGAGTATCCTTGAAGGTGAGATAACGGAGACGGGCGTCGGTTTCGTGATGAAGCGTAGCCTTACCACGCTGCGTGACCTTTTCCGTTGGAAAACACCTTCATGGATGTCGTTACGCACATTCGGACTGCAGCGCAATGACAGCACCAGGTCAGAGTCAAAAGAGGTGACATTGAAAAAAGATGAGGCATTGAAGCCGGATTCTGTAACAGTAACTCCTATCGAAGAAGAGATTAAAGATGATAAAAAATAAGAATATGCGTATTAAGCTGCCTGCAGTGTTGGCAGTCATTGTCAGTTTGTTTGTCATGTCATGTTCCACCACCCGGCGAGTGCCTCAGGGAGATGCCCGCTATACGGGTATCGGAAAATTTGACGTAGCCACTTCCAACGGTGAAAAAGTTCCGGTAGGGTTAATGGAAAATCTGAAGACAGCTGCCGCGTGTGATGCCAATAACACATTTCTCGTGTCGTTCCTGCCTATTCCGGTAGGATTGTGGGTCTACAACAACTGGAATGATTCTGCTAAAGGTCCTAAAAAGTGGCTCTACAATTGGTTGGCTCGTCCAAATGTGCTTATAGGTGAAGTAAAACCCGCATTGCGCACCGAGCTGATGAAGCAGATTCTTGATAATAACGGATATTTCGGTTCAACCGTAGACTATGACATTTCCTACGGAAAAAGAAACAAAAAGAAGGCGGCGGTTGATTACTCTATCAAAATGTCGTCACCTTACCGGATAGATTCCATAATCTATCTTTCCGAGACCGACAAGATGAGTGTCTTTATAGATTCCGTTGCAAAGAAGAGCCACTATTTGCAGAAAGGTGAGATTTTTTGTGTTGACTCTTTGTCAGACGAGCGAATCAGGATAGCCAACTCAATGAGAAACCGGGGATATTATTATTTCCGACCGGAGTATATAGAGTTTCTTGCTGATTCTCTTATTAATCCCGGCAGCATAGCCATTAAACTTACAGTGGCTGACAACGTGCCTGATATGGCAAAGCTGCAATATCGTACCGGCAACATCTACACCACTATTCTTCGCAACAATAAGGAATCGCCGGGAGAGCCTGACACAATATCAACCAATCGCGGCGACCTTATTGTAATGGAGCCGGCAAGACTTAGAAAACACCTGATCCCGTCGTGCATAACTTTCAGGGAGGGGAAACTTTTTTCTGTGCGCGACATGGACCGCACCCAGACAAGATTGTCACGCCTCGGCATATTCGGAAACATACAGATTCAGCCCGTACCCTCCGACACGACTGCTGCCAATCCTACTCTTGACGTATATACCTTCTGCCAGTTTGATGACCCGATTGAGGCATCAATAGAGGTGAATGCCACGTCCAAGTCTAACAGTTACCTTGGTCCCGGTTTGATATTCGGGCTTTCCAACCGTAATCTTTTCGGAGGAGGAGAGCGTCTTAGCGTAACTTTAAATGCCGATTATGAATGGCAGACAGGGCGTAACAGCAACAGCGTGTTCAACAGTTATGAGTTTGGTATAAATGGTTCGTTAGCGTTTCCCAGAATGCTGGCTCCAAGGTTTATAAAGCGCACTAACCGCGAGCTTAACTGGACAACGATTAACTTAGGTGCAAGTGTACTTAACCGTCCGCATTACTTCAAGCTCGCTGACTTTAATATGGGCATTACGTATGAATGGCGTGCCGCACGTCATTCTGTCAATCAGTTTACCCCATTTAAACTCACCTATAATAAGCTTATCTCTACCACGCATGAGTTTGACTCCATAATGAGCCAGAACCCTGCGGTGGCGTTGAGTTTCCAAAGTCAGTTTATTCCGGAGATGTCTTATACCTACACGCTCGATAAATTCTTTGAGAGAGCGCGTATAAACGGGATTAACTTTACAGCAACGGTGACGGAGGCAGGAAACATATTCAACGGCATCTGGAGCCTTTGTGGGGTGAAAGGGGAGAAGAAACTGTTTGGCACCCCGTTCTCTCAGTTTATAAAAGGGCAGGCTCAGTTGGTATATAACCGCCGCCTTATCCGTGGCACTGACCAGTGGCTTGTCTCCCGTATTTTTTTAGGTGCTGCCCATGCCTATGGCAATGCCCGGCAGGTGCCTTATGCAGAGCAGTTCTATATTGGAGGTGCAAATTCAATCAGGGCATTTACGGTTCGCTCAATAGGTCCCGGCTCTTACCGTGCCCCCAAATCGTTGCGGGACGGCTACTTTGACCAGACAGGTACTTTTAAGCTTGAGTTAAATACAGAATACCGTTTCCCGATTGTAAGCGTTCTGCACGGGGCAGCCTTTATTGACGCAGGCAATATATGGCTGCTTAAGAAAGACGAGTTGCGCCTTGGCGGACAGCTCAACGGCAGGACATTCTTTAAGGATATAGCACTTGGTACTGGTGCCGGTCTTCGTGTGGATATCGGAATGATGGTGATTCGTTTTGACGTAGGCTATGGTCTGCACGTGCCTTATTACAATGACACGCCCCATTATTTCAATATTAAGTTTAAGAATGCTTTTGCTTACCACCTCGCCATCGGCTATCCTTTCTGAAACATGAAGAATCCGCTCACGGCTTCAGAAAGAAGGGGAATCCTGGTGGTGGCAGCCATCTCATTACTCATCACCGGCTGTGGGTGGGGAGTGGCTATGTGCGGAAGATCGGAGGCAGAGGAGATGACGCCTGAAGTTGAGGTGCTCCTACATGGCGATAGTCTGACCTCAAAAGGTACGACAGACAAAAAGAGCAGCACGGAGCGTGGTAAGAAAAAAGGGCGCAGAGACTCAGTGTCATCATCAGTAAAGAAGAAAGATAAAAAAGTGTATAGAAAGCGGAGTCCGCTTGATGAACCGGTCTGACAATGAAACAAAGAATTGAAAAAAGAGGGGGGAAAAGGCTGACCCTTGATGTGGCAATCTGCACATACGGCAGGGAAGGGATTCACCGGGTCGCGTCAATGCTTCTTCCTCCTCAGGAGGAGGTAAGCTACGTTGTGTCGTGGCAACTGCATGAGGGCTGTCTGCTTCCTGATTCCATTGCGACTCGTAGCGATGTCACTGTAGCAAGGCTTGATGTTGCCGGATTGTCTAACAATAGAAATAATGCCATAGCTCATTGCTCATCAGACCTGGTGTTGATTGCCGATGATGATCTGAAATATTATGCTGACAGTTTCAGTAATGTCATAAAGGCTTTTGAAGATGATCCCCAGATGGATCTTGCCACTTTCAGGGTGAGCTTTCCTAATCCGAAACATTATCCTGGTGACGGGGTAGAGTTAAGAAACCCCTTGCCTAAGGGGTATTTCGTAACCAGCATGGAGATCGCTTTCCGCAGGCTCTCAGCCGGAGATTTGAGATTTAATCCCATGTTGGGTATTGGTGCGCCTGAATTGCTTTGTGGTGAAGAAGAATTATTTGTAAATGAGGCAATAAAAAAGGGTTTGCGCTGCCGTCATATAGCCCGGAATATATGTGATCATGCATCATTGACAAGTGGAGACAAGATTTCTAAGGGTATAGTGATGGGGCAGGGCTATGTAATTGTTCATCTTTATCCTGTAAGCGGGTTTCCACGATTGATTTTAAAGGCATATCGTATGAGTAAAACAAAAGCCATAGGTTTCCCTACGGCTTTATATTACTTGTTTAAAGGCGCACTGACGCGCACATAGAATCAGAAGAATGTGAACGTGCTGTCGTCTGGTGTGCCCGTCAATTCAAAAATAATAAATGAAAGCAGCCCCATTATTAGCATATTGAGTGTGCCTAACGGCACCAGCTCT
This sequence comes from Bacteroides sp., assembly GCA_014802265.1. GTDB lineage: Bacteria > Bacteroidota > Bacteroidia > Bacteroidales > Muribaculaceae > Lepagella. Next base: position 18,810 of record JAAVCP010000073.1, on the reverse strand, counting down.
TTCAATCTATAACGTGGCATTGCACGCATCTTCCACCATATATAGATGTCTATGATAAAACATATTATGGTGGGAAGTAGGTTAAGCGCCAATAAATCGAGATGAAGATTAATGCACATGAATACTGACACGGTAGTATAAACCAACCCGTTGATTAAAAATACCGTGCGTGTGATGCGTCGCCCCGATTGATTGGCAAAACTTTGCTTGGAGTTGCGCAAGTCAGTGACGATAGTGGAATATCCGTAAAGCAGGTAAGCGTTTACTGCCATCAACCCCATCACTACGCTAATGTAGATTGCGGGAGTAAGGTCAAACCAGTTGAGCATCTCCTTGGCTTCACGCGCTGACTGAATCAGGGATGTTGTAATCACACATAGCGGACCGAAAAGAAGGAAAGTCGGGATCAATCCAAATGGTGTGCGTAATAAAGGGAGTGCCCCTCCACATGTGAACCATGATAACACCACAATAATTATACCTATGATAAACACCCACCAGCCTCCCATTGCTGCCAGCGTAACTCCTATCATAGAAGCAAGCAGCATTACGCCATAGCTGAATTCCCGGAGCATAGTGACGGAAATAGGATTGGTGTGCTGTATGTGGGAATCTATGAAAGTGCCGCAATTCTTACTTTCGTCATAATAGAGATAATAGTAGTTGCCTGCCAGCTGCATGAAGATGACAAACAGAAGGCATAAAGTAGCGGGTAGGTATTCAGCGTTGCCGTGTAGGGTGGCGGCTGCCATTCCTGCAAACACAGCACCGACTCCCATCATAAGGGAACTTTGGCTTCGGCGGGTTATAAAATCTGTTATTGGTGACATAATTATGACGTTAATCAATAGTGTACATTACTACGAAAAGACTCGTTGTCCCGATTACCATCCATAGGGTTAGTGCCTGGATAAGGGGCTTGACACCCACTTGTTTGATGACCTTAAGGCTTAGGCTGGCTCCAATGGCAAACAAGACTGCCACCAATGCTTTCTTCGCAATCATCACAAGGGCTTTATAGATGGGACCCATTACGCTCATGGTACTCTCCGGGGTGTAGGTGGATATAATCATTGCCCCCACAAACAGAAGGATAAACCATGGAATCGAAACCTTCGCTTTTCCTTCACCCCCTTTTTTGTTGCGGAAAAACCACATAGTGAAGAAGGCAAGAGGAATAATCCAGAGGGCACGTGTGCATTTGATAAGAGTGGCGAGGTCACAAGCCTCAGTGCTTCCGGGGAAATACATCTGGTCGAATGATGCACCGGCTCCCACCACACTGCTTGTGTCGTGGATTGCTATGGCAGCCCATGTGCCGAATTGTTGCTGGGTAAGACCGAAGAAGTGTCCCATTGGCGGGAATATGAAGAGGGCGATGGCATTGAGAATGAATATCACGCCGAGCGATACTGCCATCTCATTCTGGTCAGCTTTTAACACCGGTCCTACAGCAGCAATAGCACTTCCTCCGCAGATGGCTGTGCCTGACGAAATCAAGTAAGAGGTTTTCTCATTGATTGCCATATACCTGCCAAGCAGAACCCCTATTATCATGACACCAATCACTGAAACTATGGTGAAAATCATTCCGTCTGCTCCAGACTGAAGTGACTTCTGAAGATTCATTCCGAACCCAAGACCCACCACTGAAGCCTGCAAAAGATACTTGGAGAGCTTCTTGTTAAACTTGGGGTAGGGAATGCCGAAGATGAAAGCAAACGCCAGCCCGACAAACAGGGCCACGGGTGGAGATACAAACTGATATTGCTCCCCGAACACAATGTCGAAGGGAAATATCATAATTACAAGGAGCACCCAATAAAGTGGGGCGCCGATTTTTGAGAGTGTCGAATCTGATGTTAAAGCCATGAAATTAATTTTGTCAAATGGGTTATTAATGAAGTTGATTGGAAAACTTCAATATTCTCTCAGTTGCATTGTCAATTAGTCATCTGAGGAAATATATGGTGCAAAAGTACAAAAATTTTTTCATTTTCTTGCAAAATTCTTCCAACTTCCTGACCAACCTTATATAGTAACGTTATTTTATGTGGGAGGTGCGTTGTCCGTAGATGCCAACTACAATGAAGCAGATCAGTGGGCGCACAAATGAGAGGTTGACAGCCGGGAATGTTCCGATTAGTAATTGTCAGTCGACAGGGTTATTGTAACGACGGAGAAAATCTTCAAGACTGTCTTCAGTTGAAAGTCCAAGCCGTTTGCGTAGTCTCCAACGGCTGGTGTGAACGGATGCATTTTCAATGTTAAGAATGTTTCCGATTTGTCGGCTGTCGACTCCTACAGCTATGAGGGAGGCAAGGTGTAGCTGACTTTCCGAAAGAGTTGGGAAGTCAGCTTTTAATTTTGTCATGAATCGAGTGTCGAGTTCCTGTTGCACTTTTAAGAATCCCTGCCTGTTTTCCTCATTGCTTTTGTGCAACCTCAATTCTTTCATAAGCAAATCAGCGGTTGCCTTATTAATGTCTCCGTGTTCACAAAGATTAGATATACGGTCAGTAATTTGTGTAATTAGGTTATTAGTTTGCTCCATTATAGAACTTTGTGCCAAAAGAGATTGCTTATTCTTTCGGATGTCTTCTTCCAATCGTTCTTCTTTTTGTTTCTTTTCGGAAATGTGCCTATGATAAATGAATATTATTATCATAATTAAGATTATAAGTCCCAGAGAAGAAATTATCCAGAGATATGTAAGTTTAGTATGTTTAAGGGAAGCATTTCTTTCTGCCATTTCAATTCTGCTTCTGGCATCAAGAGCATAGATTTTAGAAAAGTTATGCTCGCGGTTTATACTGTCTGTCCAGTAAATGGTTTTGTTTAATTCCGCTAAGGCAGAATCTTTCTCCCCGATTAACTGCCATGCATAAGCTTTAAATGAATGCATGGCCTTGACATAACGAGAAAGATAATTTTTTGATCCGAGGGAATCAAAACTCTCTTGTATATATTTTAGTCCAGTTAAAGGATCGTTATGGCGTGTATAGTAGTTGCCTTTAAGTGCCAACAGTATTGGTAATTTGTGTCGCAAAGGCTGATTAGATAAGTAAGTATTTATGGCGTTATCGATAAATATTAGAGAGTCAGTTTGTATAAAAGAGTTTTGCATTAACTGAATATAGGCATTAGGATATTTTTTGATGTCTGGATTATTTCGAAGGGAGGCATAGATGCTATCAGCAATTGCACGTGGAGAGGCTACTGCTCTGTTTAAGGTAATAGTTATATGATAAGGAAGTAAATTATACTTTAAAGCTATTCCATCAGCCTCGTCATAAGCTTTTAGTGCCTTTACTGAATCATTTAATTCAAACATCAGATTACCTAAATATACTAAATGACGACAATATTCCACATCTGCTTTCATCTTTTGGAAATATGAAAGATTATCAAGAATTAAGTTATATCTTTTTACATAATTTTGTTCTTCTTCAATAAGGAGTCCCACCATCATGTGCCATTCATATGGCATCTTTGATGAATCAATCTTTGAGATATAATCATGAATTAAAAAGTTATAATTACTGTCTTTTCTATATTGGTTGCATGCGGATAAATATAATTTTCTTGCCTGAATAATTTTGTTATTGTTATGACTATCGGCTAATGAAAAGAACTCCCGGAGGATGTCCTTACTTGATTCCGGTGTTAAAGTAGATGTACGTTTAATTTCAAAAAGAAGTAATAAGGAGTCAGCTTCTTTGACACCGGAGGCAGGCCATGGAAAAAGTTCGTCAATTGCTCTTTGCCGAGAGCAGGAAATCGCCCCCAGAAATATAGATAATAATATGTAAAATAAATTTTTCATGATGCAAAATTAAGAAAAAAGCTCTAATTATATAGAAAGAATGCCATTGTCTATGTGTTGTCTATATACTTTTTTAAGAAGTTTCCCTTAAAAATATAGAAATTTGCAGCCGATTATGTGAGCTTGACTTGATTAGCTCACTTATAGTTAGGCTGCTGGTCTTCCTGCAGTATAGTTAAATCTTCTAATTATATCTTTATGAAAAAAATGTTATTAACGGTGGCAATGGTGCTGTTGACTTTGAGTTCCTCTGCTCAGAGTGTATCTGGCACTAAAAGTTTGGGCTCTTCTATCTCTGATATAGAGACGAGCCTCTTGTTGAGCGATCAGATGAGTGTGCAAGGCGATCAGAAAGCAGTTGTTCCGTCTGTTGCAAGAAGGGCAGCTTTGCAAGGAGAGCCAATCTATGATCAGCCGGAGGGTGAAAAAATTGATTATTTGCGGGAAACTATTGGGTTCTATGCATTGGGTGGCAGCTGGCAATTTGGAAAGACCATGAATTTTTCATCTATTGTGTATTCAAATGATGGGAAAGCGTATATCTATAATCCTTTTGGAGGCTGGCTCACCAACTCCTATTTAGAGTGCAGCGTTGAGGAAGACCGACTTGTTGCTCAGCTTCCCCAGCCTATATATCAGCAGCCAAGTGCCATTACAGGTGAGCCCACTGATTTCTTTATTACTATGCTTCATAGGGAAGAAACAGAAAATGGTAAATTGTCTTATGTTATGCCTTCTGAAGATGAGGTGCAATCGGTATCTTTTAAAATTGAAGGTGACAAAATAATTTTAGATATAGAGTATGATGCCGTTACAAATGAGGCAGGAGGATATGACTATCCGGAAACTATGCTGGGTATGGTTCAGTCTGATGGCAGTTGGGTAACTGTTGGCGATTGTAAGCAAACTTATGAGGTGAATACACTTACGTTGGTTGAAGCACCTGCGGATCTTGAACTTCAGGACTGGCTGATACTAAACGGAGGAGTAGCGACTCAAATCGGTATCGGCTTTTACGGGGACGATGTTTATATGAATAACCTTAGTCCTTACTTACCTGCCTCATTTATTAAAGGAAGAATGGAGGGGGATAAAATAGTATTTGAAACCGGTCAATATGTTGGAGGATATGGTGCGAATCTTTTCTATTTTATAGGTGGCTCATACGAAGCCGATGGAAGTTATCTACTTCTCAATGAGGTAGAATTTTACTATGACCGTGAGAATAATATAATTACTATGGATGAAGGTCGTTTTATTGCTTATAGTGCATCTGTTGAGACCTTAATTTATCTAAGTATTTACTTGGATCCGTCATTTAAGATTGTTAATCCCAATCCTAATCCGGTTCCATTGGCTCCTATTCCTCTGATGTATGCCGATTATTTTGAGAATTATGGCTATTCAATTTTATATGTTGATCTGCCTAATATGAATGAGGAAAACGATCTGCTTGACACCTCCAATATGTATTATAAAGTTTTTATAGACGATGAGCCATTTATCTTTGATACTGATACATATGGATTTGGGGAAGATATGACTGATATCCCCTATAATTTCAATAATAATGGTGGCATCATAATAGTAAGCTCTACAGGGCGTTACTTGTATTTCTTCATGACTGGATTTGAAACTATTGGATTACAGATGTTTAATGTCAAGGATGGCGAAACCTATTCATCGGGGCTTACTACTTATAATGTTATAGATGGTACAGTAAGTGGAGTTAAAGATATAATGTCTGATGAAGAATGTGTAGAAGAATATTATTCTATAGCAGGCGTAAAGACTACAGATTTAATAAAAGGTATTAATATTGTAAAGAAAATATTTAAGGATGGGAGAGTGAAAATAGAAAAGATTTATGTCAAATAGCTGTAAACCATATATTTGATGTTATTAAAGTCTAATAACGTGAGTTCATGATAATAAATATCTAAAAAAGACGAATCGGTAACTTTTTCAAGCTGCTGATTCGTCTTTTCTTAGCTTATCTTTATACTGAACCTCATCATTATTTTATGTGGGAGGTGCGTTGCCCATAGATACCGACCACAATGAAGCAGATCAGTGGCAATGTAAAAGAGAGGTTAACAGCCGGGAAACTTCCGATATGCCCCATATCGATTATAGATGCCTGGATAGGGGGAAGCACTGAGCCACCGAGGATAGCCATTATAAGTCCGGCTGCCCCGAATTTTGCATCATCGCCCATGCCTTGTAAGGCTATGCCGTAGATTGTGGGGAACATGAGCGACATACATATCGACACTGCCACGAGGCAATACATGCCCAAAATATTCTGAAAGCATATAACCCCAATTGTAAACACGGAAGCCCCGATTGCCAATGCCTTCAGAAGCACTCCCGGATTAAGATAACGCAAGAGGAATGTGCATATAAAGCGGCTCACGCAGAAGAATGCCATAGCAAAGATATTGTATTTCTGCGAAAGCACCTCTGCTTCCTGTTCACCTATTCCGTCTCCCATGAAAACTCGGGTGCCATATTGGATAATGAATGTCCAGCACATAATCTGGGCACCCACATAAAAGAACTGCGCAATTACCCCTTCACGATATTTTGAGATCTTAAAGATTCGTTTCAGGGTAGCCAAGAAGTTGATTTTGCCACTGGTGTCTGAACTCCCGGGCATCTTAACAAATTTGATTACAAGGAACATAGCTACGATTACTATGGCTATCATCAGATAAGGAGCGATAAGCACCGAAAGGTCATAGTCTCTCACGGCTGCGAATTCCTCATCACCCAACACCGCCCTTTGAGCTGTGTCAAGTGGGTGGAGACGGTTCTGGATGAAATTCATTGCCACATACATTCCCAACAGGGAGCCTATAGGATTAAATGCCTGAGCAAGATTAAGACGTTGCGTTGAGGTCTCTTCCGGACCCATTGAAAGTATGTATGGGTTGCAGCTTGTCTCAAGAAACGAAAGTCCGCAGGTCAAAATGAAATAGGCTATTAGGAAGGGATAGTAGTTGCCGGTCAGCTTGGCAGGGAAGAACAGGAATGCTCCCATTGCATAGAGTCCTAAGCCGAGCAACACTCCCGCCTTGTATGAATATTTCTTTATGAAGATGGCTGCCGGAAATGCCATTGCGAAATAACCGCCATAGAAAGCCACCTGCACAAGCGCACCTTCTGTGACACTCATGCGGAAAATTTTCGAAAACGCTTTCACCATAGGGTTGGTTATGTCGTTTGCGAATCCCCATAGGGCAAAGCAGCATGTGATCAGCGCAAATGGAATTATTGCAGCCGCAGTTCCGTTGCCAATTAGATGTTTTTTACCCGAGTTTGCCATGACTACAATGCTTTACTTGTAAATCGGGCCATAGTTCTTGCAAGCACGGTAGTCGCTTCCCTCCTTGTCCTGACCAAAGGCATTCCATGCAGCAGGACGGAAAATTTTATCTTCCTCCACATTATGCATGCATACCGGAATACGCAGAATAGAAGCCAAAGTTATGAGGTCGGCTCCGATGTGCCCATAACTGATTGCACCGTGGTTTGCACCCCAGTTATTCATCACCGAATATACGTCACGGAAGGCGGGACGGTCGCAAAGGCGTGGCACGAACCATGTAGTGGGCCATGTGCGGTCGGTTCTTTCATCAAGAATACGGTTGATTTCAGGATCAATGTCAACGGTCCACCCTTCTGCAATCTGAAGCACGGGACCAAGTCCTTTCACGAGGTTAAGACGCGACATTGTAACAGGCATTCCTCCTTTAGAGAGGAAGTTTGATGAGAAGCCCCCACCACGGAAATAATCGCGATTGGCAGGATACCATGTAGTGGCTTTAAGACAATTTTCCACATCCTCTTCTGTCATCTCCCAATGCTGTTTCATTATCGGGCAGCCCTCAGCATCTTTGGCTTGTCCGCTTCCGTCGAGAGTGGTGGCTCCTGAGTTGATAAGGTGGATTATGCCGTTTGGGGCATGTCCCGTGAGTTCTTTTCCTGTCACACGTTTCACTGCTTTCGGGCTCCAGTAGGTACGCACGTCAGAGAAGATCTGTGCCCTGTTGGTGAGCAGGTGCCCGAATAGCATTGCCACACCATTGCAGGCATCATTCTCCGTGGCTACCACGTATGCCTCACGAATGCCGTTCCAATCAAATGAGGTGTTTAGAAGAGCCTCTGAATAGTCGCCATTCGGATAGAAATCTGTCCATTGACGCTGACCCTGGAAGCCGGCTGCAATTGCATTGTGTCCGATTGCCTCTTCCTTAAACCCTTTGTCAAGCAGTTTGGGATTCCCCTTCATGAGGTCGCGCATGATTATGGTCATCTTCACCACAAACTCCCAGTCAGCGTCTTTCTGTTCGCGTGTCTTGGTTTTTTCAGGTATGTTGAAATCCTTTCCCTCATTAATCTTGCAATGCTTTTCGGTCCATTCCATTGCCTTTTTATATTCTTCCTCGTCATAGATTCCTTCAGCCATTCGGCGAATTATCTCTGTGAGGTCAATGCTCTCGTTGCGCATTCCGAGATATTCCTGGAAGAACTGTGGGTCAACGATTGATCCGGCAATCCCCATTGACACGCTTCCCATTGACAGGTAAGCTTTCCCTCTCATGGTTGCAACAGCCTGTGCAGCCCTTGCAAAACGAAGAATTTTCTCAGCCACGTCTGTGGGTATCGTGTTGTCTTCCATGTCCTGAACGTCATGGCCATATATGCCGAAAGCCGGCAATCCTTTTTGAGCATGTGCGGCAAGAACTGCGGCAAGATATACGGCACCCGGGCGTTCTGTGCCGTTGAATCCCCACACAGCCTTGGGCCACCAGGGATTCATGTCCATGGTCTCAGCTCCATAACACCAGCATGGGGTCACGGTTATTGTGGCACCTACGCCTTCACGCTCAAATTTCTCAGCACAGGCTGCTGTCTCTCCGACTCTGCCGATTGTGCCGTCTGCTATGACACACTCTACCGGGCTGCCGTCACCGTTTCTTAAGTTTGATGAAATAAGTTCAGCCACAGCCTTAGCCATGTTCATTGTCTTGTCTTCAAGGCTTTCTCTTACGCCACCCTGACGCCCGTCAATCACAGGGCGTATTCCGATTTTTGGATAATTTGCCATTTTGTCAGGTTAATATTGAAATTTTAAATAAATTTACAGATCTTTTTGGCTAAATACCATTGATTACGCAATTGGAATTTAACCATACAAATGTAGATAATCTTATAAATCTTGAAATGGCACTATTACGACTTTTGTTGACACAAAATCGATAATATGTTGCATAACATATTTAGACACTGTGTTGGCTTCATATAGTCACCACGCACTATGCCCTCAGACATTATTATAGAGTTTAAATAAACTTAATTCAAAGCACTGATTTTAAGTTAATTAAATAAATACAAGTTTTTGATAATTAGTCATTTAGGTTAAAAATCGACATTTTAGAATTTAAGAGTATGTAATGTCTAATATATGACTGAATTTAAACAGCTGCCTAAACAATAAATTATGTTGAAAATAGTAATAGTAGTATATATGGTGGTGAAAAACAGGAAATTTAAAAGTGATTTCTTAATGAACAGAATTAGTGGTAGATTATTCCTTTCCCTGCTTTTTTGTGTAGGATTATGCAATGTTGGGATTGCCAAAATATCTGAGGATGCTTTGGCAACCGTGAGCCGTTTATACTGTAAGGGAATTGAGAAGCCTATAGGGATCATGGGCGCTCCTATGTTTGGGTGGCATATTGACAGCGAAATGAAGAACTATCTTCAGAGTGCCTACGAAATCGAGTTGTCTGCTGATCCTGATTTCAGTCATTTAGTTTGGAGGAGTGGTAAGGTTGATTCTGATAACTCAGTGTCGGTGAAATATGCCGGTCCGATGTTGAATCCTGCTACACGTTACTATTGGCGTGTGAGGGTGTGGGATACTAAAGGGAAGGCAACGGATTGGAGTCAGGCTTCAAGTTTTGTGACAGGTCTTGAGAATTCATCTCAATGGCTGGGTGCTGAATGGATTGCCATGGAGCATGACAAAGACAAGGTAGTGCCCTTACTTCACGCACCCGACGTAAGAAATGCAGTCGGAGATCGTAAGATAGGCGATTACCGGTTACCTCTCATACGGAAGTCATTTACTTTAAATGCACCGATAAAATCGGCTGTGGCTTTTGTATGCGGTTTGGGACAGTTTGAATTGTTTCTTAACGGAGAGAAAGTTGGCGACCACTTCCTTGATCCAGGCTAGACGCTATATGATAAGGAGGCGGAATATGTAGGATTTGACATTACTGATATGCTTACCCCTGGAGACAATACCGTGGGAGTGATGTTGGGAAACGGAATGTATAATATTCCGCGGGAACGTTATTTTAAGATTGTAGGCTCATACGGCGCTCCGAAGTTGAAAGCACTTTTGGTAATAGAATATGAGGATGGCACCCGGGAGACGGTTGTGACAGATTCATCTTGGCTGACACGAGAAGGACCCGTCACGTTCAGTAGCATTTTCGGTGGTGAGGATTACGATGCGGGAAGGTTACCCGAAAATTGGTGTGTGTCATTGACAGATGCGGTTGATATTGATATGGCTGATTCCGGTTGGGATAAAGTAGTGATTACCGACGGACCCGTGGACCTTAAACCACAACTTGGAACCGCTTTGAAAGTTAAGGAACGGTTTACTCCTCAGCGTGTACTTACCGATTCAGTAAACCGGTGTATGATTTCGGTCAGAATATTTCCGGTATAGTGGGTTTAAAGATAAAGGGTAATCCCGGACAGATTGTGAAACTTTGTCCGGCGGAGTTGATTGATGATGAGAATCGTGTTAACCAATCAGCTTCCGGTGATCCGTACTATTTTACTTACACTGTAAAGGGGGACTCAGTAGAGTATTGGTAACCTCAGTTTAGTTATTATGGTTTCCGTTATGTTCAACTTGACACCATTAATTGTAGCGGGGAAATGCCTGAGGTAGAGTTGACACTTTTGCATACCACTGCCGATAATCGCGAGACCGGTTATTTCAGATGCTCGGATGCCCTTTTAAATAATATTTATAATCTTATTGACCGGGCAATGGCAAGCAACAGCGCAAGTGTATTGACTGATTGCCCTCATAGAGAGAAGTTAGGGTGGCTGGAACAGGCACATCTCATGCAAAATTCTTTGATGAGCCGTCGGGATATGCGTCATATCTATCGGAAGGCGATGGCTGATATGTCGGCATCTCAGCTTGAAAACGGTTCTATACCGACAATAGCTCCCGAATATGTAAGATTTGCCGATGGATTTGAAGATTCTCCTGAGTGGGGGAGCGCTTTCATTCAATGTCCTTATAAAGCATGGATTCAGTATGGTGATGAGGATATACTTGCCGAATATTATCCTCAGATGAAAAATTTTATAGAATACTTAGGCACCAGGGCGGATAATCATATAGTAGCATACGGGTTAGGAGACTGGTATGATATAGGACCCAATAATCCCGGTTATTCCCAGCTTACTTCGTTGGGAGTGACAGGCACAGCTATCTACTATCAGAATGTGTTGGCTATGAGTCGGATTGCAAAGATTCTCGGTGAAAATGCTGACAGCGAGAAATATGCCGGATTGGCTTCTGAAATCAGGGATGCCTTTAATTCCCGTTTCTATAAACCGGCTGAAGGATATTATGACCGCAATAGTCAGACCGCCAACGCAATGGCACTTGCACTCGGATTAGTGGAAGATGAAAATTACCATAAAGTTGTGAAAGCTCTTGCCACTGATATCTCAGCAAAGGGACTTACAGCAGGTGATATAGGTTATTGGTATGTCATAAAAGCACTTGAAGGTGCCGGGCTTTCAGAATTACTGTATAATCTCAATAAGAGGTATGACACTCCGGGTTATGGCTGGCAGTTGGCGCATGGTGCCACTTGCCTCACGAAGTCTTGGCAGGCATACGGCTTTGTTTCCAATAACCACATGATGTTGGGTCATCTGATGGAATGGCTCTTCAGTGGGCTGGCAGGTATATTCCCTGATTCGGAGGAGGGGAGCCGGCATTTGATTATAGCCCCTCAATGTGTGGGTGATGTGTCTGATTCCGAAGCTCGCATAGAGACACCATACGGAGAGGCTTCAAGTCGTTGGGAACGTCATGGCGATCAGATAAGGCTTATGGTTGAAGTCCCAGCCAATTCATACGCTACCGTAAAATTACCCAGCGGCGATATTAAGGTTGGCAGCGGGTGTCACCGTTTTGAGTATGTTGCTCCCCCATACTACTCTTTAAATTAAAACTTTCACGATATAGGGTTGGAGTGGTACCGGTGTGTTTCCTGAAAAGACGTGAGAAATAGGATAGATTGTCATAACCCAACGAATAGGCAATTTCTTTGGTCATAAGCGATTCTGATGCAAGCATAAGCTTTGCTTGCATCATTTTTTTATCGATAATAAACTGGGTTGGAGTGCAGCCGAGTTCCTTTTTAAACAGGCGGATAAAATGGTCTTGCGACATGCGCACTTCTTTAGCCAGGTCCGCCACACGTATCAATTCGTTATTATGGGTATTGATTATCTCCACGGCTCTCCCGATACGTACATCATTGGTCTGATACTTGGGGTGTGCCTGCCTGATGAAGCGGCTTAGAAGCTGACATATTATGCCGACTGACTCAAGCCTGTCCCATTCAGGACGGTTACGGTTGAGGCGCACACAGTCAATGAGTGCGTTCTTATTGTCATAGATTCTTGGGTCGTAGGCTCTTAATGCCATAAATGAATTGTTACGGCATAATGACTCAAAAAGGATCTGATCAATAGGAAGGCATTCAATCTCAAAAGGGAATTTATATTTGTCGATAATGCTGTCGCTTGAAGAAACATTTTCATATATGTGGAGATAATAATGACTGAATAACCCGCTGCATGAATCAGAATGGAGGGTGAAAGCCGGAATTATATACATATTCCCCGGAGTGAGTAAATAAGTCGTGGAATCGAGTGTGACAGATGCAGTCCCTTCCGTCACATAGTAGATGCGGGTAAAGGGGCTGTTGATGTCACTGTAATTCCAGTCAGCATTATGGGAGGCGAATCCCACATTCAGCATCAGAAGATTATTTTTTATCATTTTCACACTTCTTGAAAAGTAATGCAAAGTAAGCAACTTTAGTTGATTATTACAAGTTCTCCCACTCCATAATATCGATTTTATGCTAATTTTTAATCGAAAAAAAGCACTTTAGTATGAAATAAAATGAGTAATTTTGCTCCGGAAGTCATGTAAACATCAATTTTACTAATAATCAAACTTATGAATAAGGAAGGTTATCCGGTCAAGACATACGGCAGACCGGCTAAAAGATATTGTCAGACACTGAAAATTTCAGAGAATCCGGAATTGATAGAACGCTATAAGGCGTGTCATTCCAAGGAAAATCAGTGGAAGGAGATTCGTGAGGGTATTCGGGAAGTAGGAATCCTGGAGATGGAAATTTATATTCTTGGCAACACTCTTTTTATGATTGTTGACACAGTGGAGGACTTTGAGTGGGACACTGCCATGGCACGTCTTGCCACTCTTCCGCGTCAGGCTGAGTGGGAGGCATTTGTAGCAGAGTTTCAGGGATGTGACCCTAATGCGCCGTCTGATCAGAAATGGCAACTTATGGAGAGAATGTTTTATCTCTACGACTGATTAAATTTTTGATTCCACAAAAAAATGAAAAAATCTTTTGTGGAATCAAAAAAAATGCGTAACTTTGCAGTCGCTAAGGCAATCGGGGTGTAGCACAGTTGGTTAGCGCGCTACGTTCGGGACGTAGAGGTCGGGCGTTCGAGTCGCCTCACCCCGACATGGTAAAAGGCTTGTAACTTACTGAGTTGTAAGCCTTTTATATATTATAGCGGCGTAAAAATTCTTCTAAGCTATCTTCTGTCTTTAATCCTAAACGTGCGCGAAGTCTATATCTGTTTTTATGGACTGAGGATGGAATTATATTGAGTATGTTGGCAATCTGACGACTATCGGCTCCCACTACAATAAGGGAGGCAAGGCGTAATTGACTTTCTGCCAGTGAAGGGAAATCTTTTTTTAGACGAGTTATGAATTGCGTATCAAGCTCTTGTTTAATTTTCAGAAAGCTCTGACGGTTTTCTTCGGTACTTTTATGCAGACGTAATACACGCAACAAATTATCCGCACACTCTCCCGATATCTTATTATTGTTTTTTAAGTTAGTTACTTGAAGATACAACTCACTGATCAGTTGATTCCCTTCTTCCATTATTCCAGCTTGTGCTTGAATTGACTGCATGTGGCGTTTAAGTTTCTCTTCAGTAAGCATCTTCTCATATTGTGCTATTGTATTCTTACGCTTGATTCTATATATTATAAGCCCAACTCCAACGCTTGCTATAAGAGATGATATTAACCAATAATCGATTATTCGTTGTCTTTTAATTTTATTATACTGCTCTGTCATGTTTATTCTGGCTTGGGTGTCTATAGCATATATCCCTGAATAATTACGTTCCTTTTCGTAAATGTCACGCCATATTCGGGCATTATCAAGCGCAATGATACACGAATCTTTTTGGTCGCTGGCATGATATGCGTTTGCTAAAAAATCGTAAGAAAGAAACATTATCCGGGCATTTATGGGATAATGTTTGGAGTTTAGCTTTATTGCTTCATGCAGGATTTCAATTCCCTTTTCATATTGACCATAAAAGGCATACCAATTTCCTTGTAATGTTAATAACAGAGGAAGATTATTGGAGTGAATATGTTCATTGATACAAATCCCAATAGCTTCTTCTAAAAGTGCAACCGAATCAGTGTCAATAAAATGATTGTGTAGAAGCAGAACTTTTACCGTGGGTAGGGTATCTATGGTTGGCAAGTTAAGAAGAGACGACAGAATGCTATCGCGTTTATGATGAGGTGAAATAGTAGCGATATTGTTCCAAGTCATCAAGGTTGGAATTTTTAAATTAAGCTGACTGTTAATTTTAGCGGCTTCGTTATAAAAAGCTACGGCACGCACAGTGTCTAATAGATGTGACATTACATTTCCTGCTACAATTAGTGCCCTTCCTTCTTCTGCTGGTACGTTTGCATTGTGAAAGAAAGCCAAATTATCCATTGCCATGGTATAACATAAGTCGGGTCTATCTGTTACCTCAATTTTTAGGGTCTTCATTTTATGCCAGTCATAGGGTGATAAAATGGAATCAAAATTCCTCATAGCACCCTCGATAATTGTGGAAGCCTCATCTTTGTGCTTTTGTATGAGTTGGTGAGCCTTTAGATATTCTGTCCTAAATTGTATTAGTTGGTTATTTGGATAAGTATGGGATATGGAACAGAATTGCTCTGTGATTGCTGAGATGATCTTTTCAGATGGTTGGTTAACTTGGCTCCATTCAAATAAGGCCAATAACGAGTCGGCCTCAGTTACACCTGAGGTTGGCCAACGAAACATTTCATCAATTGGTTTGGATTGATGACATGAGACGATTAAGATTGCCAAAAGGATATATGTAAGCAGAGTTTTCATATTGCAAAATTAATAAATTATATAGACAATTGTGTCACATATGAAGGGTGTCCATACATTGTCTATGTAATTTTTGCTATAGAAAAAGAGATTTTAGCGAACTTTGCATACCCCATTGGAGAATTCTCCTTTTGAGGTAATGGGGGAAGGATTTGTAAAATGTGTCGTAGCCTCAGAGACACTTTTAATAGTTTATGAGATACATTAAACTGAACAAGTTGGTCATGTTATTGTGCATGGCATTGGCTTTCCCGATGAGTGTTTGGGGGAACCATTCAGGAGGTAATCGTGCCGTAGAATTACGATTTACTAATCAAGGGCCACATAAGGTGTCCAAAGAAGTTGGCAGTCTTGGAATGCATTCTTTT
Source organism: Bacteroides sp. (assembly GCA_014802265.1). Classification (GTDB taxonomy): domain Bacteria; phylum Bacteroidota; class Bacteroidia; order Bacteroidales; family Muribaculaceae; genus Lepagella. Next base: position 3,061 of record JAAVCP010000073.1, on the reverse strand, counting down.
TCTAATCTTGAATGTGTGATGCAACCGGATATGACTGTAACGAGTGATTCTGACTTTTTTGAAAAAATCAGAATGGGGGAGGAGGGTTATGTAACCGTTACTCCCAAGCTGGATGCCTATCCTTCTAAAGGTATCTATCCAAGGATCGCCTATGCCATTTCTTGCGAAGACCAGTCAGAAAAATATTTCTGTGAATGGTGGGAGGGAGATCTAATGTTTCCTTTTTCCATACCAATGGGAAAATATGATTTCATATTTTTCTTTTGGGGAGATTTTTATCAGGGATGTGATGGTATCAGATGCATTATAAAGGAAGAGGTGAATATAATAGAAGATATGGAAATTGAGGCTTTACCATCGGAGGCAACAGAGCATATTGTTTTTAATGCTTTCTTAGCAAATGGTGAACGCCCTACTACAGATATTGGAGGAATTGATGAAAATGGGAATTGGGGTGTTATCTCAGAAGGAAATTGTGTTCAGATTAATTATTACACTCAATTCACTTATAAAGGTGAGGATCTTCAATTATTTTTCGCAAATCCTTTTGACACATTAACTGACCAAAATGAGAGGGTAAGTGGTAGTCATTTCATGGATGTCTGGGTCTCAGATAATGAAAGTGGCAAGATAGGGGTGTATCAGAAATGTACTCCTCTCCAAGAAGATGGGTGTTCCATCATTGTTATAGGTGCTAATGGAACTATCACTCAGGAAGTGTCAAATGACGTGGAGAATTATACTTTGCCTGTGTCAGCTAAATGGGTTGAGAATCGGTATAAACCAGAAGAAGCCTCAGAATATTATGACCCATATGCTAATTCTACATTTGGATACTATACTTTCAATGATGGTATAGCCATTACAGATAATTGGAGTGTAGTAATGAATGATAATAGTTGGAATGGTTCGAAATATAGGATTTGTCTTGATCCTGTAAATGCTCCTGAGATAACCGTTGCCCCACAGTTTTGGACAATTCAGTATCAAAAAGAATATATGAAAAAAGGAGGTATAGTGGCTCCGCTCTATTCATTTGAGACAGATGAATGGCAGCCTATTCATCAAACATGGTTTTTTACGGATAATAATTTCATAAATTATCTAAACTTTACAGCTGACAGAAGCTATGGCTATCCAACGAGTCCATGGCTAGTTATTTCTAATTCTGATGAAATTGTATTCGGGGATAATACACCAATTACGGTTTTTTTACGTCCCACGGAAATATTTGACTATGGTTTTGTGGGTAGATACGGAGAAATGCGCACTATTGATAAATTTAATAGTAATATAAGTGTAAAGTGTAATGGAGAAGAGGTTTGGAATGCTACTGATGGTTTTAATTTAAATGAATTTGCTCAAAGTGAAGAATCAAAGAAGCCAGGTCCTTGGACTATTGACATTGATGATTCAAATGTTGTTGTTGACAATCTACAGAGCCACAGTCATTGTGAAATGAATTTTAGGGAGGGTGAGAAGGAACATACTCCTACACTTGTGCATCTTATGATGAGAACAGAAGATGGCAAGGTCTCAGACCGTTTTGATGAAAATGATGGAGACCTCATATTCTATGCGGGGGTATTTAAGTGTAATTTTTCACCATGGCCATGGTTTTCATACGAGCCTTTGGAGGACGTATTAGTAGAATATGCTCCTTATGGGGATCAGAATTATTCTGCTTTTAAAGTTGTGGAAGATCCGGAAAAGTTCTTTATGCCGGGATATGGAGCCTATTATTCTGGTAGTCTGAGTCAAGTAGATCGTAAGAGTGCGACAGGCTGGTATGATGTCAGGATTTCTCTTTATGATAGCCATGGTAACTCTCAGGTTCAAACAATCTCACCAGCATTTAAGATTAATTCCCTGACAGGCATCTCAGAAATAGAGGTTGATTATGATGTGAAAATAATTGGGAATAACATAATAGCTCCTAAGGGAAGCCGGGTTTATACTATTGATGGCATTGAGATAGGCAGTACAAATCTCCCTAATGGCATATATATTGTTGTAATGCAAAACAGGTGCTATAAGATAGAGATTCAATAAACATGTTTCTGATTTTGAAAACATATACTACAGATCAAAAGTGTGTGTCATAATTAATATTATGGCACCGTATGAAGTGTATGTCGCTGAGTTACAAAATCTTTCTGACATGGCAAAGCCCCGGCTTAGGAAAGTCAGGGCTTTGTTTTTGTTTTATAGTATATTAATAAGAGGGTCGCCATTTGACACACCCTCTTTTTTTAATTTAGAGATATCCTTAGAGACTCAATTCTAAGAGTTCGTGACCAAGTGAGTGCAAGGCATTTTGAATTTTTTCTTTTGCTTGCTTTCTCGGCTTAGACACACCGTTGGCATAATTCCATAACTGTTTCTGATTGATACCTGTCATTCTTTCAAGGGCTGCATTAGTAAATATGCCTTGATAAAAAATCAGAAGTGATTGAACGTCATAATGCCACTCAATAGGCCAATTTTCTTTTATTGGCTGTGCCCATTTAGTTTCAGGAGTTATTTCCTTATAGATTTTGATCGCCTCAAGTACATCTTTTTTTACTTCAGCCACCGAGTTGCCTGAAGCGTAAATACCCTCGCAGTTTTCTCCGAATGCTCCGAAGGAATCACTGCTTGCGCAAATGTTGATAATAAGCTTGTTGCTCATAATAATATTTGTTAAATTATGATAGATGTGTTTATCTGCTTTATGTCAATATTTCAATTTTATAATTATCATTTGAAATAAAGGGATAAAGAATTAAAGTCCCATCTCCTTACATAAGCTTTTTCTCATTGGTTCGGGTATTTCCTTACTTCCATGATAAGGGACGCTTTTGTTCAAATAGCCTTCTTTTGCATAAATTATATGGCTACCTGCCTGACGCACTTCTACCCAGCCATTTTGTTTAATAATTTTATGAAATTCACGATATTTAGTAACTATTCAGCGAATAGCACCCAGTCATAGCATCAGTTGACAACGATGAAATAATTTTCTGATTCATAGTAAAATAACAGCGAATTTATTTGTATGAGTCAGATAAAATTGCTATCT
>JAAVCP010000072.1 GCA_014802265.1 Bacteroides sp. | reverse complement strand
GTGGGCGATTACGGATTCGAACCGCAGACCCTCTGCTTGTAAGGCAGACGCTCTAAACCAGCTGAGCTAATCGCCCGATTGCGAGTGCAAAGTTATATCAAAATTCTGTATCTTCCAAATTTTTTTGCTAATTTTGTGAAAAATAATTTTAAAATTTTTTGAATTACTTATTTAATAGTTTAACTATCAGTGAGTAATGAGGATAAAAATATTTTAAAAATTTTTATGGTAAAAGATATAAAAATAGAGGATTTCAACTATAATCTCCCTGATGAAAGAATTCCTCGTCATCCTTTGCAACGTCGTGATGCCTGCAAATTGCTTCTTTCCCGACCCGACGGAGTGATCTCTCACCGTCGTTTTTCTGAATTGGCAAGCCTGCTTCCTCCGGGTTCAATGCTTGTATGCAACGACACGAAGGTGATTAATGCCCGTATGACATTTCACAAGCAGACCGGCTCACGCATCGAGATATTCCTTCTCGAACCGGAAGAGCCCTCAGATTATGTGTTGTCATTTCAGACTCGGTGCCGTTGCGTTTGGAACTGCCTTGTGGGAAACCTCAAGAAATGGAAAGAGGGGGAGCTGGTGATGGAGATAAAACCGGAAGGAATTTCCGGAAAGGTTAATTTAAGGGCAAAGAGGCTTCACGCTACGGAAGGCAAATCACATGCCATTGAATTTACATGGGATAATCCGGAGGTGACTTTTGCATCAGTTGTTGATGCAGCCGGCTATATACCAATTCCCCCTTATCTAAAACGGGAATCCGAGGATAGTGACCTCTCCGACTATCAGACTGTATATGCCGATGCAAAGGGTTCTGTGGCAGCCCCAACGGCAGGACTGCATTTCACTCAGGCAGTGTTTGAGGATCTTGCTGCCCATAATATACCTGTCGGCAAGCTTACTCTTCATGTGGGTGCCGGTACATTTCAACCCGTGAAATCTGAAAATATAGGTGATCATCCCATGCACACGGAAGTGTTTTCCGTGTCCCGTGATCTTCTTCATGATCTTATTGAACAAAAAAAATCGGGAAAACCTCTTGTGGCAGTCGGCACTACATCTGTGCGTACTCTTGAGTCATTGCCCTATCTTGGCAACATGCTTGCCGGAGGGGATGATAGTCTGCATGTCTCCCAATGGTGTGCCTACGATAAGGATTCAAAAGAGTTTGATACTGTAATGGCATTGGAAGCTATTGACAAGTGGCTTGCAGAAAGAGGTGAGGAGACTCTGACTGCCTCTACTGCTATAATGATTGCCCCGGGGTATCAATGGCGAATGGTTGATGTGATGGTCACGAATTTTCATCAGCCGCAGTCAACTCTTCTTTTACTTGTGTCATCGTTTTTAGGGGAAAAATATGGCGAACCACGTTGGCGACATCTTTACGATGAGGCATTAGCCGCTGATTATCGGTTTCTCTCATATGGTGATGCCTGCCTCTTGTTTCACAATTAGAAATTAGTAATTATCATGATTAAGTATACTCCTAATTATTGTGTTCATCTGCCGGTGTCCAAGAGTATTGGGGCGCGTTATCTGGTGGCATCGTTCTTTGCGGGCACTCTGCCGGCTTGCCGCGAATTTGATGACTGTGATGACCTGAAGGTTATTCAAAAGGCATTAAATACAGTGCTACTTAACGAGAATAAGGGAGACACTGAGGTGGCGCGGGTAGATGTCGGGGCTTCCGGCACAGCTTTCCGTTTCATGGCAGCTGTGATAGCCTCTACACCGGGTGCTGATTTTATTCTTACCGGTACACATAGGCTTGTGGGTCGTCCGATGACTCCGTTGCTTAATGTGCTTCGTGATGCAGGGGCTTTCGTGGAGAATCTTGGGAATGAGGACAAGGGTCCCTACCGTATTAAAGGGGGTATGCTAAAGGGGGGAGAGTTTAAAATAAGGGGCGACATAAGCTCTCAGTTTATTTCCGCCCTTATGTTAGTGGCTCCTACCTGGGAAAATGGTATGACCCTACATTTTTCCACTCCGCTTGTGTCACGTCCTTATATTGAGATGACCGCCAAGATTATGGAGAGATTCAGTATAATTGTAGAGTTGGGTGAAGATCATGTAAGCGTGAAGCGTGGACACTATGTTGCCCCGGAGCATTTTGAAGTGGAGGCAGACTGGTCAGCGGCATCTTATTTTTTTGCGGCTAAATGCTTCAGCTCAGACTGGTCATCAATATCGGGATTGGTGCCTCCCGGTAAATCACTCCAGGGTGATTCTGCTGTAGTCGATTTCTTCTTGAAAATGGGTGTCGGCTGCATGTTCAACGATGAGGGCGTGGTGGTCTGCCGTGTAGCTGATGCCAATGACTATGTGGAGATAGATCTTACCAATAATCCTGACCTCATGCCTGCATTGGCAATCGGAGCCTTGATGCAAGGCACTCGGTTTAAGTTTACGGGTGTAAGAAATTTGCGCCTTAAGGAGAGTGATCGCTTGCTTGCAATGAAGACGGAGATAGAGAAATTAGGTTATCCGATTGAGGTGGGTGAGGATTCCATAGAATGGCAAGGGGGGGCATCGCCGGTGCCTGCTTGTGTGATTAATACGTATGATGATCATCGTATAGCGATGGCATTTGCTGTTATGGCACGTCTCAACAAAAAGATAAGTATTGCTAATCCGGAGGTTGTCAACAAGTCGTTCCCCGGATTTTGGGATCAGTTGCCGGTGATAGGTCTGGAGTGCCGCCGGGAAGGTGATGTGATGAATGTGTTTAGAAAAGACTTTTATAATAGATGAGAGGAGCAATGGTTATACTTGTGGCAATGGTGATTATCGGAATAATCCTATATGCCATAGATGTGATATATTATAGAAAACGTCGGCAACAAATCAATACTGACACGAAAACCACAGATACTGACGAAGGGTTGCCTGCTGAACAGGCAGAAACCAGTGTTGAAGACGGCGGGATATGCTGTGGAATGCATACCGTGTGTGAGAAAACCAACCTGTCGCCACTTACCGGTGAGATTGTCTATTACGATGATGAGGAACTCGACCGTTATCGAGGCAGGGATGCTGACAGCTATTCTTCTGAGGAGGTGGAGGAGTTTCGTGACGTGCTCCTTACGCTTTTGCCGGAAGATGTGGCAGGTTGGAGCCGTAGCATACAGGTGCGCGAAATCAATCTTCCGACAGAGGTACGCGACGAGCTTCTGATGATTGTCTCTGAACTACGTCAAACTTATTAAGTGCAAATAGTGAGTAGGTTGAGCAAATTAAGCACATAGACTGCACAATATTAATCTCTGTAGTATTTAAAAATTTTAAAATTTTATTTGGTAAACATGAAATAAGTCCGTAATTTTGTAAATATTTTAAATAAATATTTACAAATATGAGATTTTTTACAACAATCCTTGCCGGCCTAACAGTAGCTGGTATCGCACAAGGAGCTTATATTACACCTGGTAATGGTGTAACATTCACTTTAAAATCCCTGAGTGAACTCCCTGAGTCTGGAGTATCTGTTCAGGAAGATGGTTATCTGCTAACTGGAGATTTGACCGTGGCAGAGAATGATAAGCTTCAGATTCTTTCCGGCGAGCGCTTATTTATGGCTGACGGTGTGACTGTTTCAGTTGACGGCGAAGCTCTTTTAAATCCGGAGGAAACCGCCTATATTCTTCCTAATGGAGACGATGCAAAGCCCAGAGGCTTTATATTATCGGGTAAGTCTACCATTATGAATATGGATATTCAGGGAGGTGGGATAATGTATACAGGCTCAGATGCACTTATTGTAGATAATTGTGATTTCTCCAATATTAATGCTGAATTGAGCGGATATGGAGTGATTGTTCTTTCCGGTAATAGTGTTGACAGCAAAATTACAAACTGTAATTTCATCGATTGTCTGCCGGGTGCTGTCAATACTCCTGCCAATCAGGGTGTCAATCTTTTGATTGAAGGGTGTACAATTCAGAATGTGTCGATGAGTAATGAGCTTCGTCCTTTCATAAATGTAACTTCTCCACTTGAAGGTGAGCTTATAATTCGGAATAATGAGCTTATTGGTAATAAGCTTGAGAAGCCGGGAGGTATAGGTGTGTCGAATATGCTTAACCTTGAAGGTGAAAATAAGGTGCTTATTGAAAATAATAAGGTAATTGATTGCTCATGGGGTCTGAATCTTATTGGAGGTATGGAAGTCCGTCTGATTGGCAATGAGATTAAAGACAACTGTTGGGATCCGGATGATAATGGAGGTATTGCCGCTACTCTTTACTCCCTTCCTACTTATCCTTTGACTGTATACGCTGAGGGCAATACGTTTGAAGGTAACAAGTGGGGTCCATGCACTATCGGAGGCACAGAAGCAAACTTTGGCAAGATTTCAGATCCGAATGCAGAAGATTATAATCCCGGTAATAATGTATTTGTCAATAACCACTTTACAAATGCACAGGGTGTTTTGGTAGAGTGTGATTTTTGTAATAATACCACTAATGTGGACTATGCCCAAGGTAATGTATGGAATGATGCGGAGACTCTTGAGGAGGCAGCTAAAACAATCTTCGACAATAACTATGCATCTAATTACGGTGAGGTAATTTATGATCCTATTAAAACCAAAGCCGGCGTGAAGCAGATTTCTGTAAAAGATCCTGTTGTGTTCAGTGGTGAAGTAAATGTATATACTCTTGATGGAGTTAGAGTGTTTACAGGTGATGCGGCTTCTGTTTCCGATCTTAATTCGGGAACCTATATAATCAACTCTGGCAGAATTAGCCAAAAGATAGTAGTAAAGTAATTCATATTACATATCAATTTGAATTGTAGATTTTATGGGGCGTATCAAAATTTTGATACGCCCTTAATGGCTCCCTCTTGCGTTCTGTGAGTGAACCCACGGTTTACTGCTCCACTATCTTTTGAGATATTTTTCTTGATTACGTATATAGAGTCCTGAGGGGAGTGTATCGAAATGTGTAAGTGGGTAGGCTATTCCGTTGAGATCGTATATGTATTTTTCGGAAAACGATTCTTCATGAGCTACGGAGCTGTCTCTTATGCCGGCAGCGTCGATAGCTTCTTTGGAGAGGAGAAATTTCAGTGGGATTTCAACACGTTGCTGCCAATACCACTCATTGTGCCCTGCACCTTTTGCATCGTAAACATAAAGCTGTCCGCTTTCCTCGGTGTATCCCTTGTCACGGACGATCTCGCGGGCAATGCTTTCATATTTAAGGTAGCCGGCATCCCAGCCTTGTGTTCCTTGATCCAGATAGAGTCTGTGCATTCCATCAGCCGGAATGTGATCGCTCAGATATTGAAGAATTGCATTTGCACACACTTCATCATCATTCATCGTGTAGTCGGGATTGAGATTTAGAGAGCCGATCCAGTGGGTAGACATACAGGCAGCCCCTCCGAAAATCTCAGGATACTCACAAAGCAGATACATCGAAGCCAACGCTCCCATGCTTGAACCCATTGCGAAGGTGGTTTCCATTCCCGGGGCAGTGGTATAGAGACTGTCGATAAGCGGTTTCAGTTCCTCTGCCACAAAGGCTGCCTCCTCGTTGCCTAAGAATATATCGTTGCAGGTCTGGTAAATAAAAGAGTTATCCTTCTGTTCAGGAGAAATGTAGTCTAAGGCATTCTCAGGGAAATAGTCACTGGGTCGCAGACCTTCGGTGCCCCTGTTGTTAATGCCCACTATTATCGGCATGACAAAATCACTGTCTGTGGCCAATAGAGAACACGCCTTGTCAATAGCCCAGGGTACTCCGGCATAGGAAAACGCTGAGTCAAAAAGATTCTGACCGTCGTGAGCGTAAACCACGGGATATGTTTTAGCGGAGGTAGCTTCATATCCTTCCGGGGTCCATATATCAACAATGATCTTCCCCTTGAGATTCTCTGAGGTTACTGCCATTCGGGTTATTGTCCCATAATCAGACACAGGAACCGGAGAGGGGATAACCTCATAGTTGGGTATAGCTGCGTAAGATCCAGAAGTAACGATACTTCCTAATAATATGACTGATATCTTAGTGAAATTCATACATAATAATTGATTAAGCATTTTTACGGAAAGAACCCGGGGAAAGACCTGTGATTGCCTTGAAATTAGTATAGAAGGCGTTGAGAGATTTAAACCCCAATTCCTGACTTAACACTTTAAGTGGATAGTCTTTATTGGCAGGGTCAGACAGCACCTCTATGGCTCGGTTGATGCGTCGGGAATTTATAAATTGGGTAAAGGTCATATCTGTATGATCTTTCACCACTTTGGAGAGATACGTGCGATTGGTGTGCAGCTTGGCAGAAATTGTCTCCCGCGTAGTATCGGAATCGCTCCAGTCTTTTGTGTTTTCTAACAAAATCAAGAGGTTGGTCCAGATTCTGTCAAAAGTTTCATTCGATTCATCGGGAGCCATCTCTTCTGTCGTAGTCTCATTATCAGTTGATTCTACGGTTTCTGCAGATATTTCTACTACTTCAGTCGGCTCAGTGACGCTTTGCTGAAGTTTCTCAAGCTGTTTAAGCGACTCTTTTTCCTTATTTATATTTTCCTGATACAGTTTGACAAGTTTTTTGTGGAGGCGCGACTTATTTATATAGGCTATAAAAGCAATGACAGCAGCCACGGCAAACAATACGATGCTAATAATCAGAAAAGTGTTGCGCTGACGCTCCTGGGTCAATAATTGGCGTGCATACTGTGCTTCCCGCTCCTTTTTCTCCACATTATGTAATGTAGCCATGCTCCGTAGCATAAGCTCCTTCTCACGGTTGTAAGCACTGTCTTTAAAATTCTCATACATACGGGCATATTTAAGAGCATTCCCATGGTCGCCTAATCCTTCATACGCCTGTGAGATCTGCAACATAAGTTTACCGGTATTTGGTTTCTGGTTGAGTTGCGTTTCATTGGTAAGCGTAGTGAGACCACAATCCAAAGCTTTCTGATATTCCTTTGCAGTCAGAAACAGACCGGTTTTGCGGGAGCCGATAACCGATAGAAAATAAGCAGCCTCATTACCCGTACCAAGAGAGGCAAGGGCATGGTCAAGAATCTTTTCCGTCTCTGCATAGTCTCCATTATGTTCTGTTATGTCTGCCTTTGAAAGATAAAATGGAATCCAGTCCCCCACATTATTTGCCTTTCCTGTCTGCACCGCATCATCAAGCATCGCCTTAGCCTCAGAGTATTTCCCGGTAAAAGAATAGAGTTGGGCAAGCTGACAGGCAGATACATAGCGTGTGTAGGGATCTCCATTCTCCACAGCCCATTTGTAAAGATCTTGGGCGGAGTTTAAGAAAGTTGTGTCACGTTCAATAATGGCAGCCTGAATGAAGTTTGTTTCAAACCGTTTGCCGAGTCTTTCGTCGCCTGCCTTCATAGCAAGGTCTATGGCTTTGAAAAAATATTCTTTGCCGAGATAATAGTCTCCCTTGACGGTAAAGAAATAGATTGCCATGCCGTTATAAGCCTGAATCTTTATATCATTGGTGTTGCGTTGCTCCTCGTCGAGTGATACACAGCCGTCAAGGGCAGTGGTCAGCTCTTTATATCCTTCCTCCGGTTTGCCTGTCACTATCAACAGTTGTCCGAGCATGGTTCTGGCACTATATTCAGCCCGACGATTTCCTGTACGGGATGCCTCTCTTATCAGCTTATTTAACACTGGCAGTGCATTGGTATAGTCTGCCTTGTCAAGCATATCCACCGCTTTTTGGGAATAGCTTACAAGGCTGTCGGAGTCTGCCCGTCCCGCAGCGACAACGTTGGCAGCCTGAAGGATGTAAATAACAAATATCAGTATTCTTAGATATATGGTGTGTATTTTCTGATTCATGAGTGCCGGTTTATTTAAGATGCAAAGTTAAAAAAAATTATGACATTAATTCATACTTAAATCCAAATAAAAGTCTAAAAGCTATCAAATAGGGCAAAAAACTTCACGCAAACGCAATTTTGCCATTTCAGGAATATTTTAATTTGCAGCATAATTGATAATAACCCTACCTTTGTGCTGTGGCAAGTCTGGCGGTAAAAGCCATACCCATCTTGCGTCAGCCTTCCCGCCAATCTGAAAATTTAAACTTAAAATCTTATTATGACAAAAAAATTATCACTTCTACTGTGGTTGCTAATTGGAGGAAAGGCAGTGACACTGAGTGCTTCTTCTACGGTGCTTACACCTGACCAAGCATTATGCAGAGTCAAGACTGGAATGCAGAAAGCACCGTATGGCAGATTCAACGATGCAACCCCTCAACTTGTGTTTACGGGTATGACTGTCTCTGATGAACCTGCCGTCTATGTGTTCGCAGCGTCCGGGGAAGGGGGTTACATGATACTGAGTGCCGATGATATAGCAGTGCCCATGTTAGGCTATAGTGATGAAGGGAACTTTGACAGCACTAATATTCCCCCACAGCTTGAATGGTGGCTACAGGAATATGCCCGAGAGATAGAACACGCCCGTAGGTCGGAAATTACTTCACCCGGGGAATATAAGGCACCTGATGACCGGATTGCTATTGAGCCAATGGTAAAAACAAAATGGAATCAGGATGCACCTTACTATGATCTTTGTCCTGAGAAAAAGAATAAACACTGCTACACCGGATGTGCTGCAACAGCCATGGCACAGGTGATGAACTATTTTCAGTATCCGGAGATGGGGGAAGGGAAAGCAAGCTACACGTGCTCCGGATTTGGAAACCTGTCTCTCAATTTAGAGGAAAAACCTTTTGATTGGGCAAATATGCTTGACACTTATACAGCCGGCTCCTATTCTGCTGAACAGGGTGATGCCGTGGCATATCTGATGCAGGCTTGCGGCTATAGCATAAAGATGGCATACAGTCCCGACGGTTCAGGTGCGTTGAGTGCTAACATTCCCGTAGCATTGAAGAAATATTTCAAATATGATGGCAATGTAAGATATGAAAGGCGTATGCTCTATTCTTCAGCTGAATGGGATGAAATGATTTATAAGAACCTGAAGAATGTAGGTCCGATTGTGTATGACGGCGCTTCGCCGCTTGGCGGACACTCGTTTGTGTGTGACGGTTATGATGGCAACGGCTATTTCCATTTCAACTGGGGATGGAGCGGACAAGGCGACGGCTATTTTATGCTCAATGCACTGAATCCTACTTTTCAAGGTATCGGAGGATTTGCCGGCGGCTTCAACACATATCAGGATGCAATCCTCGGTATACAAAAACCTACAGGAGAACCTGTTGAGCCGGAGGATTACCGTTTGCTTCAATACGGTGCTCTTCATGCGGAGGCAAAGGGATATGACATAAGTATGCTTTTTACAGACTGGAATCCGGTGGGTTATGAGAGTTTAGGTACGGAGAAATTCAGATGTGAGATGGGTGGAATCATAGAACCGACAGATGCTACTTCGGGTGAGACTATTTATGAGCCTCTTTCCTCCGATAATGTACTATCGATAATCCCGACCAATTTTTACCAAGTAAGAGAGCAATTTCCATTAGTGATTCATTTCCCGGAAGAGACTGTAAACGGCACTTATAAAGTTACGCTTGCCACTAAAGTAGCGAATGATGATGACGCTCAGTGGCTGCCTACGGTTCCTCCATACGGTTATCCGAATTATTTTTATGTTGATAAGTCAGACGACGGAATTACTATAAGGAATGTTGAGATTCCGCAGCTTAATATTGAGTCGCTGTCAGCAATTACGGAGTGTCATTATGGCTACATGATGCAATTTAGTGTGACGATAAGTAATCCCACGGAGCTGGAACTCACCCAGGCAGTATGCCCTGTCTTGATGAAGAATGGAGAGATGATCTTTATAGGTGACTCAAAGCTATTTAGCATAGCTCCCGGAGAAACATTAACAGAAGACTGGACCATGAGTCTCAACCAGGTAAGCACCGCCTCTATTCCCGGGGTTGGGAAGACGGAGGAATTTACCCTGTCAGCCTATAACCCGGACACCAATAACTTCTATGGTGAGTTTGGCACCGTTGAGATGATAAGGTTGGCAGAAAAGAATAATTTCCAATCACGCGGTCTCAGTATACAGAATGCCACTTCACAGAGAGAGGAGGGGGACACGGTAGTGTATATGATAGAGGATTCTGATAATATTCTTGTGGAGCAGTCGGTGGAAGTAGTCGCCGGTTATTTTGGCTATCCGATCCTTACACGGATATACGCTGAAGATGAATCTAAGCCCGGAACGTGGAGTATGTTGAGCGAGCAGACACTTGGAGAGGTATCGTTTATTAGTAGTGGTGAGACAAAAGCTGTGACAGGTTCTATAACATACCCTGAGGCAGAAGAGGGGAAGACATATCAACTGAGAACGCTATACATGTCGGGGACTCTGCCTTCTAAACTTGATCAAGTCAACTTTAAGTATACTACCGCCGGGATACATTCCATCTGTGAAGGGAATGACATGCAGCTATTGGTAGACCATTTGGGTGGCAGACTATCTGTGGAATGTGTCTATGGAATCGCTGATGTTAAGGTCTACCGTATCGATGGCACGGAACTTAGGGGCGTTCTGGCTATTGGACACAATAGTGCGGAAATAGGATTTGGACATAATGTCGGGGGTATGATTCTGGTAAGAGTGACTGATGGAAGAGGAATTGCACGCACTTATAAAGTGACCTTGTAGTTGCTGCACTGACATATTGTCTAATAAGGACATAAGGACATAATTTAAATTATGTCCTTATGTCCTTATTCTTTAAGCCCTTTTATATTTATGGGTCTACAAAATTCTGACCCAAGAGAGAGAAAGGCTACTATTTTTAAGCAGATTATTATTGATTCCGGCGAAAATCTTACCATAAACGCAATTTTGCCGATTCGGTAAAGTTTTGATTTGGAGGTTAAAGGAGTAAAAGTGTAATTTTGCACATCAAGAAAATGCAGAGGGAACATCGCTTCCCACTGTGAAACATATCATAATTAAAATCATTTCTCATGAAAAGATTTCCAAAGTATTTGTGCGGTATGGCAGCCGCCACAATGGCAGCTTCCACACCCGCCTCTACATTTGTTGTGACCCTCGGTCGTTCACTGCGTGGTATTCTTACCGCAGTAATGTTAATTGCAGTCTCTATGCAGGCAAGTGCAATTTTACCTGCTAAACAGGGCTCTGTTGTCGAACCGGCAGCAGACGAGATTCGAATATTGCGTTCCTCTCGCCAGAACGTCGAAGATGAATTCTCACCTCTATTTGAAGTACCCGGCACTCCTGTTCTATGTCGCGCTCAGTCATTGAGCACCTACAAGTCATTCTTATGGGTAACAAGCACAGAGATCGAATGGGCTGCGAAAAATGTGGTTGTAGACGGCACCGATGTCTATATCCAGAATATATTGACATCTGCTGTGCAGCCGGGTTCATATATCAAAGGTGAACTTATCGACGGGACTGTGACATTCAATTTTCCACAGGATTTCTATGAAGTAAAATCCGGCAACAGAACAACACAGTACTTTGTAAATCGCGTGATTAAATCGGGAAGGGATTATATTCTCGATCCCGAGTGTCAAAGCGTTACTTTCGAGTACAAGGACGGTGTGCTTACTCAAAAAGACGGTGTGATCGGCGTGTGCACTTCAGAAGGCACATGGAGTGGATACAGTGAAGAAAATATGATTCTCACTCCGTATAACGAGTCTATCCTGTCTATTCCGGAAGGTTTGAAGACCGAAAGCTACGCATTTCTGGAAAATGGTATGGGACACTATGTAGAAATAGCGACCGATAACGACACCTACTATATCAAAGGGTTATATGAAGGTGCTCCGGATGCTGCTGTAAAGGCAATTCTGTCTGATGGCAAGCTTGTTATAAACAGCCCTCAGTATATCGGAGTAGTCGATGGCTATCTTGCTTTTGCCGTACCCGGCAGGATAGAAGAAGAAAATGGTTCCATAGAAATCAAGGATTCATTAAATTTCACTATTGATACTGAAACAAAAAGTTTTAAACCCGAAGATGAACTTGATATAATTCTTATCAATACCGGTTTTGAAACAGTTGCTTATATCACCTATTACGTATATATGCAGTTTGATCCTCAGGCCGTTCCCGAAAAAGCAACTCCTGTCGCGCCCGAAAAGCTGACCTATTACAACTGGCTTGAGGAATATGATGATATACCGTACGACATGTTCGAATTCACCATCATGCCATTCTCTACCGATAATCTGCTTTTACCTTATGACAGATTGTTCTACGAGGTATTATTTGACAATAAGGTCTATGTTTTCGAGCCTGATACATATCTGAATCTTGACGAACCAATCTCACTGATTCCATATCTTTTCTCTGAAAATCTCGACATTTTCAATATAGGTTACGGAGAACACCATGTTTACATTTACGACACCACTCCTGAATATATTGGGGTAAAGGCATATTACAAAAATGATGACGGAACGTTATCGCCCTCGGAAACAGTATCAATGCAGATACGTCCCAAAACGGGTATATCGGATGTTGTCAGTGAGAAAGAAGTGCAATATGAAAAATGGTATACACTTGATGGAAAAGAAGTTGCATATCCCGTGGCAGGTGTTTATGTTAAATGGATAAAATATGCCGACGGTTCGGTAAAAGCGTTCAAAGTGAAAATCGCACAATAGCATCCGGTCTTACGCCAGCTTATATAGAGCACAGAAAAAAATTCCGTGGACAAGTCTTTTGTTTACGGAATTTTTTTCATAATAAGACAGGTCTGTACAAAGAGTTTGGGTCGTAAGTGTTTTTTCTAATTTTGTCGATATGGATGCAACTGAGTTTGGAGCGGAGATATTGCTTGCCCTACCATGCCAACGAGTAACAGGTGGCGGTAGTGAGTGCGCTGGCACGTTTCGTAACTGCTCCGGCTGGAAGTGCTGACGCGGACTTCCTTCTCAACGGTTATGCCGGTACAGGTAAGACATCGCTCACCGGTACACTTGTGAGGTAGGACTGTATCTGATGAGCCTGTCAAGCATCCGGGAAAGAGGATTAACGACTCCTGACAGTCAATCTAAATCAGGAAAATACAACCTTACATCGCCAAGGCATGTGCCCTAGAAAATAAGGTTTTCTTAATTATGACACACACTCATTATTCTTTAAATCTTTTTATGTTTATGGATTTACAAAATTCTGACCCAAGAGAGAGAAAGGCTACTATTTTTAAGCAAACTATTAGTGATTCCGGCAAAAATATTACCGTAAACGCAATTTTGCCGATTCGGTAAAGTTTTGATTTGGAGGTTAAAGGAGTAAAAATGTAATTTTGCACATCAAAAAAATGCAGACGGGACATTCGCTTCCCGATGTAAAATGTATCACCCCTAAAATCATTTCTCATGAAAAGATTTCCAAAGTATTTGTGCAGCATGGCAGCTGCCACAATGGTAGCTTCAATGACAGCTTCCACACCCGCCCCTACATTTGGCACAACAGATATGGCGGCATTAAATTTCGGCAAAGAGCAGCCAACGATACCTCTTCGTCAAACTCACCGTGCACCCGTAGTGGCGCAGGATCTTCAGGATCTCGGCTCACCAATCACAGAGGCTCCGGCAGGGAAATATGTGCCGTGTTATGTCGACTATTCCATGTGCTGGTTTATGGCTGCCGGTGGAGCCGGACTATCAGGTTTTCCTCTTATGGGTAAGCCGATGCACTATGTGGTGACCGATGACAACGAGGTCTATCTTTATAATCCCGTTTTTCTGCGTCCATTCGGTGGTGATGATCAACAGCTCGGCACATATATCAAAGGTACTCTTGAAGGACGTACTGTGACATTCCAGTTTCCGCAACCAGCGGGAGAAGTAGATGTTCATGATAACGGAACAGTTGTAGTGCAGGCTTACTATAATAAGATGGTGGCTTATGAGACCGGCGAAGGAGGGAATGCCTATATCCCCGCAGTAGATGAAGAGAACTATATCACTTATGATATGGACGAGGAGGGTAATCTCACAATGGAATATATGGACGAGGCATATCAGGATATGTTGGGTCTTTCTACAGATGATGAAGCCTGGATTGCAGATCAAAATACATCGTGGATCGGTAGCGGCACATGGCAATGGAGTGCCAAAGTAATTGACCCGACTCCTCTCACGCCTCCGTCAGACATGGAGATTATGAGTTGGACAATGAAAGATGATATGTATGGCACAGTCTTTGTAAATGTGGGCATTGATGGTGATGATTTCTGGATTCAGGGACTTAGCCGTACCTATCTTCCTGATGCATGGGCAAAAGGTAAAATTGAAGATAATATGGTGACTTTTCCCCGTTGTGAGTTCATCGGTGAGGCGACTTCTGTTGGTCAATACGCCTGGGTAGCCGGTTCTTTGTTTGACGAAGATTTAGAATATGATGAGAACGGAGAGGCTATTATTTCATCAAGTGCATTATTTGATCTCCAGTTTGAGATTAACGAGGATTTTTCAGTACTCACTGCAAAGAAGAGAGTTGTTATAAATCCAAATACTATAATATATTATGCACTGGAGTCATATAACCATGTGGTGCTGACCAAACTTCCTGATGATTTTGAACCGCTTCCTCAACCTGCTGAATTTACATCATTCGATGTATACGAAGATGGTACTTCGGAACTATGGTTCAAGTATAATCGTAATACAGCCGACGGAATACCTTTGGAAACCAATAAATTGTTCTATGAGATCTATACTCCGGATCAGGAATTGTATACTTTCACCCCGGAGGTTTATCCTGCTCTTGAGGAAGATATGAACCTTATCCCGAGAGGATCCTTCATCAGCGGCGTGTTTATGGCGCAAGGCTCAAATATCAACGTTAAACTTAACATACCCGGAATTGACAATATCGGCGTGCGCACAGTCTATATCACAGATGGCGAGCGTTATGAGTCTGAGGTGGTTTACTATACTGAGTTAAATGGAAGCGGAGTTTCCAAGTTGATGTCAGATGGCAATATCGCCTATGAATATTATACCTTGACCGGACAAAAAGTGACAAAACCTGAGAAGGGGTGCTTTATTAAAGTAACAAGACTTAATGACGGCACCCGCAAAGCTGAGAAAGTTATATTCTAACTTGATTCAGTAATTATGGCTGTGGGACATAGGGATTTATTCCCTTGTCCCATAGCCTCACAATTAAAAACAATTAAAAATTTATTTTATATGAAGAATTCGTTACTTATATTAAGTCTCTGTATTAGTTCAGTTGCTGTTGTATCGGCTCAGACTATAAATAAAAAGATTCTTGTAGAAGAATTTACCGGCGAGGGATGTGTAAATTGTCCCAGAGTGGCAGGTTATGTCCATACTTCTCTTGAGAAGGAAGAATTTGCCGATAATGTGATTGTAGTGTGTCATCATTCGGGCTATCATGATGACTGGCTTACTACTGATTTTGACCGTGACTACAAATGGTTTTACAACGCGCCAAGCACTTTTGCTCCGGGAATGATGGTAGACCGTAATACGCCTGAGTCTGCAACCTCTCCGGTGTATTCAATTTCCTCACCAAGCATGATGGAGGATCTGTGGCGTGATGCCCTTGCTGAGATTGCCGGTGTCTCAGTCAATATTTCAGCTGAACATGACAAAGAGAATAAACTTATAAAAGTAAGGGTAGACGGTGTTGCTGACTCCTCTTTAGATATTGAGAATCCTGTCGTTACAGTCTTTCTTGTGGAAGATGATATAGAGGCCATCCATCAGACGGGAGCGGGAGAAGATTATATCCACCAGCACGTAGGCAGGGCAGTCAATTCAAGTTGGGGGGAACCGGTTGTGTTTAATGGCGGTTCATACGTATATGATTATGAATTTAACGTTGATCCTTTTTGGATGACCGGCAATATGTATGTGGTGGCATGTATATCTAACTATAACAGCGAAGATCCCACTGACTGTAAAGTCATGAATACCTCCAAGCTTCCTTTCAGTGATTTTAAGGGGTTATCTGTAGGTATAGCTTCGATAGAGGCAGAAGAGGAAAGTGAGGCGATCTACACTCTTTCAGGGATCAAAATTGATTCCAAGACCCTTTCACCAGGCATTTATATCCGTAAGAAGGGTTCTGAAACAAGTAAAATCATTATCAGATAATCGCATCTGAGATATAATATGGGTAACGCTGATGTGATATGAGTAGAATTAATAAATAGATAGGCAAACGATTAGTTGAAACATGGCACACTGCGCTTGGGGCGTAGTGTGCCATATTTATGAGGAATTATTTACGCACGCTCTTTAAAATTAGGATTTCATTCTCTCCCAAAACTCGAAATATTGACCGTTGGATTATAAGCAAGCAGTTTTAATGCTGACGTGTCTTGTGGTGTAGGCATAGAGTCTCCTTACTTTAGATCTCAGATAAAGTATTATAGACTGCGGTAGATACCTCTGCTATTGCCATAGCTGCCTGTGATTCAGTGCCGTGGAAGTCTTTGATGAGAACTGCAAGAGCATAGTGACGACCGTCAGGAAGGGTGACAAACGCAACATCATTATGAGCCGATAATATTTCTCCCTCTCTAAACCCTGAACCGGTTTTGTGTGCCACCACGATACCGGCTTTATTTATGAGGGGAGCCATGATGCGGTCTTTACCGGTTTGACATTCCTTTAAAGTTGTGCAGATAAAATCTCGATTTCCCGGGCATATAGTGGTGTCTGTAAATAGCTTGTTTATCAGTAGGGCTGCTCCTAATGGTGACGAATAGTTGTCGTAGCAGCGGGCATGATTAGCCCACATTTCAGCTTCGGTTACTTTAAGCCGGAAACTTTCACGTGGTATTATAGTAGCTACAAAACTATCGGTTTCAGCCACAGACTGAATTGATTCAAACATGTAGTTGCTTGCATTATTATCGCTTTGAGTGAGGGTGTATCTCAATAGCTCTCTGACAGGAAGAACAATCTGGTTATCCGGGTGATCTGTTAGCATGGGTGACCATGTTTCCGGATTCATTCTGCTTGAATTTATGCAAACTATTGAATCAAGTGAAGTAGACTGTTGCTCAAACAGATTGCATAGTGAAATTGCCTGATGGAGTTTGAATACACTCATTAAAGGATATTTAGCCTCATTGTTGACTGTAAGTGTATCCCCCTTGTCGGTTATCAATGCTATTCCTATTTCTGCGGGATATTTAGTGGCTATATATGTTAATGAGTCTTTCAGACTGAGGAGTGTTGAGTGGTTAGAGATGGCTTGTTGTGCATGCTTTACTGAGGCATTATTACAGCCTAAGCAAAATAAAAGCCCTACTATTAACAATAGGGAGGAGCTGAAGCGGCTTATAGCCGATAGATACTTAAGGGTCATAAATATTATTATTAGAGATAAGGATTGATATCAAGCAACTGTTAAAAATTAACTACATGATTATTTATTTTTAGTTAGCCTTACATGTGAATATATCCTTACTCGTCTTTTTGAAGACATATTCAGTAATTTTTATCAGGTGCATTAGGAATTCAGTTACAAAATTATGTATTTTTTCTTATCTAAGCCATAGGTATGTAGGAATCTTCAGCCAAATTTTTAGAAAATTAAAAAAATAGGGCACGTGGAATTGCGTAAACCGCTTTTTTGACGTATTTTTGCAATTTATTAGCCGGAAGCCCCGAAAACTGGGCTATCGGTGCATACAATGGAATATTAAATAATTATATAGTTAAGGATATGAATCTTTTCGACCAGATAAGCGAAGACATCAAAAAAGCCATGCTCGCTCGCGAGAAGGTAAGACTGGAAGCCCTGCGTGGCGTGAAGAAAGAATTTCTCGAGGCAAAGACCGCCAAGGGTGCCAATGGGGAACTCTCCGATGATACTGCAACCAAAATCATGGTGAAGATGGTGAAGCAGCGCAAAGAGAGTGCCAAGATTTATGAAGAGAACAACCGTCCTGAGCTTGCTGAAAATGAACTCGCTGAGGCAGCTGTGATAGAGGAATACCTTCCTAAGCAACTGTCGGCTGAAGAACTTGAAGCTGAACTGAAGAGCATAATTGCCGAAACCGGGGCAACAGGTCCTAAGGACATGGGAAAGGTGATGGGCATAGCCACCAAACGGCTTGCCGGCAAAGCAGAAGGGAAGCTTATTTCTGCAAAAGTAAAAGAACTCCTGAATAATCAGTAATTTCTAATTAATGAGAATTTCTGAATTCTAATTAAAAGAAGTAGAAATGTTGACATTACAGACCATAAAGGCAGATCCCGAATTTGTGGTGAGACGCCTTGCCGTGAAAGGATTTGACGGTAAAGCCGTCATAACGGAAATTCTTGAAATCGACGCAGAGCGTCGCCGCTTACAGCAGAAATGTGATTCCGATGCCTCTGAGCTTAAGAAGTTGGCAGCCTCAATCGGCGCACACATGAAAGCAGGAGAAAAAGATAAGGCTGAGGAGGCAAAAGCACGCGTGGCTTCCATTAAAGGGGAGGCAAAGGGTCTTCAAGACCGCCTTGAAGATTGCGAGAAAAAGATGCTTGACCTGCTCCTGACAGTGCCTAATCTCCCTTGTGATGCAGTGCCGGAAGGACTTACCGCAGCCGACAATGTGGTGGAAAAAGAGGGTGGGGCAATGCCTGATCTTGCACCCGATGCGCTTCCTCACTGGGATCTTGCAAAGAAATATAACCTTATCGATTTTGAATTGGGTGTGAAGGTGACGGGTGCCGGCTTCCCCTTCTATATCGGCAAGGGCGCACGCCTACAGCGTGCCCTCATACAGTTTTTCCTTGATGAGGCATGGAAAGCCGGCTATATAGAGGTAGAGCCACCGTTTGTGGTAAACGCTGCTTCCGGCTATGGCACAGGTCAGCTTCCCGACAAGGAGGGGCAGATGTATCATGTCACTGTTGATGATCTCTATCTTATCCCCACAGCCGAAGTGCCCGTGACCAACATTTACCGCGATGTGATTATTCCTGGCGATGACCTTCCTAAGAAGAATTGTGCTTATTCACCTTGCTGGCGTCGTGAGGCAGGCAGCTACGGTAAGGATGTGCGCGGTCTGAACCGTCTGCATCAGTTTGATAAGGTTGAGATTGTTCGCATAGAGAAACCGGAAAATTCATACGCTGCTCTTGAAGAGATGAAAGACCATGTGCAGGGTCTGCTCGAAAAGCTCGGGCTTCCCTGGCATATCCTACGTCTATGCGGCGGCGACATGTCGTTTACTTCCGCAATAACCTTCGACTTCGAGGTGTGGAGTGCAGCTCAGCAGCGTTGGCTTGAGGTGTCGTCAGTTTCTAATTTTGAGACTTATCAGGCAAATCGCCTGAAATGTCGCTATCGCGATGCCGATAAGAAAATCAAACTTTGCCACACTCTCAACGGATCTGCCCTTGCGCTTCCCCGCATAGTGGCTGCATTGCTTGAAAATAATCAGACTCCAGAGGGTATCATTGTGCCGGAATGCCTCCGCAAATACACCGGCTTTGACATAATCAACTAAAATAATTAGCAATTAGTAATTAGCAATTGTGATTGCCTTCATTATGGATTACTAATTGAAAAAGGAAGTGGCTTAAAGGTTACTGTCATTACTAATTGCTAATTACTAATTGTTAATTAAACAAGAGATGAGTGATTTAGGCTATATCAGCAAAGAAGAAAAGAAAATTCCGATTGACGATCCCACCGGGAAATGGTCGGATCTCACCTTGCTCCCCGAATGGGAAGAGAAATATTATGATGTCTACACTGTGCGCAAGCATGGCAAATGGGTCATGCTGAAGGCACTCAAAAAGGAGTATGCCGACAATCCCGAGTATCAACACATGCTCGAGAAAGAGTTTGATGTGCGCTACAATCTGTGTCATCCCAATATAGTGATGGTCAACGACCTTGAGGTGGTGCCCGGAGTAGGAAAGGCTATTATCACCGATGATGCCTATGGATATTCTCTTCGCCGCCTGATTGACGAAAAGAGACTCACTCCAAAGATTGTGCATCGCCTTCAGACTCAGCTTCTCGATGCAATGGAATATATTCAGGAGAACCATGTGCAGCATGTGCCCATTACTCCTGATTCGATAATATTCACTGAGTATAATGAAAATCTCAAGCTCGCAAATGTGGGCTACGACCAGAGCGACAGCCTTTCGGAGCAAGATACTCAGAAAGATATCAGCAGCTATGGAAAGGTGGTTAACGAGGTGCTTGACAATCTGCCGACATCGTTGCCACGCCTGCGCAAGATAGCCAGACGATGTGAGGACCCTGACCAAGCCTATCGCACGGTGGCTGATATCCAGCTTGACATGGAGAGAAGAAGCTCAAGCCAGCTTTATGTGTGGATATGTGTCTTCATAACAATCATGGCAGCCCTCCTTATATGGCTGACAATAAAGGAATAATGTGTCTGCAAGATTCTTCTGCTTCTTACGCGCACTAAATATTAGAGAGTTACATCCCCCTATACAACCATAGATGATTGAGATTAGAGAAATAGAGCCTACCAAGGCTAATCTGAGAAAGTTTACGAAATTCCAGATTGATTTGTATGATGGCAATGATTATTATGTCCCGCCGCTTATTTCAGATGACGTAGCCACCCTTAACCCCAAGGTGAATCCGGCATTCGATTTCTGCGAGGCAAAATATTTCATGGCTTACCGCGATGGCAAACCTGTGGGAAGAATTGCGGGAATTATCAATCATCAGGTAAATGAGCAGCATGACGGGGCAACTGCCCGGTTTGGCTTTATCGACTTTATTGATGATGACAAGGTGTCGGCTGCCCTTATGAATAGCGTGGAAGACTGGGCGCGTGAGAAGGGAATGAAGAAGATAATAGGACCGCTCGGCTTTACTGACCTTGACCATGAGGGGATGCTCGTTGAGGGATTTCATGAATTGTCGACAATGGCTACAATTTACAACTATCCCTACTACTCCAAGCACATGAAGCGTCTTGGATATGAGAAAGACTCTGACTGGATTGAGTTTGTGATGGACGTGCCTGCTGAAATCCCTGAAAAGTATAATAGGATTGCGGATATTGTCAAGAAGAAATTCGGCTTGAAGGTATTGAAATATAAGAATCGCAAGAAGATAAAGGAGGAATATGGCAGGGCATTGTTTGAGCTTATAAATGAGGCGTATGACGGGCTTTATGAATATTCACGGCTTACTGACCGCCAGATTGACTATTATATAAATATATATCTGGGTCTGCTGAATCTTGACCTTGTTACGCTTGTGGTGGATAAGGAAGATAAGCTGGTAGGGGTAGGTATCTCAATGCCTTCCATGAGCCGTGCCCTTCAGAAGAGCAAGGGAAAGATGCTGCCTTTCGGGTGGATCCATTTGTTGAAGGGGCTGAAAGGTAAAAACGACCGGGTTGACCTTTTGCTTGTGGCTGTGAAACCGGATTACCAGAATAAAGGTGTGAATGCCCTTCTTTTCCAGGATTTGATTCCATATTATAATAAATATGGATATAAATATGCGGAATCAAATCCGGAGATGGAAACCAATGCCAAGGTGCAGGGACAATGGGAATATTTCTCTAACCGTCAGCACCGCCGCCGCCGTTCATTCCGTAAAAGTCTTTGAAATGTCGGAAAGTAATGTGAATTTAAAGGGTGGGGTAGAGGAGGTGACACCCTATCGTGATAAGGAAACGGAACACAAGGGAGCGCAGGTAGAGGAAATGTTTGATTCCATTGCCCCTGCCTACGACTTTATGAACACTGCCATGACTTTCGGTCTGCACCGTCGTTGGCGCGACAAGGCATTGAAGGCAGCTTTGGACACATTACCTGCCGGCGCCCCGTTGAAGATTCTTGATGTTGCCACCGGCACCGGCGACGTGGCGTTCCGGATTCATGACTTACTTCCCGAGGCAAAAATCACCGGCATTGACTTATCAACCGGCATGCTTGATGTCGCCAGGAAAAAACTGCGTGACCTTCCGGAAGCGGATCAGCAGAAGTTTGCATTCGGTAAAGCCGACTGCCTTGCACTTCCATTTCATGACGGTGAATTCTCACTGATCACAGTGGCATACGGGGTAAGGAATTTTGAAAATCTCCTTCAGGGATTGAAGGAGATGAGGAGGGTGCTTAAAAATGGTGGCACCCTGTGTGTGATAGAGCTATCGTCCCCTGAAGGGAAAATCACCGGCTTGGGTTATCGTATCTACTCCCGTAAGCTTATTCCATGGGTAGGCAAAATGGTGAGCGGTGACAGCCGTGCCTACTCATATCTTCCCGAGAGCATTGCAGCTTGTCCACAACGTGAAGAGATGGCTAAACTTATGAAAAAGGCTGGTTTCACCTCTGTAAAGTGGAAATCTCTGACCTTCGGAGCAGTGACGTACTACCTCGCTACGATCTAACCCTCTCACAACTATATAACTTTACTATGGATAGAAAAGACTTTGAGATAATGGCTCCCGTGGGGAGTTGGGAATCGCTTGCGGCAGCTCTTGCTGCCGGCACTGATGCAATATATTTTGGAATCGAGGGACTTAATATGCGCTCTCGCTCAAGCTCCAATTTTACTACTGATGACATGCTACGCATTGTGGAGATATGTAATGAAAAAGGAGTTAAAACTTATCTTACTGTCAACACCATAATATATGATTCCGATATACCCAAGATGCGTGATATCATCAATGCGGCAAAAAGTTTGGGAGTGTCGGCAATTATTGCTTCTGACATGGCGGCAATACTTTATGCCCGCAGCATAGGGCAGGAAGTGCATATATCTACCCAGGTCAATGTCACCAACGTGGAGGCAGTGAAGTTCTATAGTCAGTTTGCCGATGTTATGGTGCTGGCAAGAGAGCTTAATCTTGATCAGGTTAAGTTTATATATGATTCAATTGAGAGCGAGGGACTGAAGGGTCCCGGAGGTAAGCCTATAAGGTTGGAGATGTTCTGTCACGGTGCATTGTGTATGGCGGTGAGCGGAAAGTGCTATATGAGTCTGCACGAGATGAATTCGAGTGCCAACCGAGGTGCCTGCAACCAGATATGCCGTCGGTCTTATACGGTTCGCGACCGTGAAACTGACGAGGAATTAGTGGTTGATAATAAGTTTATCATGTCGCCCAAGGATTTAAAGACTATTCATTTCCTTGACCGTATGGTTGAGGCTGGTGTAAGGGTATTTAAGATTGAGGGGCGTGCCAGGGGTCCCGAATATGTTCATGAAGCCGTGCAGTGTTATTCCGAGGCATTGGGGGCTATATGTGACGGCACTTACTCTGATGAGAAGATAGCGGAATGGGATTCCCGACTGGAGAAAATTTTCAACCGTGGCTTCTGGGACGGCTATTATCTCGGTCAGCGACTTGGCGAATGGAGCAAGAAATATGGTTCGTCAGCAACGCGCACAAAGGTTTATGCAGCTAAGGCAATGCGCTATTTCCCTAAAATCGGTATCGGTGAGTTTCAGATGGAAGCAGGTGAGCTTCATGTAGGCGACGAGGTAGTCATTACCGGTCCCACCACCGGGGCATTGATTTTCAAGATAGAAGAACTGCGCGTTGACCTTAAGCCCGTTGATACGGTAAAGAAAGGTGACCGTTTCTCAATGCCTGTTCCCTCAAAAGTCCGTGCCTCCGACCGCCTCTATCAATGGAAAGAAACTGAACTGTCACAGACATCATAACCGGAGGCAATGCCTATGAGAGGAAACCTATTGTTTCTATTTGTGGCATTATTATCTGTCTTGTCGGTTAAGCTGATGGTAAAATTATGACTATATGTAAAGCAGTATATTAAAATAGTCATGTGGTCATAGAATTATAGCAACGATGGGTATTTTATAAGCAATCCTTTCGGAATAATCGAAAGGATTGCTTATAATCTTTAGAGTCGAATCTAAAGATTATAATTATAGAGGTAGGGCAGATGTGCCGATTAGGATTCTATAATTTGCCGAATGAAATTGCCACAATTTGCCGATGCAGAAAAATTGTATAATTTTGTGGAGTAATTTATACAAATAAACGGCATGATAGAAAATACTCAATATCGTCTAAGAATTGCCGATGAATTACTTCGTGACAAACTTGACGCAAAGGGAGCTGTACTGGTAAGAGGACCCAAATGGTGTGGAAAGACTACCACTACCGAATAGTATGCTGAGAGTGTGGTCTATATGAGTCAGCCTGGGGTGACTGGTAATTATGATGATAATGACGGCTGTTGGCAACTATGCCTATCGCCGTGCGGATGGGATTTAGATTGTCCCCGTGGGGTGTCTGCGTAATTGAGACTAAAATACTGTAAAGATATTTTCCGGAATTTGCGATTATAAAAAATAAAAGCTAACTTTGGCATCTAATAAGATAGGATTATAATGAAATTTTTCGGATTAGTGATTATGGTATTTTTTATGTTGCTTTCTGTTAGGTGTACTTCAGGGAGCAACAGTGATGCGCTGTTTGATCCGAATTTGAAATTATCTGAGCTTCTGCAGGTGGCCGACTCCATAACTGAGGGAGGTGAGATTGAGAAAGGCCTTGCAACCTATCATTATATTTCTAAACAGGCAAAGTTCCTTGCCCCTGATGATACGATTAATGCCTTTGCAGCACTTAATGCGTCTCTGACGGAGACCGAAATCTATTTTAGTAAAAACAGTGATTATGGAAATGCCTTGAATGCCCTTATTCAGGCGGGAAAAATTGTAGACCGATATTCTTTCCCTAAGATTCCGGTAGACTTTATGTTGGGGGTGGTATATCTGACGGTGGGAGAGCAAAATAACGTAGATAGTTATTTGGATAAATCGGCGGAGTATTTTGTCAATGTGCTTGATAATTCATGCGAAAAGGATTCTGCTTATGCCGACTATGCTGTCTCGAATCTTATTCTATGTTCCGATAGAGGTAAAGTAAAAAGCATCTCTAAGGATGCGTTAAACCGTTACTTTTCCTCTTCAGCCAGCTCAAATAATAAAGACGGGTATAAATTTAACATGACGTTAGACTCTATCATGACTTATTTGCATAGTCATGACCATGGCAGGGCGATGGATATAATCACTCGACTTTCCAAGTCTTCCCGTCTGCCATACCATAGGGTGCTCCCAAGTATCTTTTTTATATCGGGTAAGATTTCTTCTGACGCGGGAAACTACGATGAGGCTCTGAATTTTTACAAGGAGTCGGAAAAACTCGTTGACCCGAAGCATGGTCAGGATATGGAGCTTCAGGTGTATGAGGCACTTGAAGAGATGTATTCACGTCTTGGCAATGAGTTTATGACAGGGAAGTATGCTGAGAAAGCTAATCGGCTAAGACGTGAGATGACATCATTCTCGCAGATCAGCTCCTTTAAGCAAGCTGAGTTGGCAGAGGAGATGGATGCCATGGAATTAAATCTCACGTTGGAAAAGGAGAAAAGCCGGAATCTGCTTCGTTGGAGCATAAGCGGCTTAGTGGTTGTAGTTTTAGCGGCGATTATCATAGGAATGCTTTTATATTTCATGAAGAAGCTACAGGAGAAAAACAGGGTGCTTTATCTTCGTTATGTGGAATTGCTGGAGTTGAGTAATTCTCCCCGGAAGTCTATCTCTGAGGAAGAAGACTCGGTTAAAGAGATTTGTCTTGAGCAAGAGGGGGGATCAACTGTTAATGAAGAATGTGTAACCGACGAGGAATCTTATGATAATAAGGATTGCTGTGAGAGGGAAGAGGCCGCTGTAGAAGCTAAGTCTATAGAGACTCCGAAGATGGATAAGCCTACTGCCGTTAAGGTTGAGCGATTATTTACAGAAGAGGTACAGCGAATAGAGGAAGTGCTTTCCGGTTCTGAGGAATTGTTTTCCTCAGACTTCAGTGCCGCCATGCTCTCAGTACTTACCGGCATAAAGCCACGATTGCTGTCAACGATTATTTCAGAGAAGTATCATACCACCTTCCGCAATCTTATCAATTCGCGAAGAGTACGTGCTGTGTGCCGCCGACTTGAGACAGGTACTGCCTACGATAATCTCACTGTTGATGCCATAGCGGAGAGCATTGGAATAAAGAGCCGGGCCACTTTCACCTCCGCCTTTAAACGGGAAACGGGAATGACCCCGGCCCAATACATTCAATTCGCACAAGAAAGAAAGACATCATGAAGAGGGATGTCTTAATAGTACATTCATGGAGATTAAACTGTTTAAGAAATATCAAACATATTAAGCTGCTAAGTATCAGTAAGCTATATTTTGTTTAAAATTACGTAAACATGCAATGTGTTTAATTTGCCGCATATTAAACAGAGTGACAATCATATTTTTAGGCGATGTGGAGAGAAAGAAATACTTTTGCAAAAAGTTTTCTTAGTTTAATTAAAACAGTTTATCATGAAAAAAATCTTTTTTAAACACTTTGTTATGATTTTTATGGTTGGACTTATGTCTGCCATGGGAGCTAACGCGGGGGTGAACCAGCCACCGACTGGAGCAACGACAGAATACTTGTCAGCATGTTACTATGCACCTACCAATGAGAATTGGTATTACGATGGTTACAGCTATGTACAGAAGATAGCTTTTGAGAATTCTATGCTTTACATTCACAAGTTATGTGGTGATGGATGGTCAATCGGTGAGGTAAGTGAAGATGCAAATGAGGCTACTTTCAAGACCCCGCAACAAGTGTCTAATGATCAACGCATACAGGCTTATTATCTTGATGTGAATAATGAGGAGATAATGCTTGATGAGTTTATCTTTACATTTAACGAAGATAAAAGCGAGTTGAATCTGAAAGATTATGAGGGTAATAACGTCATACTTCGTCTTGAGACTAACAATGGAAATGGTACAATGTGGTGGACACAAGTATCGTTTCAGCGCTTTAATGAAACGGCGGCTGTCCCTCCTGTAGATGGTAATATCTCATATTATAATATGAAGTATAGTACTGGGTGGTCAGAAGATGAAAAGTTATTGCAAATGGTAACCAAAGATGATTCAGTATGGTTTCAAGATTTGATGCTTGGATGGCTCACCGGTACAAAAGATGCTGAAGGCAATATAAGGTTTCATGCACCCCAGTATGTTGGATCTAATGGGGGCTATCTTCAGTACACGTATGCCATAAGAGATGGCGAATTGCAAAATTTATTTGAGCTGACTGCCATTGCAGATGGCCAATATTCTCTTAACAGTGAGTTGTGGGCAGGTGAAACGGGACCGGAATATTGTTTGGCAAAGAGTGCTGAGCTGTATTATGTAGATGTCTACCTTGGGCAACCAAAGAATCCTACAGATATACTATGGGATAATGATATAGCCAATTGTGTTGATTTTACTATGCATCCTGAAGGTCTAAATGGAGAAGAGATTCCTGCAGAATGGTTGTGTTGGCAGGTATTAGTTAATGGAGAACCTTATATATACACGACAGATAATTTCCCAAATTTAGGCTGGTACATTGACGGAGATTCCAGTATTTTACCCGGTAGTATCCGTTTTTATGAGACGTCAGTTACAGGGCAGTCATTTGATTGGGGTTCTCTTGGTAATAATAAGTACCGTTGCTATATTCCTGGGACTTCTTATAATGATAAAATTGAGATTCGTTGTGGAAACAAGGTGGGATCAGGTAAAATCTATTGGTCAGACGCAATAGCGGTAGCTGAATTGACTCCGAATAAACTTCCGGAAGGAGGGATTTATTCCGCAACAATACAATTTGATACGCCGCAAGGACCATATTCTGAAGGTGGATTCGCAATGTATGTAAATTACAATGAGGATGCAATGAGTATTTCAGGAATGTTCCAACATTATGTACCTGTAGAAGGTAGCTTTGTAGACTCTATGCGTAGAGAGGCTATTTTTATGAGTGGACAGTCATTAGGACTATCAGAAACTGGAGAGGAGATTACTCTGATTGCTGCTATAGCCACTACACCAGAACCTTATGATCCGGATGCCCCTGTTAGTTTTGATAAGGTTGAGGACTTTAGGCTAACTATTGCAGAAGATGGACTTAATATAAGAAATGATAGTAAGGATGTGTATTTACTTGAAGTATACAATGATGACATAATTATGAATGTTATCTGTCCTGGTATGCGTCTTAATTTGGTGAGAGATGAAATAAATGTATATCCGGAAGACGCGACAGTATCATCAGTCTCTATGGCATATGATAACATCCGTTCAGAGCAAACAGAGACAACTATAACTTTTGCAGAAAAAGGTGATGAAATTTGGTTAGAGTTCGAGGTTAATAGCAGTTGGTTTAAAGATGACTATGTGCCTGTGACCATTGCTGTGAAAGGCGAGCGCACACAAGATGAACTGATTTTCGATTTACCTCAGTTTATTGGAGTTTCATTCAATAAAGTGTCATACTTAACTACTGACAGTTATTCGTTTGCACCGAATCAGTTAATTTTCAAAAAGCTGATGGATGGAATCTATCAATCAAATAATGAACTTTGGGTCGGTGTCGGAGGTATGGAAATTGCTTCCTGGCTTGCAGGATCGAATTTCGTAATCAATACTAATACAACTTCTGTTAATGGAATTGCTGATCATAAAGCTGTAGGGTTTGAGAATGGTAAGTTTATCTCCTCGGATAATAGCGATATTGAAATTTATTCTATAAGTGGTATGAAAATGAGGAATTCAAATCTTACTGCCGGGACGTATATTGTGGTTGTCAACGGTAAGGCTAAAAAGATGTCTGTAAGATAATACATAATCTAATTACCACTATTCTGCTTTACTTACTTTAGGGAGGTCGCTTGGCCTCCCTATTTTTTGAATATTCTGCGAGGACACCTCTAATTCTTTAAGGTTGTGACAGGGACTACGTATACACCGTCTTTCCGTCGGTAAGCGAAGTTCCCCACTGCAGTAAGAACCATCATGAATGAAGGTGATGACATTTTATCGGTATCTATCTTGGCACGTAACTTTAGAAGATTGGCGGCTCCTTCTTCCGCAAGTTTGTCACCGCCAAGTTTTATCTCAATAAGACCATATTGTCCGTTGCGCAAGTGTATTACGCAATCACATTCAAGTCCCAGACTATCTCTGTAGTGATATACGTTGCCGTTTAAGGCTTCTGCATAAACACGAAGATCACGCACACATAAATTCTCAAATATAAACCCGAATGTGCGGAGATCTGAAATCAAATCTTTAGGTCCTATACCGAGTGCAGCCACTGCTATTGAAGGATCTACAAA
This sequence comes from Bacteroides sp., assembly GCA_014802265.1. Classification (GTDB taxonomy): domain Bacteria; phylum Bacteroidota; class Bacteroidia; order Bacteroidales; family Muribaculaceae; genus Lepagella. Next base: position 8,490 of record JAAVCP010000072.1, on the reverse strand, counting down.
GTATCTGGTATCGTTTGTGCGTATGGCAGCCTTGCTTCTTAGATTGGGATTCCATGCCGGCATATCCTCTATTACAAAAATAAGTTTTAGTGCATTTATGTAACTTTGTGCTGTCCGTACATCAAACATACTGCTTTCATTACTTGATAGGTCGGCCCTGATTGCAGAAAGAGAGGTTTGTGTGCCTAAATGTCTTGCGTAAGACCTCAATAACCGGTACACTCTTTCCGGGTTTTTAATGGTTCCGTCTGCTCTGTTTATATCTGAGTGGACCACTGCGTCTACATAATCTGTGGCACGCTCTAATGAAGTGTTGACATAATGAAATTATTTTGATTCAGTCTGTAAAGATAGTAAATAAATTATTAATACACAAAATTTTAAAATATAGATGTATGAAATGTATGGATTCTGATGTATGAAATATAGTATATTTATAAATATCTATAGGGAGGTTGGTACATTAAATATTTATATATCTACAATTTGCCGAATAGAAAAATTATATAATTTTGTAGAGTAATTTAAACAAATGAATGGCAGGACACAGAATATTCAGTATCGTCCAAGAATCGCTGATGAATTACTTCGGAATAAACTTGACGCAAAGGGAGCTGTATTGGTAAGAGGTCCTAAATGGTGTGGAAAGACTACCACTACCGAATAGTATGCCGAGAGTGTGGTCTATATGAGTCAGCCTGGGGTGACTGGTAATTATGATGATAATGACGGCTGTTGGCAACTATGCCTATCGCCGTGCGGATGGGATTTAGATTGTTCCCGTTGAGTGTCTGTGCAATTGAGACATAGGATTATTGTAAAAATGCCTTTGATTAGTTTGGTCAATTAATAAATTACCCCTCCATACGATTTTACCGTAGGGAGGGGTAGCTATATAATTAAGATGGATTCTACAGGGGGTAGGTTATTTTACGTAGACTTTTGTGGTCTTGCCACCTTGCTGACGCAGATAGACTGCTCCAGCCTCGGGGTTGGTTACTTCTATACCTTGCAGGTTATACCACTTGACAGGTGCGTTATCATTGCTGATAGCATTGATGCTTGTAGTGCCGTCAGAATTGATAATGTCAGAGTATGTGGTATTGCCCTCACCGTCGGTATACACTGCGCGTACACCGATTTTATTTATGTCAATACCCTCTTGGTTACCCATAGATATTTGCATAACCGGTTGCTGATCTATGACCTGCCATGTGGTCTCATCATAAACGTAGTCAGTATAGAGGTAGAAATAATAGTTATATTCAAACCCTCCGTATGGAATCAGAGTGATGTCACTCTCAAGGTCGTAAGCTGCTGCGTTAAAGGTAAAGAGTTCGTCGTTGACATACACCTCATAGCCATAATTCGATTGCTCCAATCCGTTGCCTGTGATGTCAATAGGCATAGATCCGAATGTAAGTTCCTGCAAATCTCTGTTATAGACAACGTCCCATGGATTTGCTGGAGTTGCGGCACGTTCAAGGTTTATCTCATAAAGGTCACTGTAGGTAAGAGTGTCAGCTCCGGTGCATACTACACGTACTGCCAATGTAGTGAATTCCGGCAGCTCATCATGACCCCATAATGAGAGAAGATATTCATCACCAAAGTGATTAATGAGAGAATAGCTATAATTAATGCTGTTTTCTGATAGACCAATGATTGTAACGTCTGGTCCGTCGCCACCCTGGAAGTAATAATCACTGTCTTTGAACACAAGAGGCTCACCGTCAATCAGAATTTCTACTGCCAACAGGCGTTCAGGTATGGGGTTGCCTTCAACGTCTTTGCCGTCAAACTTAAAGCGGATATTGCTGTAGTAATCCTTATAATATACCAAGTTTTCGGGTGTAGATGGAGTAAATGCCTCGTCTTCAAACGGTTCGAAACCATTAGCATATACAAGGTCTGAGTAGCGTATGCCATCACTGCTTTCATATCCCACCTTTACTCCTATTGTCTTGATCTTATCAAAATTATCTTCAAACTCGCTTAGGTAGATAGTAGTGTAACTTCCGGTATAAAGTCCTTCAACGTCGGTGGTATTGTAATATACTCTGTCGGTTGCCTCTGTCAGACCTGCATAATATTCCGGGGTAAACTGATATGGCTTACCGTTTAGTATTACCTCACACCACAGTCTGTCGGCAGACATGGGAATGCCCTCCATACTTATATTGCTCCATTCAAAGAACATATAAGGGACACCGTATGAACCATAACATTCCAAATCTCTTACCTCCTGCGGAGTCAGGGGGCGGTTAAAGTCACCAATCATCATGTCCCAATACACCTCATTCCATGTGCTAATGTCAGCGTAGGCACAAACGAAGATACCTGCACCTTCCTCAATAGTTAGCATGGTTTGTTCTTCATCAAAGGTCATGTTGATACTTTCAACTTCGTTAAAGTATAAAGATTCACCATCGAAATATATGGGATTGACCATTGTAAACTCATAGATATAGGGATAGTCACCTTCATCATAGTAACCTATATATTGATGGGAATCAAAGGTTATGGTGTTGTCAGAAGTCTTTGTGCCCATAAGATAAGAACCGGGGAGATAATCGGTGAGTCCGCCGATATATACGTTGTCTCCGCTGACTCCCACGGTAACATCTTTCATTACTTGATTACCAGCATCAACAAGACTATTGGCGACAAGCTGACATTCAAAAACCTCGGCATCAGCAGGAAGTTTATTGTCTGCTGCGTCTGCCGGAAGGGGGGTAAAGACGTAATTAAAGCCGAAGCAGATGATGTTGGAAGTGTCATTGATTCCTGCCTCTGCTTCCTCTTCGGTCAATACCATAAAATAATAGCCCTCTTCTGAGATATATCTCCCTTGCTCATCTTTGGTCAATGTAAATGTGTCAACGATTTCGGGCCAGGCTTCCCCTTCTTCAAGGTATGCGGCATACATATATGCTTTCTCTCCGTCAGCGGTATTGTAGATATATTGCCCGGAAGGGAATACCACTTTGTCACCTTCGATACTGCCTGCGGAATATCCCTGCTGAAAAAAGTTTAGCGTAAAGGCTTTTGAATAAAAAGTGCTTTCGTCATCAGATATAACCACTTCAGCCCCGAATCCACCAACATGGGTGGCGCCAAGATTGGAAAGAAATATATTTACTGACATGGCGTAGCGTGACTTTGTTCCCTGAGGGTCTGTTACCAGTTCGCTGTCAGATAGGGTCGCAGGGGCATGGAGAGGCATGATGTTTTTGCTCATAAGCTCTTTCTGCATGTCCACAGGTTGGTCAAGGTGATATTTCTCCTTGAATGTGGTGGCGGAGGCTGTCAATGTAACGGTAGCCGCAAATGCCGAGAGTAAAATTGATCTCATGTTAATTTAGATATTATGAAGTTTTATATTGCCAATGTGGAATCTGTCCACAAAATTAACCATATCATTAGCCATATACAAATAATGGCGTTAAAATAATGTCTTTATTCTTGAATTAAGACATTATAAAGTTATAATTTATTATAAATAAATAGGTTATTTATTATGGAAATTAATAGCTATTCTGCCATAGCTACATATTGGAGTGGTGTAACGCCGGTGATTTTCTTAAAAACTGCCGTAAAGTGAGTGCGTGATTTATATCCTACCTCGATGGCAATACTCTCAATTGTCTTTGTTTTCTTGAAGTCAGGCGACAGCAGAATTGCACAAGCCCGTTTCACCCTCGCTTCCGCCAAGAGCACACTGAACGATTTCCCCATTGTGTCATTGAGCAGCGAGGAGAGATAACGCGGTTTGGTAGCGGTGAGCTCGGCAAGACGTTCCAATGAGAAATCGGGTTCATATATTTCCGGGTTCTTACTGAAGGTTTCATTCACTTCCCCGATAATTCGCAACCGTTCACTTTCATCAACCGGAAGTGTCATCCCTTTTTGTTGGGAATCGTCCGGTGCATCGGGCAATGGTGGGTACTTCTCAAGCTCTTTTTGTAGGTTTGCTATAGTGTCCTCATATTCTTTGCGTAGCCTTGCGTTGGCTTCTTCGGAACTGATTGATGCTTGATGGCGGGCAACTAATTCCCGGAGACTTGCCGAGAGGTGTCGGTTACGGATTACGATTAAAGCCAGCAATGCTCCTACCAGCGTCATTGCCACAATCAAGATCCATATAACTGTCACGCGGTGCTTGTGTCTTATGTCTGCTTCCCTTAACTTGATATTAAGTCCCTCTATCTGTTGAGAGGCTTCAAGAGTGTTCAGAGAGGCGTAGATTTTTGATGAGTGAAGGTTCTCGTCTGCTTCGTATGCAAGAAGACGCATTCTGCGGCTTTCAGCACTGTCGCCGCGTGCTGCTGCTACTGTTGCCATTCCTCGATATATACGGGGAAGACGGTCAGGAAGTTGGTACCTGATAGCCTTGTCGAGAGCCAACTCAAGATAGATTCGAGCACTGTCTTCCATCTGCCGCAAATGATAGAGGTTGGCTATTGTAAGATTATGATCGGTCACATATCTGGTAGAATCAAGTTTGCTGTCGATATATTTTTCTGCATTTTTTATAACGGAGGTGGCACTGATTATTTCCTTGGCAGCAAGTAACCTTAACCCTTCACACATCTCTTTTGAGTATCTTCCCATCGGAATGGCATATAGTGGCAGACTGTCAAATATTTCAAGGCTTGGATTTATCCTGTCAGTCATATCATGAGCTACTGCACAGTTGATCAAGTCATTAAAAATCATTAACTGTATTACAGGACTCACCTCAGTGTCAATCTTAACAACATGTGTCATAGCCAAGTTATATAGGTCTATGGCTTTCTCAGGATCCCCAAAGTCATCATGCACTTTTGCCATATTATCAAGAATCGCTCCTAACAGGTCATCCTCTCCGCTTGCTTCAGCGAGTTGGCGGGCATGTAGCAGATAAGGATATGCTTTGCCCGGATTGCAACGGTCGAACAGATAAATGTAGCCTGTATTGTTAAGAGCCTTTATGTATTCTCTTCTCTGAATGCCTTGCAGAGAGTCATCACCTTTGGCGATCACTATACTGTAAAGCATCAGAGCCTCATCATAATTGTCTTGTTCAAGATTCTTGTAAGCAATGGCGGTAAGTTGTTCAAGGCTTTTATCGGAGTTGGCTTTAATCAACGAGTCGTAGGTGGCAGGTTCATTCCTCATTGCCTGTGCAGGCATGATGAAGAATAAAAACAGGAGAAGGATAATTAAGTTTATATATGTTTTCACGGGTTTATCATCGAAGGGACTTAGGTTGCAAAATTAGTTAATTATCGTGGTGTTGCAAAATCAAAATTAAGACAACTTCCATATTTGGTTACTTTATGGATTCGCTTAACTGTATTAGTGGTTTACTTCTAATTATTTTTTAATAAAATTCAGGGTAAGAGTATGATTTTAAACATTCCTTTATAACTTTTGCCAGATAGGCGAGATTACGCATACACTTCTTACGTCTTCTCCTGAGACTTAGATTGTCAGTCTGTTTTTTAAGCAGCTACAGAGCAAACTTTCTGATTATGGAAAGATTTAGCACACCGTTCTTTGTCCTGATCCGGCATTGGTCCCCCCTGAAGGTAACATCCAGATGCCAGTGAGGCCTGTTCTCAATCTCCCAGTGGTCGCGTATACATTTCGTCATCTTTCTCCTCGCTGCTCAGGTAATAGACTGTCTCCTTTGATCTGAGGTCGTCGCACAGTCGCCCACGCTCCATACGGACAATCCGCTGCAGACCGGGCCACTCCTCATACAGACCCTTCTGCACAAGAAGCTTCGTGTCCGCTACCGAGCACACATGCCTCTCCTCACGCCCAGGGTCTTTCTCATCGGTGGAGTATGACGAGAGCGGTCGTATGCCCCTGAATACGTTCTTAATCAAATCCCTGAGGATGGGCTGGTTATCTTTAAGGGTCATAAGCTACTCGCCATCCTGCATGATGATCTGCTGCGCGATATTGCGGTGGGTGCCCATTGCATCGACCGACACATTCACTATACCAAGTCATTAATTAACTAAATTTTGTCTAAATTTCATGCTCCAGCCCTGATTTTATATAGCAGAACGTTGTGAATATTGGAATTTTTATTTACCTTTGCCAATAGAATATAGTTTATAACATTAAAAATTTTGTATGAGGAAAGAATTACTTTTTGCAGCGGTGTCTGTGGGTTGGTTGACCGCAGGTGCCAATGTTGGAATGTTTCAAGCGCCGCAATTATCAGGTTTGAAGGAGTTTCCTATGGAAGTAAGCTTGAGAAAGGCAGCTCCGATGAAGATAAGCGAGCGTCCGGAAGGTGAGTCAAGGCTGTTGACAAAGGCATCGTGGGGTTATCAGGTCTATCTTGAAGATTATGCCCTTGATATGGTATCTAATGGCAGCGTGGTTGAGATGATTGAGGATGCTGAGGGTAATGTGTGGTTTAACAACCCTACGATAGGACTTGTTACCTCTAACTGGTATAAGGCAGAGAAAGATGGAGATCAACTTGTGGTAAAAGGTATGCAGGAAATAGCCGTTGATCCCACTAATGGCAGAACTCTTTATCTTACTGCCTGTGAGCTTTATGAAGATGCTTGGGAGATATGGTATCGCCCTACTGAGAATTTGGAATACCGTTATGATGTTGTCGATGGCAAAATTGTAAGTGCAGATCCTGAATTAGTATTGGGTCTGTGCTATAAGACCGGGGAAGAGTCCTACCGTTGGGCAGGATATGGTGACTATGATATCGTTATGACCGATCATACTGGTGTTGCGCTTGCTCTTCCGGAGGGTATTGCAACTGAATCATGGACGCTGTCTGACGGTCAGATGGGTCATGAGGTGAAAGTTGGGTTTGATGGAGATGCAGTTTACGTAGGCGGCGTGTTGGAGTCACTGCCTGACTCGTATATAAAAGGTTCACTTGCAGGTGACAAAATTACATTTGCCTCAAATCAATATCTCGGGATAGATACCAATTATCTGTGTGATGCTTATTTTATTGGGGCAGTTGACAAATGTTTTTACAATGAGTATGGCGAGTATGTGGTGTGGTTTGATATGCTTGATGATATTACTTTCACATACGATGCCGAAACATCTTCAATGACATGCAATGATGAGGCGATACTCGTTAATGCCGGCACTGATTATGTCAACAAGATATATTCTGCTAATCACCCGGTCATAAATAAGTTGTCACGTGAAGTGGGTGCCCCACCCGTTGCTCCCGAATTTACCGATATTATGTGGTATGTGCCCGATTGGGGCTTTGGCGTTTTTGCATATCAGGTGCCTAATATTGATGTCAATGGTTATCCACTCTCTACAGACCGTCTTTACTACGAGGTGTTCTACAATGGAGACTTGGTAACCTTCTATCCTGATGAGTGTCCGGGATTGGAAGAACCAACTGAGCGCATCCCCTATGATTTTTATGATAATGTAGGAATCTATGGAGATGATACAGGGTTACGTACAATTATATTTTATTCTTATGGCGTTGAGTCGATAGGTCTTCAAAGCATATATGTAGAGGAAGATGGCACTGAGGTGCGCTCAGAGATGGCAGAGATATACCAGGAAAACGTAGGGGTATCGGAGGTGCCGGCTCTATCCGCAGTCCGCACAGAATATTATGACCTTAGTGGTCGTCAGGTCTCTCCCGATACAAAAGGTGTCACGATCATAAGGCAACTCTATGAAGATGGCACGGTTAAAGTTCATAAAGTGATCCGCTGACAAATATCCACTAAAAATAGTGGAATTTGAGATAAAGCAAAGCCCTGACTTTTCCAAGTCGGGGCTTTGCCATATCAAAACATTTTGCCTTTTCTGACATAATTATTAAAGTTGCATGATAATTAATAAGTTATGGACTATCCGATTTTTAAACGGAAGATTTATTCTAAATTGGTAACGTATGAGATTGATTTTCTGATAAGCCGTCAGGATAAAATTTGCCCTATTGAGGTCAAGTCTTCGGGATATAAGTATCATAAGGCTATTGATGAATTTCAAAAGAAATTTTCATCTCGTATTCTGCAACACTATTTACTTTACACGAAAGATATTCGCAAAGAACAAGATATATCTGTCTTCTTGTTTATATGGCAGGTTTATTGTAACAGAGGCAGATTATTGAAAAAATCACTGAATTTATTGTTGACCGCTTCAAATCGGGATAGATTTTTCAGAAAAATGGATACATGGAATTGGCAGGATATCCCATACTATATGTAAAAAGTTTAGTGAATTAACATTATAAAATATATTTTAACATTTATTGATTTATATGATTACCAGATTATTATGGATAATTTTTGAGTAAAATATGCCGAAGAACATAAAAATATTTGCACAGCGTGAAAAACGGTTGTAATTTTGCAGCCGCAAACGGGAAACGACGGCACCACGCCGGAGCGGTACCGGGAGCAGAGAGGACATTGAAAACGATGACACAGGATAGACCGAAGGGGCAACCGCCCCGGAGGACCATGACAATACAAG